>NZ_WKYV01000019.1 GCF_009677585.1 Lactonifactor sp. BIOML-A5 | reverse complement strand
ATACATCTATTATACCAAAAAAGAGCCTCAAAGTCTTGTAAGTGCTGACTTTTCTGGCTCAATGGCGAAGAAAATCCGAGGCACTTGTCCTCGGACTTTGTCTACAGTCTGAGGCAGCAGCAGCATCAATGATAATCATTGATAGCTGCTGCTGCCTTTTCCTGTCTTTGCATAGTCCGCCGCCGCTTTATTCCCCCGCCGGCCACAGTATCATTTCAGCTCATTCTTAGTCAGCTGCTTATAAAAAGAAACCAGCATAAAGCAGATTAGGATCATAAACGGAAAACTAAACACAAATGATAGTGACTGAACAGCAGATAATCCTCCGGTTACTACAAACATAATAGAAAGCATCGCCAGAATCACGCCCCACAGAATCTTAATCTTTCTGTCATTATTCTCCATGCCCCGTGAGCTCATAACGGCCACTACCTGAACACCGGCATCCGCTGATGTCAGGAAGAACACGGACAGGGATATGATAACCAGTACAGATATAATCTGGGGCAGCGGCAGCGTGGAAAGCATAGCAAAAATAGAGGAGTTGGTATCTACCACACCGTTCACAGCAATACTTCCCGGGTTCTCCAATTCAATATGTAAGGCAGAACCTCCAAGTACGCCAAACCAGATACAGCTGAGAATCGTTGGGATGGACATAACCGCCAGAATAAACTCACGCAGAGTTCTTCCCTTTGATATCTGCGCTATAAAACTTCCTACAAATGGGGTCCAGGTAATCCACCATGCCCAGTAGAATATGGTCCAGTTGCCAATCCAGTTTTCTCCCGTATGAGCAGCAACCGCCCCGTCTGCATCCTGGAAGAAGCTCATAGGAATCAGCTGATGGATATAAGCGCCTATTGCTTCCGTAGTACTTTTGATCAGATTAATTGTAGGGCCGGTAAACAGGATAAAAAACAGTACCATAAACACAATGACCGTATTGCTGTTGCTCAGCTTTTTCATTCCCTTCTCAATTCCCGCAGAGGAAGATATAATAAACAATACTGCAAATACAATAATGATCAAAATAGGAGTAAAATCTCCCATAGAAAAGCCAAAAACGTAGTCCAGACCGCTGGCAATCTGAAGACTGCCCAACCCAAAGGAGGTTGCAACTCCTATAAGAATCAGAATAATCGTAAAAGCGTCAATCCCCTTCAAAAGAGGCTTCTTAAAAGATTTGTTCTCCAGAAATGGTGTGAAAACCGAACTGACCAGCATTGGTTTTTTCTGTCTGAAGTGAAAATATCCCATAGGTACAGCTACCGCCAGATAAAGTGCCCAGGGATGGATTCCCCAGTGGAAGAACGTATACTTCAGAGATTCAACAACAGCTTCTGGTGATGCCGGATCGGCTACCGGCGGAGCAAAAAAATGATTCAACGGCTCGGCAACGCTCCAGAATACAAGCCCGATTCCCATACCTGCCGCAAATATCATAGAAAACCAACTGATATTAGAATACTCAGGACGGTCTGTATCTGCCCCCAGGCGAATCTTCCCATATTTGCTGAAAGCAATAAACAGGCAGAATGCAATGACCAGAGCCGCAAACCAGATAAAGGTAAATCCCAATTTGTTTGTCAGATAGTTAAAAATAGACGACAACCATACAGATACGGTGTCTGAGAAGGCGATACACACAATGGATATTATCACCGTTACAGCCACTGCGATACATACGATAGAAGTATCTATCGTTTTACCAGCTTTTGTAGTGTCAGATTTCTGTTCCGCATTGTTTTTCTTCATGAAAACCCTCCATTCTGTTAAACTTTAAATCCTGATAACAGCTTTTCAGACTGTTTCACAATAGCAGGAATAATGCACACAAATGCATAAAATGAGTCCGGCAATGCAGACAAGTCCTCTGCGCCTTTTTGTTATCGTGATAACCTTATGGTAACATGAAAAGCATGATACGTCAATGACGACAGGTAATTAACGTCTTGAAAATGGAATAAACAAACATATTTTGTTCTACAATTAATGGGTTATTAACGATATTTCAGAAAAACTTTTTAAATTCAGGACGCCAGTTCAGCGCCGTTTGGTTATCACAGTAGCCTCAGCACCTATCCCCCGGGTTCTGTCCCAATAGTCAGCGCCCCTCAGAAGAGAGTGTCTCATATACAACATAGGTATTGCGTCCCAGTTTTTTTGCCTGATAAAGAGCCTCATCCGCATGCTGATACAGCAGCTCAAAGCTGCTCCCTTTTCCCCAGACAGAGATTGCTCCAATGCTGGCTGTGACATGCCATTCCCGTTCCCTGGATGTATATACAAAATCCAAAGCCTTTGAGAGTTCTTCTGCCTTTTCATTCACCCATTCCCTGTTATGGGCAGCCGCAAAAGCGACGAATTCATCGCCCCCGATGCGTCCAAGGATATCGTCCAGCCGAAAATGATTTTTAATGCGGCAGGTAAATTCTGTGATGACACCGTCCCCGTATACATGCCCGTAGTGATCGTTGGCCTGCTTAAAATTATCAATATCAAAAATGAAAAATGCATAAAATCTTCCGGGTTCCTTCTTTAGCAGTGCTTCGATCTGCCTCCGGGTGGCTGATTTATTCAGCATCCCTGTCATCTCATCTGTCTGGGCCAGCTCCTGCATTTGATGTTCCCGCTGTTTCTCTACATCGATATTTTGGCGATACACCAGCATATGAAGGGAATGATCGGACTCCCAGGGGATGATAAGTGCTGTGATCCGCATCCAGTAGTACTTCTCTCCATGTTTGGAGATCATGAGATCATAGTGCAGGCTTTCATGTCCTTCCTGAAACGCCCGGTATACATTTTCCGGGGAAAACATATCCAGATAGCCCTGGCGGTACTCCTCTTTGATCTGCTTTTCCGCAATAATTTTCAGCGCCTTGTCATAAGGAGTCCCCGCCGGTGCCCCAAGGCTTTCAAAATAACGCTCTGTACTTTCGTTTGCCGGACGGTTATTGGTAATATCAAGCTCATAGATATCTTCAAACAACTGATTAGTGGCCTGTTCGAACACCGTGTGGTGTTGTCTCTCTACTGCCTTCACCAATGAGAGAATCTGCTTGTTATAATTGCGGATCACCAAGGTGATAATCAAAAGCACCCCAAAGATGATGGCAAGAATGACTATCACAGTCTGCAGCATCTGGTGCTTCATCTCATCCACCAGATTCCCGGTATTTCTCTCAATTACTAAGTGCCACATAAGCTCCGGAATATACCTGGTTACCACATAACTGTCACCCTTGCCGTTGTCAGCCCAGAGGCTTTTGGCTTCCCCTGCAGTTTCCCAGTCCATAATCTCATGCTGAATGTCTGAGGCAAACGTATACTGTTTGAACAGGCTGACTGCTTCATACCCTGTGTATTCTGTGGAAATCTCAATCATTCCCCGGGCATTTACCAGATAGGCATGGACACCGAATTCTGTCTCATAACTCTGAAGAAGCTCCTGAAGATTAGAAATAGCCACTCCCACTCCCACAATTCCCAGAACCTGACCATCCGGACCGGTAAGCTTGCAGTTGACAAAAACGGTAATCCGGTTCTCAGCTCCTGCCACCTGATCATTGTCTACCACGATGGAGTAATCCTCGTCCTTTTCCAGCATCTCATAGAACCATTTATTTTCCGTATCTTCTGGTTCCAGAACACGGTCCAGTCCGTTAAAGTTGTAATAGCGTTCGGTAGCCACCGATGCGAGAAAAACCGAATCATATCCGTATTTCTCCTGGTATGTGCGCAGGTATTCCCGGATCGTCTCCGTATATCCCTCATCCTCCAGATGGGCCTCCTCCCCAAGCAGGAAGTCCCTGAGCAGACTGTCATTTGCCATGGTAAGTGAAATATTCACAGGCTTAGTGAACGTACCTGCCAGCTGGTAATAAATCCCCTCAGACGTAAGGTCTGAGACTTGTTCTATATTCTGCAGCGAGGCGTTATAATTCGCCCGGTAGCTGAGCATAGCAGTGAGCGAGAAACCGATTGCCAGGATCAGACATACCAGTAGATTTGTACGCAATAATATATTTTTTTTCATCGAAGTTACACTGACCTTTCCATCAAGTTAGATGTTACTTCATATAGTATCCTATTTTGTTTTTTAATGCAACTTCTTCTGAATGGCCCCCCGGGCAGCCTGTCAACAATAAACGGCCCCCTGTCTGCCAGACAGGGGGCCGTTTATTGTGGGGTTTCCTTGCATCATTCTCTATGTTCCAGTCTGCAGACTGCCTGTGTCATTGTACCCATAGGACAAAAGGTACACCAGCTGCGGGGCTTATATAACATCATCACTACAAGGCCAATAATTGCGGATGTGAGCATCAGACCATAAAATCCGAATGCAAACTGAGCAACCCACGGGGATGCTGTACCTGCGGTATAGGTCCAGCCCCAGGGCACACGGATCGTCCATAAGAGCTTAATTGCCTCTCTCAAATCTGAGGCTCCGGACGCCACCATCCATGTCTGGAATATCATACTGCCAAACATAGTCATAAAGAACAGCAAAAATCCATATCGGAACCATTTGGAATACATCCAATGGGGAGTAGGTTTATTCCGGGATAATTTCAGTCTGCCCCCCAGAAGGGCAAAGAGCTGGCCACGGCCGCACAGATGATTGCAGAACCATTTGTTTTTCCCGAATACGGCAATTACTATTGGAAGTAAAAAATCGATCATCCCCAGCCATGCAAATAATATATTAAAGAAGCCCAAAGCAAAATAAATTATGGACCAGATCCACAGGTATTCGTACCACTTCTTCTTTCTCAAGCTTCTACCTCCCTTTTTACCAGTGAGATGGCATTGGCCGGGCATACCCTGGCGCAGAGACCGCAGCCTATACATTTCTCCCTATTTATTTTAGCAAAGCATCCTCTCCATACCGCCACCGCATCTCTGGGGCATTCATTCTCACAGGCTCCGCATGCCACACAGCCTCCTTCTGATACAAACGCACTTTTTTTTGCCACAACAGCAACCTCCCTGTCTCTTACTGACTTACAGTCTACAGGAAAAGATTCTTTTTCACCGTAACAAAGTCACAGAGGAGAGCTGCTAGACCGCTGCCGTATTTCTTATTGCGGACAAAACTCTAACATGTGTATGTTTTCCCTTTTTTTCCAAACATACCCTCTTTAAATGAAGGAATCCGAACAAAAACCGATATTCTGATGATAGTAATCCCAGGTTTCATTTGTTATAATGCAATCACAAACAACAGAAATCTGGCGCGCAAAGATTTCCCAACACTTTCAGGAGGTAAGTATTATGGGTTTTGAATTCAGAAAAGAATATGTAAAAGACTATGTCGCTCCTTACGGACAGGAAATCATGCACGGAAAGATTGCCCTGGAGGAACACTATGAATCTCCCCAGTGGGAGGCTACCGGGGATCCGCAGAATGAAACTGCAAGAAATAAAGAAGACTATTTTGAAGCAGTTAAAGCCAGACTGCATTCGGCCGACATCCGTATCGCAGATATGGACCGGAATGGCGTTGAGATGTTTATTATGTCCCTGACACAGCCGGGTATCCAGGAAGTGCTGGATACTAAAGACGCGGTAGCCAGAGCTCATGAAATGAATCTCTGGATTTACGAAAACTATGTGCAGAAATATCCCAAACGTTTTAACGCATTTGCAGCTGTCGCCATGCAGGATCCTGAAGCTGCCTGCAAGGAACTGGAATTCTGTGTAAAAGAGCTGGGGTTCGTAGGCGCCCTTATAAACGGATATACCATGAAAAATGATAAAAACAACGTAGAATATCTGGACGAAAAGCAAAACTTTGTTTTCTGGAAGAAACTAGTTGAGCTGGACGTGCCGCTTTACCTGCATCCCCGTGATCCGGTTCCAAATCAGCAGAGAGCCTATGAGGGCTATCCGGGCCTGTTGGGTTCTGCCTGGGGCTTTGGCGCTGAGACTGCCATCCATGCCATTCGTTTGTTATGCAGCGGTATCTTTGACGAACTGCCCACAGCAAAGCTGATTCTGGGCCATCTGGGAGAGGGACTTCCCTTTGGGCTTCCCCGTCTTCAGCACCGTCTGAATAACCAGAAACCCTGCGGCGCTCACAAAAAGCCATTGACAGAATATATGGAAAAGAACGTATATATGACTACCAGCGGACATTTTCATACCCGTGCTTTTATTGATACCCTTATGGAGTGCGATAACAGGCATGTCATGTTCTCTTCGGATACCCCATACGAAAGTCTGGATGAGGCTGCTACCTGGTTTGATAATGTACCTCTCAGCTATGCGGATCGCATCCGCATCGGACGCACCAATGCCGCTGAACTGCTGAAATTAAATATTTGACAGATTATCCGGCCGTATAACAGCGGCCGGTATCCTTATAATAAAGTAAGACGGGAGGGATATTTTGAAAATACTCAAAACGGTACAAAAGTTTCCTGGGGGACTCATGGTCGGGCCTTTACTTATCGCGGCGATTATTCATACCTGGGCACCCGGTCTCGTTGAAATCGGAGGCCCTACCACCGCACTCTTTTCCTCCTCCGGCACTATGTGCCTGGCAGGACTGCTGCTTTTTATCATTGGCAGTCAGCTTCCTGTGCGGCAGATAGGCACGGTTCTGAAACGGCACGGTACCCTGCTGGCGGTCAAGCTTATCATGGCCTTTGCTGCGGGAATGATTCTGATGCACAGCTTTGGAGCCAAAGGGATCTTCGGCATTTCCACTATGGCCTTTGTATCCGTTCTTGCCAGCAATAACCCCGGAGTATTTCTTGCACTTACGAAATCCTATGGGGATGAAATTGATCACGCCGCCTTTGGACTCTGGAATGTAGCCTGCATGCCCACCATTCCCCTTTTGATTCTTGGTGCAGCAAGTGGCGCCGCCTTTGATTATATGGCGCTAATCGCACTCCTTGTGCCGTTTTTCCTGGGAATTCTCCTGGGAAACATAGACGGGGATATCCAAAAGCTTATGGCCCCTGGTTCCATGATTATTCTTCCTTTTCTGGGCTTTTGCTTTGGAATATCCGTGAATCTGGTCACCGCCTTCCGGTCCGGACTGCAAGGAATCTTTCTCACCTTAGTATTCTATATCATAAGTATAATACCTGCGTTCTGCACCGATCACTGGATTTTGAGACGTCCAGGGTACGCCTCTGTAGCGACTTGCTGTGTCGCCGGCCTGGCCATAGGGGCACCTTCCCAGATCGCCCAGGCAGTTCCCGAACATGCGCCCTATCTTCAGGCAGCTACCGCACAGATCGCGCTGGTGATGATACTTACGACTGTTATTACCCCCTTCCTGACCAAATTTACAGCAGGTAAATTCGGCACTGCCCCATGATATCCTCCACTTTACAAACGGCTTGACGGGATTTATAATACTTATAAATCCAATCTGCCGGGGAGGTGTATCAATGAAGGAACACGGAGATCTCAGAAAGACAAGAAGCCGTCAGTATCTGGTGGCGGCTCTGATTCACCTTATGGATCAGAAGACAATTGACGAAATCACTGTCCAGAATCTGGTAGAAGAGGCTCAGGTTGCAAGAAGTACTTTTTATTCTCAATTTGAAGATAAACAGGATTTTTTAGATACCATTACAGATGAGATCTTTGCTCAGCTCAGGAAAGAGACAAAGCCGGATTCCTATGCCAGGGAATCCGGCTTAAGCTCTAAGAGCAGCTGTAAATACTACGTGAAGCATTTCCAATACATAGCCGGGCATGCGGAATTTTTCCGGGTGATGCTGGGAAGAAACGGTCTGCCCTCCTTCCGTCAGAAAATGGAAGAAAGTGCCCGTATTACTTATACTGAAATTCTAAACCAGTTCAGCGATGAAGATCTGTCTCTGCCTAAAGCCTACCTGATTCAGTATATTATCTCTGCCCATATAGGAATCACAAGCAAATGGCTGGAGGACGGCATGAAATACAGCCCTGCTTATCTTGCGGAACTTCTGACACATCTAACGTTTCAGGGGGTATTCCATGGACTGGAACTGGATAAGATGATTGAACTTCCCAAATAACCAGCCCCAGAAAAAGCTTTCCCGGGGGGATGTGTATTTATGAGGCTCTGTCCTTCTAACTGATATACAGAATCGGTACATCCCCAAGAATCCTTTTAATCTCCTCCCGCAGGAATGCTTCCGCCTCTGCTCTCGCCTCCGGACGATAGCAATATCTGCCTCTGCCCCGTCCTGTCATCAGGTCTTTGTCATACAGCTGAGGGGCATTGGGGAAAGCCTCCTCATTGATGGCCCGGTGGATATAAGAGTAGGTCATCAGTATAATCTCAAGAAACATCTGTTCTCTCACCTGTTCTGACAGCCCTTCTCTCAATTCCTCGAAAAGACCGGTGTACGCCTCTTTCCATCCATCTGCCAATATGACAGGTGCGATTAAAAGCCCGCAGGGATATCCCGCCGCACACATTTTATTCACGGCCCTGATCCGCTGCTTCAGCCCGGAAGTCCCCAGTTCTATCCTCCGGATCACGGACTGGGGATTGACACTCATCCGGAAAATAACCTTTCCTCTGTGGTCCAGATTTAGCAGCGGATCCACCATATCAAATTTGGTGGGAAAGGTAAGAGAGCCTGTGCCCTCCTCTGCAAATCTGGAAATGGTATAGGTCAGATTGTCTGTTATAGTATTTTCCAGCACCAGATCACTATTGCTGCCAATTTCAAAAGTAAGAGGCCTGTCACTTTTGCCGGATTTGCGTATCAGTCTGTCCAGCATCTGTTCCCGATTGACAAAGAGACGCAAATACGCACATTTATTATAGTTGCATACAAGATAGCAGTACAGGCACATGGCCGTACATCCTGAGGACGTGTAGGGGACAAGATAGTCAGACACTTTATGATTTTCTACATATTTATGGGTTTTTCGAATGCCGATAATCAGGTTGCGTTTCATGTACCCGAACTCCGCATTAGGTTTTTCCTGCATCTCCCTGATGGAATTATGGTTCTCTATAGGGATCCAGGGCAGATTGCCAAACCTCTCCTTCAATGCCTTTCCCAGAGGGTAGGACAAACTTTCTGTCTCATAATAAACTGCATCAAATTTCATATATTTGCCTTTCCTGGATAGAATTCTAACATTTGCTTCCCTTCTAGTATGTGTCATTCCCATTAAAAAAACCGCTACTGCACAAGCAATAACGGTTTTATCCAGATTCATTTTTAGTCTGTTACGTAAGGCATAATAGCGATATGTCTTGCTCTCTTAATTTCAACTGTAAGAGCTCTCTGATGTTTTGCACAGTTACCTGTGATTCTTCTGGGAAGGATTTTCCCTCTTTCAGATACATATCTCTTTAATTTGTTAGCATCCTTGTAGCTGATCTCATTGTTCTCTTTACCACAGAATACACAAACTTTTTTTCTTCTGCGACCGCCTCTTCTCTTCATTGGAGAATCTGGTCTTTCACTTTTATTGTAAGCCATGAGCTTTAACCTCCTTATTTTAGTTAAACGGCAGTTCTTCGTCTATGCCGTCAGGAATATTCATAAAGCCATCGATAGATGCTGCATTGTTCGGTGTGGGAGCTGCGGCCTGCTGTGACGCCTGTCCCACATGGCTGTCACTGACTGCCTTGCTCTCAGCGAATTCCTGCTCCTCTACAACAACTTCTGTAGTATACACTTTCTGGCCTTCCCTGTTCGTATAGCTTCCTGTCTGGATCCTTCCGCATATGGTAATACGGATTCCCTGGCGGAAGTACTTCTCCGCGAACTCTGCCTGTCTGCCAAATGCAACACAGCTGATAAAATCTGCTGTTGCCTCTCCGTCTCTCCGGAATCTTCTGTCTACGGCAAGTGTATATCTGGCAATTGCCAGCGCATTCTCTCCTGCTGAATATCTTACCTCAGGATCTCTTGTTAAACGCCCCATTAAAATTACTTTGTTCATATCTATTACCTCGTATTATTTACAAATTATCAATCATCGGCTATCAGAACCATTATAATCAAAATGGCGCTTTTCAGTTAAAAAATTATGCTTCTTTTTTAACAACCAAATATCTCAAAACATTGTCCATAATACGCACGTGTCTTTCAACTTCTGCCGGACAAGCTGCATCTGCCTCAAACTGAATAAAGTAATAGAAGCCTTCTCTCATTTTCTGAATTTCGTAAGCTAATCTCTTCTTACCCCATTCTTCCACTTCTGTTACAGTTCCGTTGTAGCGTTCGATGTATTTTTTCGCTTTTTCTACAACAGCTGCACGAGCTTCATCTTCAATTTTGGCATTCACAACTAATGCTAATTCATACTTGTTCATGCTGTTTTACCTCCTTTTGGTCTTTTGGCCCCCTGATCTCTTCAGGGAACAAGGATATCTTATAATATATCACAATTTTTGATTCTACCATAAAATGTATGAGAATGCAAGTTATTTTGCCCTTTTTTTCAATTCTCTGGTATTCTTCTCTACCAGCTTTCTGGTCACCATGATCTGATGGCCGCACCCTGTACATTTGAGCCGGAAGTCGGCCCCAACCCTCAGGATTTCCCATTCACTGCTGCCGCAGGGATGCTGTTTTTTCAGCCTTACAATGTCTCCCACTTCATATACCATATCGTAAACCTCCGAAAGTTATTTTACGGTTATCTGTCCGAACACTTCCCCGATGGGTGCCTGTATCAGAAGATCCGCCTGCTTATCCCTGGGTGTGGGAGCCTTGTTGATCACAACCAGGGCCTCCCCCCGGAAATAATCTATCAGCGACGCTGCCGGATAGACGGCCAGGGAAGTGCCCCCGATGATCAGGACCTGGGCTTTGCTGATGGCAGATACCGCCCCCTCTAGGGTATGGCTGTCCAGGCTTTCCTCGTACAAGACCACATCCGGCTTAACCATTCCGCCGCATTTACACTTGGGAATCCCGCTGGCTTTCTTCATGAAGGCAAAGTCATAGGCTCCGCCGCAGCGAACGCAGTAGTTCCGATACACAGATCCGTGAAGCTCCCAAACATTTTTGCTCCCCGCCATCTGGTGAAGATTGTCTATATTCTGAGTAATTATCCCCTTAAGCTTCCCGACCTGTTCCAACTCCGCCAGTTTTAGATGGGCCTTGTTGGGCTTCGCCGTGTCACAGAGCATCTTGGCCTGGTAAAAGCGGAAAAATTCCTGGGGGTTTCTCATAAAAAAGGTGTGACTCAGGATTGTCTCAGGGGGGTAGTCATACTGCTGGTTATACAGGCCGTCCACGCTTCTGAAATCCGGAATCCCGCTCTCAGTAGACACTCCTGCACCCCCGAAAAATACAATATTATCATATTTGTCAATGATTTGCTGCAGTTTTTCAATTTCTTTCATCACTTATACACCTCCGGCAGGCGTTTGGCCTGAACCACAAATCTTGTCTTATCATTTCCGGTGCAGGTAGATAATGTAACAATCTTATCGTTCTGTGAAACCTGAACATCATTTTCTATCTCTGAAGCACTTTTCATTTTTTCCAGATACTGCTGGAATTCCTGACCCGGCGCACTGAAAAGGGTATATGTATCCCCTGTGGCACTTGTAGTATGATAGGAGAAAATCTCATATCGGTAGCTTCCGCCGGGTGTGCAGATCCACAGATAGGGGCTTACAGAGTACACATCCTCCCGCTGAAATTTTTTCAGCTGCCCGAACATAGAACCATTTTTCATATTATGCCCATATATAATTGTATTGCAGTCCGAAAAATCTGATTTGTTGGTATATTCCATAAAAATGGCTCCCGCTGCATTCTTCTTTCCCTCAAAGGTATAATGAAGATACTTATCGTTATCCTTTCCCTGTACAATGGGATAGCTGATATCTATAGCCTCAAGCTCCAACCATCCCACCACATCGGGGTTCGTGGCCTGAAGTGACGCAAAATCAATCTGCGGGGCCTGAATCTGAGGTTCCTCCGTTTCCTCCCCAGTCTCCTCCCTGGCCGGCTCAATGACGGCAGTATCCTTTATGGAGTCATATTCATCGGATCCCTTTTTATACTCCATATAAATACGAAATAACTGGAAGGCAGAAAATAAAAATATACCGATACATACAATCAGCAGCACACTGCGAACAATATCCCCTACACCTTTTTTCTTCCTTTTCTTCTGTTTTCCCATAGCTTCTCCTATCCTTCATGCATTTACTATCAAAATTATACCACCCCAGCCATCTGGCTTCCACCCTAAGTTGCCGGAATTTTATCTTCTGTTATGTAAGTACGCAAAAACAGAGTACCCGCCGGCTGTTTGTTTCGGCAGGTACTCTGTTACCCTGGTTCTATAATTTAACTTCCAGTTTCTGCTCCTCCACCTTATGCTTTTCTACATACCCTGTCAGCATAAGAGTCAGGGCACCGTCTCCGGTTACATTGCAGGCAGTTCCAAAACTGTCCTGAAGTGCAAATATCGTGAGCATCAGGGCGGTTCCTGTCTCGTCAAAGAGAAGGATGCCGGTAATCAGTCCCAGGGAAGCCATCACAGTGCCTCCCGGCACCCCCGGGGCCCCGATGGCGAATACCCCCAGGAGCAGGCAGAACAATACCATGGTTCCAAGGGAGGGCAGTGAGCCGTACAGTATCTGGGATACGGTCATGACAAAGAATACTTCAGTGAGCACAGACCCGCAAAGATGAATATTGGCAAACAAGGGAATACCAAAGTCCACCATATCCCTGCGCAGCACCTTGGACTTTCTGGCTCCGTTTAATGCAACTGCCAGTGTGGCTGCCGATGACATAGTACCCACAGCGGTAAGGTATGCCGGTCCATAATATTTAAGCACTTCCCACGGACTTTTCCCCGAATACAGGCCCGCAAGGAGATACAGCAGAGCCAGCCAGAGGTAATGCCCCAGCATAACGATTAAAATGACTTTAATGAACACAGGCAGCTGTCTGGTAATGGTTCCCTCATAGGCAAGCCCGCAGAATGTAGACGCAATAAAAAACGGCAGGATAGGGATAATCACTCTGGTAACAATCTGGAGCACAATCTGCTGAAATTCATTCAAAACCCCTGTAATATAGTTTGCTTTTGTCCAGGCAGCCGCCAGACCTATCATTACAGAAAATACAAGTGCGCTCATAACGCTCATAATCTGCGGAATCTCCAGCTGGAAAATCACCTCCGGAAGTTCTTTTAATCCATCTACCGTAGATACAATTGACAGATGCGGAATGAATCCGTAGCCTGCCGCCGCCGCAAACAGGGCGGCCCCTATGGAAGACACATACGCGATTACCAGGGCAATTCCCAGCATTCTGGAAGCATTGCTCCCCAGTTTGGTAATAGACGGTGCAATAAAGCCAATAATAATCAGAGGCACACAGAAGGTAATCACCTGCCCCAGTACATATTTTACAGTAACAATGACATTCATAAAACTCTCATTGGCAATTAATCCAATGATTATACCAACCACAACGCCCAGCAGCAGGCGAAAGGGCAGGCTGTTCCACAATTTACGCATAGATTTCCCCCTTTTTCTAATTCTTTTAGATACTGCACTATTTTAATACAGTATCCTCCTTTTGGCAACACTTTCTTTTAGTTATTATAATATGGCTCTCCGCTGAAGCGGTGCGTCCTCACCCTTATATCCTGCTGTTAACGCTCAGCCAGGCGGTTTATCTGTGTTGCCATATATCCCGCTCCGAACCCATTGTCAATATTTACCACCGCTATCCCCTCAGCACAGCTGTTCAGCATGGTTAAAAGGGCTGAGAGTCCTCCGAAATTGGCTCCGTATCCCACTGAGGTGGGGACTGCAATCACAGGTTTGTCCACCAGGCCTGCCACTACCCCTGCAAGGGCCCCTTCCATACCGGCAACCGCTACGATGCAGTTGGCATCCTCTATCACATCCACTTTGGACAGGAGACGGTGTATCCCCGCAACCCCCACGTCGTAGATCCGTTTTACCTTTGCCCCAAAAAACTCTGCAGTCTGAGCCGCCTCCTCTGCCACGGGTATGTCTGATGTCCCTCCGGTACAGACAGCCACGCATCCCGTCAACTCCCGCTCTTTGCTGTATATAGAAAGAACCTTTGACATTTCATCATACTGCACCATAGGCAGCACCTCTTTCACCGCCTCATACTGTTCCCTGGAAGCTCTTGTCCCCAGCACATTAGAGTCTTGTTCATAAAAATGCTTATAAATCTCCACCAGGTGCTGTGTCTGCTTTCCCTGACAGAAAATCACTTCCTCAAATCCTGATCTGGCTTTCCTGTGGTGATCCAGCTTGGCAAACCCGAGCTCTTCGTAGGGCAGCTTCTTGAGCAGAGCTTCCGCCTGGGAAATCTCCATTTCTCCTGCTTTTACCTGTTCTAATAGATTTTGTATATCCATGATAGTTCCCTCTTTTTCATATGTTTTCTTCTTGATTTATCTGGTAAGATAGTATCATTTCTTTAAAAATGTGTCCACTATTCTTTTCCTTTAGTCAGCCCATTTTTAAGGGTTTCACGTTTCTTTGGGGATTTGGAAAAAAAGAACACAATCATCCCAAGCATTATTACTAGTATCCCAATAAATTGCTGAAGTATAATAACTTCATGGAGTATCAGATAAGCAAGTATGCAGGTGCCGACAGGTTCTCCCAGAATGCTCATTGTTACTGCAGAAGCCGGTACATTTTTTAGCAAAAGATTGAATACAAATTGTCCGCCAATGGTCGAAATCAGGGCCAGTCCGAGAAACGCCAGCCATGTTTGTCCCGTATAGCCCCAGAAGGATTCCTTCCGGATTAGAATATACACAGCCAGGAGGACCGCACTGAAAGAATAGCTTAACGTTGAGTAGGTCACGGCAGAAATGTCTTTTCTGATGTTTTCTCCCACAAAAAAGTACAGCGATATCACGCCGGCTGCAACCAATGCCAATATATCCCCCAGAAGGCTTTTCCCATCGAGCCGGAAATCACCGAATCCTATGATAAAACAGCCGCATAAAGCAGTTACACAGCCGGCCAGCGCAGCGGATTTTATTTTCTTTTTGCCTATAAACCGTTCCAGTGCAAGAGAGTACAAGGGCTGCAGACACACAAGAACCGTGGAGCTTGCAACAGACGTGAAGTTCAGTGATTCAAACCAAAGCACGTAGTGCAGAGCCAGCAATAAACCCGCGGACAAAATCTGTACCCATTGCTTCGTTTGGAGTTTTTTGATTTCCCCCCGGCTTTCGGGGATGCACAGAAGGGCAGGCGTAAGCGCCACTGCCGCAATGAAAAGGCGGTAAAATGCAGTGACCGATGAAGGGGCATTCGCTATTTTAACAAAAATGGCCGATGTCGACAGTGCAAAAACACCGCCAAACAAAATTAGATACGTTTTTAGACTGGAATACATAACACCTCCTGAATTTGCTGCATCGAACAGGGCCGGCAGGAATACTTTCCAGCCGGCCCCGACAGTTCATATCAACCAGCCATTTCAGGCTTTATTCCCATTCTATAGTAGCCGTAGGCTTGGGGGAAAGATCATAGCAGACTCTGTTTACATTCTCCACTTCCTTCAGGATACGGTCTGTAATCTTCAGAAGCACGGGCCACTCTACCTGTTCGATAGTAGCTGTCATGGCATCCACAGTATTCACCGCACGGATAATCACAGGATACTCAAAGCATCTGGCATTGTCTTTTACCCCCACAGACTTGAAGTCCGGAACTATGGTAAAATACTGCCATACTTTTTTATTCAGGCCTGCAATTTCAAACTCCTCCCGGAGAATCGCATCCGCTTCCCGGACAGCCTCCAGGCGCTCTCTGGTGATGGCGCCCAGACACCGCACTCCCAGTCCCGGTCCGGGGAATGGCTGGCGAAAAACCATGGCGTCAGGAAGTCCCAGTTCCAGACCGCAGGCGCGTACCTCGTCTTTAAAAAGCTGTTTCAGGGGTTCTACCAGCTCAAATTTCATATCTTCCGGCAGACCGCCCACATTGTGGTGTGACTTCACCATTTTTGCGGTTTTCGTACCACTTTCTATAATATCCGGATAAATAGTCCCCTGCCCCAGGAAGTCAATTCCCTCTTGCTTTCTGGCCTCTTCTTCGAAGACACGGATGAATTCACTTCCGATAATTTTTCTTTTCTCCTCAGGATCTGCAACACCGGCCAGCTTTCCAAGGAATCTCTCAGTGGCGTCTACGTATACAAGGTTTGCGCTCAGCTGATCCCGGAAGACGGAGACAACGCTTTCTGACTCTCCTTTTCTCATAAGCCCGTGGTTTACATGAACACACACAAGCTGCTGTCCGATGGCTTTCAGAAGAAGAGCTGCCACGACAGAAGAATCCACCCCGCCGGAGAGTGCCAGCAATACCTTTTTATCCCCTACCTGGCGGCGCACCAGTTCCACCTGGTCTTCCACAAAGTTCTTCATATTCCAGTTCGGCTCTGCTCTGCAGACGGTGAATAAAAATTCCTTCAGCCAGTTTGTATCCGGCAGTGTTTCCAGCTTTGTCTCACACTGTGCCGCCTGATGATCAATGGCAGCAACCGGATAGCCGCAGCCGTAAATCTCCGGCAACACGTCAATGGACTGGCCGTCCACCACCCGGTTTTCACCGCCGTTCAGAATAATGCCTTTTACATTTTCCAGCTCTTTAAGCTCCCTGGCAGTAATATCATGAGGGTGAATCTCACTGTACACCCCCAGGTCACGGATAGCTCTCGCAAGTGTGGTATTCTCTGTGCTTCCCAAGTCTAAGATTACTATCATATCCTGTTTCATCCCTAATCTATCTCCTTATCCTAATTCGTAAAATTGTCAAAGTAACCCTGTACCAGAATTACCGGGGTACCCTTATCCCCGGAGCCGCTGGTCAAATCACAGAGAGAACCGATGAGATCCGTAAGACGTCTGGGCGTGGTTCCCTGAGACGCCATATCTCCCACAAGGTTTTCGCCCTTTTCTTTGATCCTCTTGGATATGGCCTCCTTCAGCGCCTCCCCGGACAGCTCCCTGAAATCATTGTCTGCCAGATATTTTAGTTTAACTTCGTTCGGTGTTCCCTCAAGACCAGGTGTGTGGGCTACGGATACACAAGGGTCGGCCAGTTCCCAGATCTTTCCTACGGGATCCTTAAAAGCTCCGTCACCATATACCATAACCTCCACACATTTGCCTGTTGCTTTAAGAACCTTGTCCTGTATCTCTTCTACCAGGTTCTTGCAGTCTCTGGGGAACAGTTTTACCGTATCTTCTGTTGATTTATTCGATCCCAAAAGTCCGTATCTCTCATTGCAGCCGCTGCCCTCCACCGGCGCCGTGAGAATGTCATCAAGGCCGCACACAGCCTTAGCCCCAGCCTGTCTGAGAATCCGTTTGGTACGCTCCCGGGAGTGGATGTCGCAGCACAGGACACAGTCCGCATAAGACAGAATCTCTTTTGGATTGTTGGCAAAGATCACCTCCACCTGCGCCCCGGTCTTACGGATAATCTCACTGTAATACGCCACATAGTCAACGCCCGTGAAAGGGTGCTTGTTTTCTCCAAACAGCTTTCTGTACTGTTCCAGTGTCAGCACATCACTGTAGGGATTCACGCCGGCCTCATCCAGCTTGTCCAGAGATACCAGTTCATTCCCTACCTCATCACTGGGATAACTCAGCATAAGGACTACCTTTTCCGCTCCTTTTGCGATTCCCTTCAGACATACTGCAAAACGGTTTCTGGATAAGATAGGGAAGATGACTCCTATCGTTTTTCCTCCCAGCTTCTTCCTAACATCCTCTGCAATGGCCTCCACTGAGGCATAATTTCCCTGTGAACGGGCAACCACTGATTCTGTCACGGCAATTACATCCCTGTCTCTCAGGGAAAATCCTTCACTCTCTCCTGCGTCCAGTACGCTCTTTACTACAATATCACCAAGGGGATCCCCTTCCCGGATAATCGGGCAGCGGATTCCTCTTGAGATGGTTCCTACTTTTCGTTCCATAGAAAAACCTCTCCCTATATTTATTTTAACATACAGATTAATTATAATATAAACCCGGGGGAAGTAAAAGGATTTTCTTGTCGGATTATAGGCTGCGTTCCAGGAACTCCTCCAGCTTCATACTTCCCAGGTCTCCTTCCTCCCGGCTTCTCAGTGCTATGGTGCCGTCTGTTTCCTCCCGATCTCCCACAACTATCATATATGGGATCTTTTCCAGCTGGGCCTCTCTGATCTTATAGCCTATTTTTTCATCTCTCATATCCATGTCCGCCCGGATCCCCTGGTTTTTAAGCTGCTCCAGAATATTTCCGGCATACGCACCGTGTTTTCTGGAGACCGGGAGAACCTTCACCTGCACCGGTGCCAGCCAGAAAGGAAACCTTCCTGCAAAATGCTCTGTGAGAATCCCTATAAACCGCTCCACTGAGCCAAATACTACCCTATGAATCATAATGGGACGGTGCTTCTGTCCATCCTCCCCCGTATATTCTGCCTGAAACCGCAAAGGCAGCTGAAAGTCCAACTGTATGGTACCGCACTGCCACGTTCTTCCAATTGAGTCTTCCAGATGAAAGTCAATCTTCGGCCCGTAGAAAGCCCCGTCCCCCTCATTTACCTGATAGGGAATTTCCATCTCCTCCAGGGCCCTTTTAAGTCCCATGGTAGCATCCTCCCAGTCCTCATCACTGCCCATGCTGTCCTCTGGCCTTGTAGAAAGTTCCACATGATATTTGAATCCGAATCGTGAATATACCTGATCAATCAGCCGGACTACTCCCTTTATCTCCGGCAAAATCTGATCCTTTGTCATAAAAATATGGGCATCGTCCTGGGTAAAGCACCGCACCCGCATCAGACCGTGAAGAGCTCCTGATTTCTCATGACGGTGTACCAGTCCCAGCTCACCGATCCGCATGGGAAGGTCCCGATAGGAACGAGGTTCCGACTGATAGACCAGCATACCTCCCGGACAATTCATGGGTTTGATGGCATACTCCTCGTCATCAATAGTTGTAGTATACATATTTTCCTTATAGTGTTCCCAATGGCCCGATGTTTCCCAGAGGCTTTTGTTCAGCATCACAGGCGTTGATGTCTCCACATACCCTTCTCTCCGGTGAATGTCTCTCCAATAGTCAATCAGAACATTCTTCAGCACCATTCCCTTTGGCAGAAAGAATGGGAATCCCGGCCCTTGTTCCATAAAGGTAAAAAGGCCCAATTCTTTCCCCAATTTTCTGTGATCTCTTTTCCTTGCCTCCTCCATTTGTTCCAGATACGCTTTCAGGTCTGCTTTTTTGGGAAAGGAAGTGCCATAGATTCTGGTAAGCATTTTATTCTTCTCGCTGCCTTTCCAGTAAGCTCCGGCCACTTTTGTCAGATGAAAAGCTTTTACTGGTGCTACGCTCAGCAGATGGGGGCCTGCGCACAAGTCAATATATTCCCCCTGTTGATAAAAACGGATGGGTTCGTCCTCCGGCAGCTCCTCTATCAGTTCCTTTTTATAGTCTTCTCCACGGGATGCTGCCAGCTGAAGCGCTTCCTCCCTGGTAAGGGTAAATCGTGTGATCTTATACCCTTCTTTTACAATCCTCTGCATCTCTTTTTCCAGCAGCATAAGCTCTTCCTGGGAAAAGGGGACTTCTCTGTCAAAATCATAATAAAAGCCGTCCGCGATGGCAGGCCCTATGGCCAGCTTTGTCTCCGGATACAGCCGTTTCACTGCCTGCGCCAGAATATGTGCGGTGGTATGGCGGAAGACGTCCCTGCCTCTCTCATCCTGAAACGTCAGGATTTCCACGCTGCAATCTGCCGTCAGCTCTTCCCTCAGATCCGTCAGTGTTCCGTCTACAAGCCCTGCCGCTGCATGTTGTCTCAGCCTCTCTGAAAGGTCCCCGGCCAATTCTTCAAGTGTCAGCGGCCTCTCATATACTTTCACAGTTCCATCTTTTAATGTTATCCTCATAATATACTCTCTCCTGTTCTTTTATTTTGAACTGTCCTCTGCGCAGAATGACATGTTGCGGATATAAGAAAAGCACCCTTAAAACTGCACAATTGTACAGCTCTAAGGGTGCATACTATTTTGAAATGCACGGTTCCACCTTAACTTTTAACTTTCGGATTCCATCAAATCCTAGCCTTTAACGCAGGCATACGGCCATACTTAACAGAAAGCTTCTGTATTCATATGCAGCTGATCTTCTGCATCCTGCAGAACATCCAGGAGTGGTCTTCACTGATATTTTGCATAAGCAGCTTCCACCGATGTGCCGCTCTCTCTGTATGCATCCTATAAGTTACTCTTTCCTTCATAGCTTTTCTTATATTCTGGGATCATTATATCACTTTTTACTTGTAAGTCAACCCGGTAATTACAACTCCTTCAGTGTTTTTACTGCTGTTTTCAGCTTATCAATATCCGGATCGTAGGATTCCCCGGTTCCTGTGACTGCTACACTGTAATATGCCACATCGGATTCCACATATAAGATATAAGCCTTGAAGACTTGGCCTGATTGGGTCATCTTATATTCCTCTTCTCTGGCATGCTTCATTCCCTCCAGCTGTGCATCCCCGTCCGACTCTGACCCGGCGGCCGCCAGATCCGGGATAACCTGGCTTTTATACGCAGCCATAAAGTCTTCCAGTCCGCTGCCGTCTTCCTCCTCCAGCCCTTCCTGGGGAAACCGCTGAATCAGGATACTCAGAGACTGGTCCTCGTTGTCCAGCACCAGATGGTCCTCATTATCTGTCTCTGTAATCTTCCATTCACCTGGGACTGTGACAGAAAATGTATTCCCCTTATTTATATATTCTCTGGTCTCCTCTTCCTTCCCCTGACACCCGGCCAGCAGACAGAACATACTCAGCACCAGTAACCAGACTGTAATTTTTTTACTCATGGCTATCCTCCTGCCTCTCCCTGGCTGCCCAAAGACGCTTTTCACTGATTCTCAGATACTCTTCCTCCCGTTCCAGGCCGATAAACCTGCGGCCCAGACGCTTGGCCGCCACACCGGTAGTTCCGGAACCGCAGAAGGGATCCAATACCATATCTCCCGGTTTGGTTGAGGCAAGTATTATGCGTTCCAGCAGATACTCCGGTTTCTGGGTCGGATGTTTTCCAAATGTCTTCTCAGAGGGCTTCGTCAGGCTCCCCGTCCAGACATCCTTCATCTGCTTTCCCCCGTTCATTTCCTTCATATCTTCATAGTTAAAGAGATGCCGGGCCTTTTTTTCGTTCTTCTGCGCCCAGAGAATGGTCTCCGTAGAGTGGGTGAAGCACCGGCATGCCAGATTCGGCGGCGGGTTCGTTTTCTGCCAGGTAATATTATTGATAATTTTAAATCCCTCCTGCTCCAGCGCCATGCCGATGGAATAAATATTGTGAAGAGTCCCGGATATCCAGATACTCCCGCTTTCCTTCAGCATTTTTTTGCAGGCCCGAATCCATCTGCGGTTAAAATTGTGTTTGTCCATAACAGAATCACACTGATCCCATTTCCCTTTATTCACAGATACCATTTTACCGCCCTTGCAGGTAATTCCGTCATTGCTGAGAAAATAGGGGGGATCTGCAAAAATCATATCCACAGACTCTGGTATTCCCTTTTTCAGCAGTTCCAGACTGTCTGCCTGGTACAGCATTATATGTTCTTCTGTATAAACTGGTTTTAAACTGGAGCGAAACAGTTTGTCCATCCCCACTCTCCTTCTCTGTCCGGACACGTCCAAGCCTGCCCGGTGAATCGTTATTTGCTCCCTGTCTGCTTTACCGATAATTACGTATAATCAATTCCTTGCCTACCCGTTTGCTGGCATTGGAATTAATAGCCCTCCTCACATCGATCTCTTCCATGGAAAAACCGTCGTATAATTCATGAATTAACTCCGTATTGTGATTGGTCAGCATACAGTAACAGCCTTTTTCCGTGAGTCTGCGGAAGACTTCCGCCAGACGCCTGTGCTCTTCAATCGTAAATCCTTCCTTGGTATACGCTTCAAACGAGGTGGGATTCAGCGGCGCATAGGGACTGTCCAGATAAATAAAATCCTGAGCCCCTGCCCCTTCCAGTGCTGTCTCAAAATCCTGACAAGTAATGGTCACGTTCTGCAGATAATAAGAAACCGCTTTTATATTTTCTATATCAATGGATTTGCCCGATATCTTCTGATTCCAGGGTACGTTAAACAACCCCTTTGCATTCACCCGGTACAGCCCATTAAAGCAGTGCTTATTCAGATACACAAACAGTACTGCCATCTCTACATCATACTCACCGCCGGAAAGCTTTTCATTGTAGCGTCCTCTGGTCTTGTAATAAAACTCCTTGGTACAGGTGACACGATCCATCTCTTCCATCCGGCTGATGAATTCATCCCTGGAGTCCCGGATCGCCTCGTAGGTATGCATCAGTTCACGGTTGATGTCATTGATAAATGCCTGTTCCGGCTTGCTGTCAAAGAGCAGCGCCCCTCCTCCTACAAATGGTTCGTAGTACTTTTTGCAGGCAGACGGCATCCGTGATCTTAATTTCTCTAATAATTGTCTTTTCCCCCCTGCCCATTTTACAAAGGGCTGTGTACTTGAATGGCTCATGGCTCTTCCAACTTTCTATATTACTTAGTCCTAACTTCTCTATTATAAGGAAAAAGACAAGATTTTTCAAATATAAAATATAATAGTGGCAGCTACCTGCCGCAGCACTTTTTATATTTCCTGCCGCTCCCGCAGGGGCATGGGTCGTTGGGATAGATTTTCTGGCACTTCTGTACCGGCCCCGGCTTGCCGGCTCCGGACGAAAGCCCTGCTTTTTTCTGAAGTATCTCCAGTTCCAGAGGGGTGTATCCCCGATCCCCCAGACGCCTGGTATGGTTCCAGACACTGCGGAGTCTTTCTGACAGACCAGCCAGCTGTTCCTTTGTGCCGGGGGTAATATTATACTTGGCGGCCGCTGCAATGAGATCTTCCATTTCATAATTTTTATGTATCAGTGCCTGGGCTTCGTAAAAATAGCTGTTTGCCTGGGCCTGTCCGGCATCCAGATCCTCCCTCACATACCGGATAAGTTCCAGTCCGTTTTGATCCGGGGCTTCCCCGTAGAGTACGCCGTACTGCAGGAAGAGTCCCCGAACCGGTGGGATATAGTAGGGTTTTGTTCCCTGAAGCAGCAAAAGCATCCGGTAGGCATCCTGCTCCAGCAGTTCATTTGCCACAATAGAATCATTGATTACTGTGACCGGCCCCCCGTTATTCATCAGTTCCCTGCACCGGTTTTCCATTATTTCTTCCGTAAGCCGGGTTCCTTCATATTGATTGTATAATTTTGTCAGAAGAGAAACAGGAGTTACCCCATACAGATAGCAGGCACTGCTGCAGTATTTTCTCAAAGTTTCTATCTCTTCATGTTCCGCCTCAAATTCCGGAGTGATAATCTTCCGGCAGAGAGCCTTCACCTCCTCAGGCACCACCAGAGTAGTATCCCTTGTAAGAATGCAGCAGCTTCTAAGAAGGCGTGAGCGGTATACAAAATTCAAATCCGCCCGTCCCCCGCGGCCGCCTGCCGTAAGCTCCAGGAATACTCTGTACTCGTCTGCTCCTGCATAGAGCAGAAGCTGGGACATATGGGCCTCGTTAAGCAAAAGCTCTTTCAGCCGTACTGTCAATTCTTCCTTTGTCAGGTTTTTATAAGATGCCAGATGATTCAATTCTGCAAGCTCTTCCAGTTCCTCAGGATGAGCTTCCATCAGCCACCGCTCCATGGTATACTCACCAGTATCCTCAGAAGTCCCGCTGTTCTTATGAAAATCCAGGTGTTCGGCCAGGTACTGATTTATCGTCTCCAGGGAATACTCCTCTTCCCCTGCCATTCCCTTTTCCTGCAGTTCATAGTACCCAGCAATCCCCCCGCAGTCTTCCGGCAGGTTTGCCCCTTTATACTTTTCCACCCTGGGATATCCCCAGGCATCATCTACTTCCTTTTCTATTTCCACTCTGTGTTCCCACGGGTTCTCCGAACCATATGTATAGCGGATCCATTTATGGTTCTGAAGCCAGGGGGCAATTGCCTGGTCCTCTGCCGGACCTATTTTTATCTTTTTCTGAGGAATCTCAAATATATAAGGTTTACTGTCCTTCCAGCCGTACACTGCCTGTATCACACGGTGCAGCTGCCCAAAGGTGATGTCCCCGGGAACTGCCGTCCTTCTCCAGATAGGCGGCTTGCTGTTCTTAATTATTATCTTTAGCTGATATCCCTGCATATGCTCTACTCCTTTTTTCCACATGCGCACAAAAGATAAGACAGACCTCTCTGCCTTATCTTTACCTGCGAATTACTATTATAGAGTGAATCGTCCTGAGGTGCAAGGAAATTTATGATTTACAGCCTTACTTTTTCTATTGGGCGTTGAAAATCCCGGTCCCAAAATTCAGCCGCAGCTATTTCATCCCCAAGCGCAAGTCTGGTTCCGGCCTTTTTACAGGGGTATATTTCTTATGGATTTCTGGTGCTGCAGATGTTATACTAAAATAGATAAAACCTGCAGTTATGGCAGATCTCGTTGGAAAGGATGGGCTTCTTATGGATGAACTGGATTATAAAATTTTAGAGATGCTAAAGGCCAATGCCAGGCAGAAGGCCTCTGATATCAGTAAAGAAGTACATTTATCGATTTCTACAGTTATTGACCGGATTCACCGGATGGAGGATATGGGAATTATCACTTCTTATACTGCCATCACAGACGACAGCAAGGTGGGCAATGGTGTGACAGCACTCATGGAAGTAAGTCTGGACCATCCCAGATATAATGAATCCTTCATGGAAGGGGTTGCGGGGAACCCGAAGATTATTTCCTGCTATTATCTCACCGGGGAATTCGATTTTCTCCTGAAGATATCCTGCCGTTCTTCTGAGGAGCTGGAGAAAGTACACCGGTGGGTCAATGACCTAGGCGGAATCCGCCAGACAAAAACCCACTTTGTCCTTCGCACAGTAAAAAATATATACTCCTCCCTGCCGTCTGACTGATCAGGCGTCACACCCGTCTGCTCTGCGGAGATCCTCAAGGATCTCCTTTTCTATCTTTCTGTCAGCCTGCTGTGGAGCCAAGGGGAACAATCTGAATCCCCTCCCTTTCCAGTTCCATTCTGATTTTTTTTACAAACGCCAGGGCCTTCTCCCCGTCTCCATGAACGCATATGGAATCCGCTTTCACCGGTATCTCCTTTCCGGATACGGCCTCTGTCTTTCCATGCTTCACCATTGACAGTACCCTTCGAACAGCCTCCTCTTCATCTGCAATTACAGCCCCCGGCTTAGTTCTCGGTACCAGCGTTCCATCTTCCTCATAGGCACGATCCGCAAACACTTCTCTGGCAAATGTCAGACCTGCGGCCGCCGCCGCCCGCTCCATCTCACTCCCTCCCTGTCCCAGGAGAATGAGTCTGCTGTCCACTTCCATAATCCCGGTGCATATAGCCTCTGCCAGGGAGGCATCCTTACCCGCCATATTATACAAGGCCCCGTGGGGCTTTACATGTGTCATTGGAATTCCCTGGACCCTGCAGAAAGCACTTAGGGCTCCTATCTGATACTGGACCATAGTCTTCGCTTCTTCCCGGGACACCATCATATTTCTTCTGCCGAATCCCATCAGATCCGGGAAACCTGGATGTGCTCCCACGTTTACCCCATACTTCCTGGCCAAAGCTGCTGTCTTAGCCATAACTGAGGGATCTGAGGCATGAAAGCCGCATGCGACATTAGCCGATGAGATATAGGGAATCACTTCCTCATCCAGACCGCAGCGATAATTTCCAAAGCTCTCTCCCAAATCACAATTCAAGTCTATCTGATACATTACATTTCCCGCCCTTCTATTTTTTCATCATAAGGTCTAACTCTTTGCGATACTGTTTTAACAGCATCTGTGCCTCTTCGATGGAAACCGGAAGAAATCTCACCAGATCTCCCGGCCTTCCCTGGGCAATCCTGGGTATGTCAAAAGAACACACCACCGCAATCTTGGCATAGCCTCCGGTTGTCTGGCGATCTGCCAGCAGGACAATCGGCTGGCCCTGTGCAGGGACCTGGACTGCGCCCAGGGGGATAGGATCCGAGATAATGTCTGTTCCGTTTTTGCTCTCAACGGCCTGGCCGCTCAGCCGGTACCCCATTCGGTCACTTTCCCCCGATATGGTATATGCGCTGTCATAAAACGTCCGTTTCCCCTTATCCGTAAAGTAAAGCGCCTGAGGCCCCTCTACCGCACGAAGTACGATCTCCCGGGGAAACATCCGCTGCCGGATCTTCCTGTTTTTTACTTCTTCAAAATTTTTTCGGACTGTTCCTACTTCCAGAATGTCTCCTGCCTTCAGCGCACGGCCCTTATATCCTCCCATACTGCATTTTAGATAGGTAGAGCGGCTCCCCATGACAGCAGGTACCTCAATACCGCCTGCTGCAGCCAGATATGTACGGCATCCCGCCTTTGCCATATCCATATGCAGCACAGCTCCTCCCGGTGCCAGATGGGGCACATTCATAGCAACCCTCTGACCGTCCAGCCTGGGGCACATGTCTGCCCCTGTCAGGGCAAATACGGTATCCTCTGTGAACTGTGTACGCCCTCCCCACAGGGTGAATTCAAGGCCTGCCTCCCCCTGTTCGTTGCCCACCAGATAATTTCCAGTCTCCCAGGCTTCCTGATCCATGGCCCCCGCTGGGGGGATTCCTGCACTCTGACGGCCGTACCGCCCTCCGTCCTGGACCGTCGTCAGCGGCCCCGGGATAAGAATCTTTACTGGCATAAGCGCTCTCCCTCCTCTTCCTCAGTCACCACCTTATAGCTCCCCTTTTGGATCATCCGGCGGATATCGTAGTAGTCATCTATCGTTATGGGAATAAAACGGATATATTCTCCGGCGCTGCACAGAACCGGCTCCTCCCGGTCCGGATTATAAAAGTCCACGGGCGTGCCTCCCAGGAGCCGCCATCCCCCCGGGGATGCCAGGGGGTAGACACCAGTCTGATTTCCTCCTATTCCAACAGCTCCCGGCTGAATCTTAATCCGGGGTATCTTAAGCCTGGGCATCTCCAGCCTTTTGTCCAGTCCTCCCAGATAGACAAACCCCGGCAGAAATCCCAGCATATAGATTTTATAATCCACAGAGCTGTGAATGGCAATAATCTCATCCCTGGTGAGCTTCATATACTGCTCCATGTCTGCAAGATCACAGCCAAAGCGTGCCCCATAGCAGCAGGGAATCTTCAGAATCCTCTTTTTTTTGCCGAACGTTCCCACTTCCCCTTCCTCCAGCTCCTCAATCCTCTTTTTCAGTTCCCCATAAGAAATCACCTGAGGCTGATAATAAATCATCAGGGAACAGAATGCTGGCACCAATTCTGTAATTCCCGGGATCTGCCGGCTTACGATCTCCCTGGCCAGCCCATGAACCCTGTCATTTGTCCGGGTGCTAATCTCCTGTGGAAATTCTGCCATAATAGCACAATCCCCTGCCGGTACACATCTCATATACTTACCTCCAAAAAAGCCCGGCCAAAAGGGCTCTCTATCAGACCCCTTTGTCCGAGCTTGCATCATCATTTTGCCCATTGTTTCACATAAAAGCATTTGTCAAATGATTGGGGAAAATTTACTGTGTCTGCTGGTTCTCTGTTAGAACATTTATTCCAATTTCCTCTGCTTTATCCCCGTCGCCCCCGGCATTCTCATCCCGCACATAAAATGCAAAATAATAATACTTACCCTGATATTCCTGAAAGCCTACAAACCAGCCGTCTCCTGCATTTCCGCTTCCTGTCTTTCCGTATATTTTATGCCCATCTGTCTCCTGGACGAACATCAACTCCTTCAGAATCTCCGTTTCCCCGGAGACATACTCTGACCGTCCCTCCATAATATCTGACATCATATTAACCTGCTCCATAGGCGATATCAGCAGCGAGGACTCCAGCCAGAATCCATTCAGCTGAGGCTGCGGGTTGACACCGCTCCCCTCCCACTGGGAGATATCACAGTTTCCATACACCAGTTCATTCAGCTGGCGCTGAACCTCATCCGCCCCTGCCTGATCCAGAACCTTTCTGAAATACCAGATGCAGGAGCTTTGGAATGCCTCTTTCAGAGTCAGATCTTTATTCCACGCTTTTACCGGATAATTAGTATTGTCGTATCCCATAGTAGAATCCGGCCCTGTGAGAATACCCGTTTCCAATCCAATCAGAGTGGATACGATCTTAAATGTTGAACAGGGGGAAAACTGCGTGTAACACATGTCCTCATTGTAGACCTGATATTCGTCTTCTTTGGAGTCAAATACCACCGCACATCCCTGCACTCCCTGAAAATACCCGCTGTAATCTACTGTGTTCCAGACGGGATCCGGAATAACCGACGCACTGCTTCGGTTACCCTGAATGGTTATCTCATCTTTTTGTTCTGTGTTCACCCCACTGTCCTCTGCCGCAGTCGCTGCAGTCCCTTTCTCCCCCTCTTCCCGGCTGCCGCAGCCCAGAATATTGCAGCATAAAATAGCAGCCAACACCACTGCAAATTTCTTAATCATTTGTGTCTCCTTCATATGCACTTGTGTCTTGTTAAGTAAGTACCAACGCCCTTAAGAATTTCTTAATATAATTCTATTATAGTACAGAATTTCCAATCGTCAAATGGTTATTTGAAAAAGGAAGCACAGAGGTAAATAATTCCATACCTCTGTGCTTCCCAGGTTAATTTTACAGTGTTTTCAGAAACGTCTGCCCTCTCCTGCAAGCATCCCAGATTGTCGGTCATCTGTATCTCTGCCCTGCCGCTCTCTGTTACAAAGAGATCGTAAACAAGAACCTTCATACCCATTACCTCACCGCGGATTCTGGTACACCGAATCTGTGTTCCCTGGGCATAGCCACCCTCACGGGCCCTCTTTACAAAAGGCCACAGCTGGCGTTTCAGACACATTATGAAGGCAAACGCATGACTTGCAACCTCATAGATACAGTGATCCGGAACATTGCAGACTGCAATTTTTCTCCTGGTTGCCGCTTCCACATCCACAGTATCTACCCCTATCCCGCAGCGGCGGCCTTTTCTATGATCTCCTGTTTTTTTTGCAGGAATGCCCTCCTAGGCTCCTCCGCGGGATTTCTCTCACCGTTACCTCTCCCCTTCTCTCACAAACATTATCAAAAATCCCCCCAATAAAAGTCCTCCTGCCATCCAGATAGCGCGTTCCCCCAGCCACAAACTCATAAGAGCGCCCGCAGCTGCCCCCAATGCAAACACCAGAATCACAAAGTAGTAGTGCATACATCTCCTTCTCAGCTCTCTGTCCTTTGTTATATGGTACCTGCAAAGCATCTCTGTGGCACTTCTCATATTTCCGATGCACATTGTTGTGGCGCATGGGATACCTCTGAATTTGCGGAAGCTGTTTACCTGCATAGCACAGGCAAAAGACATCAGACCGTTGGCTAACATGTTCGCAGACTGAGGAAGCAGCCCCACAACGGCCAGAAGGATTGCTTCCGTGCAAAGAACCATCTGCCGCCAGTGAAGGCGCTGATATTCCTTAAACAAGTGGTGGACCCACTCCGTCACATAGACACCAGAGATAAACGCCCCCAGGGGAAGGATATAATGCAGGGCTTCCTGCCAGCTGCCCTGGGCCAGATTCTGTCCCAGAAGTACAATATTACCCGTCTGGGCATTTGCAAAGACTTCTCCTCTGCAGTTATAAGAATAGGCATCCTGAAACCCTCCCGCCAGAGTTAAGAACACCGCCAGCAGAAGAGACTCTGACATCTGGCTCCTTGCTTTAATCTTCACCATATTCCTTTTCTCCTTTCCTTATCGAGAAGCTGCCATCATATACATAAAACCGGCAGGAACTGCCCTTCTCCCGGAGCCTTCCTGCCTTTGTCATCTCAGCAACTGTCTCTTGCTTTTCTTTTTCTATCATATTATACTTTTCTCCAACCAGATGTAAAATGTATATTTCAGATAACATCTATATCATTTTTATATAATACAGGAGGCAATATGAATATTTCCTACGAGTATTACCGGATTTTTTATTATGTAGCCAAATACAAAAGCTTTACTAAGGCAGCCAATATACTGATGAATAATCAGCCCAATGTTACCCGCTCCATTCATAATCTGGAGCACCAGCTGGGATGCCGCCTTTTTATACGCTCCAGCCGGGGCGTCACTCTGACCCCGGAGGGAGAACAGTTATATCCCCGTGTTGCGGCAGCTGTCACCCAGCTCCTGGCAGGAGAGGAGGAACTTCTGAAAAGTAAGTCTCTCCACAGCGGTCTGGTGACCATAGGCGCCAGTGAGATCGCCCTCCATGGACTGCTGCTGAAAAAACTGAGAGAATTTCACAGCAGGCACCCTGGAATACGAATCCGTATCTCCAATCATACCACGCCTCAGGCCATAGCCGCCCTGCAAAGCGGTCTGGTGGATTTTTCAGTAGTCACAACTCCCACTGGAGTATCAAAGCCTCTTGAGGAAACTCCCCTGAAGGCCTTTCAGGAAATTCTTGCAGGTGGTCCGGGCTACGCATATCTTGCAGCTCAAACATGGCATTTAAGAGATCTGAAGGAACACTCTTTTATTTGCATGGATGCTAAAAGCAAAACCTATGAATTCTACAACCAATACTTTATGGAGGAACATCTGCCCCTTGAGCCGGATATGGAAGCTGCAACTACAGATCAGGTGCTTCTTATGATAAAAAATGATCTTGGAATAGGTTTTCTGCCCCTGGATCTGGCAGATGAGGCCCTTGCGCACAAGGAAATTTTCCACATTCCCCTATACTGCGAGCCCCCTGCCAGGCATATCTGTCTGATACAAGACAGAGAACGCCCCTTAAGCATCGCGGCTATAGCGATGAAGGAAATTCTTCTCTCCATGCAGGACTGCTAAAATTTCCTCTTTTCCAGGCCCCAGATTCTCACCGCTGTCAAGATACCTCCGTACAGGATGCACATTCCCGCGGCAAAGGCGGTATCTTTCAAGGTAAAATGCAAAGTCCCGGCAAAGACTCCTGTAACATCTGAGATAGGAGGCAAAAGATATAAAACCCATCCCACCCAGGATGCATCCTGCAGGATTGCTGTCTTACCTATGGCTAAGACAGCAATCAGCACGGTAAGCACTACAGCTGCTTTTCTGTCTTTCATCACTCTGGGGTGCAGCAAGGTCCCAAGAGAACTCCCCAGAAACGCTCCCGCCCACATGAACAGTAAACCTCCTGCTGCGTCCTGAAGCAGAATTCCCATTGAAAACAGTTGGCCGCCGTTTACTGCATCCAACACCAGGGGGATCAAGAGAGAAACCAACGTGAATATTCCCCCCAGAAGGCAGAGAAACAGGCTTTGACCGAAATAATATATCGTTTCACTTTGAAGACGCAGTATCATCATCTGTTCTTCTGCCGCTTGCTGCATTTCATTGTATGATAACCCTGCCCACGTCATCAGTAAAAACAAAAGATTACAGGAGATGGTAAAGCTGTCTGTCACACCCACAGGCATGGAAGAATATAAGCTGAAAAGAAATACCATCAGAACTAAAAAAGGCATGGCAAATCTGTTGGTCTTAAAATACGTCCGAAATTCATAGGAGAGCATTCCCCATACAGAGCCTCTTTGCTTTTCCATTTCGTTCTCCCGCAGCTCAAGCTCCTGGAGAGTTCCTCCGTTTCCCTCTCTCTCCCCTGCCAGAACCGGTTCTTCCCCCACAAGAGTAAAATCCTCCAAGCGAAACCCTTCCCGTATCATCTTCGCCACCACCTCATTGCTGCTTTCATAGGAAGAAATAAAACGCAGTCCCCCCGGTATTGCTTCCCCTGTCACAGGCAGTTCAGGCGCAGTCCTGTCCCCAGGGGCTTCAAAGGTAATTAGAGCCTTCCTCTTCTGCTTCCCGCGTTCTAACCGGACTGTATGCATCTTTCCTCCCTCTATCCTGCACACTGTATCCCCCACAGCGTTCACCAAAAATTCCTCATGACAGGAAATGATCAGGGCAGTCCCCTCCCTCTTCAGAGCATTGACCAGCTCCACAAATACAGCCTGGGATGCCGCATCCTGTCCGGACAACGGTTCATCCAACAGCAGAATATCCGGTCTTTTCAGAACCGCCTGGATAACCCCGACTTTCTGAAGCGTACCCTTAGACAGCAGTTTCATGGGTTTATCTTCCATCCCGCTCATGTGAAACCGTTCAAAAAGATCCGCACTTTTTTTCTGGATCTCCTCTCTCCTTAGGCCCTCAATTTTTCCCACTGCACAGATATACTGCCGTGCAGTCAGATTAGACTTTGGAAATCGTTCCGGTACCATATGGTACAGCAGTCCTTTTTTCCTATGTATCTTTCCCCCTGACGGCGCGATCAATCCGCCGATCATTTTCAGAATCGTACTTTTCCCGACTCCATTGGTGCCTGTGAACACTACAGCCTCACCGCTTCTGATATCCAGGTTTATATCTTCCAGAATCCTGCTTTTGCCGTATTCTTTTGCTGCTTTCTCTAACCGAATAAATGTCTCCACTTTTTCCCCCTTAACAGCAAAAGAGGCAGTACTATCTGCCTCTATGCTTTTCTCTTTTCTTCTGCTGCCGCAGCTCAAATCTGCGCTGCTGTTCTTCTTCCCTTTGCAGTCTGCTCCGAACTCTGCGCTCGGTCTTCGACTGCTCCTGCTGTAATTTCAAGGCCTGCTGGGACCTGGTTCCCATCCCCGCATGTTCCAGCTGCTTTTTTGCCTCCCGCTGCTTACGCTTGGGGTTTGCGCTCTTTTCCTTTACACAGGCCGCGACAGCCGGACTAAATCGCAGCTTCCCGTAGTTTTTCAGAAAAAAGTCCCATACCTGCCATTCTTTTGGCTCCGGCCCGAATGTAACCTTCGCTGCATCCAGCATGCCGTCTGTTACTCTTTCCACAATCCCTACCCAGAAGGGATCTTCAAAAAAAACCTCCAAGGTTACCGATACTTTGTCCATGATAAGTCCTCCTTAAATATAAAAAATCACGGCAAAGAACGGACGACCTAAGGAGGAAGGTTACTGACAGCGCTTTTATGAATATCCGCCGCTGCGCCCGGACTACCTACCGGGCTGTGTTTTTATCTCTGCCTCTCTATTATACCTGTCCTATATGGTACCCTGTCAATGGTCTGCACAAAAATCCTTGGACAAATGGTGTTTTCCATGGTAACTTTATAGAAAGATAACCGAAGGGAGGATTCCGGAAAATGAAGCTCTGTATTGTTTGCCCTCCATGCAAAGTCTGAACAGCGGACGGATTTGCATGGAGACGAGTTAAATCTATTCGTCCGTTTTGGACTTTGCACTTTGTATTATAAATTATAGTAATTATAAGGAGCAAAGTCATTATGAATAAAATTAAATACATGTTTCAGGGATTGCATTCCTTTCTTCTTCTCTGGTCTACCCAGGCACTTTCTTCCCTTGGAAGCGGTATGACAAGCTATGCCTTGGTCATATGGTCTTACCAGGCAAAAGGGTCTGCACTGACAACAGCCCTCCTGTCCGTCTGTACCTATGCCCCCTATGTTGTGCTAAGTATATTTGCCGGGGCTTTGAGTGACAAGTGGAACAAAAAACATACCATGCTGCTGTGTGACAGTCTTGCTGCGGCAAGCACCCTGGCAGTGTTCCTCCTGCTGCGGACGGGTCATCTTGAAATCTGGCATCTGTATGTCCTTAACGCCTTTAACGGGCTTATGAATACACTTCAGCAGCCGGCCTCAGATGTGGCAGTCAGTCTTCTGACACCCAAAGAGCAGTACCAGAGGGTAGGGGGCATGCGTTCCTTCTCTAATTCCCTGGTTACAGTCCTGACACCTGTGATCGCCACGGCAATTCTCTCTCTTTACAGCTTAACCGCTGTAATAGTGATTGACTTTATTACCTTTGGAATTGCCTTTCTAACTCTGGCTTTCCTTATCCGGATTCCTCCGGTTCCCGGAAGTATTGCCGCGGGGAAGGCCTCCATCCTGAGCTCTGCCCGGGAGGGGATCGGATACCTCAAAAAAAACCGGGGAATCCTGGATATGATAGTATTCCTGGCTGCAATTAATCTGACGGCCTCTATGTATAACGCCGCTCTGCCCGCTATGCTGTTATCAAGGGAAGGCGGCGGCCGCACTGCATTGGGTCTTGTAAATGCCTGCACAGGCCTGGCCAATCTGGCGGGAAGTGCAGCCGTCTCCCTCTGTCCGGCTCCCAAAAGCCGGGTAAGGGCGATCTGCAATTCCCTTCTCTTTTCCATGAGCACAGAAAACTTTCTTCTGGCTTTTGGACAGAACCTTCCCGTATGGTGCACCGGGGCAGTTCTGGGATGGCTGTTTATTCCTGTGATGAGTGCCAATATGGATGTGCTCTTCCGATCCCACATCCCTTTAGAGATGCAGGGACGGGTGTATTCTGTACGAAATACCCTCCAGTTTTTTACCATACCGGTAGGATATCTTCTGGGAGGGCTGCTGGTGGATAAGGTGTTTGAACCCCTCATGGAAGGTCTGTGCCAGGGACACATTCTTCACCTTCTCTTTGGCAGCGGGAAAGGGTCTGGTGCAGCAGTTTTATTTCTGCTTCTTGGGATCCTGGGAACAGGAACCTGCCTGATTTTCCGAAGAGACCGGCATCTCTGGATGCTGGAACAAAAATAGAACAAGAGTGCCGCCGGCTCCATGGTTGTATGGGCCGCGGCACTCTTTTTGTGGATGGTTCAACAACCAAATCTCAAAACCCGTTTTTTACAGACAGTATTTTGCTCAGGCGTACATTTTTTCCCACACCTCTGCCTCTGTTTCAAGCTCCCTCTGCCCCTCGGCGATACATTCAATCACCGGAAGCCCTGTCCTCTGTTCTATCATATACCGATTATCCCTCTCCATAATACTTTCGTCGTGATAATGATTCAGAATAAATCCCTGCACCGGCAGTTTTTTTTGCTTCATATATTCCGCCGTAAGCACTGCAGAATTGATGCTTCCCAGTCCGGCGTCCGCCACGATCAGGCTCGGAAGCTTCAATTGTCTGATAATGTCCTCCAGCCATAAAACCTTTTCATCAAATCTGATGGGGCAGACAATTCCTCCGCTGCCTTCCATCGTGATGAAATCATACTCCCGGGAAAGTCTGCGGTATCCCGCCGCTACCCTTTCCGGTTCTACAGGATTCCCCTCCAGCTTTGCCGCCAGATGGGGAGAGACAGCCCATCGGTAGACGTAGGGGACCATGGATGCCAGTGACTGGCCATTTTGGGAGATCTCTCTTACATACTCCCCATCACCCGGTATCAGTCCTCCGGGGCCTTTTTCATTTCCGCTCACCGCAGCTTTATAATACCCCGCACGCACTCCGCTCCCACAGAGTTTTTTTACCAGCAGAGCCGTGACATAAGTCTTTCCCACATCTGTGCCAGTGCCTGTCACAAACAGACCTTTACTCACAGCCTCTCACCACCTCATACCCCAATTCCTCCAGCATCCTTTTATCCCGTTCTATGGTAATTCCGCCGGTAGTCAGCATGTCTCCCGTAATTGCCGCATTCGCCCCGGACCGGAAGCATCTTTTCCCTTTATCCGGCATAAGCCCCCGGCCTCCTGCCAGGCGGATAAAGGCGTCGGGCACCAGGAACCGGTAAACCGCCACAATCCGGCACATTTCCTCAGTCGTCAGTCTCTTATTTTTCTCATATGGAGTCCCCGGAATCGGATTCAGCATATTTACAGGTATGGATCTTACCCCCAGTTCACGGACTGTCAGCGCAAGATCGATCCTATCCTCCATAGACTCTCCCAGTCCCATAATCCCTCCGCTGCACACACTCAGACCGGCGGCCTGGGCCGCCTTCAGTGTGGCAATTTTTTCATCATAGGTGTGTGTGGTACAGACATTGGGGAAATAATTGCGTGAGGACTCCAGATTATTATGTACACGCACAGCACCAGCCCCTTTTATTTTACGGAATGCCTCCTCGTCCAGAAGTCCAAAGGATACACAGACGGCCACGTCTGTCTGCTTTCTGATGTCTCGTATGCTGTCACAAGCCTGTTCCACTTCACGGCTGTTTAGTCTCTTTCCGGAGGTAACAATAGAATATCTGGGAACCCCCCGGGCGGCATTGTACTGTGCCTGCTCCACCAGCTTTTCCCCGGAGAGCAGGGGATACCCCTGGATCTTTGTATTGTAATAGGACGATTGGGCACAGTATTTGCAGTTTTCCGTACATGCCCCATTTTTTCCGTTTACAATCGTACAAAGATCAAAACGGCTGCCGCAGAAAGCTCTGCGTATCTCATCAGCAGCGCTGCAGAGCTCCTCTAAAGGCATCTCTGCAAGGGAAAGAGCCTCCTCTTTGCCCAAGGACTCCCCCTTCAGCACCCTGTTTTTCAGTTCCTGCAGTTTTGTATTCATTGATTCTCCCTTCCTTTTCCGTATATAACCGATACATCCTCCTTAATCCCACCGGCTGCCTTCAGGGCCATCCCCCTGGCGGCAGGCACCAGGCGTACCGCAATCATTGCCGACACCAGGCACAGCACTACATCTCCGGGCATATCCAGAGGAAAACAGTCCGCCAGCACCATTGCAAACGCTGTTTTTTCTCCCACATACAGATTCAGCATCAGATATTTATACACCAAGCCAATGGAGTAAGTAACTGCAAATCCTGCAAAGGCAGCCCAAAGATACTTTTTATAGGAGTTTGCCCTTAATTTCTCAGTCACAAATCCCGCAGCAAAGGCAGCTGCGATAAATCCGATTAGATACCCGAAACTCGGCCGGAAAATGTATCCGAATCCCCCGCCCGCGGCAAATACAGGCAGCCCAAGCAAGCCCAAAAGCACATAGACTCCCACGCTCACTGCGCCCAGTCTGCTGCCCAACACCATTCCTGCCATGAGTACAAATAAAAACTGAAGGGTAAAATAATCCATTCCCGGCACCGGCACCTGTATAAACGCCCCAATAGCTATAAGCGCTGTAAAAAGCCCTGCATATACCATTTCCATCGCTGTCAGTGTTCTCTTCAAGTTCTTTCCTCCTCTTTTTCTGTAATTATATTTTGCACACAAAATATCATATCGAATGGCTCGCGAATTGTCAACCAGTTTTTATTATTGGTTAACAATATCTATTTACAATAATTTTCTTGGAAAAAGGAGAAACTTACAGTATCATTATAAGAAACCCGGATGACTTCTCTCATTGTACAAGGGTTTGCATCTACACTTTTTTCAGAGAATATAACATCGAATAAAAGGAGGCAGCGTATGAAAGTATTAGTTACCGGTGCTACCGGACAATTGGGATATGATATTATAAAAGAGTTAAGAAGCAGAGAAATCCCTGCAGTGGGCCTTGGGTCGAAAGACTGTGATATTACAGACCTCTCTGCTGTACTTCACACGGTTGAGGATATCCGGCCGGATGCTGTGATTCACTGTGCCGGCTATACTGCGGTAGACAAAGCCGAGGAGGAAACAGAACTGTGCCATATGGTCAACGTAACCGGGACACAGAATCTGATAACTGCCTGCAAAAAAACAGGCTGCAAATTTATGTTTGTAAGCTCCGATTACGTATTCGAAGGTGTGGGAGATCGCCCCTGGAAACCAGATGATAATAGAAACCCCCAATGCGCATACGGAAAGAGTAAATACCTGGGAGAGCTGGCGGTGGAGAAGCAGCTGGAAAAATATTTTATTGTCCGGATATCCTGGGTATTTGGAATCAACGGAAATAATTTTGTCAAAGCCATAATAAGGCGGGCAAACACCGGTCAGCCAGTCTCTGTAGTTGCCGATCAAATCGGTTCTCCTACCTATACCCCGGATGCTGCAAAATTAATGGTTGATATGATTCAGACAGAGGCATACGGCACCTACCATATTACCAATGAGGGCTGCTGCTCCTGGTACGAGTTTGCCTGCCGGATCTTAGCCGAATCTCATATAGATATCACCGTTCATCCTCTAACCACAGAAGAATACGGTGCAAAGGCAAGACGGCCCAAAAACAGCCGCCTGGATAAGTCCTGTCTGACTGATAACGGTTTCGGCCTTCTGCCCCACTGGGAAGATGCTCTGAAGAGATTTTTAAAAGAATACCACTCGTAGGTTCTCCAAAATCCTCTCAAACCTTTCTTCCCCTCTGAGGAAGTCCAGGTTTTCATCTTCCTCCAGTGCCTTTAGCATCATAAACGCCGTATTCTCGCTTCCGCGTTTCGCATACTGCAAGTGGCTGTACAAGTCTGATTTCCTGTAGGGCGCCATATCTCCCAGACCGTCGGTCATCTCTTCCAGCAGGTACAGACAGGCTTCTTTGTCCTTCCTCATATATGCCAGTGAGAATTCCGGGGAAGCCTCCATGTACTTTCCCATCTCCAGTATTTCCGCAAGTTTTTTCTGCTTTTGGGCAATCCGTTCTGCCTTATCCATATGATTCTCTTTTATTGCCAGGGCACTGATCCCCTGCAGGCACCAGGTGAGATCGCTGTATCCCTGAAATAGCATCCGCTCATACAATTCATATGCCAGATCATTCTTTTCCTGTTTCGCGTACAGCAATGCCCTGTATCTCATAGGGTCCACTCTCTGCTGGGGGATCTTGTCCAGGTACTGTTCTGCCAGTTCATACTGCTCCTTTTTGAGGGCTATCAGAAAAAGAGCAGTTAAGGCCGTATGGACAGCAGCAGAATCTGTACTGTTCAGCATCCGACGGTAAAGACTGCAGATTTCCTCATCATACTTCTCTGCCTCCGGTACCTGGAGAATGTCTCTGTATGCGTCCAAAACCTGGGCAACCGGCAGGATCAGCGCTTCACAGCCGGGGTATTCCTGAATCACACCCATAGCCCATTGGAACACCTCACTGTACTCCTCCCTTTTCATACGCGCACCCACCCGGGTGAGTATCTCCTGGATTTCCTGGTCTGTCAACTCCTTACGATAAGACAAGAGTGTATCCGTTGTAATTCCAAGCAGGCGGGCAATGGGAGCCAGCAGGGTAATATCCGGATAAGAGTTGCCGTTCTCCCATTTATTAACTGCCGGGGGCGTAACACCCAGACGCCTCGCCATTTCCTCCTGTGTTAGCTGTTTCTCTTTTCTGAATGTCCTGATTACCTTTCCTAACTCCATGGGTTTCCTCCTGTAATATAATCTCTGCATTGACCTTTGCTGCTTATAGAATAGCAGAAGTTATGGGAATGTACTACTGAGCCTTCGTTAACTATTATGAAAAAATCTTAACCTGCAGTTATTTCGGACACATAAAAAAGCCTTTCGGGGAGCTTCTGCGTCCCGGAAGGCTTTTTCCTATCATTTAACCCATGCTTTCCGCACTGTTATCTAAAGTCAATTGCCACCTTCAGATCCCCATATTTTCCTGTGGCATACTCAAATGCTTTTTCCCATTCCTCAATGGGGAACATGGCGGAGACAACTCCTTCTGTTTTCAGATTTTTACTTATAATATTTTCTATGACGAAAGGATAGCAGTAGGGACTTAGATGGGATCCTAAAATATCCAGTTCCTTCCGATCTCCAATGACAGACCAGTCTACTGTTGTGGGGGCTCCGAATACACTGAATTCTACAAAGCGTCCCAGCTTTCTCACCATATTCAGGCCCTGGATAACGCTGGAGGGGTGGCCGGTAGCTTCTATATAGACATCACATCCGTATCCATCCGTCAGTTCCATGATGTTTTTTACGACATTACAGGTACCCGGATTCCACACCATGTCAGCCCCGAATTCCATGGCCTTCTGGAGCCTTTCTTCTTTCATGTCCAAAACTATCAGTTTCTTAGGATTCTTCCTTCTGGCATAAGTAACCATCCCCAGTCCCAGGGTTCCCGCACCTGAGATCACCAGGATATCTTCATTCGTCACCTGTCCCCGGTCTACTGCATGTTTGGAACATCCATAGGGTTCAATTAAAAGTGCCTCCTCCACCCCCATTTCCTCCGGTAGCCGGGATAGTACAGCAGTCTTGGGATATCTCACATATTCAGCCATTCCGCCATTGTTGCATCCCTGAAACCCAAAGATATTATGAGGCTGGCACATCCAGTAATGTCCGTCCCTGCAGAACCTGCACGCTCCGCAGGGTACGATCTGATCTGCGATCAGCCGTTCCCCCAGCACAAAGTCCTTAACATTTTCTCCCAACTCCACAATATGTCCAAAAAACTCATGACCAGGAATAAAGGGAGGTTTTACCCAGGGCGGCTGCATCTCATCCCCCCAAAACATAGCAGCTCCATGGCTGCATTTGAGATCTCCAGCACAGATACCGCAGGCCTCTGTCTTAATTATAATGTCATCCGGTCCGCATTCCGGGGTGGGGTACTCGATCTCCAGACGATAGTCATCCTTTCCATATGCCACCAATGCCTTCATAACAGCAGGTATCCTTCTCTCTTTTTCCATCTTTTCCATCCTCTCTAGACCTATGCTCTGGACTTTTTCTGAAGCGTCTGCATAAATACCGCACACAAAATGATCAGGCCCTTTACTACCTGCTGTGTATAAGCAGATACTTTTGTCAGGTTCATAATATTGCCAATCATGCCAATCACAAAGACGCCGATCAGTACTCTTCCGGCAGTACCTTTCCCGCCGTTCAGACTGACACCGCCGATTACCGTAATGGCTATTGCATCCAGCTCAAAGCCGTCTCCGGTAAGGGGAGAACCGACTCCCGTCCTTGAAGAATTTAATATAGCCGCTGTCGCCGCAAATAACCCGGATACCACATACACAGAAAACTTATAGATCCTGCTGCGGATACCTGATAAGCGCACAGCTTCCTCATTGCTTCCAATGGCAGTTACTATACGTCCATAAGTCGTATACCGCAGAACAAACCAAATAAGCAGAAAGATAATAATCATGAGATATGTCTGCTTGGGAATTCCCAAAAACGTACCATATCCGAAAGCCAAGAAGTCCGGGTGCTTAATGGAGATAGATGCCCCCTTGCAGATTATGTAGGCATAGCCTCTGGCCACCGTCATAACAGACAGCGTAACTACAAAAGGCTGCAGATTCCGGTATGCCACGAAGTATCCCGAGATTGCCCCGCAGGCCGCTCCCACCAGCAGGGTTACTCCAATGGAATATCCCAGACCGTGTGTCTGCATCATATACGCAAAGATAACATTTCCCACACCCACAATGGAGCCCACGGAGAGATCAATCCCTCCAGTAAGTATAACCAGAAGCATTCCCATTGCAATAATCCCGATCCCTGCATTCTGCTTCAGAAGATTGGTCAGGTTCTGCACCTGCATAAAGTTTGTTGTTAATAGTGAAGCTATCATTACAATAACACAAAACACGATAACGGTATTCCATTTTTCAAAAAACTCACTCACAGTAATTTTGTGCTTTCCTGTCTTTTCCATGTCTTATATACCTCCTGCTTTAGGGGATTGTTCCGAACGATTGTCTACAGAACAGTGAATAATATTGTGTTTGGTGAGTTCTTCCTGTTCCAGAATACCCTTAGCCAGACCTTTGTGCATCACCAGCACCCGATGGCACAGACCGCAGATCTCTTCCATTTCTGAGGAGGCAATAATGATTGATTTTCCCTGCCTGGCTAATTCATGAATAATTCCATAAATCTCCATTTTTGCTCCAATGTCCACCCCGCGGGTGGGTTCGTCGAGAATCAGTACATCGCTGTCCACGCTGAGCCACTTAGCAAGGGATACCTTCTGCTGGTTGCCCCCTGACAGATCCCCTGTAAGAGTTTCCGAACCGTTAGATTTGATAGAGAGCCTGCGAATCATTTCCTCCACATACTTCTTTTCTTTTTTTATATGAAATACCATGCATTTACTCACCTTTTTCATGGATGCCATGGTAACATTTTCCCGTATTTTCATATCCAGCAGAACCCCGTCCTCTTTTCTGCTCTCGGATAAGTAGGTAATTCCGTTTTTAACTCCTTCATAAGGAGATGCCGGACGTATTTTCTTACCCTTTAACACAATCTCTCCCCGTGCACCCTTGTCTGCTCCGAAAATGGCCCGGGCTGTCTCCGTTTTTCCGCTGCCCACCAACCCCGCAATTCCAAATATCTCTCCCTCGTGCAGTGCAAAGCTTACACCCCGTACCATATTGCCCAGGTTCAGGTCTTTCACCTCCAGCACTGTCTCATCTCCAGCCGCTGTCTTTTCCGGATACAGGGACTGTACGCTTCGCCCCAGCATATCAGAGACAATCTTGTCCATTGACGTTTCCTCCGTGCGGTTATGGCTGACCACCTCTCCGTCCCGGAGTACCGTAATCTCATCGGACAGCTGAAATACTTCATCAAGCCGGTGAGAAATATATACAATACTGGTTCCCTGCTCTCTCAGATGCCTCAAAACCTGAAATAGCTTTTCCGTCTCATAGGGCGATAATACGGCGGTAGGCTCATCCAACACCAGGACGCGGGCATCCTCCCCCAGAGCTTTGGCAATCTCTACAATCTGCTGAAAGGCTACACTCAATTCCTCTACTTTCTGACAAGGTTCAATCTGAAATCCTATCTTATCAATGATTTCTCCCGCCTTATGGTTCAGTTCCTTCCAGGATATAAAGCCTTTTCCCAGGTTCATACGGTTAATAAAGATATTTTCCGCCACCGTAAGATCCGGGGCAAGGGCAAATTCCTGATAGATAATTCCCACGCCTGCCTTTTTCATTTCCAAAGTGCTGCCTTCCGAAATCTCTTTTCCCTCTATGAGAATCTTTCCGCTGTCTTTGGTATATGCACCGGACAATATTTTCATCAAGGTAGATTTTCCAGCCCCATTTTCACCTACCAGCGCATGAATGGTTCCCTTTACAATTTGAAAAGATACCTCCTTTAGCGCATGGACTCCGCCAAAGGTCTTGGTGATCTTCTCCATCTCAACTGCGTATGGTTTTTTCATACCCCCATCTCCTTCTCTTACCCGCACGGCGGAGAGGCCTCCCCGCCGCACCCAGTCTGTTCTGTTTCTTAGAATGCTGAATCAGGGTCGTAGTACTCGTCTACATTGTCTATGGTTACGCATGCACTCGGCGTATAGGTTCTGTAAGGGAAGGAAGTTTCGCCCTGCTGAATTTTCTGGGCTGTCTCCACTGCTGTCTGTCCCAGAAGCGTCATGGAGTTCAGTCCGGTGGCCTTATAGGCTCCCCCTTCCTTAATCAGTTCAAAAGCCTCTTTCTGCCCGTCGGCGTCTGCCACTATCATAACCTTATCCAACAGCCCAGCATCCTGCAGGATCTTATAACACTCAATGGCCATAACATCCGCCTCGGCAAATACTACGTTAAACTCTTCATTCAGAGCCATAATATCTTCCATTGCTGTCACAGTTGCATCTGCAAACCACTCGGTATATGCCTGTGCTACGATCTCCACCTTGGCATCGCTTCCCTGTCTCAGCTGTTCTTCCACGATGCCCTCAATAAAGCTGGAACGGCGGACACGTGATACTTCTGCACCCTTTGCGCCGCTGATACAGACAATCTTTATATCCTGGCCTTTCAGAGTATCAGCCACATAGTTGCCTACCAGTACTCCATTCTGGTGATTGTCTGCCTGGATGGTAGTGGCCAGCTGCGCCTCATCGCTCAGCGCATTGTCCACAGCGATCACGCGGATTCCCTGGGCGGCAACATTATTTATAACCGGTGTCAGAACATCTGGATCGTAAGTGTTTACAAAAATCACATCGCATCCCTGGGCCGCCAGATCCTCAATATCTGAAATTTGCTTATCCAGGCTTTCCTGGGCATCGGTACACACATATTCATATCCAAGATCTTCACATCCTTTTCGGATCTCGGCTTCCATTGTGATATAGGAGGGATGTACCAGCACATTCATGGATAAACCTACCTTAAAATCCGAAGCATCCTTTTTCTCCCCGCTCTCACTTCCCCCCGACGTCTCCGCTGTCCCTGTTTCCTTTTTGTCTCCGCATCCGCTAAGACCTGCCATAGCTAATACTGCTGCCAACAAAATAGCTAACATTCTTCTCATGTTTTTTCCTCCTTTTGCTTTCCCTTAGTTCTCTGCATATCTATATTGATGTACGCTTTCCACCAGCGCCTCGAAGTTCTCCAGAGGCACATTTCTCATAATATTAATGGGTGCGCAGAACATCCTTCCATATTGGCCCAGAGTTTCAATCGTCTCCTTCACATTGGCTCTCACCTGTTCTGGTGTTCCAAATGTGAGTATATCCTGGGTGTCAAACCCCCCGTAAAACACAAGACGGCTTCCGTAACGCCCGGACAGTTCACGGATATCCATAGCTGCGGCCTGAACTGGATGGATAGCATCCAGTCCAATCTCAATCATTTCATCCAGAAATTGTTCACAGTCCCCGCAGCTGTGGTGTACCACCGGGAGTCCATGCCTTTTATACACACTCCAGATTTGTTCCAGACGGGGTTTAAAAAGTTTCCTCCACAGAGCCAGCGACATAATGGGCCCTCCCTGGGTGCCAAAATCATCCCCGCTATGCCCATAGGTAACTCCTCTCTGACAGATCTCCTCTGCCATTTCCACACGATACTGGGTAATCCTGTCTAAAAGGATCTCTACCTTCTCCGTCTCCTCGTACATGTCCATCATAAAATCCTCAAAGCCCCGTATGAGATATCCCTTCTCAAAGGGGCCGAAATATTGTGCCACGTCAACAGCGAGATTCCTGTCTATGTACCCCTGAATGTTGGTATCTACCACATAAAAGTTCTCTTTTCTATTCGGATCCGGTGCCTGTACCTTGTCCAATCCATCCCAGTCCATCAGGGGACTGGAAACCGGAAGCTGCCCGTCGCTCACCATATTCCATCCGATCCCCCACTGATCAAAGCAGAGAGCAGGATCTTCTGGATTTGGGTAAGCGAATCCATGATCGAAAGCATATCTCATCAGCGGCCTATTCTGCAAAAACAGTTCCACCTCGTCCATCACATACAAATGACGCACATCATTTTCCAAATATGTCAAAAATTCTTCCTCTCCCATGCCATAATGACCGGCGAATACCTGCAGGGCCGTATCATCTGCGAAATGAAAATCTACAGGCAGACGATCCGCCGGTTTTCCGGTCAGAACTGCCTGTACACGTTCTCTGCTGTTCATGCCATCCCTCTTTCCTATTCATTTTCCGTTACATAAGTTTAAGTTTTGTTACCGCCATCTCTGACAATTCTTCTTTATAAATCTCTCCGGAGATCTCGCCTTTTTTCAGGACAATTACTCTGTGACACAGGGAGACCAGCTCCTGCAGATCATTGGTAATCAGCAATACTGCCGTGCCGTTTTTGCTGTACTCCAATATTCTTTCCAGCGTCTTCCTTCGTTCCTTTTGCTCCAGCCCGTTGGTAGGATGGTTTAGAAGAAGCAGCTTTAAAGTTTTATCCTGCCATCGGCCAAGCAGCAGCTTTTGCCGGATATTGCCGCCCACCTCATTAAGAGTATTCTTGGCGAACTCACTGATATTCTCCTTTTCGCACCAGTCTCTTGCCAGATACCCGGCTATGCTTGGCTTCAGGTATCCAAACCTATTTTTTGCTGTCTGCATCTGCAGAAAAGTAAGATTATCCTTTACCGTCTGGTTTTCCAAAAGAAGCCTATTCCTCTCTTCGGGGATAAAGCCAATCCCCATACGCACTGCCTCATGTGAGTCTTTCACTGTAACAGGCTGACCGCAGAAATATAGGCTTCCCGACCGGTACTTTTTACAGCCATAGAGAATATCTCCCAGCTCTTCCTTTCCCGCGTCATCTGCCCCTGTCAGTCCCAGAATTTCTCCCTGGGCTATGGAAAAACTAACCTTCTTCAGATAAATTCCTCTGATGTCCTCCAGGCGGAGTATCTCCCTTCCCAGATGTATCTCTGAGATTTTGTCACCCTCTCTATCCTTCGTGCCCAGTACCAGGTTCATAATATGAGCCTCCGGGCAGCTGCCGTTTTTTACCGTGCCCGCAATCCTCCCGCCTCTTAGAACCGTTATCCTGCCGCACTCCGCTGAAAGTCTCGGCAGATTCTGTGAAATCACGATACAGGATATCCCTTTTAAACACTGTTTCTTAATAATCCCCCAGAACAAATTAACGTCTTCAGGCTCCATGCCAATCTCGGTGTCATCAAAAATAAGTATTTTGGGATTATAAGTGAGGGTTTTAGCGATTGACATAAATTTTTTCTGGCTTCTGGTCAATTCCCCCATGGTCCTCCCCGGAGGCAGGGGATATCCCATCTCCTCCAGCAGCTTAATGGTTCTGCCTTCCATCTCTCTCCTTCGAAGCAGGACACGTTTTGATGCTTCCTTTCTCAGCGTAAAGATATACTCTGCAATACTCATGGTGCTGATTGTGTCCGGATCCTGGGGTACCATAGCGATTCCCATATGCATTGCCATTTCTGCCGATGCAAGACGTACCTTCTGATTTTCCAGAAAAATAGTGCCCTCATATCCCTGCTGCCATCCGGCGATGACCCGGGCTAAAGTGGATTTGCCTGCTCCATTAATCCCAATGATCCCATGAATCTCACCTTCATACAGATTGAAATAAATGTTAGAAAGCACTTTGTTTCCATAGAGTCTCTGGGTAATGGACTGTAACCTTAAGATCTCCCTGTTCATTTTTATCCTCCGGTTATATTTTAATTATAAAAAGACGGTCTATTTTAAAAAACAGACCGCCTTATGAAAAGGTGTTCTTTTTTATGATTTTGACTCCTGACAGATCAGAGGCAAAACCACCTCTACTTCTGTGCCGATCCCCTTTGTGCTGTGCACATGAATCCCGTAATCCTCCCCATGGAGTATACGAATTCTCTCATTTACATTGTACAGAGCAATACCCGTCCGCTCTCCGGCTCTGCCGGAGGTGTAGCCCCTCTGAAGCTGTTCTTCAATCCGGTCCAGGGTTTTCTCATCCATCCCCAGGCCGTCGTCACTGACTGTAATAATCAGCCTGCTCTCTGTTGCCATAACCATGATGACAATGGTTCCTCCTCCCCGCTTTGTCTCCAGTCCATGACATACTGCGTTTTCTACTATAGGCTGCAGCACCATATGGGGCACCTGATACTGTCTCAGCTGGGGATTCTCTTCGTCAATATATGTCACAAGCCGGATCTTATTGGAAAACCTGTACTTCTGTATCACGAAATAATTATCAATATTTGTCAGCTCTTCCTGCAGAGTAACGGTAAGACTCCGGTTATCAATGTTATACCGAAAGAGATTTGCCAATGCTTTTGTCATATTAGCAGCATTTTTCGACCCCTCCCGCAAAGCCAGACCACGGATTGACTCAAGGGTGTTGTACAGAAAATGAGGATTGATCTGATTCTGAAGTGCATTCAGCTCCGCCTGGCGCTTCAGTATCTCTGACTGGTACTCCCTGGAAGTCAGATTCTCAACATGGGTTATCATTGAATTAACAGCCCTCCCCGCAGAGGCCAGCTCACTGGAATCGTCAATCTCTACTTCCAGTCCCTGATTGCCGTTAAGAATCCCGTTAATCGCATGTTCCACATGTATCACAGGATTATATACCTTCTTTTTAAAGATCACAAACGTACCCAGCAGTAGAATCAGAAGTATACCGACCGAGGTTCCCAGCAGCCATAGATAGCCGGTAAATTCTGTTTCCAGCTTTTCGTTTCTCACACAGAGAAGCCCATAAAAACCATAGGTGCTGCTCTTCTGCAGAAATACCGTGTAAGACGGAATCCGGATTGCTTTGCCCTGGTAGCTTCCCCTAAGTTTTGCTTTTACCTCGGAAAAATCGGGCCTTAGGTATCCCTGAGGATATACCATGTTGCTGTCCGGACTATATATGTAAAATTCACAGGCGGAATCCATGGAAACCTCCAGGGTACTGGAGACCATAATGTTTTTCTCCGCCTCCGAATGTATCCACCCCAGCTGAAGATTTCCCACACGGTACCGAGAACTGCTGCTGGTTCCCATCAATAGCTTCTGTCCGTTCCCGGGATCTGTCAACTGTCCTTTATGACTCTCCAGAAATCCCAAAAACAGTGCTTCTTCTCTTGGAAAACAGGCGATTTCCCCATTTTCCCAGACTGCCAGTCCATCCATCCCCTCAAAGGCCTGAACCAGTTCCTCCCTGTGCTCCCGTGGAATCTCTGCGGCCTCTTCTGCCAGTCCGCTGAGAAGTGCACATTTCTTCTCTATTTCACCGGTCACGTAGGAAACCATTGTCTCATATGCACTGTTTTTCTCCCTCCGGGCCTCCCGGGCAGCAATCTGAAACGCAGCCAGTGCAAACCCCGTGATCAGCAGTATCATGCAAAAACCCCACCCAAGCAGAATCCCCCTAAGCCCTGCCTGCACATGATAATATTCTTTCCTTTTTCGGTACCAGGTTCTGATTTTATTTACCATTTTCATATCTTATCCCGCATATATAACTTTCTGTAATCCCTGGGGGATATCCCCACCATTTTCCGAAATATTTTGCTGAAATATTTGGAATCCTCATACCCTACCTGCTCTCCCACCTCAGTCACTTTGTATTCCAGATTCTTTAAAAACTCCTTGGCCATTTCTATCCGGTATTCTGTCAAATACTCATTAAAATTCATTCCTGTTTCCCTTTTAAAAATAGCGCTGAAATAGGTTGGGCTCAAATAGACCTGTTCCGCCACATCCGCCAGACGGATATCTTTATTATAATTCTTTCTGATGTACTCTTTTGCAATGTTGGCCAGACGGTTCTCCTTTAAGACGGACTGTTCTTTGCAGGACAATAGAATTTCCTGTATCTGCCCGTTCGTCTTTCTGATAATCTGAGCGATACTGCTGCAGCAGCGCAGTTCTCTGCACATTCGCTCTATAAGCCCGCGCATATCCGCCACCTCTGCTCCCAGATAGCTCAAACCCTGAAGTACCTCTGTCAGAATTCTCAGATGCAGCTGATAGTACACATCCGGATCCGCCTCTCCCGGTATATTTTCATAAAGCTCCCTTGCTGCATCTTTCATCTGTTCCCAATCCATAAGTTCCAGACGCTCCTGCAGCTCCTTCGCCTTTTTCATACTCAGAAGCTCCTCCACCTTGCAAGGGGAGAATGCAGCTGCATCATATTCCAATATCTTCCCGCACCCTTTTAGAATCCGCATGCTGCAGGCCTTCTCCGCCTCTTTTGCCAAAGCAGGCACCATGGCCGGTACCTGTGCAGTACGACTGAGTCCTGCGGTCACCACGCCCTCATTGAGCGCAGAGGCGTAAGCCTGCATTTTATGAAATGCAGTCCAAACTTCCTGCCCCGTTTCCTCCTCTGTACCGTTTAAAAGCACCAATTGGCATTCCTTCGTTTCTGCGGCATACCAAACCATTGACTCAGGAAGGCAGGTGCAAAAAAAGTCGATACACTTTCCGGTAAGATACCTGGACTCCTCCTCTGTGATGCTTCCGTATGGATTATCCCATCTTAACACCGCTGCCCGGTACAGGCCCCCGCAAAATTTTGGTCCAAACACCCTGTTAATCTCTTCTTCTGTTACTTCCTTCAGTCCATACTTTGCAGTCTCTCTTCCTTCCAGAAAATCCGTCAAAAACTGATGCCACAGCCTATGCCTGCTGTCCACAAGCTGCTGGTTCAGCGCCTGCTTCTCCTTTGACTGCTCCATTGCAATTTCATTTTTCTCCTGAATCTTCAAGAGGGTATTCAGAAGTTCCTCTTCTTCGATGGGTTTCAGCAAATAGGCAGCAGCTCCTAATCGGATAGCTTCCTGTGCATAAGAGAAATCTTTATAGCCGCTTAAAATCAGGAACTGAGCCTCTATCTTCTCCTCTCTTGCCTTTTTTATCATCTCCAATCCGTCCATCCCAGGCATACGAATATCCGTTATTACTACATCCGGTCGCTTATCGCAGATGACCTCAAAGGCTTCCTCTCCGTCATACACACAGCCCAGCAGCTGCATCTGATATTTTTCCCAGTCAATTAAAGCACAGATTAAATCACAGATGATCTCTTCATCATCAACAACTACTATTTTTAACATATTAAGTCCCGCCCATCCTATGTACTTTTCTGTGGTAACTTCTTACCAAACTTTTCTGTTAACTATATTAATTTTATCACATAATTTCGGCAATGTATTATGAATTATTATCCAATTATTTCCAAAGAAAAAAGCCCTGAATCCCTTCAAGGCTTTGTCATTTCTTTATTTATTGTCTATTTTATAAAAAATATTTTAATTCCCACATGAAATCCCCTTCAATGCCCACCAGTTCATTTGCCAGATCCATGCTCTCTTTCGATGCGCCGCTATACTTGTTTCTGTCTTCGCTGATAGACTGAATCCCCATATTACAGCCATCCATCAGAAGCTTGGCAATCTGGTTTCTGTCATCCTTAAGCATCAGCTTTATCTCTGTGGTAAACCAGGAGAATACAGAGGCTGCAGCTCCAGGCTCCTTGCCCGTCTCTCCATATCTCTGCAGAAGTTCTGAGGATTTGTCCTCAATTTTTTTATGCTTATCCCGGTAAACCCCAACTACCTGGCTCAGCTTCTCGTCCTCGATATATTCACTGACCTGGTCCATACTGTTCACAGCCATTTTGCAGCCGGAATTACATTCCTCCAGGAGTTTTTTTGTATGTTCTTCCATAGGAGTACCTTCTTTCTGCCTTTTTCTTTTAGTATCAGCATATTTTTTTTAATCTATACCTGATAGGTCAAAAAATATAATGTACCGCTATGGCAAGGTTCAGATACCCGGCAAATGTAAGCCACACAAGATAGGGGATCAATAATCGTGCAGCTGTCTCATTGATATCCTTAAACTGCTTTATCGTCAGATAGACAAGGTACCAAAGCAGGAGCAGCCATGCAAATGCCAGAAAGTATGCATCAAACCTGAAAAAAATTACAGACCAGAAGGCATTTACCAGAAGCTGCACTCCGTAGAGTTTTAAAGCCTGCGCTTTTCCGGGTGCATCGGACTCATAAATGATATAGGCGGCAACCCCCATAAGTATAAACAAAATATTCCACACCACCGGAAATGCCCATCCCGGAGGGGCAAGGGGAGGCTTATAAAGACTGCTGTACTTCTCCATACTATCCGAAGCAAGAAATGCTGAGACCGCCCCTGTGCCAAGACTGATAAGCAGGCTTCCAAGCAGAGGCTTCCACTGTATTTTTTTCACAACAAATACTCCCAAACTGCTTTTTACTATTATATTCGGAAGTCCTTACCGCATGAGTACTTTCTTAGTCCTCCCCAATGTCTTTCCCCCCTTCTCCGTGGCGCTTAATTTCATTATAGTATACGATTCCATAAGCAAATATGCAGATCTCAACCAACTACCCAACACCATTCTGCTTTGCAAACGCACTCTCCCGGTACGCCCCGGGAGTCATTCCCGTACTCTTTTTAAAGCTGCTGCTAAAGTATTGGGAAGAATTGAATCCCACCAGAAATGCCACCTCATAGGTTTTAATGTCCGGTCTTGCCAGCAGCTTTTTGGCATTGTCAATGCGGATTTGGTTTAGCAGACTGACATACGACGTTTTCTTATACTTTTTGATCGAATTGCCAAGATAGCTGGCGCTCAGGTTCACATGTCTGGCCACATCATTCAAATTTAGATCCGGATCCGGAAAGTTCTCTTTAATAAATTCTACTGCCTGGTTTACCCGTTTTTCTATGTCTGTAGTATTCTGAGCGTCTAAATAGCTGTATAAATTATTAAAATACATATCTGCCGCTTCTCTTAGTTCCCACAGATTCCTGGCGGCTATCATCCTGGAGAACAGCTGTCCATACTGTTTCAGAAAGGTTTCATACAACTCTCCCTCTTCCGTCATTTCCCAGCAAAACCGCAGAAGCTCTACAAGCAGGAACTGTACTGACGGCAAGTTTGCCCTCTCTGTTCTTTTTAATTTCTGAAACAAGCATTCCACTTCCTGACGTATTTTTTCCGAACTTCGCTGCTGCACGCCCTCCTGCAGCCTTTTTCTGACAGCGGGAAGTTCCACGTCATACTCCGCCGCCTTGCCCTGAACCTCCGTGTACAGAATGACGCTCCGGTTTCCATAGCCATACCGCTGCTCCAATGCGTAGACCGCTTCCTGGTAAGAGGACGGCAGTCTCTCAGCGCCATGACATACCCTGCCAACGCCTCCTGCAAGAAATACAGTATCCTCTTTAGCAATTTCCCCCATTATCCCGGTAATGCGTTCTCTAACTTTTTTGCCTGCGTTTCTGTCCTTATATTCGAATACTAATACAATCCGGTTGCTTTGCAGGAACAGGCTGCAGTCTTTCTCCCTGCTTATCAGTGTCCGCAGCTTATCGGCCGCCATGCGCAGCGCCACCTCATCCTCAATCAATGCATGTTTTCCGCCCTCTTTTTCACCGGGTATCCTTCTCAGATACAAGATAACCGCCTGGAAATAATTTTCAGGGGAACAGATTCCGCTGTTTTTTATAGTCTCTTCTTCTACAGTCCCGTAGAGAGTCAGCTCCTCCAGATTCTTTTCCTGAATCATCCCCAGGTTTCTCTGTATCCTGCTTCGGTAATTTCTCTCTTCCTCCAATGCATCTGCCGCACGCCTCACAGCCTCCAGCACTTCCTCATTGGTAAAAGGCTTTGTGAGATATTCAAACACCTGAAGTTTGACTGCCTTCTGTGCATACGCGAATTCTTTGTATGCCGTCAGCATTATTATTTTTATCTCAGGATAGTTTTGCCTCACAGCATAAGAAAACTCAATCCCATCCATAAAGGGCATATTAATATCAACAATCACAATATCCGGTTTCTCACGCTCCACACACTCCAGAGCCATCTCTCCGTCATAGACGAGCCCCGTTATCTCAATATTATTCTCCTCCCAAGGAATACAAGTCCCCAATCCTCTGCAGATGATCTCATCATCATCTGCAATTAAAAGTTTATACATGCCCGCCACCCCTTTCAATCCCGCATTTTTCTCACAGGAAGCCTTACTTCCGCTCTTGTAAATACCCCTTCTTCACTGCTGATGGAAAGCCCGTAGGGTTCTCCATACTGCATCCGGATTCTCTGGTGTACATTCATGACCCCAATGTGGTCCGCCGTCTGAATATTCTCCGCAAATCCGAGTTTCTTTTGAAGTGCTTCCAGCTTCTCTTTTTCTATTCCCGCACCATTGTCCCATACTGCAAGAACAATCATATTCTCTTCCTGATACCCCAGGACTTTAATAAATCCCTTTTTTCTCTGCCGCTTGATCCCATGGTATACTGCATTTTCCACCAGCGGCTGAAGGGAAAACTTGATAATTTCATTCTCCATGATTTTTTCATCCACCTCTACGGAATACTCATATTTCGAATTGTACCTGAGTTTGAGAATCTGGAGATAACAAGTCAGATGTTCTGTCTCCTCCCGGATGGTTACCTGATCATAGATTCCGCTGAGACTTAGTTTGTAAAATTTTCCTACCGTAGTAAGCATTTCAATTCCGTTGGGGTCCCCCATCTCCACCAGGAATTTGGCTGCCTCCAGAGTATTATATAAGAAATGCGGCTTTATCTGCATCTGCAGCATTTTCACATAATTCTTCCGGCTTTGTATCTGCTCTTTTTCAATATCCGCCATCAGCTGCTGAATCTCATCCATCAGCTGATTGTATGCTGCTGCAAGCACCCCTACCTCATCTCTGTATCTGGGGTGAAAGCGATGGGTGATCTGCCTGGTATGCCGGTTCGCCTCTATGGTTTCCGTCATTTTTTTGATTGGCTTCGTAACAATAAATACAATATAGGATACGCACACAAAAAGCACGATCCCTGTGGTAAATATGATTACAATAATATACTGCGAGAGTACCTTTGCACTGCTGCTGATACTGCTTTTGGCTGTAACCATAGAAATCTTCCACTGGTTCACGGACAGCAGGCTGCTCATAGCAACGCTGCTGCCAATCTCCTCTACTTCCTCCCAGCCTTCAAACTTCATCAATGTCTTCTGCTCCTCAGGGGTAAATCTTTCCCACTGTTCAGGCTGTCCAAACACTGCATTATCTCTGTCAAATTGAAGCATCAGTGTACTGTCGCCCCCTCCAAGCTTCTCCAGATATTTGCGGATTGCCTCCTCTCTGAGATTTACAATCAGCATACTTTTTACCTCCCCGTATCTGTAAACCGGCATTATGATACTGATTACCTGTTCCTTATCTCTAGAAAAAAAGTAGCTGTCCGGAACAGGCGCTCCCCACTGACATTGCTTTGTCATCTTGTTGTCTTTAAGAATTTTCTCAAAAAGGGGCTCCCCGTTGAGCTTGAGATACTCGTCCAGTACAAAGGTATAGTTCTGGCTGCCGTTGAGAATCAGCATGGAATTTATGAACTGATAGTTATTATCTGCTGCTATGAGTTGATTAAACATTCCCTGATATACTATATACTGGCTGATATAATCGTTGGAATCCTCTTCTCCGTCATTGAGAATCTGCCGGCTGAGCACCTCGTCCCGTATGGGAACCATCTCATCTACAATATCCTCCATGGCCTGGTTCAGATTAATAGCCATCTGCTGCACCGTTTTTAAATTTGACTCCGATATATTCTCCTCAAATTTATTTGACACAATAGAGGTAAATACAAGCCCGTTAAACACCTGAAGTACAACCACTACCGCAAACAGCAGCACCACCATTTTAAAACGCAGCGAATGGTTCTGAAACCATTCCATCCATCTTTTCATCAGTGTTCTCCTCCTGACCTCTTTTGTCCGAAAACGCCAAATAGAGGCACAGCCTGACAGAAAAACAAATCCTCCTTTTTCTGTCAGGCAGCCTCATCTGTGTGCCCACATTCTATGCCACTATAAATATTTTCTAGTTCAGGCTTATATCAAAAATACTCCTTACCGCTCAGCATGCCGCTTCGTTCAAGCCCCCGGATGTCAGGGGACATACTAATTCCCGGTTCCTGGGGAAGATAAAACCTGCCGTTCTTCTCCTCCGGTCTTAGTTCCATAATCTCGTAAAATGGCTGCATAACAGGAATCAGATACTCCACCATATCCTCTTGTCTGCCCGTTGCGATAAAGGAAGCCGTCAGATGGGAATATCCCCCGGACGTAAGTTCCAGATTATGCTCCACGGCCAGCCGCTTTGTCTTCATCCAGTCCTCCACCGAGCTGAGATTGCTGGGAATCGGCTGCAGCTGAGCAACTCCCGCCCTTACATAGGATTCCATAGGATAATAGCATCTGGGTGACTCCCCCATAGCTATGGGAATCGGCGACAGTTTCGTCAGTTTGGCAAGCTCTGTCATATCATAGGAATGAACCGGCTCCTCAAACCAGGCAATATCAAACTTCTCCACTTTGTCCGCAAATCTCAGCGCTTCCTCTGCATTCCACAGCTGATTCACATCTATGGCCAGCCTTGCCTCCCGGCCAAGCAGGGAGCGGACCATCCGAACACGCTCCACATCCCTGTCAATACAGGTGCCAAAAGAACCGGCACACTTCATCTTAAACGTGGTGTACCCTCCAGCCTGATAAGATTTTATTTCCTCTTCCATCTCCCGGTCTGTCAGATTCGTACCGCATCCGCTGGCATACACTTCAACCCAGTCTCTGTCAGCTCCCAGGAATCGGTGGAGAGGAAGATTTTCTTCTTTTGCCATCATATCATGAAAAGCCAGATCCAGTCTTCCCAGCTCCAGTGCTGCTTCGCTTGAAAAACCGCAGTTTCGGACTGCCCAGTAGAGCATATGGTACCAGTCCTCATAGCTTTTTTCTCCATTTCCTGTAATGAGCTTCAAAAACTGCTTCATCCTTTCCGAGCAGGGACACTGCCCGGCCGTACCGTTTTGGTTGTACAAGATCAGCCAGGCATCCACGGGAACCGTATCAAACGGTCCCCCTGTAGAATCCCAGAACTCCCTCGGCAGCTTCAGCGGCTGAAATCTGTATAGTTCTGCCCGGACAAATCTTACTTTTTTTTGGTAAGCTTTTCTATAATCTACCTTTTCCATCACTTTATTTATTTGCCTCCAGATATTCTTTCTGCGCTGCGGTCAGATAATCTGCCCACTCTTTTAAGACTTCCTCCGATGTCTTCTCCTTCAGCAGTACGGCCTGGAATCCAGGTTCCTGATATTTGCTTCTGAATTCATTCCACTGGGTAAGCCATACCGGATGGGTAAGGAATTTTACATTTTCCGCCTCCATCAATTCCCTGTAAATGCCGTTGTAAGGATCGTTTTTATACCATTCTTCATCATAAATCAAATTATTGATAGGAACTCTGCCCTCCTGCTCACAGAGATAAGAAGCTCCCTCACAGGATACCAGATATTCAATAAACGCAATGGCCCCCTCCTTATTTTTAGCATTTTCCATCACGGAATATCCGGTGAAAGACAAATTCTTAGTTACCACATTTCCCTGTTTATTCGCGGGTGCAATGACATTTTCAAAGTTTCCTTCCCCCAGATTCTTTTTATGCTCAGCAAGGGAGGATGAATTGTGACTGATATACATACTGGTCTTAGAACCGAACTCAGCTACCATTTCTTTAAAGCTGTTGGTTACACTGTCCTTAGAAGTCCATCCATTCCAGTATATACTTGCATACATGTCCATGGCCTCGGCAAAAATAGGCTGGGAAAGCACGCAGTTTCCTTCTTCGTCGAACATGCTGTCCTGATCTGCATAGGTAAAAATAAAGTCAAACAGATTCTCCATAGAACCGGCTCCGCCTCTCAGGGAGTAGAAATAAGAACCATTGTCCGGATCTGCATATTTTTCACAGTCAGCCATAAACTCATCCAATGTCTTCGGAACTTCAATGCCTTTTTCCTTCATAAGCTGCGTATTGCACCAGGAAATATCTGTAGTAATATACTGGGGCAGACAATACAGCTTCTTATCAATGGAACATAGACGAGTTGCCTCGATTACTGCCTCATTCAGATTCTCTTTTTCAGAAAATTCATCATACACTTCGTCCAGGCACATCAGGGCGTCCTGATTTATAAATGAGGAAACGTCCATATCCCGAATACTCACTACGTCCGGCACAGTATTAGTAGCCACTGCGGTATTGTACTTCTGCAGGTAGGAGTCAGCAGGCAGTCCTACATACTTCACCTCATACTGAGGATATTTATCCTCAAATCGTTTAATCAGCTCCTCAAAAATTGGATTAGATGTAGGATTCCCATCATGATACCAGAATTCGATGGTTTGTTTTTCCCCGGATGCCTCCTGCTGCTTTCCATCGTCCTTGCTCCCGGAAGATTCCTTGTCCCCGCTATCGCCTCCGCAGCCTGCCAGCATTGTCATACTCAGTACTCCTGTCAGAAGTAACCCCATAAGTCTTTTCTTTCTCATTCCAATTCTCCTTTACTCTTTTATTTTAAATGTTCCTTCTATATCCCGCCAGTTCTTTTCCGCATAATCCAGAAGGCAATCTGCCTGTTCCTTAGACATTTCCGGAAAATGCAGAAATAAACTGTGAGAGCCGTAACGTTTTACCAGCCTGTCCGCATTGGTCAGCCAGTCTTCAAATTCCCCGCTATATACCTTCACCCATATAGATTTTCCAGCGGCTATGGCCTTATCATAAATCTCATCCCATTTTTCCAGGGTTCCGTCAGGGCCTGCATCCCCGCTTGTCCACTGAATTGCATCGATGCCCTCTACTTCAAGAATTGCATCCAGGTGCTTGATATTGTCCGGGCCGTCCAGATGGTAAACCACCTGATCCAGCTTTGACGCCTGTTCCTTCAGAGAATCCAATACAAATTTCCGGAAATGATCCGGGGATATCATGGCGCCGAAATCGCACTGCAGTTTAGCTGTCTTTCCCTCCCCCCAGATTTGGAATACCATATAGGCACTGCCCTGATCCTTTTGGTTCTTCACAAGTTCATAAAATCTGTCATAGTATTCAAAGTAGAGATCCCCAATCTGTTTTACCCGGGCTTCAATTTCTTCCGGTTCCTCTATCAAGTCGTAAATCATTGGCATGGGGCCTCTCAGCGCTGCTATCACATCCAGATTCTCCATCAAATCCGGAATACAGACATAAAAGTCATCCCCAGCCAGCGCCACACACTCCTTTGTCAGTTCCATATGACGCTTAAACCACGGGTTATCCTCCCGGAATGCAAAGGGCGGCTGGCCATCCCAATCGTCAATGCAGGGTTCAAACCAAATGGTATCATCGTTAAATACAATGTCTGCGCCAAGATACGCCGCCAGACTTCCCGGCCCGAAATCCACATTCATATTGGGAAAGCTTTCCCCCAGAAACTCATGGGTTTCACAAAAATGCCGATATCTTCCCACTATTTTTTCTGCGTTCAGATATTTTTCCTCGGGATTTTTACAGTTCAGTTCTTCCGGAAGACGGTAATACCGCCCCTCACTGCGGCACACGTCGGCAGCTTCCATAGTTTGAGCCGCCTCCTCAATCTCCGGTTTTCTGGCTATGACGCACATGAGAGGTCTTCCTGTATTCTCATGTTTCCAGTACCGGCGCCATTTTTCCTTTGTCTCTTCCCAGTTTTCTTTATACCTCATCGTTTTATTCTCCTTATGGTTATTGTGTTAACCCTTCACAGCTCCGGCAGACATCCCCTCTACCAGATATTTCTGAATGTAGCAGAATATCAGCAGTACCGGTATCAGTGCAACTATAGTTCCGGCAGCCAGTCCCCCATAATTTACCGTGAACTCACCTTTCATCATACTCAGTCCAACCGGAAGGGTAAACTTACTGGAGTCATTAATAAAATTCAGAGCATATACAAACTCATTCCAGGAATTCACGAAAGCAAACGCACTGCTGGATACCACTCCAGGCATGATGGATGGAACTACTATCTTAAATATGGCTTTCCAGATGGAACATCCGTCAATCTGAGCAGCCTCCTCCAGGGTTGCCGGAATCCCTGAAAAGAATCCGCTCATCATAATCATACAGAACGGCAGGTTTACCGTAGTATTCGTAATAATCAGAGACCAGAGATTGTTGATCAGACCCAGTTTGTTAAATATAGTAAACAGTGGAATCAATATTACAACACCTGGCAGCATCTGTGTAATCAGGAGCATAAAGAACGTAAGCTTTTTGCCTCTGAACTTGTATCTTGAGATTGCAAATCCTCCCCAGATTGACACAATCATAATGATGACTGTAGTCACCACTGAGACAATCAGACTGTTCACAAAGTATTTATCAAATCCCATACTGGCCAGCATATTCTTATAGTTGTCCAAAGTAAACGGGGTGGGCAGATATCGGATAGGGAGTTCCATAATACTGCCCTCTTCCTTCAGCGAAGTACATAAAAACCAGTAGAAAGGGAAGATAATAAAAGCCGTAAACAGTATAATGGGAAGATAGCAGCCAAAGATTTTACTCAGTCTCTTTTTTACCTTTTTATTCATCAGTAGTACTCCTCCTCTCCGTATTTTCCTACCTTAAGATAGATGGCAGAAAAGATCAGCAGGGCCAGAATCATCAGTACAGCCATAGCCGAAGCATATCCTGCATCCAGAGTATCATTGAACACCATCATGATATATACAGGAATCGTAAGGGTTGAGAAATTGGGTCCCCCCTTTGTCATTCCATAGATGATATCTACCACATTCAAGGTCCAGATTGTACGGAGTAAGATCGTCAGCAGTAAGGTATCCTTGATAAGCGGCAGTGTTATCTTCCAGAACTTTGTCCAGGCATTTGCCCCGTCTACATCAGCAGATTCATATACCTCAACGGATATAGTCTGAAGACTTGAAAGAATGCTGATAGCAAAAAAGGGAATCCCCCTCCAGGTATTTGCAATCGTCAGAGCCCACATGGAAAGTGTTCCATCGGAAAACCATGACATACGATGATCCAGTATCCCAAATTTCATCAGAAGGTCTCCCACTACTCCAACACTTTCATTAAACATAAAGCTCCAGATTAGGGCTACCAGAATACCGCCCACCGCCCAAGGTGTAAACATCAGGGCACGGAATAATCCTCTCCCTTTAAATTTCATATTCAGCAGCAGGGCAACCAGAAGGCCAAAAAACGCCTGCAGCCCCACATTTACTACCGTCCACCAGAGAGAATTGCCTGCTGCCTTTATAAACGTCTCATCCTGCAGCAGAGTTTTGAAATTGTCCAGCCCCACAAACCCTGCGTCCTTCATATTCGTGAGTACATGATTCTGTGTACTCAGAAAAAATGTATTTAAAATCGGATACAGCATAAATATCCCAATAATCGCAAATGTGGGAAGCAGCATCAGATACGGCCGGGCGCTTTTTCCAAATATTTTTTTCTTCATTTTCTACCTCCTTCGTTCGGGGACACTCCTTGTTCCGTCAGCCCTCTGCTCATATTTCTAAAACAAAATCAAAGTTTTGACCGTATCCTGCCCGTCCGCCAGGGTTTCTTCAAACGCCTTCTGAATCTCTTCCACCGGATATTTCCTGGAAATCATAAGATCTTCGTTGATTTTTCCCTCTCTGAGCCACTCCATCACCTTCGGAAATCTGCGGCAGTTCATCCTGGATCCCACAATCGTCAGTTCCTTTTTCGTAATTTTAACCGGCGGTATCCCTGCAGGCGCTCCGTCAAACCCAATGACGGCCAGCCGGCCGGCCGGCGCTGCCAGGTCAGGCATCTGCTCGGTCAGGGCCGCAATCCCTACCGCATCTATCACCACGTCCGCACCTCCAGGCGCAAACCGCTCAACCGCATCCTCCAGAGAGTGTGTTCTGCTGTTTACAGTGTCGTCCGCACCGGCTTCCTTCGCTCTGGACAGTTTTGACTCAACCACATCCGATACCAGAACCGCTGCGCCAATCCCTTTTATGGCTTGTACAATGCAAAGTCCAATGGTCCCGCTTCCAATAACCACCACTTTATCTTCAGGTATAACCCCGGTCCTCGCCACTATATTAGCGGCAATAGAAAATGGTTCTGCCAAAGCTGCCGATTCAAATGAAACATCTTCTCCAAAAGGATAGAGGTGGCTCTCCTCTACAACAATATAATCCTGAAATCCACCGTCCATCTGCACGCCATAGCACTTTACGCTGCTGCACACATTCACATGGCCGCTTTTACAGGTTTTACACTCTCCACAGGCAAACACCGGATCCAAAACCACCCTGTCGCCTGTCTTCACCCGGGTCACCTGTGTTCCTGTCTCTCTTACGATACCGGATAATTCATGTCCCATAACACGGGGAAGCTCTACATCATCCCTCTCCCCCCGAAAAATATGTAAGTCCGTTCCGCAGATTCCCACGGCTTTCACTTCTACCAGTACCTCGCCCGGATGCCGGATCACCGGTTTCTCTGTCTCCTCTATCTCAATCTTTCCTGCGCTTATAAGCTTTGCTGCTCTCATCTTTTTTTCCTCTTTTCCATGATTCTGAACGCTTCCGCCTCTAGGGCTGCTTTCCGATATATGCAAGGATGCCTCCATCCACATACAGAATATGTCCGTTTACAAAGTCAGACGCCGAAGATGCCAGAAAGACAGCCGGACCTGCCAAATCTTCCGGAGTACCCCAGCGTGAGGCCGGTGTCCTGGAGATAATAAACTGATCAAAGGGGTGTCTCTCCCCATTCTCCTGCATCCTTCTCAGTGGCTCTGTCTGAGGGGTTGCAATATAACCCGGTCCGATCCCGTTGCACTGTATGTTGTATGCTCCGTATTCTGATGCAATGTTCTTTGTAAGCATCTTAAGCCCTCCCTTTGCCGCAGCATAGGCAGACACAGTCTCCCGTCCCAGCTCGCTCATCATAGAACACACATTAATAATCTTACCGTGTCCTTTTTCTATCATGCCGGGAATTACTGCTTTTGCCACAATAAAGGGAGCATTTAGGTCTATATCTACTACCTTCCGAAATTCCTCTACGCTGGTTTCATGCATAGGGATCCGCTTAATAATCCCTGCATTGTTAACCAGTATATCTACCGTTCCCAGAGACTTTGCGATCTCTGCGGTCATAGCCCGTACCTCTTCCTCCTGTGTCACGTCACAGAGATATCCCTGAGCCGCGATCCCAACCTGGTTATATGCTTCCAGCGCCTGATCCCTGTGCTCTTTGCTCCTGCAGTTAAAAGCAATTTGTGCCCCTGCTTCTGCCAACGCCCGAGCCATGGCGAACCCAATTCCATAAGCTCCCCCTGTAACCAGGGCCACTTTTCCATCTAAAGAGAATCTGTTCTCTCTCATCTAACTCTCCTCCGTCCTGTATTGTTATCTTATGGTGTAATCCTAACACTTTTTAATTTTTGTCTCTTTCACTTTTTAATTCTGACTGTATACTTTTTCACTTTTTCGGGGAGTGTTTAACCATATATTTAGTACTTTTACCGTATTTCTTTCTAAGCACACATCCATATACGTTATTTTTGCTTCGGCACATCCGGATGTTTATGTTCCTTTGTGCATTTTTCCATCAAAAAAAGCCAGTATCACATTTATGATACCAGCTCTTAGCTCACTGCCCAGAGGATTCAGCTGCCCCTGTCTTAATTTATTAAATTATTTTATAAGAAGCTCATGAAAAAATCTTTAGAACAAATCAGGTCTCCGGCAATCATATCTGCTGCCATCCACAATCTGCGTAGTCCGATGTTTTTATAATCAGCTGTTCTCGGGGACAGTGACTTTAAGCCTTTCTCCTTCACAGTAACCACCATTATTTCAATTCACACTGCCCTCACGGACAGTGACAGCAAAAATGCACAATAACATTTGCATTATCTTCCATTTATTTATTAATACTAAACAATTTTAAAGTTTTCCCTTAACCTTTTGGCCCCTTAATGATAACTATTTTTCAATTATCTTGGTGCGAATCTCCCAGTATTTTTATGTGCACTTGACATTCGCACCAAATAATGTGTAAGATTTACTGCCTTCTTCTTTCTCGATAAATATACAATAGCTTCTCAACATTCTCAAGTTCTCGTCACTTATCTTAGGGCTTTGACAGTTCCTTTTTAAATTAGGGCCATTATTTTTATCATATTCCCATCGTCAGTATATTTTTAGATGAAAGAAAAAGAACACTCCCGCAGGAAAATCAAGTATAACTACTCCTGATTCCTGCCGGAATGTTCTTATTATATACTACAAGGACTAAAACTCCGTATTAACTGACAGTCCTTAGAATATTAAATTCCGGCCAGCTTAAGAAGATCCGGTATTTTAGATTCCCAACCCAATGCCATGATATGTACACCCTGACAGTATGGTTTACACTCTTTGATAATACGTGCAGCGATCTCAACACCAGTGATACCTGCTTTTGTTTTTTCTTTATCGGCTTTCAGTTCGTCGATCATTGATTCCGGAACATGGATACCTGCTACATTCGCGTTCATGAACCTTGCCATTCCCACAGATTTCGGAATTACAATACCCAGCTGAACAGGTTTTCCAAACTGTTTTGCCTTTTCCATAAATTCAATGAATTTTTCAGGTTCATAAACTGCCTGCGTCTGGAAGTAGTCAGCACCAGCCATTACTTTTCGTTCCATCTTTGCAAGCTGTGCGTCAACAGAATCACTGCAGGGTGATACTACTGCACCCTTTGCAAACTTAGGAGGTTCTCCCACCAGCTCATTTCCGCCAAGGTCATAGCCTGATTCCAGCATTTTTACTGTATGAATCAGGGAAACAGAATCCAGATCAAAAACTGGTTTAGCCTGGGGATGATCTCCCATCTTGGTGTGATCTCCGGTTAAGAGCAGCAGGTTTTCAATTCCTAACATAGCTGCGCTCAAAAGATCTGACTGCAGTGCGATACGGTTTCTGTCACGGCAGGTCAACTGATAGATTGGTGTTAGTCCTTCATCCTTCAATACCTTACATGTCGCCAGAGAGCCCAGACGCATAACGGAAGACTGGTTATCTGTTACGTTCACCGCTGTAACACCGGTCAGATAAGTCTTTGCTTCTTCTACAAGATGGTCAATATTGGTTCCTTTCGGCGGTCCTACTTCTGCAGAAACTACAAATTCACCACGTTGAAATAATTCAGTAATATTCATTCTCCCTTACTCCTAATCATTATAAATTTGTAACCATTCAGTCCCATCATAGTTACCACGCGGGATACTACCCGCTGAATAGTCACATGAATTTTAACAGTTCTCTGTTTGTTTAGACACTTCATCATCGGTTGCATAATTACGTACCTGTACCGGACATTTCAGTGCATCCTGACGTCCAAGCTGTGCAAGGCGTCTGTAAATACGCTCCCAGCCGCATTCCATATCTCCGTCCACTTCGCATTTGCCGTTTTTGGTACCCCCGCATGGTCCGTTGACCAGACTTTTGGAGCAAGCGGTAATCGGACAGATACCGCCAGTGATGTTCAGATAACATTCTCCGCACTGATCGCAGTCATATTCTAAAGGTGTCACACCCTGGAATCCCGGCAATGGATATGTATCACATGCTGCACATACCTTTTTATCCTCCAGGTACTCGGCAATTGTCTGTACACCGACGCCGCAGGAGAATACCAACACCACATCTGCAGCTTCAATTGCACTCATATGCTTCTGAAGACGCAGCTTCATATTTTCCGGATTACAAATATAGTCAGTTGTAATGATTCCTGTCACATTCCCGTCGTCAGCCAGCTCTTTCTGAAATTCTGCGGCTTCTTTTTCCGGGAAATGAACTTCTTTGCATCCCTGGCAGTTAATGATAAAAACTTTCTTTCCGCCCACCAGTGATACGATAGTTTCCTTTGCTTTTAATTGGGTAATTAACATATCACTTCATCTCCCTTATCGCATTTTTTCCAGCCTTAATTTTGCTGACTAATGGAATCTTGGAGGAACATATATATTCACAGCTCCTGCACTCAATACAATCCATGACATCTCTGTCACGCATATCCTGCCATTTCTGCTCGTCTGCTAGTTTTGCATAATACAGCGGAGCAAGCTCCATCGGACACACGTCCACACAGCGTCCGCATTTGATACATGACATCTCCTGTGTCTGATCAGTGTCAATAGCAATGATTCCATTGGAGCCTTTCATCATTGGTACATTCAAATCTGATAGAGCAAACCCCATCATTGGTCCGCCCATCTTGACCATAACATCATCATCTGTGAATCCGCCGCAGTAGTCAATCAGCTCTTTTACATTGGTACCGATCTTCACGATGTAGTTGCCCGGCTTCTTCATCTTTTCACCGGTTATGGTAGCAACACGTTCAATCAGCGGCATGCCCTTCTGAATCGCATCAGAAACAGCCTTGACCGTGCTGATGTTGCTAACTACAACCCCAACATCTGCCGGTAGTCCACCCCGCGGTACCTGTCTTCCCATAATATGCTTAATCAGCATCTTTTCAGCACCCTGGGGGTATTTTGTCTTAGCCACTACAACTTCGATTTCGTCACAGTCAGCAGTTTTCGCTTCCATAAGTTCAACAGCATCCGGCTTATTATCCTCTATAACAATAATACCTTTCTGAGCGTCAACAGTTTTAATCATGGCCTTAAGACCGTAAATAATATCATCTGCAAACTCCAGAAGCACTCTATGGTCTGCTGTCAAAAGCGGTTCACATTCACAGCCGTTGAGCAAAATAGCCTCAATTGGCTTGTTCGGTTTCAATTTGACAGATGTCGGGAAACCGGCACCTCCCATACCTACAATCCCGGCCTCTCGAACAATCTCGATGATTTCATCCGGCGTAAGGTCTTCTAAATCTTTATTTGGTTTTACAGATTCGTACAGAGTATTTTTTCCATCTGATTCGATGACAACAGCCATAACTTCGCTGCCTCTTGTAGCATGCAGGCGCGGCTCAATTGCAACAACAGTTCCGCTGACACTAGAATGAACAGGAGCACTGATAAAGCCTGCAGCTTCAGCGATCTTCTGACCGACCTTCACTGTATCACCCACTTGGACAATAGGATTTGCCGGAGCGCCTAAATGTTGTGACATGGAAATGACAACCGTTTTCGGTTCCGGAAATCTTTCCAGTGCAATATGCTCGCTGAATCCTTTGCGTTCTGATGGATGAACACCGCCATAATAGCCTGCAAACCTTTCCTCACGGATAGATTTTACATATTCATTAATAACATTAAAATTAACTTTAGAATAGTCTCGTAACTGAACCGGCTGATTCAAAAATTCTTCAAGACGTCCCTGCTTCTCCAATTTACTATTGATTTTTTCCCAGGCACAATCTTTGTCCGGATCCACTTCACATTTTCCATTCTTAGCGCCCCCGCACTGTCCATTGACCAGACTTTTGGAGCAGTCAACGATTGGACAGACTCCTCCGGTTATATTCAGGTAGCACTGGGCACATGCATCACAGCGCTTTTTAGTCAACGCCATGCCGTGATGTCCTGTATAGTTCAAAGTATTGCTTGCCGCATATACAGGCACCTTTGCCCCGTCTGCAACTGTCTGGATACCCAAGCCGCAAGAAATTACAAAAACATGCTCCGTACCTTCGGGAATCATATCCTGTAATTTTCTCTCAGTCTGAGTTTTGTTGCACAAAAAATCGACCTTTGCGCTTCCTGTGATTGTTTTTCCATGTTCCGCGGCGATTTTTTCAAATTCACCGCAATCTGGTTCGTCAATGGTCTGAAATTCCTTGAAGCATTTGTTGCAGGCAATGACGAACATTTTATCTTTATCAGCCAGTAACTCAGCCAGCTCGTCGTTCCCCTTTAGCTTATACTTGGTATAGTTTTCCAATTGCTCACCTTCCTTAATGATATTAATTTACAGACCTAATGCTTATCTGATTATGTTATTTTTCCATTCTCTGTACTTTAATGAAAGAATAACAACAGGCAGATAATTTATGTCCGTAATTAACACATATTATAACACATAATGTTTGTATTATCTATTCTAAACCTACATTATTCATAATATTTCATGCGGCAGTGTGTTATGCCATTATAACATATTAAGAGGCTTATTATCTTTTCTTCACCAGCATTATTCATAATATTTCATGCTACTGCTCCATATGCCCAAAAATTGCCGCATTTTATAATACTTTCTACTTTCACCTGATAAGTGGAAAAGTTTATACAAATAGAATTTTTTACTACATTGTGCTTTGTCGTGGACAGACTATTTGCACTTGCTGTAGTTACTTTCGGGAGCGCAAATGCCCTCCCGATTATGTTAACTCAATTTGATTTAGTAACATAACAAAAAACAACGCACTGTCCTCGCAGACAGTGACGTAAGTCGATAAACGTATAGGGCTGAGTAGTGATAATTTCAATCCACACTGCCCTCGCAGACAGTGACGTTTCTCCATTGGAATCCTCCTCTATCCAATTCCCAATTTCAATCCACACTGCCCTCGCAGACAGTGACAGCAAATATATATAATTTTATTTCATTTTATCACTTTAAATCTGTTAATACCACACAAATATACAATTTCTCATGTTCTCCTTTGCCCCTTTACGCGACCAGTTGTACTCCTGTTTTAGGTGCGAATCCCCCAGTACTTCTATGTTTACTGGGGGTTCGCACCTAAAACACTTTGACAAGTCCCCATCTCAGTCTCTAAACCACTGCCCAAAGTGCAATAGCAAGTACATAAAAATTACAATGGGGGACATTGTTATAGGGGCAATGAGAATGGTTTCCTTGCTGCCGAGGAATGGAGCAGCCTCTACTAAATTCGGTAAAACGTGGGAGAATGAGGGAATACCCCAGGCAGACTTTTCGCCGAACAAAAATGCCCATTTATACATGCTAAATTTAAATATCAAATTTTCCGATATACTGGTGCAGCTATCTTTCTGATATAGAAATCCTTTGCTTCGCTCTCACTGCTGAAATCACATTTTATACCAAACATATAATGGATCAGTTTGTTCCACTCTACTGCTTCATAACCATTGCACCCTATAATATAGGAAAGTGTCTGCTTTTGGATATCTTCATGCCTTAGGTCACTTATATAAATTCCCAATGCCTCTGCTATATTTTCCAATAAATCTGTTTTCAATTCTACACCCTTTCTTTTACTGTCCCTGTCACAGCTCCGGGTCTGTAAGCCATCCCCAATGAGCCATCCGTTCCTTTACATCAAAATGAAGGAAGTGTCCATGTAAGTAATGTATCATATGGCTGGTCTTCCTGCGGCACTTTGAAATCCTTTGTATAAAATATATTAATTTTGTCAGGAGGAGGCGCACCGTCTTTTATCAGTATAATAAAATAAAACTTCAGTTCTTCATTCATCCTGATTTCCTTAATGAACTCACTTTCCTCAGGATTTGAAAAAAGGAGTCTGCCATCATAGCTTGTACTGTCATTGACACCTTGTATCTTGATATTCTCAGCATCGAATGCATACGCTCCTTTATTGACCACTTTTCCTGAAATAACATAATAATAATACCCCTCTTGTTCTTCATAATAATGGTAGTATCCGCTTGGAACTTCTGGTTTAACCTCTTTGCCGGAGTCCATATCTTCCACTGAAAAGGAAATATTGTTTATGGACAGGCTCTTATCGGGACCGGCCTCTATGATCTCGTCCGCTTTCGTTTTTCCGCTGCAGGCGCTTAAAAGTATAAGTAAAACAAATAATGTTGTGACAAATAAAAAGCATTTCTTCTTCACTTACTTCACCTCCAGTACTGCCTCCACTGCACCTCCGTTATATTTTTTTTCTGGTTCTTTCATGTCACTGGCTTCAACCAGGATGATAATGGGATACTCCCCCTTTTCTAATTTTTTCTCTGCCTGAAAGCTTGTTACAGCCGTACCCGGTTTTATTAGTCCTGTTTGATACAGCCTTGTCCCATCACTTTTAAGTGTCACAGAATAAGTAAAAAAACATTCATTCCCTTCCGGATTTAAAAAAGCTGCATCTACTTTCTGCGTTGCATAATTCATCTCAAGGACATCAAATCCCGGAAGCAGAATGGAATCGGGATCTGTATTTTTCACCCCGTCGGGAAGCTGATATGCAATGGCATTTTTGTCCAGATCCGGTCCGCGGTTATATAACAATGCAATTAGCACTCCGGCAGCCAACAACAGTAACGGTATTACAGTAATCAGGACTTTTCTGAAAGTCTTTTTTTTAATCCGCACATATCCGGCCTTTCTGTCTTGACTTGAAAAGGATTTCATCTCCTCATGTTTCTCTTTCTGGTTACATAGATCTTCCATCGGTGCCTCCTCGCATCATTCCTCTGTAACTACAAGCTGTGCGTCAATATTGCCTGCATTATAAACTATCTCTGGATTTTTTAAATCATTTGTCTCTACGATAACTTGGATGGGGTACTTCCCGGCCTTCAGCTTTTTGTTAAGATCAAATTCTGTTACAGCTTTTCCGGGTTCGATAAGGCCGGAAGTGTAGAGGACCTCTTCTGAATCTTTCTGTATAATTGTATATTTGAAGTAACAGCCATTGCCGTCAGGGTTCATCAACACTGCCTTAATATGTGTATCATTTGCCTTTCCATTTAGTACGCTCAGTCCCGGAAGCAAAATGGAGTCTTCATCTGTGTTCTTAACACCGTCGATATGATAAGACACAGCCGTCTTATCCAGACCAGGAACCTCATCTCTTTGTGCAAACCACACACCCACCAAAAATATGGCTGCGCATACCAGGATTGCTAATATGAGGAAGAGGACCCTCTGCCATGCATTGCCTATAATCCGTATAAAGCCTTCTTCTTCATTTGCATCCGTGACCGGTATATATCCCACAGTCCTCTTGGCCCAGGACTGTTTCCTTTTGTAAGGATAAACACCAATCTCTGTAGTTTGGCCGGAAAGGTAATTCTGTGCTTTGGAGTTACCACACATATGCATATCCGAAAATACTTTAAATCCACCATTTGGATATATCGCCTGTAGCTCATCTTCATTTACATAATTCTAGAGACTGCCGGTAGAGTCCTTATATGTCCGTTTTGCATACGATAACGGCCGCATCTTATATTTAATAGGTCATTCCCCCTTGCGGTTATTTGATTATTTGAAAAAGGAGCCAGTCTTTTGAAATGACTGACTCCATCTTGTTTATCAGAATGTACTCTAAACAGCATCGTCTGTAAAGGTAAAGGTCACATTTTTTGTATAGGTTCCTTCCGGGTTTGTTGTTGATTTTAAATATGCGTAGCCTGTGCTTGCATTTTCAGTTCCGGAACCTTTCTTTACCATAGTTCCCACTGTAAAGTTAGGATTAGTCAACTCCGCTCTCTGATCATCCGCAATTCCCATTACAACTGTGCCTGACGTACCGTCCATGTCAAGTCCTGTCCCATAATTCTTAACAGAAATCGTAACACTCCTGTCTCCGCTATAATCCTGTGAACCCAGCTTATCCAACAGTTTAAAATTTAATGAAACCCCCGTATCTGCTGTTGTGTTATAGTCAGACAAAACTGCTTCTTTTGGATAGGAAACCAGCCAATCCGCCTGATCCGGAGCCGCGGAATTTGCCGTATATGTTACCTCTGTTCCTGCGGTTGCTGTTTCCGGTGCTGCGGATACCGGAACGGTTGTTGCGCTGATCATGGCTGTTAATGCCAATACACTCATCAATTTGGTTTTTTTCATACTCTGTTTCTCCTTTTTTTAATGTATATAATTAACATCAGCAGCGTCGCCGATGCAATTACCAGTACTTCCAGACCAATCCAAACCGTGAAATCTCCTGTTTGGGCACTTGCTGTATGTACTCCCTTTCCCTTATCTATTTCTAACATGGGAGGTCTTTTATCTGGTGTATAGGTTACTTCCATTTGTCCTGTATTTTTGTATTTCCCAGCACTCTCCTTTGCAGATATAGTACATGGGTTAATCACAAGGAGCATAATTAAAATGCCTGCAGTTATTATTTTCTTCATCGCGTTGCACCCCCTGATAATGGCGCGGAAATATAAAATAGGGTTCCCTGCCCTACATCCGCTGAATCAGAGCTAATATGAAAACTCCCTTTATAAACTTCATTTCCGTTCTGAGATTTTGTGTTGAACCATATTTCCCGGCTTGGATTCCCTGTGCCAAATGTACCGATACGCGCATAGCTTTCATTGATACCGGCTGCTGTTAAGAGGTTTCCGTCTGCGTCGTACGCAGAAACCGTCAACTTTTTAGTATTGTCTGCAGACAGGGAAAGATCAAAAGTCTTTAAAACATCTACATTAATATCTTTGTCGCTGTTATTGACACTGTGATATGCAATGGTTACTTTTGTCCCGGCAAATTCTTCAGCAGGTGTAAGGTTTGTCCCGCTTTCACTTAACCGTATATTTTTCGGTATTGATATGTAGGAATCAGGAGAAATATCCTTCCACACAGCCTGAAGACTTATACTTTTATTATTTGCATTTAGGCCGGAGGCGAATTCATACACTTGCGGTGCATCACTCTCCCTGAATGTAATGTCTGGCTTCGGTATCCAGTTTCCTGTGTCATTAAGCTCAGTGACTGTCCAGTAATCAAATGCCTTGCCTGGCGGACATTGTGCTCCGGTGGGAAATTTGATGACAGCCTTATTACTCCCCGTATATGTTTTATATACCGTTTCGTCACTGAGTCCTGCAAAGGAGGTGCCATTCTCATCTAAATAGCTGACTGTTAATCCCCGGTCGTATTTCACAGCTGCAATCTCCTGATGATCCACGGTTACCTTATCAACAGTGGTTGTATTTTCCTCGTTAAGGTAATACGTATATTGATCAACGGAATTCACGAAGGTCTCCGCAAATTTGTTAAACTTAATATTGGTCCCTTTTATGACGTTTATACTTTTTGTATCTGCCCTTTGGGTTGAATAAATAATTCCGTCTTTACTCACATCCTGCAGGTATTTATTCACATTCCCGCTGATATTCTGCCCCTGACTGCTGGCAGCGTCCTCGTATATAAGGTTTATCTTTGCATCCAGCCTGGATGAATACATAATGAGATTCAGGCGCTTCTGTTCTTCTGGCGTAAGTGTATGATTTGTGTTCCAGGCCTTTAACAGTACAGCCGTATCACGGCGGAAGAAATCTGAAATGCTGATGATATCACCGGGTTTAAAATAAACCGAGTTATCCAGACTTTTTGCAAGCTCCAGCTTATAGTCTGCCGGCAGCAGTAAGTTATCCGGAGCCGTAATTGTTACAGTGAATCCTGCAAATACCCTGCCTGTTTCTTCAGGGGCTTTAAAATCCGGGTTAAACACAACCTTGTCTTCCAACAATAAATCAAATATACCGTCCCCCTCCACAATATAGTTTTGAGCGGCGTTATCATTCACATAGTCAGCATTATTAGTGACAGTTCCTATGATTTTTTCTGTTTTCACATCAATGGCCCGCATATCATGCTTTGTGGACAAGCTTTCAACCGGCATAAACAGAACATACTGAAAAGGGCTTATATCTCTTCTGTCCTGGGACGTATGAAACCAGGAATATTTCCCCAAAGTCAAATCCGGATATGTGGTCTGGCTGTTTTTATTTTCAAGCTCCTTTTTCTCTATTTCAATTGATTTATTCGTCATAATAGGCGTCGATGCTTCTCCATAGCTTTCCACTCTTGGATTCGTGTATCCCCATTTGGGAGTAATCCCAAATTTAAAAAACGGTTTTCCTTCCTCCTCCCAGGGAACGCCTCCACCGGTTATGTTTTTATTATAAACTGCACGTTTGTCTAAAAACATCCCTCCACTCTTAATGCTTGTTTCGCCAACTGTGCCGGTATCCCCGCCCTTTTCATCTGTATGATCCTCCAGAAAATAGGAGTCCGGCAAATTATTGTTCAATCCAAGAGAGATATTATCCAGATTTCTGAAAAAATGGGGCCCCTGTACACTCCCCGCGCCCTGTGTTCTTAAATAAAAGCTGTTTTTCATGTTTTCTATCTTTACATGTACCTGATAAGAAGGATAATTTAATCTTACCCCCGCAGTGCTTGTCCCTACTTCGGTATAGATAGATTTTTTAACTGTAATTGTAATCTCAGCTCCAACCGCTGCGGTATAGGTGTTTGATATAACGGCAGCTCCCCCTGCATCCGGGTCATAAATCCAATCAGGAGACCAGAGGGGGAAGGTTTCGGTAATAGGTGCATCCTTTGCATAGTCAGCGCCATTTGAAAAATAGCAAAGACTCACGGTTGGGGACGGCCAGAAGAAATATGGCGGCTTTCCATTTTGATTTACACGGTCAATTGCATATTCAAAGTGCAGTTCCTGCCCGCTGGCAAAGGATCCGGTGGCCATACTTACCGGTGTCTCTTTCCCTTCTATTTTAACGTTTTTTGCTGTTCCTCCCCGTACCTTTAATACTCCGGTATCTGCTTCGCTGTAGCTTCCAAACCCATAATAAGGCTGTCCCTCTGTATACGCTCCGCTCGCATCTGTCGCTTTCCACCAGTTCGAACCTTGCTCTGCACGCTGAAGATTGGATGTTGCATCATATATCCCATACATCAGGCCTGTTGTTTCCTTATCTCCTACTACATTCAAAGTCATCGGCTTATCCGGATAAGTAAATTCATAGCTGATTGTACGTTTCGTCTGATCTTCTTCTTCTGCCACTGGAACAGACGAATCACTAAATTCAATACCCACATTCTTTTTTCCCTCCGGTGCATTTGCCGTAAAATATCCGGGAGGATATGATAACACCAGTTTTATATGTGAGTTATGTTTGGCGCTGAGAGTGCCATCAAGATTTTCTTTTATACCGGTAATATATTGAATTTGAAACCCTTCTGCTTCTTTTGAATTATTTACAGTTACAGAATAACTCTGGGTGTTCAAACTAAACCCCCATGCCCGCACACTTGGCACCACCATAAATGAAACTATGCAGGCTATAGGGTATTGAACTTGTTAAT
>NZ_WKYV01000018.1 GCF_009677585.1 Lactonifactor sp. BIOML-A5 | reverse complement strand
ATTAACAAGTTCAATACCCTATAGCCTGCATAGTTTCATTTATGGTGGTGCCAAGTGTGCGGGCATGGGGGTTTAGTCCCATGAAGGTGAAAAAGACCACCTTCAAAAACAGAATCTTCGGTTCCCCTACAGGTATGAAGGAATTGACGGACCTGAACCACAACAATGTGAAGAACGTGGACTTCTTAAAGCGCCGTGCCCAGGGAGGGGCTGCTATGGTGTGTCTGGGGGATGTGGTGGTACATGAGACGGGATGCGTGGACTGGAGCTACAAGGTAAAGGCCTATGATGTGAGAAGTGAGGCCGGGTTTTATGACATTGCAGGGGCCATCCGCTCCCAGGGAGCCCATGCATCCATGGAGCTGCTCCATGCGGGAATGCATTTCCATGACGATAATCGCATTAACTATGGTCCCAGCGACATGATTGATGAGTTTGACCAGGGGGATGGCAATGGCATCCACAGACATCAGATTATAGAAATGCCCCAAAATGTTATTGAAGAGGTGGTAGACAGCTATGGTAAAGCGGCCCTACGGGCAAAACACTGCGGTTTTGATTCCGTGCTGGTGCACGCAGGTCATGGATGGCTTTTGTCCCAGTTTTTATCTCCGGTACTGAATCACCGGACAGATGAATTTGGCGGAAGCCTGGAAAACCGGGCCCGTATAACCATGATGGTCATTGACAAGATCCGGGAATACTGCGGTCCAAATTTCCTGATAGAGGCAAGAATCTCCTGGAAAGAAGGCATGACAGAGGGATATCAGCTGGAGGAAAGCATTGAGTACTGTAAAATGCTGGAGGAGCATGGTGCAGATATGATCCAGGTGTCCTGCGGATCCCTGCATTTTCATGATTCTACCGTTTTGTCTACTCCAAGCTGGTTTGATGTAGATGAGGGTCACAATATACGGGCTGCTGCAGAAATCAAGAACCATTTACATATTCCCGTGGGAACAGTAGGAGCCATTACGGAGCCTGCCGTTATGGAAAAATGGATCAAAGACGGTATGGTTGACTATGTCGTGCTGGCCAGGGCTCTGATCGCAGATCCGGATCTTCCGAAAAAGGCCATGCACGGAAAAGTGGATGAGATACGTCCCTGTCTGCGCTGCATTGCCTGTCTCACCGGAGGGTATTATAATCTGCCTCTGCACTGTTCTGTAAATCCCCAGATCGGACGGGATAGCGACTATAAGTTTATGCCTCTGCCTACAGAAAAAAAGAAAGTATTGATCGCAGGCGGCGGACCGGCTGGGATGGAGGCGGCCATCATAGCTGCAGATCGTGGCCATGAGGTAATCCTCTGTGAAAAAAAGGGCTTCCTGGGAGGCCTTATGCGGATTATTGAAAAAGAATCCTTTAAAAAACGGATTCAGAGTTACCGGGAGTATCTGGAGCGCACGGTGGCAAGGAAAGCCATTGAGGTGCGGCTGAATACAGAAGTGACGCCTGAACTGGTGGAGGAGCTTATGCCGGATGTGGTGATCGCGGCAGTTGGCGGACACCCCATTATTCCACCCATCAAAGGCATTGAAAAAGCAATTCAGATCGTAGACTTTTACGACAGAGAGCCGGAGGTAGGAGAGAATGTTCTTGTGCTCGGTGGAGGCTTTGCCGGAGCAGAGTGCGCCATTGGACTTGCCCTGGCCGGGAAAAAGGCTACTATCGTAGAGATGTCTGGCGCCCTGGCTTCCGGTCCCAACACCCCGTATCCGGGCACAGGCGCCATGCAGATGGATGCATTGTGGACGAATATTGAGAAGAATCATGTGGAAGTCAGATTGAACACAAGATGCATGGAGATTACGGATGAAGGTATGATCTGTCAGGATAAAGACGGAAATCAAATTACACTGAAGGCAGATACAGTCATTGCGGCAACGGGAATTGCACCCAATGAGGAGACTGTGGAGACTCTGCGGGATACGATCATTGACTTCGCCTGGATCGGAGATTGCTATGAGCCCGGACTGATCCGCACCGCGGTAAGGCAGGCCTATGATACAGCTCTGAATCTGTAAAATAGGACATAACTGGGGGGACTTTAACGGAACAGACATTATTTATAATGAAAGAGAAGGTGAAAGAGAATGAGTAATGAGAAAAGCTTTTCGATGAAGACGCTGTTAATTCTGGCGGGTTCCTATGTGTCCTTTGGTATCGGAGCTGGTTTTGCCACTGGTTCAGAGGTGCTGCAGTTCTGGGCACCCCATGGACTTCCCGGGGCTGTAGGGATCATTATTTCCGCGCTGCTGATTCTGTTGTGCATCGCAGTCGTTTCCAGGGATTGCCGCAAGTACAAACTGGCCAGCATGGATATGATGTATCGCCATTATTGCGGAAAATATCTGGGACTTGCCATTAATTGGTTTAATACGCTGACATTCTTCTTGATGGTGGGCAGTATGATCGCAGGCGGTGCATCCTCCATGAACCAGGCATTTGGACTGGATACACGAATTGGTACAGTAATCATGCTGATTGCCGTTATGGCCACCGCCCTGCTTGGTATGAAAAAACTGACGGCTATTCTGGGAAATATTGCCCCGATCATCCTGTTGGCAGTGGTGGTGATCTGTGTTTACAGCTACATCAATCCTACAGACAGCTTCAGCACTGGCGATATACTGATACGGGAAAAAAGCGGACTCAGCATGTCTGGAAGCCTTATTTTCAGCGCAGTGCTGAATTTTACCTATGTGGTATTGAACATGAGTGCTTACAGCGCCAACGTGTCAACAAGAGCAGATCACCAAAAGGAACTGGTATGGGGAAATGTCCTGGGACAGTTTGCCACAGTTTTGTGCCAGACCTTTGTATTTCTTGCGTTTGTGCTAAACGCTTCCGTTGTAGGCGGTACGGATATTCCCCTTTTGATTCTGGGACAGCGTCTGGGCGGTGTGTTTTATGCATTCTACGGTATTATCGTGGTGCTTGCCACTTACACCACAGCTACAGGCATGGCATGGGTGGCATCCTCTAACATTCAGCGGGAGGACAGCAAGTGGTATAAGCTTGTGGTGGCAGTGGTATGTATCGGCGCTTTTGTATTCTCTAACTTCGGAACCTTCGGAGTGTTGATGAACATTGTAATGAAGGCTGTTTCTTATTTGGGAATCGTGTTCTCTGTGTGTGTGATCGTCTCTAAGATTTACCGGTATGTGAAAGAGTCAAATGGGAGTGTAAAAGCGTAAGATGTTTATAAAATATAGAATCATAGATAGCAGGAGAATAAAATGCTGACAATTAAAGAAAATGCCAGAGAAACCATACGCGGCGGCAGCCCGGATCGCTTTGTTAATCAATATAGTTATCTGGGGCTTGTCCGGGATCCCATCGGCGTTTACGCCGGATGTGATCTCCAGCCGGGAGAGACGGGTACTAACGGCTGGGGTGTGAAAGTTACTTATCCAAAGAATACACCCGGACAGTTTCCCCTCTGTGAGGGGGAAGATAAGCTCCTGAAGGACATTACAAAATGGCGGGAGATAATTAAACCCTGCCCTACCAAGTTTACAGAGGAACAATGGCTCCCTTATATAGAGGCCGCGGCCCGGATAGACCGCAGGGAATATTTTGTCACGGCCAGTGTATACAACGGAGTGCTGGAGAAGCTTCACTATTTCATGGGTATGGAAGACACTATGATCAACTTCTATGAGGAACCGGAGGAGATGCATGCACTCATCGGCTTTATCGCTGACTGGGAGATAGCGGCCGCAGAGGAGATTGTATCCCACCTTCATCCGGACGCTCTTTTCCATCACGATGACTGGGGAAGCCAGAGAACCTCCTTTCTGTCGCCAGAAATGTTTGAGGAGTTCATAGAGCCGGCCTACAAGAGGATTTATGGCTTTTGGAAGGAAAATGGGGTAGAAATCATTGTTCATCACTCTGACTCTTATATAGCCAATCTAATACCCAGTATGATCCGAATGGGCATTGATGTAATCCAGGGACCGGTATATGAAAATAATATTCCGGAAATATTGAAGAAATGCGGGGGACGGATTACAGTTATGGCCGGCCTGGACAATGGTAAATACGACATGGAGGACTGGTCCCGGGAGAAAATCCGCAATGGGCTTAAAGAGCTCTTTGCGGCTGCAGGCACCAGATATCTCATTCCCTGTCTGACCATGGGAGGACCGGGAAGTACGTATCCAGGGGTATATGAGGCAGTGACAGAGGAGATTGATGTCCTTAGCAAAGAGTATTTTTAAAGAAACGCAGATGCGGCCAAACGCTTCATTCTATGGAAATGAGGCACTTTGGCCGCTTTTAAACTAATATGAGCTAGCTTTCTCTCAATTTAACAGCTGTAGCCGCTTTTCTCCGCCTTGCATCATCCATTGCCGCATAATGCTTCTTTGTGGTATTCACATCTTTATGTCCAAGTACATCGGCAACCAAATAAATATCGCCGGTTTCCTGGTAAAGAGCAGTTCCGTAAGTACTTCTAAGCTTATGAGGGGTTATATGCTTGGTGGTGGTAACTTGCTGTGCATACTTTTTCACCAGATTTTCAACTGCCTTTACCCCCATACGCTTTTTTTGAGTAGAATAGAAGAGTGCGTGTTCATGCCCGGGAAGAGGGGTAATATGTGATCTCTCCTCAAGATAGGATTTTAATGCTTTCTCGACTTCAGGCCCAAAGTATATAATCATTTCATTTCCGCCTTTACGTACTACTTTGATACCATTGTTTTTAAAATCCACATCCTCTATATCCAGTCCGACACATTCTGATACCCGGATTCCTGTTCCAAGTAAAAGTGTCACCAAAGCCAGGTCTCTGGTTTTGGTTTTTTCATAATATGCTTTTTTCTGTCCGGAAAGCGTATCCCCTGCATGCTCGATATAATCAAGCAGAAGCGCCACCTCGTCTGCGTCCAGGCGGGTAATTGTTTTATCATGTATTTTTGGAATATCTACTAAAACAGTAGGATTTGTATGAATCATTTCCATTTTGTAATAATAAGCGTAAAAGCTTCTCAAAGCAGATATTTTTCTTTTCAGCCCCCGTTCACCATTAGTAACAATCTGGTCCATATTATCATGATCCCGGTATGCCTTTAAGTACTCCAAATATTCTTCAATATCAATGGCTTTGACTTGATCTAATACCTGCAGTTGAAATTCTGTCATTTTCATATTTTTGAAAGCAGGGTTTTCGTCCAGTAGAAACTGAAAAAATATTCGAATATCGTAAGCATACGAGATTCTTGTTTTAGTTGTTGTGGTTGTACTGATAGAACGAAAGAAATCCCGGGTAAAGTCAGGCAATGTATGAAGGACTTCTCTGAGTTTTAAAATATTTTCTGTATCCGTCAATTCTCTGTAAGTCATTTTTTCCTGTTTCAATATGAAATACCTCCTTGAGAAAACATATAGTGAATGCAGCCAAAATTTATGTTAGGTTTACAATAATAGTATTATGTATACTAATGCATCTATATCTATTCGAAAAACTCGTGTTTGGCGAATAGATTGACACTCTCAGTATAACTTACCTTTCCAGCGATTTCAAGAACAATTATACGGAAATTTCTTTTTTACTTCAGGTAACGTCCTTACCCCTGACAGCTGCAAAATTACTTGTAAGGAGATACATTGTGAAAATCTCTCCATGACGGCAAATTGGGTACTGACGAAATCAGTACCCAATCCCTAAGACACCTTACTTTACCTCTGTGGAATAATACGGGATACACAGATAATTTCCTTCAAAAATCTTATCTGTTGCCAAATGATTTATATTCATAACTTCATTGATATACTCATCCTTTGAATCATATTCTTCTGTCATATATTCCTCGGCTATGCTCCATAGACTGTCACCTTTTTCGATCTCAATGCTGGTATAATACTTATACCGCTCTCCAGCCTCTGTTCCCGCGTTGGCGGTCAAAGCAAACTTTCCGGAAAAGATGCCGCCGGATACAAGAATCAATGCCAATACCACAAAAAACGTCTTTACTTTTCTATTCATATCTACGCCTCCCGAAAATATGTTCGCAAACATTTGTTCTTATTTATGCTTTTGATTATACAATCCGAACATGCGTTTGTCAATGGTTTTTGTCGAAATCCGAACAGATATTCCGAATATTTGTTTGCATTCTCTTCTCCTTTGTGATATGATAAATAAGAAATAAATTACCATCTGTGCGGTATTAATGAATAAGAAAAATTCCTGGAGGTTTGGTTATGGCATACGGCAAAATCAGCAAAAAGCAGTCCGAAATTTTAGAATACATAAAAAGCGAAATATTAAACAGAGGTTTTCCCCCCGCTGTCCGCGAAATCTGTGAGGCAGTTCATCTAAAATCCACTTCTTCTGTCCACTCCCATCTGGAGACACTGGAGAAGAATGGCTACATACGAAGAGACCCCACAAAACCCCGTGCTATCGAGATTATTGACGATTCTTTTAATCTTGTGAGACGCGAGGTTGTGAATGTTCCTATTGTAGGTAAAGTAGCTGCCGGTCAGCCGATTCTGGCTGTGGAGAATGTAGAGAACTATTTCCCTATCCCTTCGGAATATATGCCCAACACGGACACTTTCTTACTTCATGTTGATGGGGAAAGTATGGTGAATGCAGGAATTCTGAACGGGGATTATGTCCTGGTCTCAAAACAGTCCACGGCACAGAATGGGGATATGGTCGTGGCTTTGATAGAAGACTCTGCCACAGTGAAAACCTTTTATAAAGAAAATGGTCATTACCGTCTTCAGCCAGAGAACGATTACATGGATCCGATAATAGTTGATGGTGATCTCCAGATTATGGGGAAGGTAATTGGCGTGTTCCGTTTTTTAAGATAACGTTGACCACGAATTAAAATACCAGGCTTTTCATTCCTGAACATAAAGGGATGAAAAGCCTGGTATTATTTGATCTATATGCGAGTAAATCCGAATGCGTTCATGCCCGGATACACTCCGTTCCTTCCCAATGCCTCCTCGATCCGGAGCAGCTGATTATATTTGGCCACCCGTTCGCTTCTGCTTGGCGCTCCGGTTTTGATCTGACAGGTGTTCAGTGCCACTGCAAGATCTGCAATCGTAGTATCTTCCGTTTCCCCCGAACGATGGGAGGCAATTGCAGTATATCCGGCTTTATGTGCCATTTTAATAGCATCCAGGGTTTCTGACACCGTTCCTATCTGATTTAATTTGATCAAAATGGAATTCCCACAGCCCAGTCGGATTCCTTTCTCCAGACGTTCTGTGTTGGTCACAAAGAGATCATCTCCAACCAACTGCACTTTTTTTCCCAGTTTTCTTGTCATCAGCTGCCAGCCTTCCCAGTCTTCCTCATCCAGGCCGTCTTCAATGGAATAAATGGGATATTTTTCACACAGGGCACTCCAATGTTCCACCAATTCTTCAGAGGTAAACCGTTTGCCGCTTTTTGGCAGAAGATATTCTCCTTTTAAACCGCTCTTCCACTCGCTGGAAGCAGCATCTATCCCCAGCACAAAATCTTTTCCAGATTCATATCCCGCTGCCTTGATCGCACCCAGTATGTAATGGATTGCTTCTTCGTCACTTGCCAAATCTGGTGCAAAGCCTCCTTCATCTCCTACAGAGGTGGTAAGGCCTTTGGATTTCAAAATCTCTGCCAATGCATGGAATACCTCTGTGCACCATCGCAAACCCTCTCTGAAGGTGCCGGCACCCACAGGCATAATCATAAATTCCTGTACATCCACCGTATTCGTGGCATGGGCGCCGCCATTTAGAATGTTCATCATAGGTACCGGCAGCCTGTTTCCGTTAATTCCTCCAAAATACTGATGAAGAGGAATATGCAGTGCCTGGGATGCCGCCCTTGCGCAGGCCACAGACACCGCCAGAATCGCGTTAGCACCAAGATTTGATTTATCTTTTGTTCCATCTGCAGAAATCATTGCCTGATCCACTGCATAAAGGTCAACAGCATCCATTCCTCTTATCGCTTCCCGTATAACTGTATTAATATTTTCTGCTGCTTTAGAAACTCCTTTTCCGCCGAAGCGTTTTTTGTCTCCGTCTCTCAGTTCCAGCGCTTCGAACTCTCCCGTGGACGCTCCGCTGGGGGCAGCTCCTCTGCCCATTGTACCATCCGTCAGCAGAACTTCTGCCTCTATCGTAGGATTTCCCCTGGAATCAATAATCTCACGCCCGGTTACCTGCTCAATCAAAAGTGTATGCATCCGTATATCCATCCTTTCTAGTCGGTTCTTCATAATATCGAAATGCGTTAGTCTTAACTAACCTGTTGTATTATAATACGTACCTGTTCAAAAAGCAACTACAAAATTTTGTAAAGCAATTGACAGCCTCATAACAAAAAGACTTCTTGCTATTTTATGAAAAAAAGTGTATTCTATATGTTGGTTAGATACAACTAATCATATATTTTTTAATATGTCTCTAGAAAGGGGTTAAAACCATGTATTGTACCCGAAAAATCACGGATGCGGTCACCTGGGTAGGCGGATATGACCGAAGACTGGCTTTATTTGAAAATTTATTTCCCATCTCCCGGGGTATTACCTATAATTCATATTTGATTTTGGATGAAAAAACAGCACTCATCGATACTGTTGATTCCTCTATTACCCGCCAGTTCCTGGAAAATATCAGTTATGTTCTTAGGGGACGCTCCCTGGATTATCTGGTAGTCAACCATATGGAACCAGATCACTGCGCAGGAATTGAAGAATTGCTGCTGCGCTTTCCTGAAATGAAACTGGTGGGCAATGCTAAAACCTTTGCTTTCATCCGGCAGTTCTATGAGATAGAGCTGGATGGAAGGACCCTTGTAGTCAAAGAAGGGACTACCCTCCCCCTGGGTGCACATACACTTAAGTTTTGTTTTGCTCCAATGGTTCATTGGCCAGAGGTTATGATGACATACGAACAAACAGAAAAGCTCCTATTCTCCGCAGATGCGTTTGGAAGTTTTGGAGCCCTGAATGGAAATTTGTTCAATGATGAAGTGGATTTCGCCCGTGACTGGCTGCCGGATGCCAGACGGTATTACGGGAATATTGTGGGGAAATATGGAACGCAGGTACAGACAGCCCTTAAAAAATTGACAGATATGGAACTACGCATGATATGTCCCCTGCACGGTCCTGTGTGGCGCACTAATCTTAATTATTTTCTGGACAAATACAGTCTTTGGAGCCGGTATGAACCAGAAGAACATGCTGTTGCTCTGCTTTATGGTTCTATGTACGGAGATACTGAAAATGCTGTAAATATCCTTGCCTCCAGTCTGGCGGAAGCAGGCGTCAAAAATATTGCTGTCTATGATATTTCCAATACCCATATCTCCACTCTGATTGCAGAAGTGTTCCGCTGCAGTCACCTGGTTCTTGCCGCTCCTACTTATAACGGAGGAATCTACCCGGCAATGCTGAATTTGCTGCATGATATGAAGGCTTTGAATCTGCAAAACCGTACCATAGCTCTTGTGGAAAATGGTTCCTGGGCCCCGGCCTCTGCCAGACAAATGCGTTCACTCCTGGGGGAATTAAAAGAGATAGAGATCCTGGAACCTGTCATTACGGTAAAATCCGCCCTCAAAAAAGAGAATCTGGATGAACTGCTGCAGTTAAAAAATAGCATTCTCTCTTCATTAGAAAAACTATGAGGTAATATATTTTTACATACAGCGGTCTTCTGGGGAGGTACAAAAGCCACCGGGGTACCGGTGGCTTGACTTTACGCACTTGATTATAAAACTTTCCTGCTGATAGAAATCAGCAGACAGGCTCCTGCGATGGATACAATTATCTTTGCGAAAAATCCAATGGCATAAAAGCCAATTAAAGAAATCAGAATATTCCCTAGAATAGATCCCACAATACCGATTGCGATATACTTTACAACGCCTCCCTTAAGCTTCATAATACGGGAAGCGATATAGCCTGCAATCAAACCTACTAATACCTGCATAAGTATACTTAACATTTGCCTACCTCTTTCTCCTGCTCTTCTTTTGCTTACAGTGCTGCTGCATATCCTCAGAAAGGACCTACAGTGTTCACCATATAGTAAAGTATACCATTAAAATATGCAGATGTAAAATTTCTTATTCAGCTGCTATTTTTCGAGGCCTGCTTTTATTGAATGAACCCAGGTTTCCATGGACTGGGCCAATTGATACTGCTGCTGCAAAACCGCCTTCCCTGTCTCTGGAATCTCGGGCATTTGTTCTTTGGTATGAATGTTATCTTCCAGGTATGATTTCAATAGCATTACATTTTCTTCAATCTTACGCAGACACTCCTGCTGGTTTTCAGGGGAAAGACTGTCTAGATTAACTATAACAGCATTGAAATCCAGGAATATGCGAATCGGCTGCTCGGAAATCTCCAGCATTAATTTTTCAAATTCTTTTTCGCCTTCTTCTGTTAATGAGTATACAGCTTTTTCCGCCATATTCCCCTCTTTTACCATCTCACTTTCAATGTATCCCTTTTTCTCCAGCTGAATCACTTTTTTATAGATCGAAGGTGTACTAATCTTTACCCACCGGGATATATTGCGGTACTCCACTAATTTTTGGATATCATAGGCACTTAAAGGCTCTTTTTTCACCATTCCCAATACAATCAAATCAATAGCTGCCATAACACCATCCTTTCTATCTTGCCTTGTTATAAATAAATGATTATTATAGTATCTTTTCCGTCGTCATAAACAACTATAAATTATAGTATTATATATTACAAATATTGTCAAGAAAAAGGATGGGACTTGGGAAAACTGACTATAGGGCCAGTTCATCTTACATATTTGTAAGCTGAAGGGTTATCCTATAAATTTATGTTATAATACACTATAAACATGTTTTTACAGGAGGAAACTTATGTATAAGCTGCTTCTTTTAGAAGATGATATCAGTCTGATCGATGGCTTGCAGTATGCCTTGAAAAAAAATGGGTTTCAACTGGATGTTGTCCGGACGCTCCGGGAGGCAAAAGCACTTTTATCTGTTCCCAGCGACTATGACCTGCTTCTTCTTGACGTGACTCTTCCAGATGGAACGGGATTCGAAATCTGTGAACAGGTACGCCGGGAGGGGAACCCCATCCCTATCATATACCTCACTGCTGCAGATGAGGAGACCTCTGTGATACGGGGACTGGACAGCGGAGGAGATGATTATATTACCAAACCCTTCCGTCTGGGAGAACTGTGCTCCCGTATCCGGGCCCTTCTCAGGCGCAACGGGAGGAAGGGGGAACTAGGGGACGGCCAGCTCGTCTCTGGTAAAGTGTCGATTGATCTTCTTCAAAGCAAGGCTTTCCTGTCCGGAAGTCCCCTGGAATTGACCAGTGCTGAATACCGGCTTTTATGTCTTTTGGTAAGAAACAGCGGCCGAATTCTGACCCGAAGCGCTATCCTGGATCTTTTGTGGGACGGCAACGGAAGCTTTGTGGACGACAATACCTTGTCTGTATATGTGCGCCGTCTGCGTGAAAAACTGGAAAACGATCCCTCACACCCTGAACATCTTCTGACTGTCCGGGGGTTCGGATATCAATGGAAGGAGTAACGCTATGAGCTTTCTGCATGAAAAGCAATCCCGCTGCTATTTCTTATTTCTCGCCTGCTTCTGCACACTGATGCTTGCCTTTTTTGTTTTATGTGCTGGTATACAGACTCGTGAGGTGAAAAAGCTTCTGCTCAGACAGGAACAGACTGCCGCTTCCTATCTATTAGATCAGGGCGTATCTGAAGATATTACCGCTGCTGCTTTTAAAAACAGCAAGTCTACGGAGGAAGGTGTACTGCTTCTTGAAAAAAGCGGACGTACCGAAAGTACCCCCTTCTGGCTTCTTCCCGCAGCCCGCCGGTCAGCAATACGATATCTGATCATCGCTCTTCTGGGGGGGCTGGGGTTGGGAGGGAGCCTGATGGGCGTCTCCGCCTTCTTTCTTTACCGGCGGGAACTGCTGTATCAAAAAGCTGCCCGCAGAATTGCAGAATTTGCGGAGGGGAGCTTCGTACATCATCTGCCCAGGAATGAAACAGGTACACTGTATCAGTTGTTTGCCTCCGTGAATGAGCTGGCTATGGCATTGCAGTCCAAAAGTGAATCCGAACAGAAAGCAAAGGAATTCTTAAAAGATATGATATCTGATATCTCTCATCAATTAAAGACTCCCCTGGCTGCCCTGAATATGTATGCTGAAATCATCTTGGATGAGCCGGAAAATCCCTCTTTAGTAGAGGAATTTTCCAGAAAATCTCTGATATCCCTCGCGCGTATGGAACAGCTCATCCTCTCTCTGCTGAAGGTTATGCGGCTGGATGCGGGAAATATTCGTTTTGAGAAAAAACTCTGTACGGTTTATGAACTGGTTTCCGGGGGAATTGCAGAATTGATTACAAGAGCAAAGCAGGAAGAAAAACAGATCCTGATAAACGGTAATCCCAGGGAGCAGATTCTGTGTGACCCGGAATGGACCGGTGAGGCCATAGGCAACCTGGTGAAAAACGCTCTGGACCACACCGGGACAGGGGGCACAATTAAGATCGTCTGGGAGCAGTCTCCGGCAATGCTTCGGCTGTCTGTTACGGATAACGGCAGCGGGATTCCTCCGGAAGATATTCACCATGTCTTTAAACGATTCTACCGCAGTAAATCCTCCTCCGATACACAGGGGGTAGGCTTGGGGCTGCCCCTGGCCAAATCGATTATTGAAGGCCAGGGGGGGATCCTTTCTCTTCATAGCACGCCGGGCAAGGGAACGGCCTTTATTATTTCTTTCCTTACAGAACCGTAAGCTGGAATTCATCTGTATGTAAGGTTCTCCTGATATACTGTCAGGGTAGAATAACAAGGAGGAATAAATACATGGAAATATTGCGTACTCAAAATCTCTGCAAAGTATATGGAAAAGGTGATACACAGGTCAAAGCGCTGCAGGACGTTTCCTTTACTGTGGAAAAGGGAGAATTTACCGCTGTAGTAGGGGAGTCCGGTTCCGGAAAGAGTACTCTTCTGAACTGCATCGGAGGTCTGGACACTCCTACGTCCGGCCATATTTATCTCAATGGGGAAGATTTATTCTCAATGAAGGAAACAAAACGTACGGTGTTCCGCCGCCGCCACATTGGATTTATCTTCCAGTCCTTTCACCTCATCTCGGAGCTGAATGTGGAACAGAATATTATATTTCCCCTTCTATTGGACAATAAAAAGCCAAACCGGGAACAGACAGACGAGATCCTGGAGGTACTAGGTCTGACAGATCGCCGTACCCATCTTCCCAGTCAGCTGTCAGGGGGACAACAGCAGCGCGTAGCCATAGGACGTGCTCTGATTGCGAAGCCCATGCTGGTACTGGCTGATGAACCTACCGGGAATCTGGATTCCAAAAACAGCCAGGACGTCATGGATCTTCTCTGTAAAGCATCCAGGTATTATCAGCAGACGGTTCTTATGATTACTCATAATATCAATCTTACATCCTCTGTTGACCGTGTTCTGCGTGTCACAGACGGTATTCTCAGTGAACTGGGGGGCATGAAGGTATGAAACATTATCTGGACTTAATTCCTATTTCCGCTAAGGTACACCGCAAACAAAGCAGAATGACCAGAATCTGCATTATACTGGCAGTATTTCTGGTTACCGTAATCTTCGGCATGGCAGACATGGAGATGCGTGCTCAGAGGCTGCAGTCTCAAAAGAGCGATGGCGGCTGGCACGCAGGTTTTAAAGAAATCACTGCTGAACAGGCTGCTATCATAGCCTCCCGGCCTGAGATAAAAGCGTCTGCATGGTATGATGTTCTCAATTACCGTTTAGATGAGGGGTATCAGCTTCAGGGGAATGATGCGGTTATCTGCGGGTTCGATGAAGAATTGCTTGATATGTTTCCGGGAATGGAGCTGGAAGAAGGGGAATTTCCAAAAGATACACATTCAGCTGTTTTTACAAAAAGTGTAAAAGAACAGCTGGGGCTAAAAAAAGGCGACACCATTTTACTGACCGTTCCCCAAGGGGAATCCGTAGAATTAACGGTATGCGGATTTACAGGAGATACGTCTATGCTCACTGAAAAAGATGCCTTCGGTGTATTTCTAAATACAGAAGCTTTCCGGACACAGCTGTCTGCTGATTCTTCAGAAACCTATGAGGGGATCTTTTATGTTACATTCACTCCCTATTGCAGCATACAAAAGACACTGTCAGATATTCAGGCACAGCTGCAGCTGTCAGACAATCAAATCACACAGAATACAAAGCTCCTGGCACTGATGCTGCAGAGCAAAGATCCCTATATGATGCAGCTATATCTTACTGCAGGAGTCCTGGCTGTCCTGGTTGCTATTGCAGGAACTCTCATGATTGCAGGAAGCCTGAACAGCAATGTTGTACAGAGAACCGAATTCTTCGGCATGATGCGCTGTCTGGGTGCAACTCAGAAGCAAGTAATTCGCTTTGTGCGAAGGGAAGCCCTTAGTTGGTGTAAAACGGCTATCCCACTGGGGATTGCTGCTGGTACTGCTGTCATATGGCTTCTGTGCGCACTGCTGGAGTTCTTAAGTCCAAGCATATTTGGGGAGATGCCAGATTTCGGGATTAGCTGGCTGGGCCTGATATCAGGTGTTCTGATTGGCCTTATCACTGTCCTGCTTGCGACCGGTTCGCCAGCCAAAAAAGCATCCAGAGTTTCCCCTGTGGCGGCCGTATCGGGAAATGCAGGGACCATCCAGGAGGCGCGGAAAGCGGCATCAACCGCATTCTTTCAGGTAGATACTGCTTTGGGGATCCACCACGCAAAAGGGAGCAGGAAGAATTTTTTCCTTATGATTGGCTCATTTGCCTTCAGCATTATTCTATTTCTCTCCTTCCGTTCAGCCGTAGATTTTATGAACCATGCCATCACACCGCTGAAGCCCTATGCACCGGATCTGTCTGTGATCAGCCCTGACAATACCTGCGCAATCTCTCCGGATCTCGCTGAATCCTATGGGGCCATTCCCTCTGTAAAAAAGGTGTACGGCAGAAGCTTTGCCTACAATATCCCGGTAAAGATAAACGGACAGACAAAAAGTGTCAACCTTATCTCCTACGAAAAATATCAGTTCCAGTGGGCAGATGATATGCTCCTTGAGGGATCAATCGATGATGCAAAGAATGGCAGCACAGTACTCACTGTTTTTCACACAGAAAATCCCCTGCACCTGGGCAGTACGATTACCATAGATTCTCAGCCTGAGGGACAGCCGGTGAATGTAAAGGTGTCGGGAATTCTGTCCAACGGCCCCTTCAGCATAGAGCCAGGAGTAGAAACTGTAATTTGTTCCCAAAAATTATTTCAGCAGTTAACGGGGGAGAGCAATTATACCATCATAGATGTACAGTTCAATTCCAAAGTAACAGACAAGGATGTAGCACAGATGCGTGCCGATGCCGGAGATTCGGTTATCTTCTCAGATCAGCGTATGAAAAACAGAGAGACCATGGGCGCTTATTATTCCTTTGCACTGTTCATCTACGGATTTCTGGCTGTAATTGCCTTAATCTCTGTATTCTATATCATTAACAGCATCGCCATGAGTGTATCCGCCCGCCTCCGTCAGTATGGTGCAATGCGAGCCATCGGCATGAGTGACCGGCAGCTGATACGAATGATATCAGCTGAGGCAGCAACCTACGCTTTTTTCGGTATTTTCTTTGGCTGTCTCATAGGTCTTCCTCTCAACAAGCTTCTGTTTGAGAGACTTGTCACCTATCGGTGGGGAGATTCCTGGTATGTACCGGTTGGATCTCTGCTGGTTATCATACTGGTGATCGCAGGATCTGCGATCCTGGCTGTGCATGGGCCTGCAAAGAGAATCCGGGGGATGTCGGTGGTGGATACTATAAGTGCAGAGTGATAGTTTTGTGTATGTGAAGTTCGGGGTTATATAGTCGGCGAGCGGAGCGTTGCAGACGGACGGTCAAGGGAGGAGATCTTGGGGCCAAGGGTGCTGGGTGGATCTGCTTGCTACTGCGTTTCTCCTTAGCTAACTGCCTGGCCGTTCACTAAGAAGCTCAGGAAAGCCTTCGCTCCTAAGTGACCGCCGGCAGTGGATCTTCGGACGCACTCCGTAGTCTGCGCAGATCCACCCAGCACCCTTGGCCCCAAGACCTCCTCCCTTGACCTGGCAGTGACTCACTTCACATTCACGGAAAACGGGTGGGGAAGGTCGAAAGTTGTACACTTTTCCTCTGGTTTAGCACTATTGGTAACTCAATGTTTTGGATAAACAACTTAACCCGTTTCAATTATTAATTCCATTCTCTTTGGCAATATTACATCTCTATTTTATCTGACAATTTTACAGCCGTATCCTATATGGAGGATATCATTCCCCTTCTGATAAATCTACACCTGGAACTTTCTCTCACCGTCCCCATGCCACCCCATACCTTCCGACTGGGCAGTCTCAAGCTTAGGAAGTTAAATCCCAATTATTGCAAAAAAAAACACGGCAAAGCAAGCCCCCAGCTCACATTGCCGCACCAAATTTCTATTCTAATTCACTCACAGAGATACAAGTCCCGTCTCTCCAGATTCTTTCCAGATCATAGAAAAGCCTGTTCTCTTCATCGAAAATATGAAGCACAATATCCCCATAATCCATCAAAATCCAATTTGCGTTCTGGTATCCCTCTATTTGTTTCGGTTCATATCCTGCTTTTCCCAGGAATTCTTCCACGTTGTCGGCCATTGCCTGTACCTGGCTGCGGTTGGAACCGCTGGTGATGATAAAGTAATCTGCCAGAGTGGTAATCTTTTCAATATCAATTACCTTAATATCGATTGCCTTTTTATCCTCCAGGGCATCGCAGGCAAGTCGTGCCATTTCTTTACTTTGATTCATTTGCCGTTTCCTCTCTATGTCGTTCATTGTGTAATCTCTCGTAGTAATAAAAAGCCTCTTTGGTAGCTGTATCAATCTCTCCGGAATTGCCTTCCAGGTAAGCTAGTGTATCCTTTAGTATCTCATACATACACTCATCCAGGTCTCTAAAAGCAAGCATGCGTATCTGACTGAGGTGCTGGGCCTTGCAGCGCATAGGTTCAATGTAGTCTGCAATATAAACAATCTTCTCCAGTGTATTCATATCCGGCTTTCCTGTGGTATGGTACCTGATGGCCGAAAGAATACCGCTGTCTTTTATCTGGTATTTTTCTTTGGCTAAAAATGCGCCCAGCTTGGCGTGGAGGAGAAAGGGATTTCGCATCTCAAAGGAATTTATTTTTATTCCATGCTTTTTGCAAAGTCTCAGCTTCTTTTTGTTTGGTATGCATTTGGCACAGTCATGAAGAAGACCGGCGGTCTGTGCCTTCTGGAGATTTTCTCCATGGGCCATGGCCAGACCTGCACTGGTGTACATCACCCCCATAGTATGTCGGAAGCGCTCCTCATCCAAATCTTTTTTTAAGACCTTGGTCATTTTTTCGATGTTGTAGTTCATACCTCTTCACTGTCCTTATAAATCTTGTGTTCTCTGATATAGTCCATCACATTATCTGTGAGATAATACTTCGTAGTTCTGCCGTCCTTTACCCAGGAGCGGAGCATTTTTGATGATACATCTATATTGATAGAATCCAGCTTTACAAAGCTGCCCTGAAACTTATAGGTCAGTTTCCACATGATCTCATCCAGTTTCTGATGGCTGGTATGGTTTCTTGTGGCAACTACCACAGTACAGGCGTCACAGATTCTTTTAGGCTCCCGCCATTTGTCAAAATCAAAGAGGGAATCTGCCCCCAGAATGAAATAAAACGCAGTTTCCGGATACTGATTTTTCAGGCGCTCTAATGTCCGGTAGGTATACGAATATCCATCCTCGTTCATTTCTATCAGAGAGAGCTCAAAATGAGGGTTGGAGGCGATAGCCAGACGTACCATATCTACTCTCTCACTGTCCGTAGCCCTGCCCTGGCGGTTTTGCTTGTGAGGGGGATTCCCTGCCGGCATAAACCATACCTTATCCAGCTGAAACTGCTCATAGGCCGTTTCACCAAGTATGAGATGGCCTATGTGTATAGGATCAAAGGTTCCGCCCATGATTCCGATTCGTTTCTTTTTCTGATTCATGATAGTCTTCCTCGTAAGGTGCTGTATCTGCCTGTTTTTATTTGGGAAGTTCTATTTTTTTCTTATCTTTTTTTCCTTCCTTATACAGCACAATCTTCTTTCCAATCACCTGAACCACCTGAGATCCTGTTCTCTCCGCAAGAATCTGGGCCATGGCCTTTGGATCATCCATACAGTTCTGAAGCACAGAAATTTTAATCAATTCTCTTGCCTCCAGTGCTTCCGCGACGGATTTTGTATTTTCCGGCGTCAGGCTGGACTTGCCGATCTGAAGAATAGGATCCACATTCATGGCCAGCCCTTTTAAATACGCTCTCTGTTTACTTGTCATAAATCCTCCTACTTATAATAATCAAAATCAAATCCGTACATACGTACGGTATCTCCCTCTTCGATCCCGGCTTTCTCTAAATCTGCCAGTATCCCTCCTTCTTTGAGGAACTTCTGGAAGAAGGCAAACCCTTTCTCAGAGTCAAGATTCGTATATCCCAGCATCTTTTCAATCTTAGGTCCTTCTACAATAAAGATATGGGGATCTTCCTCACTCTTCACTACAGTGTAGGGAAGGTTCTCCGTGATCAGAACATCCTCAGGGAAGAACTCCTGTTCAAACACAATTGGCGCAAGCTCTGTATGATCCAGCAGCTCCTTCACATAATAGAGCAGTTCCTTCACACCCTGTCCGCTTACTGCCGAGATCGCAAATACACGGACACCTTTGGGTTCAAATTCTTTTCTGATAGCCTCTACGGGATCTTCCCCCTCCTGAAACACCGCATCAATTTTATTGGCAGCGATTACCTGGGGACGTTTTGCAATCTCCGGATTGTAAGCTTCCAGCTCCTTGTTGATTTTGTAAATATCCTCAATGGGATCTCTTCCCTCCGTAGATGCTGCGTCTACCATGTGAATAATGACCCTGGTACGCTCTATATGGCGGAGAAACTGGTGTCCCAGCCCCAGGCCCTCAGAGGCACCTTCTATTAATCCGGGGATATCTGCAATGACGAAACCGTCCGTGCCTTCCAGATCCACTACCCCCAGATTGGGATTCAGGGTAGTAAAGTGATAATTGGCAATCTTGGGACGGGCATTGGTCACTCTGGAGAGAAAGGTAGACTTCCCCACATTTGGGAATCCCACCAGTCCTACATCTGCAATTACCTTCAATTCCAGAATTACGTCCAGTTCCTGGGCAGCCTGTCCGGGCTGGGCATATTTTGGCACCTGCATAGTAGCCGTGGCATAATGCTGATTTCCTTTGCCGCCTCTGCCGCCTCTTAATACTACCTGCCGGCAGTTATCCCCTGACATGTCCGCAATTACTTTTCCGCTCTGTGCTTCCTTTATTACTGTACCTTCCGGAACCTTCAGCACAATATCCTGTCCGTTGCCTCCGTGGCACCTTCTCTTGCCTCCCTGCTCGCCGTCCTGGGCAGCATATTTCCTTTTGTGACGGTAGTCTCCTAAGGTATTCAGGCCTTCGTCAACTTCAAAGATAACATCTCCGCCCTTTCCTCCGTCTCCTCCGTCCGGCCCTCCGTTGGGTACATAAAGCTCTCTTCGAAAGCTTACATGGCCGTCCCCGCCTTTTCCGGACCTGATATATATTTTAGCTCTGTCTGCAAACATAATTCACCTGTTTTTTTCTTTCTTCTATTTCAAGCATAATCTTAGTACTGCATATTATAAGTATGATCAATAACATAAAAACCATGCAACACATTAGATGATTGCATGGTTCCATGTTATACGTGACTTATTATTCTGCTGATACAGGAACGATAGAAACTTGTTTCTTATCTCTTCCTTTTCTTTCAAAACGAACAACACCATCCACTAATGCAAATAATGTATCGTCTCCTCCGCGTCCCACATTCACACCTGGGTGAATCTTAGTTCCGCGCTGTCTGTAAAGAATATTGCCAGCTTTAACGAATTGGCCGTCAGCTCTTTTCGCACCTAAACGCTTAGATTCGGAATCTCTGCCGTTCTTGGTAGAACCAACTCCTTTTTTATGAGCGAAAATTTGAAGGTTCATCTTTAACATGTCCTTACACCTCCTTGAATATCAAATGAATGTATTCTTTGCCGTAGTTTTCCTGAATCATCTCTAATCCAAGAACCATTGATTTTAATAGTAATGCTGTTGTAGTACTGACAGGACCAGTAATCATACATTTTAAGTACCCATCCCTCTGCTCTCCCCCGAATTCATCCTCCGTAAAGGTTTCGACAGAATTCACAGCGTTCACAGTAAGGGCTGAAACTGCCGCACAGATAATATCATATCCCTCATCGGCGTAATCTGCATGTCCACTGGTTTCAAATCCTATATACTCACCGTCTGACCTTTGATATACAATAACCGTAATCATAATCGCCTGTCAGGAATTAAGCATTAATTTTTTCGATTTTCACTTTTGTGAACTGCTGTCTGTGACCGTTCTTTTTGTGATAACCAGATTTTCTCTTATACTTGTAAACGATAACTTTTTTCGCTTTACCGTTCTCAACTACAGATGCGGTAACACTGGCATCAGCAACATCTGCGCCAACCTTTAACCCGTCGTTGTTTACTGCAAGTACATCATCAAATGTAACAGTCTCTCCAGCTTCTACACCAAGCTTTTCTACTCTAATGATATCGCCTTCGGCTACTTTGTACTGTTTACCACCTGTTGCAATAATTGCGTACATATGGCACCTCCTATTATCATTACTCGCCAAATATGGTGGCTGCCTTCCTGCTGAATCACTCAGAAAGCAACACTTCTGACCTCTTTGTGCGGCATCCGTATTATAATAGCACAAGATATTGTGTCCGTCAACTGTTTTTTCCTGCAAATTTCCAGCAGTTTACATATTCTGCCTTAGCAGATCATGAAACTGAGAATCAAATAAAATTCCGTAGAGTAAAAGTGCAAATCCTGCCGCCAAAATCAGAACGGTTGTTATAATCAGCACAGTAATAATCAATCCCTGTCTTTTTTTAGGGAAAAAGGTGCTCCTGTATCCTTCCTCCCCATAGTGGAGCAGATAATTTCCCCCGTAAGCAGCAAAAGGCACACAGCAGGCCATGAGCAGATAGATGCCGATGCTTGCCACCGGAACAGCATCCAGACTGGTCTGAGACAGGTCACTCCCCGCTCGTTCCAGTATTTTGGCAGAATAGGAGGATATGGCCAGTGGTACGTAGTTATTTACCCCGTGAAAGATGGCGGGATATACCATATTTTCCGTCTCCAGCATGACGTAGGACAAGGCGGCTCCCAGAAGTGCAGTTGGGACGAATCTCCATATACTCGTATGAAAGATGCCGAACAGAATTCCCATAATTAGTACAATGAGCCACTTCTTCTTCAGCGGAAGCATACTGTGGAGAATGACTCCCCGGTGCACTGCCTCTTCGCACACGGCAGGCATCACTACCGTAAACAGAAATCCAACAGCAAACGGTACGGAGCTGATCACGGAGCTCAGCCCTTCGCTTACCCCCAGCATCTCATCGGGGAAAAACCATGTAATGATTAATGTGAGCACCATAACTGTGAGAAAAGAAGCCAGCCAGAGAAGTATGGTTCCCGCCGTCTTGGAAAGCCTGACTCTGCCTACAGGAAATATTTCTTTAAGATCAGCCCGGCACAATTTTGCGCAGGCAATGGCCATTACCAGAAGGAGCAGTTCAGTCATTGCAAGCCCGTACATACCAAAGCGCATCTGCAGGGGAGCCATAATAAAGTAAAAGGAGAACATCACCACTGCAAAAAACAACAGACCGTGATACGGTTTTAATTTTCTTTTATTCATACACAATTTTCCTATTTTGACGGTACGATCTCGATCCAGTAGCCGTCCGGATCTGTGATAAAGTAGATTCCCATAGCCTCATTTTCAAACACAATGCATCCCATCTCTTTGTGTCTCTTATGGAAGCCTTCATAATCGTCTGTCTCAAAGGCAAGATGGAATTCACATTCTCCCAGATTGTACGCCTCTGTCCGATCCTTCAGCCAGGTAAGCTCCAGCGTAAAATCAGTGGTCTGATCTCCCAGATAAACCAGAGTAAAGGAACCATCCTCCGCCTCTTTTGTTCTGACAGGCGTAAGCCCCAGAGCTTCCTTATAAAAGGAAAGGCTCTTTTCCAGGTGCAGTACATTAAAATTAAAATGTGCAAATTTCAGCATATTATTTCCCTCCTATTTCTTCCGCCAGTGATTTTCTTACTTTCTTTCTGGTTACTTCAACGATGTTAAGCTTGGTCATATCCACAAGTACCGTGTGAACCGGATCTCTGCGGAGATATTTTTTGAAAACATTCAGCAGCTCTTCCTGGTGTTCCTTTCGCTCCAGATTAATAAAATCAATCAGAATAATTCCTGAGAGATTCCTCAGCCGCAGCTGTGCCGCAATCTCACGGGCCGCTTCAAGATTGATTTTACGGTAAGTTTCCTGCTGCTTTTTCTTACCTGTATATTTTCCGGTATTTACATCCACTGCCACAAAAGCTTCTGTCTGCTGGATCATTAAAAAACCTCCGCTTGGAAGCCATACTTTTTCTTTCGCCGCGTGATCCAATGCGCGCTCCAGAGAATAAAGCTTGTGAAGAGATAGCAGCCTGTCTTCATAGAGCCTGAGCTTTTCTGTGTCTTCCTTCTGATACTCCGCCAGATACTCCCGGAGTTCCGTAAATATAGACGGAATATCTGTGACAATCTCCTCCAGGGTACCTCCGTAGACATCCCGCACAGCCTGAATATAAAAGGGGCTGGCTTTTTCCAGCAGGCTGTAGCAGGTCCTGCCTTTACAGATGTCAATTACCCGCCTCCAACGCTTTTTCAGGTATTCCAGTTCTGCCAGTATCTCCTGTTTTTCCGCCTCTTTGCTGTTTGTGCGGACAATCAGACCGAATTCCGTCTCCATACAAGGCACCAGCCACTTCCTCAGGCGCTCCCGGTCTTCCCCATTCAGCTTAGAGGAGAGACTGAGCTGGCACCGCTGGCTGGTGAGTACCAGATATTTGCCGGTAAAGCTAAGATTGGATGTCAGGTTATAAGCCTTGGATTTTAAGGGCTCCCGGTTTACCTGCACCAGAACTTCATCACCCGCTTTTACTATATTGTCTTTTTTCGGATTTGTAAAGTAAGGAAGTTCTTTTGACAGGGGCAGATAACCTGTCACACCCGGGGAAAGCTCCACAAAAGCCGCGTCAAGATTGGGAGATACATTCTTTACCTTTCCAATATAAATGCTGCCAAGCAGCGCTTCCTGTTCCAAAGAAGAGAGCCGCAGTTCCAGCACCTTTCCCTCCTCCACAAGTGCGGTTACCGTCCTTTCTTGGGAATGTATCTGCATCTTTGTAATAATTAGCTTACTCAATTTCTTCTCCCAGTCCTTCCAGCGATACGAATACCGGTCTGCCCTCTGCCTGAATCTCCCCGTAGGTTTCCATTCGATGGACTTCAAAGGCATACGCCGGGACAGAAATTGACAAATAGCCGGCAAAAGCTTCCATAACCAGTTCGGGTTTTGTATTATTAGCACTTCCTGCTGCCAGTTTCAAAAAGATACTTTCCCCTTCTCTTCGCATCTCATAGATAAAAGGCCGGATATCAATTTCCTTTTCACTTTTCTTGGTTTTTTTCCAGATGAGAAGCTGCTCCCGGCCGCAAAAGTCAGCCAAATGCTCCAAAAATATATCCCTCAGCGATTCCTGACCGGGCCGGAAGGTTACCAGATAATCTGCTGCGGCCACCAGGGACATGGCTTTGCTGGCCTTACCGTCATCTACCTTTTTTATACTTAAAATCCTCATTCCTTCCACCATAGCGGCGTTCAGGCGTTTTTTCATGTCCTCTGAGTTTGTTGCAGTATTTACTTCCATATCGAAGTACTCTCCTGTGCTTGTGATGCCAACCCCCAAAGGTGCGGCAAAGGACATAATCATATGGGGACTGAAGCCCTCTGAAAAAGCAATGTCAATCCCTGCTCTGCGGATAGCCTTCTGAAAATACCTCATGATATCCAGATGTCCGATAAACTTCATAGGACCCTCTTTTGCAAATTTTACTCTAACCTTCAAGACAGACACCTCCTTTGTATCTTCCCGCACCGCAGCCGGAACACTGCTGTCTGCAGTTAGGCGTTATCTCTTCCTCTTTTGCCCGGTTCCATTCCCGAATTAAAAACTTTTTGGTCACACCGACATCTATAAAATCCCAGGGCAGAATCTCTGTAACAGCCCGCTCCCTCATGGTATAAAAATCCGGATCTACCCCCAGCTCTTCAAAAGCCTGCTGCCAGGCCTGGGGTCTGAAGTACTCTGACCAGGAGTCAAAAAGGCTTCCGTTCTCATAGGCCTTTTGGATCACAGGTCCAATCCTCCGATCCCCCCGGGCAAGAATGCCTTCCAGTACCGTAACATCTGCCTCATGCCAGTTATACTTAATGCTCTTTTGGTTCAGCTGGGCCCGGATGGCTTCTTTTACAAACCTGGCTTTATCAAGAAACTGTTCCTTGGTAAACATAGGTGCCCACTGGAAGGGGGTAAAGGGCTTTGGCACAAAAAAGGAAGTGCTTACTACAATCTGACACTTACCATGGCGCTGCTCCTTTGGAATCTCGTAATATCTCCGGGCTATTTTTTCTGCCAGTTCGGCAATTCCTCTCATATCCTCTTCTGTTTCCGTGGGCAATCCCAGCATGAAATATAGCTTTACTCTGGTCCAACCTCCTTCAAAGGCACTGCCTGCTCCTTCCAGGATATCCTCCTCGGTGAGGCCTTTGTTAATCACATCTCTAAGCCTCTGCGTACCTGCCTCCGGTGCAAACGTGAGGCTGCTCTTTCTGATATCCTGGACTTTACTCATAACATCCAGGGAAAAAGCATCTATGCGCAGGGACGGCAGCGAGATGTTGACGCCTTTCTTGTCAAATTCTTCAATTAAAAACTGAAGCAGTTCCGGCAGCTGAGAATAATCACTGGAGCTTAGGGAACTCAGGGAAATCTCCTCGTGTCCGGTATTTACCAGCATATCCTTTGCCGCCTGTTTCAGATACTCCAGCTTTCTCTCTCTTGTTGGACGGTACAGCATTCCGGCCTGGCAGAAACGACATCCCCGGATACAGCCTCTCTGGATCTCCAGAGTCACCCTGTCCTGTGTAGCTTTAATAAAAGGTACCACGGGGGCTTTGGGATAATACGTATCCGTCACATCCATAACCACCTGTTTTTCTACCTTCTGAGGCGCGCATTCACAGGTGGGAGAAAAGGATGCAATGGTTCCGTCTTCGTGGTATTCCACACTGTAAAAACCAGGTACATAGATTCCCGGAATCCCTGCCGCTTTTTCTAAAAATTCCTTTCTGCCGCCCCCGGAGTGTTTGTTTTCTTTATAGACATCAAGCAGCTGATAGTATACGGTTTCTCCCTCACCGATATAAAACAAATCAAAAAAGTCCGCCAGGGGCTCCGGATTATAGGCACAGGGGCCTCCCCCTATGACAATGGGCATATCCTCCGTTCTCTCTTTCGCCAGCAGGGGAATCTGGCTTAGATCCAGGATCTGGAGAACGTTGGTGTAGCACATTTCATACTGCAGTGTCAGACCCAGGAAGTCAAAGTCTTTCACAGCATCCTGGGATTCCAGGGCAAAAAGAGGGATCTTCTTCTCCCGCAGGATCCGATCCAGATCCGGCCAGGGAGAATAGACGCGCTCACACCAGGTATCCTCTCTCTGGTTAAACATATCATAAAGGATCTGGATACCCAAATGAGACATACCAATCTCGTACACGTCCGGAAAGCACATGGCGAAACGGATATCCACCTGATCCTTTTCTTTCATCACCGAGTTGACCTCATTGCCGATATAGCGGGCTGGTTTCTCGATTTTTAGTAATATTTCATCACTTAAAGCTAGTTTTCTCATTGTATCTCCTTATTTTTGTTGATGAATCTCCAGCAGCTGTTTATGTTCTTTATACTGTTTATCTCTGTTTCAGCAGCATATCTTATATCTGCTTTCGCTCTTAGTAAATTCCGTTTCCTGTCTCAAATATTTACAGTGCCGATTCAATCTGTATAACTATGCATACTTTTTCAATTATACGAAGTTTCTGTGAGAACTTCAAGTAGATATTTATCGTCCATCTCAATTTTCTGGCCCTGCCTCTGTGGAGGATAATATGCTGGAGGAAGCTTTGCCGTTTAAGTATTTAATCACAAAGGAACAGCGATTCGGACAATTTGAAATCATAGGGAAAAACGACATCCGGACTGGATTGCTGAGGAATGAGGAAAAATATTTTCCGCTAAAGCAGTCCCATGCCGTTTATTACTTCCACAGCGTTGTCAGCTTCCGCATCTGCAACGAAAATAGCAACGCTGTCATTGATTCCCCGCCCCATACCATAACGCACTGAGGCCAACCCGGCGTCTCCCATGTCCTGCTTATAGGCAGCAATGCCATTATTTTTCAACGCTTCTATTATCATATCTGCCTGCATGGTTCCGTCTGCTGTGAAAACGTTAACCGGCACTACTTCCTTAACTCCCTTTGGCGGGTCGGTTAACTCTCCTTTTCTTATTCGTCTGCTGTTAAAAAAGGCTAAAATTCTCAGGACCCCAAAACTCAATATAGCAATTCCTGTAAAAAATATGACTGCGGCGCGCACAGCCTGGGATGCCGTACCGCCTATTCGGATGATATAAAACACATATGCGGAAGAAAATATGCCCGAGCACACGACGCTCGTCAAAGCATCCTTTGCCGGAGTACTTTGAATTCCCGAACCGTTTTCCCATATGCCATTATACAGCATAATTCCTATATATGCTATGCCTCCGACAAGTAAGGTAATCGTTTCCCCGGCAACGGTCCACAGTTCCTTTGTGACAATTAACTGCACAATAATCAGGACTGCAGATAGCGCAAACATCAGGCCAAATGCCGTATTTCCTGCTCTTACCGCCTTATCTTTTTCCGATTTACTGTACTCTGCGACCTTAGATAATGTCTCTTTTCCCTCTTGATCCATACTCTCGCTTCTCCTTTCTCCTTCTAAGATGTCATTGATTTCTACCTCGTAGAAATCTGCTATTTGAATCATAATGCTTAAATCCGGCATATTCGTACCCGTCTCCCAGCGGGATACACTCCTGCCAGGTACAAAGAGCATTTCTGCAAGCTGTTCTTGTGTTAACCCTTTTTCCTTCCGGAGCTCCTTTAGAAATCTGCCGATTTTCTTTGCATCCATTGCCAATTCTTCCTTTCTATTTGCATAGTACCATCTTTTCGAATAAAAAAACACGACACAAAGCGAGAAATACCGTTTTTTATCCCTAGACACAGGTGTCTGGGGATAAACTCTTGGAGCGAATTTCTCAAAAAACGCTGGCGGCAGCTATAACAAAAATGTAAAACTTAGTTCAGCACTCTTCCTGCACAAAAGCCGCATTGTGCAAAAAGAGCAACAGGACCCGCCCCATTGCTCCATAAGTATTATAGCACTATCACTCTGCGTATGCAAATTTTATAGCTTCTAGCAGCAACCGGAATTACGCAAAGCCGCCCGCTCCCGGATAAGCTTCTTTTCCCCGTACTTTTGCTGCGCTCAGTTCCTTATGAAGATGCACGGCCATATATACGGAGACGGCAGCCGACAGTATATCAGCAATGGGCTGAGCATACAGTACTCCCTGCAAGCCGCAAGCCATTGGAAGAAGTAAAATAACGGGCACAAAACAAATACCCTGCCGGCAGGCACCAAGGATACACCCCTCTTTCGCCTTTCCCATTACCAGGAAGAGGAATGAGTACACAGTGTAAAAGCCAAAGAAGATAAAGGAAAGACCATTTGCTCTCAAAGCGGCTGCCCCCACACGGACCATCTCCCTGTCTCCTTTTGTAAACAAGCTCATGATTTGCGCAGGAAAGATTGCTGCAGTCAGGCCGAACACCACACAAAATAAGGTAGACCAGAGGATAGCGGTTTTGATTGCTTCATACAGGCGGTCAAACCTTTTTGCTCCATAACTAAACCCGGCGATTGGCTGAAAGCCTTTCAGAAATCCAAATACGATCAGGCTTCCCATGGACATAATTTTAGTAAACGGTCCCATCGCTGCCAGCGCAGATCCCCCATACTCTTTCGCCGCATGATTCATCATACTGATAGAAAGACTGGTCAATACCTGAAATAGCAGTGTGGGAATCCCTATTTTCAAAATCTCGGACATAATTTCTCTGGAATAGTTGCATTCCCTGATACGAAAACTGAATACACTCTTTTTTCGAAAGATATAGCACAAGTAGACTGCTGTGGAAACCATCTGTGAAACAGCCGTGGCAATGGCTGCACCTGCCACTCCCAGTTGAAGCGCATAAATGCAGATCGGGTCTAATACCGCATTTAACAGGGCACCTGCCATCAGTGCACACATGGCTGTTTTAGACGCTCCTTCACTTGCCACGATATTATTCATTGTGACATTAAATACGTTAAAAATCGAAAATGTGATATAGATACTGGCGTAAGAGATTGCATAAGGCATAACACTCTCGATTGCTCCGAGCTGTTTTAAGATCGGTCTCAGAAAAATGACAGAGCAAAGAATGAGTATTGCTCCCACCAAAATACTGCTGTACAAGGCGGTGCTGGCAACTTTGTCCGCCGTTTCCTTATCCCCCCGCCCAAGCAGCCTTGAAAGATAGGCGGCAGCACCATTTCCAAATAGCAGCCCCAGACCTACTATCATTTGTCCCAGAGGAAAGGCCACTGTGACCGCACCCATCTGATCCGTTCCCAAACCACCCACAAAATAGGTATCCACCAGGTTATACAGTGCGTTAATCAGCATACCAATCATGGTGGGAAGCCCCAATGCCAGCAGTGCCTTCGGTATTGGCACACTTCCCAGCAGTGCCATTTTTTTGTTTGGTTGATTCATAATTAGAGTCTCCTTTCACTTTATACAAACTATAATATATACTACTATATATTATACTATATGCAACACTGCTTATGGTACTATAATTTATAGTACTTGTCAAGTGAGCACGGATGATATTTACCGCTATCCTCTTCCCCCCTTCATGATTTTTCTTCAATTGTTGCAAAATGTATTGACTTACACGTAACGTGATACTATATTCTAGATTTATAGAGGCAGAATATATGTTTGCCGGCACTCTGCCTCATACTCAATTACTAAGGAAACTGAAGGAGCTGATAGGATATGCGAACCACAAGCCAAGTTGCTGCATTCACAGGAATAAGCAAGCGCACCCTGCAATACTACGATGAAATCGGACTGCTAAAGCCAAGTAAGTTAACACAGTCCGGATATCGTCTGTACGACGAGGATGCTATGCAGAAGCTTCAGCAGATACTGTTTTTTAAAGAACTGGGGTTTTCATTAAAAGAAATACGTATCATAATCCAAAAACCTGATTTTGACAGGATAGCCGCTTTTAGGAAACAGAAAGAATTGTTCCTGCTAAAACGGAATCGTATAGACAGACTCATACAGCTCCTTACCCGCCTGGAGAAAGGGGAACATTGTATGGAGTTTAAAGAATTTGACCTGACAGAATATATCCAAGCATTGGAACAATTTAAAACCACCAATACGAAAGATATCATAAAAAATTGGGGAAGTCTTGAGAATTTTGATTTATTTATCCAGAGAGCCAGAGACAGGGAGGCTGAGATTGCCAAGCGTGCAATACAAGAGTATGGCAGCGTGGAGAACTATACGGAGGCTATGAAATATAATCTTGATCATTTCTCTGAACTCATGGAAGAACAGGTATCTGAGGAAACAAAAAAGCGCACCCAGCAAATCACTGACCTATATAAAAGTCTGACTTCTGATACGCAAAAAGATGTCTCAGCGGAAGATATACAGTCGATTGTACAAGAACTTGTAAAACAAACCCAGGAAAACACAACCGCAGATTTTCTCGGGCGAAACTATTGGGAGATGATTGTGGATGTCTATTCCAATGACTATATAAAAGCTGTCACTGATACAAAATATGGCCCAGGCGCATCGGACTATATTGTCAGGGCTTTTCAATACTGGATCCGTCATAACTCATCATTGGAATAGTCTAAACATTTCCTTCGTCACTGTGAATATACCGGGAAGTGCCCGGAGAACGGGCATTTCCCTAGTCATCCGGCTCAAATATCCGGACACAGGTAACGGCAAACAGGATGAGAAGATAAAGCGCTGTAAGGATTACTCCCCAAAGGATGCACAGAACTGTCATAATTCCTGTACAAAGGTATTCCATCCCCTTTCTGAGAAATACATTTTTGTTATAGTTTTTATATACTCTCATCCCTGCCATCCCCTTTCGTTCAGCTTCTGTTGATTAGATTATAGCATAGGAAAGAAGAATTATACCTTACATTTTCGTAATGGTGAATTATGAAATGTAACCTTAATCTGGTCTTTTATAAGAAGCTATGATAAGCTCTTACCGGCCGGTTTTATTATTTAATCACTCTCCTGTTTTTATAATTAGAGTATATTACCAGCAATCCGCAGAGTGCGCCAAAGAAAAGGAATGCCTGAATCATAGGTCCGAAATTATAGCTGCCTCCCTGCCAGAATTCAATGAAATCACTGCTGATGTAGCTCATTGGAAGGAAAGATGCCACACGCCTCAGCGCTTTGGGAAGCTGTTCGGTCTGTATGCCCATCATACCGCAGAGAATCATGCTCCCAAAGTAGACAAACATACTTATCGTATACGTAGGGCCGAACTTTTTAAAAATATTAGAGAGGCCATGGGCAAAGAGAAAGAAAAAGATTCCTAAAAGATACAGACAGCCTATGAGGCAGAGGGCGGAGGAGAACTTAGGACTCTGCAGATCTACCAAAATATAGGAGAATACAGAGTAAAATATCAATCCTGCCGTCAGAGTTATGGTCTGCGCAATGATCTTGGCCAGCATAATACTGTTCTGGGAAAAGCCAAACAGCTGCATCCGTACCGGAATCTCCTTCTCAAGTTCCTGGGAATAATTGGCGGAATGCCCCAGGAGGATTACCGCCATGGGAATAATCAGGCTCATAGTAATGAAAACCCCTGTGTTTGTCTCCCGTATCATAGAGGACGGCACCTGTTTTCTCAGGGAGAATGTAATAATCATCAGCATCATTACCGGAAAGACAATTCCGAAAAATGCAATGAAAGGATTTCCAATTGCATTGCGTATCTCGTAGATAATAAGCTTCTTATTGCATGATTTGGTCTTCATAGGATCTCCCCTCCCTCTCATAGTATGCCGCCTTTGCATTGGTGGACATAATCTCAATGTCATTATCACTTCTCTTAAAGTTTACATTTTCCTGAAGCAGGCGCTCAGAGATTTTGTGCTCAATCTCTATATCAGGACAGGCGATAGCCAAAAGATGATCCGGGGACATAAGCTTCTTATACTCCCTTAGGAGCTCCTGGTTGCGCTTTGTGCTATCTGTAATAAAAACCGATCTCCCGCAGTACTTCCGGAATAATTCTCTTTTTTCTCCAAAATCAATCACTTTCCCCTGGTCTAAGATAAGAATCTTTTCTGCAAGCATTTCCAGTTCCTCGTAATAGTGGGAAACAATGCACAGGGTATTGGACTTATCCTGGTACCAATTTACCAGCTTCTCCATCAGTTTTTGCCTGGTTTCAAAATCCAGTCCGGATGTCACCTCATCATAAAAGGTGAGGGGGGCATTCTGGAGCATAACCATAATGATGGTAAATCTCTGCTTCTGTCCCCCGGACAGATGGGAATATCGCTTGTGCAGGCATTTTTCAAATTCAAAATAGGATATCAGCTCCTGCAGCTCTCTGTTTTTTCGGATACTTGTGTCCAGTATTGTCTCCATAATAGTTTTTACCGGCATGGTTGCCGCATAATGATTGGACTGCATATGTGCTGCAATCTGCTCTGGTTTCAGAGTTGTGCGGATGCTTCCTTTGTAGCTGGTGAGTCCCAAAATGGATTTTACCAGCGTTGTCTTTCCTGCACCGTTGGAGCCAATGATACCGATCCTCTCCCCCTCATGGATAGAGATGGGACAGTCTATCTGAAGTGCCAGCTGGCTGCCGTAGCGTACCTGAAGATTGTGAATGGTTAACAGCATATATCTTCTCCCCTTTCTTTTTCTGCTCTTATCATAGCAGAACCGTATGAAGTCCGTATGAAGATTTCGTGGAGGTCCCTAGGAATTTTAATGTTCCTTTCTGTTTAGATACATGCGGGCCAGTACCCCATTCTCCTCATTGGAAATTTCTATCTGAAAACCGAGAAGCTCCATATAGTAGGAGATCACATACAGTCCAAGTCCCCTGCCTTTCCGGCTGGTATCGCTGCTCACAAAGGGTTCATAGATATGGGGAAGCAGCTCCTCCTCAATATGGGCTCCTGTATTGAAAATTTCAAAAGAATCCTCAGACAGGTGTATGGCGATCTCTCCTTTTGGCGGAGTGTAGGATACTGCATTGGAGATGAGGTTATCCAGAATCTTCCGCATAATTTCTCTGTCTGACTCTACCAGTACGGGCTGCTCTTCACAGTGGAAGATCAGCTTCTTTTCTCCTGCCGGTATCCGGTAGCTTTCCAGCACTTCTTTCAGCAGAAGATTCATATCCACGGATTCTCTCTGAATGTTATATGCCGAATGATTCAGATACAAAATGTCCTCCACCATCTTTCTCATTGAGAGCAGCTGCTTTTTCACCTCCGGAAGGTATTTCCCAGTATCTTTATATTTTCCTATTTCGGAGATCATGCCATCTGTCAGCAAAAGCGCTGCTGTGATAGGTGTCTTCAGCTGATGGGAGGTCGCCCGAAGAAAGACTTCCTGGCGTTTGTTCTCCCTGGCCAGTGACCGGTTCTTTGCCTCAAGCTCCTGGTACTGCAGACGCAGCTTATCATACAGCTCATTTAATATGGTTCCCAGCTCTCCAATCTCATCTTTTTCATGGATTTCTAGCGGAGTCATCTCCCTGTATCCTGCTTCTTTCACATCCTCCGCATAACCTGCCAGCCGTATGATGGGATTGACAATCTTCTTTGAAAAAATCTGGGAGGCAATGAGTACCAGCAGAAATACCACAGCCGCAATCATTGGGAGACTCCCCAAAACGATGGGCTGTATCTCATTCATCTGAGGCGTCATAACAGGCAGAAAGGAAAAAATGAGTGCATCCTTTGTCTTCCCCGCTGCGATATATGTGGTATAATCATTGTCTTTGTCATTCATTCCTCCTTCAAAAACTACCATCGAATCAGTAATGATATGAACTTTGCCTTTCCTTGTCTTAACGTCCTGTAACTCTTCATCTGTATCCATCTGAAAGGATAGTATATCTGAAAGCGGCCCTCCGTCCTCCATTTGCATACTCTTCTTTAATTCCTCAAAATCAATATCCGGCATCTCAAAATCGGCAAAGCTTTCCGTATTCTTTACAGAATCTCTCAACTGTTCAACTGCTTTTAAAAGTTTGGGATCTTTAATATTTATAGTCAGCCGGAACGCCTTTCCCGCCAGATAGATGCTGTCTCCCTCAAGAGGAATCTCTAAAGAGGCGGAACCCGTGGGATTTCTTACCTCCAGGCCCTGATAACTCCTGTTTTTACTGTATCCCTCCTGGACCCGGATAACAGATTCCAGATATTCCTGCCCTGTATATTCTACATAGAGGGATGGAAGCATGAATATGAAATAAAGGAGCACAAAAAGTACTAAAACCAAAGAGATCATAATACTGTACAAGAACGTTTTTTTAGACAGGCGCATTTTATTTTCCTCCGTATGTTTCCTGAGAAGCATCAAACTGGTATCCCACACCAATCACGGTACGAATACAGTTTTGGGGCAATTTTTTTCTGAGATTTTTTATGTGAGCATCAATAATTCTGTCATTCCCGATGTAATCCTCGTTAAATATTCTGAGAATCAGCTGTTCTCTGGTAAATACTTGGGTTGGTCTTTCATACAGGGTCTGCAGCAGCAAAAACTCACTCAGCGTCAGTTCCAGTGTCTTCCCGTTATAAAAGGCCTGGTACGCTTCCTTTTGGATTACCAGCCCGCGTTCTGCCTGGACTGTGGTTCTGGCGGAACGCCTCAGTATGGTCTCCATGCGCTTCAGAAGTATAATCGGGGACACTGGTTTGATTACATAATCATCTGCATAGGCATTAAATGCCTTAACCTGTGTCTGTTCATCCCCCAGGGCTGTAAGCATAATGACCGCCATATCCGGAAACTGCTTCCTAATATGGCAAAGTACCTCCAGACCGTTTTTTTTCGGTACCATGATATCCAGCACAGCCATATCATAGAGGCATTCCTCTAAAGCCTTTACAGCTTCCTCGCCGTCCTGCACTTCTGTAACCTCATAGTCCTGCATTTTCATATATTCCGCTAAGACCTCGCGGATTGTAGGTTCATCTTCCATGAACAGTATTTTTTTCATATGCTCACACCTTTCCTTTTCCTGCTCCTTATTGTAACAGATGCGTATGAATTTCTGATGAAGATCTCAAAAGCCCTGTACGTCCGTAAATCCACCAGACGTGCAGGGCCTTCTTCACTTATTCATTAGGCAATTCCCTTTTCTACCGGCGCAAGCAGGACTTTTCCGGTACCCCGGTATACATTCACCAGTCCTTCCCCGGATGCTGCCGATCCAACCAGTGTTTTTCCGGAACGCTCTACGGTAAAGTCCAGGCTGCCGCTCCAGGCAATGGCCATATTACCGTCCACCTTTAAGACATCATTTTCCAATGCAATCTCAACCAGCTCCTCCCTGGGACAGGACGATTCCAGGCAAAGTACTCCGCTCCCGCTGATTCCCAGGTTAAACAATCCCTCACCCCCGGCAACTGCAGAGGATACATTAGAGCGCATCACTGCTTTATGCTTCAGTTTGGCGTCACAGGCCAGAAAGAGCCCGTCATCCAGAACCACGGAGCCATTCCAGTCCTGAAGATCCAACAAGAGTATATGCCGGTATGTAGGCTCCAGAACTAGAATACCATCTCCTGTATACTCTGGCTTGATGGCGGATTCTCCGGTCACCTTGCCCCGCACCGCCTTACCGAACAGGTCACCTACGCCTTTGATGCCTGTGGTAGCATTGACATTTCCCACCATCCACTGCATAGCACCCGCCTGCAGAGTAATATTTGCTCTGCTGAGATCGCAGACCACCTGTCGTTTACGTACATTCATTGCATTGCAGAAATAAGCAGTCTGCGCGTCACTGGGCATAACGCTTAGATCCCGCTCATATTCAATTACTGTAAAGGGTCCAAGAGACGCCAGTGTCTTAATGTCATCATTGTCAGTAAAATTGGAAATATGAAACATAATCTTCTACCTCCCGGTCGTTTCTTCCATGCTCGGTAATTTCACAGAGAACGGCTGAATTCTAACTTATAGTAACAGTCAAATTAAGTATACAGGAAACCTGACGGATTGGCAAGGTATGCAGTAAGACAGAGAATAAGAAAAAGCGTCTTGACAAACAAGAGAGAAAGGCATATAATGAACACTGTTCATATGGAGGTGAAGACTTGAATAAAAACGTTACTTCCAAAGAAGAGCTTGTTGCTGCCGCTTTGGAAATCGCCCGGGAAGAGGGAGTTCATAAAGTCAGCATCCGAAATATAGCACATAAGTGTTCTATTTCTGTGGGAGTACTGTACAATTATTTTCCCACCAAAGCTGATTTGATTTTTGCGGTCGTGTCCCATTTTTGGGAAATGAGCAGTTCCATGTTACAGGATATTCATGTAAAAGACTGCTGTTTTACAAAGTATGTGGAACAGTTTTACTATCAGATGAATGTCAGTCTGTCTAATTTTCAGAGGGAATGGCTGACACAGATGGAGACCATGGCACCAGAAGACAAGGAACGGGGAAAAGAACTGGAACTTCAATGTTTCAGACATCTGAAGTCTCTGCTGTTGCAGGTACTCTCTTCAGATCCGTCAATCCCTGCAACAGTCTGGTCAGAGGAATATCCGAAGGATGAATTTATAGATTTTGTATTTTGGCATATGGTCCAGATGCTGAGGACAGGTCAAAAGGACTGTACCTTTTTTGTAAAAACCCTGCAGCGGATCCTGTACTGATACTCTCATAAGGATCCGCTGTTATAATCGTCAATATGAACATTGTTCATCAAAAGGAGGCAGTGTATGATACACAAAAAATTTTTACTTTTAATTGCCGGCTTAGTCTGGCTTGGAGCAGGAATTAATATCTTCCGAATCGGCGTGACAGCCAGAGTTCCTGTCTGGAATCTGTGGATGATTGTCACAAGCTTTACAATACTTTTGCTGTTCCACTTTCTTGTATTTCGAAGAATGGTTAAAAAGCATACCCGGAGAATCCATGGCTATCTGGAATCCCGGCAGCCCTTCTACCGTTTTTTCAACAAGCAGTCTTATGGTATTATGGCTTTCATGATGACGTTTGGCATCGGTCTTCGCGTTTCAGGCATCGTATCTGATACATTTATTGCCGTATTTTATACCGGACTGGGGACTTCCCTGCTGCTTGCGGGAGTCAGCTTTATTTTTCAGTTTGCAAGATATCCGCACCCGGCATTAACGAAAGGAGAGATTTCACAATGATATTAGGGGAAACTATATTTGACATTGTTTATTTGATTACAGTAATCACAATTGGGGGAAAGATGATGCAGTCATCGCCCCGGAAAAGCCAATACTGGCTCTTTGGATTGATGGCCGTTATATTAGGATGCGGGGATGCTTTTCATCTGGTTCCCAGAGTCTGGGCAATGCATACCGTAGGGCTGGACGCAGCTTTCGCCCCTCTGGGGTTTGGGCAGGCAGTAACCTCCATTACAATGACCATATTTTACGTACTCCTCTATCATATCTGGGAGATACGTTACCGGCAGACTCCCGTATCCTCTCTGCGCATTACAGTCTACGTACTGGCCTTCCTGAGAATCCTGCTGTGTCTCTTCCCTCAAAACCGTTGGATGAGTCCCGACGCGCCACTGAGCTGGGGCATCTACCGAAACATTCCATTCTCAATACTTGGAGTGATTGTTTTAGTTCTGTTCTACAAAAAGGCAAAGGAAACTCATGATCAGGCATTCCGTTTTATGTGGCTTGCCATTGCCATCAGCTTTGCCTGCTACCTGCCGGTGGTACTTTTAGCCGGCAAGATACCGCCCATCGGCGCACTGATGATCCCAAAAACTTGTGCGTATGTCTGGATGGTCTGGATGGGGTATTCGGCATTGAAAAACAGTTCCACTTCAAAGTAGCACAAAGCCGGATAGCACACTATCCGGCTTACCATCCTACCTGAATTCAGCTTTATTCCTCGTCAAAAAATTTATATCCTTTCCATATCTGGCAGCAAGACTAAAATCATTTTCCATAAATAATGTATACTCTGCGGGCGTTATTTTTGAGGCTTTTATCCTTTCGTAAATTGTTAAATTCCAGGTATGTTTGCATTTTTTACATCTGTATATAAGCCATACATCTACTTTATTACCGTTTGCATTTACTCTGAATTTCCCTGAATTAATGAACTCCTGCGTTTTTTTGCATCCCCCACAGTGATGATACACCTTTAGAGAAGACACTTTCATGGGGCAGCCTCATCCGTAAAGATAGTAGTTCGTATGATTCTTTGGATGCTTTTTTCTGATAAGGAATATTCATTGGCAAGTTTTTTTATGGAAAACCCTATGCTATGCTTTTTGCATATTTCATGATTTCGTATTTCATAATACTGCTTTGTCTTGGTCTGGCTTCCCCAGATCTTTTTCTCTTTACATGGGATGTATATACTTTCTCCGCTTACATATTGCTGAATAGATTCTATTAATTCTTTGGGCAGAATATCCTCTGCTCTAACATAGCTCATTGTAATCCTCCTGTTACTATGGGGATTCATCTGAGCTTAACGATTCGTATTTATTTTAAACTCAGACTACTGAGCCATAACATATCTATTTCTCATATACCTGCTCCTTTCAGTATTTTCACATTTATTGTATATTCTCCGGCAAAGTATTACAACCTCATTCTCACTTATAAACAAACTCGTTCCTCGTTCTACAAAAACCTCCCCCTGAGCTTTCCCATACTCAGGTGATAGGATGCTCTTGGCGGTGGGCTGGCTGGTTCGGACGGGAGGGAGGCTTAAGTTCCGCGGACGATTCCGCAGGAGTGACTAGAGAGTCTTAGACAAAGCCGGGATTCCCGCAGGAGATTTTTTCGGCAGTCAGGGCCGAAAAAAAGTGAGCATGGGCAGAGAATGCACATAAAGCATTCTTTGACCATACGAACGGTGCTCCGGCGGGAATTCCGGTTTTGTCTTAGACTCTCTTCGCGACGGAGGTGTCCGCGGGACTTAAGCCTCCCTCCCGTCCGAACCAGCCAGCCCACCGCCAAGAGCATCCTATCACCGTCCCCTCACAACTAAAAAAGGACCGCCACTCAAAGCAGTCCTTCTCCTATCCTACATCTGTCTCCGAACAATCCGGTATTCATCCTGATACTGAAAATAAGGACAGTTCCCAAACGTCCCTTTTAAAAACCGGAGCATTTCATCCTCATCTAAATCCATCTCCCAAACATAATATCCATATTCTTCGTCATATACATAATTCCCGCAGCATTCGCAGTTTGCCTTCTTTGTCATAATCGGCAGTCCCTCTCTTACCTCTGGCAGAATTCCCTTATAGAGTCTTTTAATTCTCCGAAACTTCCCGGGAGTACATCTCTCTTTGCATTGTACAGGCTATGTATAAAATCAATAATAAAACCTGCCAGTACGATGGAGCCTACCACTCTTCCCACGGAAAAGGGATAGCTGTTTACGATTGCTTCCACGCCCCGCTGCAGAAAAACGAATAGCAATACCGTATAAAAGCCCCAAACAATGCTGCTCTCCAGGCAGAGGATACCTTTGTAGTTGTAAGGCTTTTCCGAGTAATCCCACCAGACTTCTCCGAAAACGGAGAGCATCAGCTGGGCGGTCAGATATTCCAGCGCTGTAGGTATGGCGCATCCAAGGACGTAGAGGAGAAAATAATCACCTGAGAAAGGTCTCAGCAGAAAATAGACGGTTAATGCCCCCACGCCGTAGATAGGGCAGATAGGACCTTTCACAAACCCCCTGTTAGTCAGTTTTTTATTGCATACAGACATGTAGATAGATTCTACAATCCAACCAAGTATACTATAAATCAGGAACCAGTGAACGATATGATATAAGTCCGTATTAAATAAAGTTCTTGTCCACATAAAACTACTCCCTTCTATCTAAAAATGCAGACGGTGTTAGTTTACCTGGTCATTTTATCATAGACCTCCGTAAAATACCAGCAATCCATCTGCAAATTAAAGAAATGTTAAAATTTCGTTAAGATCATCACAGCATCGGCGCAAACAGCCGCAGTATACTCTGCATTCCCCGAACAACAATATTTCTGTTCCTGCAGAATTCCAGTGTGATCTCTTTACACTTTGGCAGCATACCGAGCATATCCATCTTAATCTGCATAATGGCATTGCTCTTATACATCCAGGTACCGCATTCAAAGTGGAGATAAAGACTTCTGTAATCCATATTTACGGTTCCCACTGCGCCTACCTCGTCGTCACACACAAATGATTTTGCGTGAAGAAATCCGGGGGTATATTCGTAAATTTTTACCCCTGCTTCCAGCAGCTGTTCATAGTAGGACTGGGTCAGCAGAAATACCATTTTTTTATCTGGAATACCAGGAGTCAGAATCGTCACCTCTACACCGCTCTTCGATGCCAGACACAGAGCTGTCATCATTTCATTGTCTATAATCAGATACGGGGTACAGATATAAATATATTTTTTCGCCCGGTTGATAATATTCAGATAGACATTCTCCCCCACAATCTCTTCGTCCAGAGGTGTGTCACTGTAGGGCTGGACAAACCCGTCGCTGGCAAAGGGGCCCGGATGATACACGTGAGGCTCATACTCCTTAAAGTCACACTTCATTTTCGTAATCACACACCACATCTGCAGAAACATAACCGTGAAGTTCCATACCGCCTCGCCCTTCAGCATAATTCCTGTGTCTTTCCAGTGGCCGAATCTGTCCTTTTCATTGATATACTCGTCGGCCAGGTTAATACCCCCTGTAAAGCCCGTATGCCCATCTATTACCAATATTTTTCTGTGGTCCCTGTTATTCAGTATGATATTCAGAATGGGCCGCAAAGGGTTAAAGGAAGCGCACTTGATACCCTTTGACTGAAGCTGTTTATAAAAGTGATAGGGAAGTGTGGTTGCACAGCCCATGTCATCGTATATCAATCTGACATCCACTCCCTCTTTCGCTTTTCTCTCCAGGATCTCAAGAACCGTCTGCCACATACGGCCGTCATTTATAATAAAATACTCCAGGAAAATAAAGTGCTGCGCCTTCTCTAATTCCTCGATCATCGCTGGGAACATATCGTCTCCCACGGAATAGTATTCAGTAATTGTATTTTTATAAACGGGAAAGCCCGCATGATCTCTGATATACTGAGACTGGTTGGAGATGCCTTTGTCCTCTTCCTCCAGTTCGGCGCGGACCTCAGGATCCTCCTGAATCAGATCGGATATGCGGTTTAAAACATACTGAAATTCCCTGGACATTTTTTTTGCAATTCTGGACTTACCAAACAGAAAATAGATGGTTACCCCGAAAAAGGGGATGGTCAGAATCAGTATCGTCCAGGCTAATTTATAAGAAGGATTGATTTTTTTGTTTACAATCCACAATACCAAAAACAGACTTAAAATTGAAATAATTCTTGCCACATGGGTAGAGATTGCACTGATCCCCCAGACCAGAGCGGCAATCCACGCCAATTCCAGCAGAATGGCCAGAGCTACTACGAATATCCGGCTAAAAACTAGTTTGATTAATTTCTTCATACCCGCACCGTTCCTCTGTAAAAAAGTCCCTGGCAACAAGCCAAGGACTTTTACTGCACATTAATTATATTTACGTTTTCTAGCGGCTTCAGATTTTTTCTTACGGCGAACGCTTGGTTTTTCGTAATGTTCTCTCTTACGAATCTCCTGCTGAATGCCGGCTTTGGCACAACTACGCTTAAATCTGCGTAAAGCGCTATCCAAAGTCTCGTTCTCTTTTACGATAACATTTGACATAGTCTCACACCTAACCTCCCTCCAGTTGTAGATTGTGCATAATACAACTGTCTGGGTATTTTTTACTGCACAAAAATATTATAGCAGATTTTTCCCATTCGTCAACCTGTTTCGAAGTTTTTTTTTATTTTTTCTTTAATTTAGCTGCTCTCTCAGCAGATTTGCTGCTGTCTCAAGCGCTTCCGGCACTTTTTCAGGGTTTTTGCCCCCGGCCTGTGCCATATTTGGACGGCCTCCGCCGCCTCCGCCGACAACGGCTGCAGTTCCCTTAATCAGGTTGCCCGCATGAGCCCCTTTGTCCATAGCTCCCTGGGTTGCCATAGCTAAGAGGCTTACCTTGCCGCCCATAGTGGACGCCAAAATTACGACGCCTTCTCCCAGCTTCTCTTTTAACTGATCGCCCAGGTCCCGCAGGCCGTTCATATCTACATCTTCCACTGCCACAGCCAGAAGCTTTACGCCATTAATGTCCTGCACCTGGCTCATAACATCGCCTACGGCGTCCTGTGCCAGCCTGCTCTTCAGAGACTCATTCTCACTGTGAAGAGTCTTTATCTCAGCCTGCAGGTGGCCAATTTTTTCTGAAACCTCACCCGGAGTTGTCCGGAGCATAGCCGCGGCATCTTTCAGCTTTTCTTCAATTTTTTTATAATACGCAAAAACACTGTCGCCGGTCAGTGCCTCGATTCGGCGCACACCTGCGGCAATACCAGCCTCTGAAATGATTTTGAACGTAGTAATGGCGCTTGTATTTGGCACGTGGGTTCCGCCGCAGAGCTCCCTGGAATAGTCCCCCATGGATACCACTCTGACGTCATCGCCGTATTTTTCTCCGAACAGAGCCACAGCCCCTGTTTTTTTCGCGTCTTCCAGGCTCATAATCTGTGTTTCCACCGGAAGTGCCTTCTGGATCTCTTCATTTACGATTGCTTCTGCTTTATCCAGTTCTTCCTGGGTCATAGCCTGGAAGTGAGCAAAATCGAAACGGAGTCTGTCGGGGGTTACCAGAGAACCTTTCTGCTCTACGTGAGCTCCCAGCACAGTTTTCAGCGCTTTCTGAAGTAGATGGGTGGCGCTGTGATTCTTACAAGTATTGGCTCTCCCCTTGGGAGATACTCTGAGGGTTACTTTATCTCCTGTCTTAATCATCCCTTTGACGATATGACCCACATGGCCCACTTTGTCTCCAAGCAGTTTGATGGTATCCTCTACCTGGAAGATGGTATCTCCAACTGTAATGGTACCGGTATCACCTTCCTGGCCGCCCATGGTTGCATAGAAAGGAGTTTCTTTTACAAAGATTGTCCCCTTCTGGCCGTCTGTCAGGGCATCTGTAAGCTCCGCCTCTGTGGTGAGAACAGTTACCTCTGATTCGTATTCTAATTTATCATATCCCACAAATACGGTGGTGACGGTAGGATCAATGCTGTCATATACGGTCGCGTCAGCCCCCATATAGTTGGTTACTTCCCTGGCGTTTCTGGCCTTCTGACGCTGTTCTTCCATTGCTTCCCGGAATCCTTCTTCGTCTATGGTATAATTCTTTTCCTCCAGGATTTCCTTTGTCAAATCAATGGGGAATCCATAGGTATCGTATAATTTGAATGCATCTTCCCCGGACAGTTCCCTGGTTCCTTCTGCCTGCATCTTATCTACTAATTCTCCAAGAATACGAAGCCCCTGATCAATGGTTTTATTAAACTGCTCTTCTTCCTGGTTCAGGACTTTAAAGATAAAATCTCTTTTTTCCTCCAGCTCCGGATATCCGTCCTTGGATTCTTCGATGACGGTGGCGCTTAATTTTGCAAGGAAACGGCCTTCGATTCCAAGGAGACGGCCATGGCGGGCCGCCCGGCGGATCAGACGGCGCAGGACGTAGCCTCGTCCCTCGTTTGTAGGCATAATTCCGTCAGAGATCATAAAAGTCGTGGAACGGATATGGTCAGTAATCAGACGAATAGAGACATCCTGCTCTTCATTCTCCTTATAGGTCACCTTGGCAATCTCACAGACCTTGTTCCGCAGGGCTTCTATGGTATCTATATCGAAGATAGAATCCACCTCCTGCACCACCACTGCAAGACGCTCCAGCCCCATACCGGTGTCAATATTCTTATAATCCAGCTCTGTATAATTTCCGTTTCCGTCATTGTCAAACTGGGTAAATACGTTATTCCACACTTCCATATACCGATCGCAGTCGCAGCCTACGGTACAGTCTGGTTTTCCGCAGCCGAACTTCTCCCCGCGATCGTAATAAACTTCGGAACAGGGACCGCAGGGACCTGCCCCATGCTCCCAGAAATTATCTTCCTTTCCAAAGCGGAAGATGCGCTCGGGTGCGATTCCGATATCTTTATTCCAGATCTCAAAGGCTTCTTCATCATCCAGGTAGATAGAGGGATAGAGGCGATCCGGTTCCAGGCCGATCACTTCCGTAAGAAATTCCCAAGTCCACGCGATGGACTCTTTTTTAAAATAATCTCCAAAGGAAAAATTGCCCAGCATTTCAAAGAATGTACCGTGGCGGGCTGTCTTTCCTACTATCTCAATATCTCCAGTGCGGATACACTTCTGGCAGGTTGTCACTCTTTTTCTCGGCGGAACCTCAGCTCCTGTAAAGTACGGCTTTAAGGGAGCCATACCAGAATTGATCAAAAGCAGACTCTTGTCATTGTGAGGCACCAGAGAAAAACTCTTCATTGCCAAATGTCCTTTGCTCTCAAAAAATTCTAAAAACATTTTACGAAGTTCATTTACTCCATATTTCTGCACGTTGTTATTACCTCCTGTTTTCATCCTTGGTCCTTTTTTCGGAGTTCTATATGAATCATATCCTGTCGGACGCAATATTTTCTGTCGTTAATCATATCATAGGATAACGCCTATTTCAAGCCAAATTCTTGCACCGTGTCTTCGATGAGATCCCCGGAATCAGCGGCCTGGGTGGCCAAAAAGTCACATCTCTCATTCTCCTCATGGCCGTTGTGGCCTTTGACCCAGATGAATGTTACCTGGTGAGGCTCCTTTGCTTTTAACAGCCGTTTCCAAAGGTCCACATTTTTTACGGGTTCATTCTTTCCCCGTTTCCAGCCCTTTTTCAGCCAGCTGTCAACCCAGTGCTGATTGAAGGCATCCACCAGGTATTTGGAATCTGAATACAGTTCCACCCGGCAGGGACGGTTCAGCGCCTCCAGGCCTGCAATGGCAGCCATCAGCTCCATCCGGTTATTGGTGGTTCGCTTATATCCCTGGGAGTATTCCCGCTTGTGAAGCTGTCCCTTACTGTCTGTATAGTGAAGGACTGTCCCGTATCCTCCCGGCCCGTCAGGGTTTCCTCTGGCGGATCCGTCTGTATATATTTTTACTAACATTGCCCCTCCTCTTTTTTCACAGGAGCCCAGGCTCCCTTTTTCTCAAAAATTTCAGCCGCCCGTTTGGCGTTCTCTATTATCTTTTGGTCATAGCCTATCATCTCAAGAAGCCGGATGGCATTTCTGGTGGTGGCCCGGCCCTTTTTCAGCAGATAGTTGAAGACTACATCGTGCTCCTTGACCTCTTCTTCAAAATGATAATTTGTGTACAGCGATTTTAGCATATAGGACAGCTCAATGTCATGAGTTGCCGCGAAGGAAAGGACGTGATCCCGGCACAGAGCTGCCAGAATATTGGAGGATGCAGCGATTCTCTCAATGGTATTCGTTCCCCTCAGCACCTCGTCAATCACACAGAGCAGCGGTGTAGTCTCCCGGGTGGCTTCTAAAATCCGGTTCAGGGACTTGATTTCCACAATATAATAGCTCTCACCGCTCTGCAGGTCATCCCTGAGTGCCATAGAAGTCATTACCCGCAGATAGCAGCTTTTGTATTCTGTGGCTACACACAGTCCAATCGTCTGTGCCAGGATGGCATTCACGGCAACGTTCTTCAAAAACGTTGATTTCCCGGAGGCATTGGAGCCGGTAACCAGGGTTCCTCCTGCTACGGAAATACTGTTGGCAACCGGTTCTTTGATGAGAGGATGATACAGATTTGTCACCTCCATGGCGGCACGCTTCCCCGGCTCTTCAAACTGGGGGATACAGGTATAGGGCATAGCCTCCCGGAAAGAGGCCAAGGCGATGCAGCTGTCCAGAAACCCAAACGTCTCCATCAGTGTTTCCACCGCTCCAAAGTGTTTCTGAAGTTCTTTGAGCATACTGTTAAACTTTATCATGTCTACATGAAAGATCATGCGGATATAGTCCAGAATAATCGTTTCCAGACCGCCGCCCGCGTCACTTCTGTTCATTACAAGCCCCGCGCCTCTGCTGAACTGCCCAAGTTCATTTCTGGCCCTTTTTATCCGCTCCAGATACTCCGACAGCTCCGGCATAGGAAGCTTAGAGGTTTCTTTTGCCGCTTCCAGGAGTCTCATAATGCTCCGGATGCAGGACAGATAGGTCTCGATCTCCTGTTTGCTGAAAAGATACTGAATCACATTAAAAACCATCATGCCCAGCATGAGAAAGACTCCATATTTTGGGATGACAATCATAACCAGAATACTAAGGATCATCAAAAGCGCACAGGCGATGTGCTTTCTTCTTTTATGTTCTTTGGCATCTGTGAGTACATACAGGGAATCTGACAGCGAGACCGTGGGAAGACGCTTGAGATTTCCCAGAAGAAGCTGCAGGCGCACTCTCTCTTCCTGATGTCCCCTGAAATAATCTGCCAGGCGCTGCCGTTCCTGTAAGTTCTCCGGCGCAAATTCCGGTTTTCTCAGCATATAGTAAAGATAATCTTCCCCCAGAGATGACATGGTCTGGTTTATTAGCATAAAGATTCTGTCCAGATCCAGATCGTTCCAGGTAATATCATCCAGAAAAAAGCCGCTTTCCCTGCTTTCCCGGCGCATGAAATAATGGGATATGGAGTCCAGTAGATCCCTGGAATACTCTTTTTTTGGTATATTCCCCCACATTTCTTTTATTTTATCTCTGACTTGCCCTCTCTGCCTTTTGTTCTCTCTGGCCATCACAGTAATCACAGTGATGAACAGACAGAGAATCAGTCCCGCAAATACAAATTGTTCTTCCATTTTCTGCCTCCTCTCTGCCGGTAAAATCACTTGGGGACGGGAGAATACCATTCCTCCCGTCCCCTAAAGGGAATCTGTCAGAAAAACCTTCTGACTGCCTCTAATGTTGCTTGTATATCTTCCTCTGTGTGGGCATCTGACAGGAACATGGCTTCGAACTGAGCCGGCGCCAGATGAATGCCCGAACGCAGCATATGTTTGAAATACTCTGCATACGCCTTTGTATCTGCAGTCTTTGCAGATGCATAGTCTGTGACAGGCTCTCTTGTAAAGAATACACATCCCAGGGAACCAATATAGTTCATGACACAGGGAGCCCCCTTTTCTTTCAGAATCTCACGGATGCCGCCGTACAGTTTTTCTCCCTTATCTCTTAAGTTTGTATAGATTTCCGGATGTTCATACAAAATTTTCAGTTGTGTCAGCCCTGCTGCCATGGCCACAGGATTGCCGCTCAGCGTACCTGCCTGGTATACCGGACCAACAGGGGATACCATCTCCATGATTTCTCTTCTTCCCCCGTAGGCTCCCACAGGCATGCCTGCACCTATGATTTTGCCGTATGTGGTCAGATCCGGTGTCACATGAAAATATCCTGCAGCCCCTTCAAAGGCCAGACGGAATCCTGTGATTACCTCATCAAAAATCAGCAGCGCTTTGTGCTCATCGCAAAGCCTGCGAAGTCCCTGGAGAAATCCCTCTGCGGGAGGCACCACTCCCATATTGGCGCCCACCGGTTCCACAATTACTGCGGCTACCTGATCCCGGCATTCATTCATCAGTGCCTCCACACTGGACAGATCGTTGTAGATGGCAAGCATGGTATCCTCTGTACATCCTTTCGGCACACCGGCACTGTCTGGAACGCCGCTGGCCATAACCCCTGAGCCTGCGCTCACCAGCATCGCATCGCTGTGGCCGTGATAACAGCCTGCGAATTTAATGATTTTATTCTTTCCGGTATATCCTCTGGCAGTGCGAATTGCGCTCATCACCGCTTCTGTACCGGAGTTTACCATTCGGATCATATCAATGGTGGGGATATGCTCACAGATAAATTCCGCCATATCCACTTCTACTTCTGTGGCACATCCAAAGCTTAAGCCGTTTTCACAAGCCTTGATCACACTCTCTTTGACCGCCTCATTGTTGTGCCCTAAAATCATAGGCCCCCAGGAGTCGATGAAATCAATATAAGAATTGCCGTCCGCGTCAAATATACGGCTTCCCACCGCTCCCTGTATAAAGCGCGGGGTCTCTCCGATGGCCCCGTAGGCGCGCACAGGGCTGTTCACTCCTCCGGGAATATAGTTAACCGCTCTCTGAAATAATTCCTGTGATCTTGTCATTATCCAATTCTCCCTTCGGCCATATATCCGGCCAGTTCTTTTGCAAAATACGTAAGATAGATATCCGCCCCAGCCCGGTAAGTGCTGACCGCCATCTCACAGATAATCTTAGCCTCATCTATATATCCCATCTTAGCCGCAGCCTTTACCATAGCATATTCCCCGCTCACACTGTAGGCAGCGATGGGAAGATTGATTTCCTTAGATACCTCTGAGATAACATCCAGATAAGAAAGCGCCGGTTTTACCATAATAATATCAGCGCCCTCATCCACGTCCATAAGCGCTTCTTTCATTCCCTCTTTTCTGTTATGGAAATCCATCTGATAGCTTTTCCTGTCCCCGAAAGACGGCGCTGAACCCGCGGCGTCTCTGAATGGTCCGTAGAAGGCAGAGGCATATTTCACTGCATAGGACATGATAGGGGTCTCCTTGAAGCCATTGCCGTCCAGACATCTCCTGAGCGCAAGGATACGGCCGTCCATCATATCAGAAGGCGCAACCATATCAGCTCCGGCCTGCACATGGGACAGCGCAGTTTTTGCCAGAAGTTCAAGTGTGGCATCGTTTTCAACATCCTGACCGCAGAGCACACCGCAGTGGCCGTGGGACGTGTACTCACACATACATACATCCGTAATATAATAGAGACCGGGGAACTGTTTTTTCCCTTCCCTGAGTGCGCGCTGAACAATTCCATCCTCTGCATATGCCTGACTTCCCATCTCATCCTTATGGGCGGGAATTCCAAATAACATCAGGTTTTCCACCCCGGCTTTGGTGAGACGCTCCAGCTCATAGGGCAGCCGGTCCACGCTGAATCGATACTGTCCCGGCATCGATGGGATTTCTTCCTCAATGTTTTCCCCGTCTATTACGAACAGCGGATAGATCAGAGAGCTTTTATCCATTCTGGTCTCCCTGACCATTTTTCGGATTGCCTCATTTCCTCTTAATCTTCTTGGTCGTTTAATCATCTCCATGTTTTCAGCACCCCTTTTTCATCTTTAAGTTTATAACCAAATCAATTACACTGTCAATGGTGGCCTTCTCTGCCATATAGGTCTGCATTCCGTAGCGGTCCGCTGCTGCTTTTGTCTGCTTTCCGATGCAGGCAGCCGTAACCCGGCTGTAGTCCAGACCCGGCGTTGCCTCCGCGAATCCTTTTACCGTGGAGGCGCTGGTAAACACAGCACAGTCAATGGAACCCATCTCAAATTCTTTCTTCTCATCAATAATCTCGGAGGTTTCATACAGGGTATCATACGTTGGAATATCATCGATGACCAGGTTCTGTTTTTTCTCCAGTTCCTCCAGGATCTCATGATTTCCAATTTTAGCCCTGGGAATCAGGATATGCTCCCCTCCCCGGCAGGCCTCTGCCAGGGCAGCCCCAAGAGAAGCCCCGTCGTATACCTCCGGCATTAGATCCACAAACAGTCCCCGTTCCTCCAGCTCTCTCTTTGTTCCTGTCCCGATGGCGGCAATCTTTACTCTGCTGAGAGCGCGGATATCCATCCTGGCCTTTTTCATCTCCTGAAAGAAAACCTTTACGCCGGTGGGGCTGGTAAAAGCAATCCAGTCGTAAGTGTCCATGCGCGCAAATGCACGGATGAGAAGTTCCTGATTCTCCAGCGCTTCTGTCCGTATGGCGGGAAGTTCTAGCACCTCCGCGCCTTTTCTGCGGAGTCTGGCAGCCATGGAAGAGATAAGATCTCTGGGCCTGGTTACCAGGACCTTGAATCCAAAAAGCGGGAGTTCCTCATACCAGGCAAACTTTTCTGCCAACTCGCACACCCGGCCCACTACAATAATTGCCGGTGTCTCTATTCCCTGCCTGTCTACCTCCTGCTTCAGGGTAGATACCGTGGCAACAATCCGTTTTTGCCCTGCGGTGGTACCCTTTTGAAGAATTGCCGCCGGCATCTGAGGGTCTATCCCTGCGCCGAGAAGACTGCTGCAGATATCTGCCAGGGCTGTAACCCCCATAAGAAATACCAGAGTTCCTCCGGTGCGCACCAATGCCTCAAAATCAATGTCATAGCTTTCTCCCGCTTTTTTGTGGCCTGTGATAATATGCAGGGAAGAGCAGTAGTCCCTGTGGGTGACAGGTATTCCATTATAGGCCGGAACCGATAGGGGGGAGGTGACTCCGGGAACCACTTCGTAGGGGATTCCATGTTCCCTTAAAAGTTCCAGTTCTTCTCCTCCGCGCCCGAAGAGGAAGGGATCCCCGCCCTTCAGACGCACCACCCGGTATCCTTTTTTAGCCTCATCCAGAAGCACCTGATTAATCTGCCACTGAGGCATGGTGTGGTGCCCCGCCCGTTTTCCCACATTAATACATCTGGCGGTATCCGGAATCATGGAAAGAACTCCCTGGCCCACCAGGCTGTCATAGACCACTACCTCAGCGTTTTTTAAGGTTTCCATCCCTTTTACCGTAAAGAGCCCGATGTCTCCCGGTCCTGCTCCAACTAACCATACTTTGCCTGCTGTCATTTACTGTGTACCTCCTGTCTGTTCCTTCAGGGTTCTTGCCAGTGCAATTCCCAGTTCTTCCGCGTGTTCGGCCGAATCCTCCATTCTGCCTTTTCTGTATGTATTTGTCTCTTCACAGTAATACAGACCTGTGAGCGTTATTCTCCCTTCTTTTACCACCCCATGTGCTGCAATCGGGGAAGAGCACCCGCCGTCCAGATACCGCACAAATGCCCGTTCCGCAAGCGCCGCGCAGGTGGCTTCCGAATCCCGGTACCCGTCCAGATAGGAATAATCCTCCTCCGCACGGCCCTGGACTGCAAGAATCCCCTGGCCGGCCGCAGGGATCATCTCCTCAGGTTCAAAATACCGGCTGATTCTGTCCTCAAGCCCCAGTCTCTTTACCCCTGCTGCCGCCAGAACCAGTGCCCCGTATTCCCCCGAGTCTAGTTTGGAAAGCCTGGTAATAACATTTCCCCGGATACTTTTGCAGGGAATATCCGGGAATAATTCCTTCAGCTGAAGGGTTCTTCTCTGGCTGGAGCACCCGATGGGCTTCCCCTCCGGAATCTCTGTCTCTCCCACCGGAAGAATCAGGACATCCCTGGGATCTTCCCTTTTGGAAAACGCCACAATAGGCAGTTCCTCCGGAATCTCCATAGGCATATCCTTCAGACTGTGCACAGACAGGTCGCTTCGTCCCTCCATCAAGGCTTTGTCCAGTTCTTTTACAAATAAACCTTTACCGCCGATTTTGTCCAGTGTGCGGTCCAGAATAATATCTCCTGTAGTTTTCATGGTGAGAAGACTCACCTCAGCCTGGGGGTACGCTTCCTTCACATACTCTATTACCATTTCGCTCTGAATGACAGCAAGCTTGCTCTCTCTGCTGCCCACAACGATCCTTTTTTTACTCATACCTTCTCCTCTTCCCGTAAAAATGCGGCGATATCCTCCCGCATTTTTCTCGCCTTTTTATGATCCTTTCCGCTGGCGCTGACGCCTATCACAATCTCATCCCTCTGGACGATTCCCGGAAAATAAAAATCACATTTCTGTTTATCACTGATTACATTGACCGGAATGCCCATACATTTGCAGACACTGTAAATCTCATTATTTACCTGTTCCCGGTCTGTGGCTGCTATGACAATACAGGCATCATATAAATCCTCTCTTTCGTACTCTCTGGCCTCATACTGGATCATCCCTTTTTCTGCCATTTCTGCCACTGCTGCCTCCGCCCTGGGGGCAATCACCTGTATCTCCCCGGCAAAAGGGAGCAGGGTTTGAATCCTTCGAGCCGCTATTTTTCCTGCTCCGACCACAAGGATTTTCTTTTCCGACAGATCTACAAACATGGGGAAATATGGTTTTTCCTGATTAATCATCGTACACCTTCTCCAATCCTGCCACACACTCCAAAAAGGCTTCCTTTTCAAGCGTGTCCCGCAGTCCGAATATCATTTTGTTCACCACTTTGCCCGCCGCCGTATCAATAGTATGCAAAAGCTTTTCCCTGTCTTTTTCCTCCATAGGAGTTTTATTCAGAATCTTCAGAATACGGAGATTCAGATCCTGCACCGCATCTGCCTTAATCTCCTGAATCCTCGGAATCAGATCCCGACCTTCCAGCCAGGAATAAAATTCCTCCATCTGTGTGTTCAGAATCTCTCCCGCCTGTTCCAGACTCTGGGAAAGCTCCTCCGGCGTTCCCTCCATACGGAAGCTGTCCATATCATATAGTGTAATCTCAGGGAGTTCCCCTACCGACGGCTCCACATCCCTCGGCACCGCCAGATCAATAATCCGCAGATCTGCGGGCAGCACTGCCTCCTGAAACAATTCTTTTTTTAACGTATAATTAGGGCTTGCCGTAGCGCTGACCACCAGATCACACTGGGGAAGATAGTCCATTCTCTCTCCATAGTTAATCCGGGCACAGCCCTGGGGAATACTTACAATACCGCTGCGGTACTGACGGACCGTTACCGTCACGTATGCACCTGCTTCCCGAAGCGCCTGAGCCGCAACTTTCCCCATCTCTCCGTTGCCGATTACCATACAAGTTTTGTCCTGAAGGCGGAATCCCTCATCCTCCAGCATGGTAATGGCCTGATGAATCACAGAGGAATTCCCTCTGGAGAATGTTACATCTGTCTTCACCTTTTTTCCCGCCGTTACAGCCATCCGGAAGAGCACCTCCAGCACACTGTCTGTAGTGAAGTTCTCTCTGGCCAGAGCCAGCGCGTCCTTTACCTGAGTCAGAATCTGATCTTCTCCCAAAATCTGTGATTTCAGACCGCAGGTCAGGTAAAAGAGATGTTCTACCGCTTCTTTCTCCTTACGCTCCACAAAATACTCTCTGTACTTACCAGACTCTGCTCCCTTTAACTCCAAGAGGCAGTCGTACAGGGAACCGTCCCAGTCCTCCACGGTGCTGGCCCAAATCTCCATGCGGTTGCAGGTAGATAAAATAATGCAGCCCAGGATTCCTTCTTTTTCCCTGAGTACTTCCAGCGCCTCAGCAGTATTCTTTTTGGTAAATGAAAAAAGGGCACGCACATCCAGTAAGGCTCGGTTGTGGTCAATACCCAGCATACATATTCCCATAGTATATCCTTCTCCTGATTCTCTTATTGTGTCAATCTTTTTTCATAATAGCATATGAGTGAGAAAAATCAAATAGAAATTTGTAAAGGCCAGCCAATGAGGGTACTGGGGTGGAAAAGAATGGGTCATAGTTATTGACAAATTACTATCGAAAGTATAGAATGACAATAGGTCCGCAGATCTGACAATGCCAGATTCAGATCTTCGGTATGCGGAGTATTCCGCTAAAATTGAGTGTGATATGGTCCTGAGCAATCGGGTTAATAGGAAAGTGAGTAAAAGCTCACACGGTCACGCCGCTGTATGGGACGAGTTGAATTTCATTTATGTCACTGGGATAACTGGGAAGGCGAAATTCAATGAAGACCCCCTAAGTCAGAAGACCTGCCTGTCACAAGCGATTTGCACTTTAGTTACGAACGATGGCTGAGTGTAAGAACGGTTCTTATCCGTCAGGGGCCAGCCCCTATCAAGACCGGAATCTGTTCTCAGACGCTCAGTAGTATATGCTACTGGGCTTTTCTTTTACTCTTGAACCACGTTACAGTAATGTCACAACAACTTGAGAAAAGGAGAAAGAAAAATGACAAGTAAGCAAAAAAAAGTTGTAACACTGGCTGCCGCATTTGCCCTCTGCTTTGGTATCACACCGGTGGTAAGTGCTATGCACATTATGGAAGGCTATCTTCCGGCAACATTCTGTATCGCATGGGGAGTGATCTGCGTTCCCTTTGTAATTGCGGGATTCTTTTCCATTCGAAAGACTTTGAGGGAAAACAGAAGGGCTCTGACGATTCTGGCTATGTCCGGCGCTTTTGTGTTTGTTATCTCTTCCTTGAAGATTCCGTCTGTTACCGGGAGCTGTTCCCATATGACAGGCACCGGCCTGGGCGCTATCCTGTTCGGCCCGTCCGCAGTCAGCATTCTGGGGATCATTGTACTGCTCTTCCAGGCAATTCTGCTGGCACACGGAGGACTCACGACCCTGGGAGCCAATACATTCTCCATGGCAATCGCCGGACCTTTTGTATCTTACGGCATCTACAAGCTCTGCCAGAAGTTAAATGTAAACCGGAAAGTATCTATTTTCCTGGCTGCCTGCCTGGGTGATTTGTTTACATATTGCGTTACCAGCATACAGCTGGCTGTGGCATATCCCTCTGAACAGGGCGGTATCGCTGCCTCTGCAGTAAAGTTCCTGGGTATCTTCGCACCAACCCAAATGCCTCTCGCAGTGATCGAGGGAATTCTGACCGTAATCATTATGATTGGTCTGGAATCATTTGCACTGCCGGAGCTGAAGTCTATCGGATTTATCAAGGAGGGAAAAGCTCATGAGTAAAAACACAAAAACCGTTGTCATCCTGCTGATTGTGGCGGCACTCATCGCCATTGTACCTTTATTTGCATTAAAGGGTGCTGAGTTTGGAGGTTCCGACGATGCGGGAAGTCAGATGATTGAAGAGATTCACGGAGAATACGAACCTTGGTTTACACCTGTGCTGGAGAGTATGCTGGGAGGCGAGCTCCCCGGTGAAGTAGAGAGTCTTATCTTCTGCCTTCAGACCGGAATCGGCGTGGGCATCCTGTCTTTCTTTATGGGACGGTTTGTAGAGAGGAAAAAGCTGCAGAAGGAATTGGGCAGACAATAACCCACTGACGAGAAAGGAATTTTATCATGATTGTCATAGATAAGCTTTGCTATTATTCGAAATTACGGTACGTAAATGCAAGCGAAAAATTCATATATTCTATTATCACGCTGCTTTTCTGCGTTGTCAGCCGTTCGATTGCTGTGGCACTTCTGGTATTATTGGCAAATGGGATTCTCACTGTTAAGAAAGGGGGGATCCCACTTTCTCGTTATCGGAAACTTCTCATGATTCCTCTGGCATTTTTATTCTTAAGTACACTTGCCATTATTGTAAATATATCCAGGACTCCCCTGGACGCGTTCGCTCTTTCCGTAGGAAGCTATTATATAACAGGCAGCCGGGCATCTCTGGCATTTGCCGTGCAGCTCATAGCAACAGCTCTCGCCAGTGTCTCCTGCCTGTACTTTCTCTCCTTGAACACTCCTATGACAGACATTCTTCTCGTACTGCGAAAAATACACTGTCCGGAGCTGGTGATTGAGCTGATGATGCTGATCTACCGCTTTATCTTTGTTTTAATGGAGATATCCTCTGCTATCTCCACCGCTCAGGATTCCCGCCTGGGTAATAAAGACTTTAAAACGTCGCTGAAATCCTTCGGGGCATTGGCTTCCGTTCTTCTTATCCGGGCCATGAAAAAATCCAATGCCCTGTACGATGCCATGGAATCCAGATGCTATGACGGCAAACTCAGAGTTCTGAACGAAAATTATCCGCCGAAAGCCAACGAAATAATATATATTGTATTGTTTGAATGCTTCCTGCTCGGCGTTACGATATGGAGATTACATATATGAATGATATTATTCTGAAAGCAGAAGACCTGTACTTTTCTTATGATGATGAAAATACCCACTCTTTAAACGGTCTCTCCCTTGAGATCCGGCGGGGAAAGAAAGTGGCATTTATGGGTGCCAACGGCTCCGGAAAGTCCACCTTCTTTCTCTGCTGCAATGGGATTAACCGCCCTGCGAAGGGTAAATTGTACCTGAACGGAGAACCTTTTGATTACTCACGTGAGGGGCTTTTAAAGCTCCGGAGCAAGGTGGGAATTATCTTTCAGGACCCGGACAATCAGCTTTTTTCCGCCAGTGTCTACCAGGAAATCTCTTTTGGGATCCTGAACCTTGGAGTTTCAGAGGAGGAAGCCAAAAAAGAAGTAGAGAATGTGATTGACTACCTGGAGATTACTCCCTTCCGGCACAAACCAACCCATGCGCTGAGCGGCGGCCAGAAAAAACAGGTCTCTATCGCCGATATTCTTGTGATGCACCCGGAAGTCATTATTTTAGATGAGCCGGCAGCCGCTTTGGATCCCAGGCATACCACCATGGTAAATAAGATTGTAAATCAGCTGACGGAAAATGGAATCACCGTCTTAATGGCCACCCACGATGTAAATTATGCCCTGGAATGGGCCGATGAAATCGCCCTGTTTCACGAGGGTAAAGTCCTGATACATGGTTCGCCTCTGGAGGTCTTTACCAACCACACTGCACTGGCCATGACTAACCTGGAACAGCCGGCTGTACTGCAGCTGTTTGAGAGTCTATGTAAGAAAGGAATCTTAAAACCCTCTCTTCCCCTTCCCAGAGATCTGAAAACACTGGAAGGCTACATAGAAAATATAAATGAAAAAACATTTTACGGAGGAAGCCGCCTTATGAACCGCGAAACCAACAAAGCAATTTTAGTCGTCAGCTTCGGCACCAGCTATGAAGAGACAAGAAAAGTAACCATTGATGCCATTGAAGCCGACATCGCCCAAGCCTTCCCGGACCATAAAATTTACCGGGCATGGACCAGTAAAATGATACTTGCAAAGCTGGCCAAACGGGACAACCTCATAATTCCAAATGTAAAGGAAGCCATGGAGCTTATGAGAAAAGACGGGATTACGGATGTCATTGTCCAGCCCACCCACGTAATCAATGGAATTGAAAATGACCTGATGAAGGAGGATGCACTCTCCTATCAGGAAGACTTCCACACTATCACTTTCGGTACACCACTCCTGACCGCAGAGGAAGATAACCTTGCAGTAATTCAGTCCATTGTGGACGAATTCTCTGCGCTTCCGGAAGATGAGGTGCTGGTACTGATGGGGCACGGGACCACTCATTATTCCAACGCAATCTATGCGGCCCTGGACTATCAGTTTAAAGACCACGGATACAAAAACTTCTTTTTAGGCACCGTAGAGGCTTACCCGTCCATGGAAAGCCTTCTTCGAATGGTGAAAGAATACCAGCCCCAAAAGGTAGTACTGGCTCCGTTTATGATTGTGGCAGGGGACCATGCCAGAAATGATATGGCAAGCGACGATCCTGAATCCTGGCGCTGTCAGTTTGAAAAGGCTGGCTTTACAGTCTCCTCTGTCCTGAAAGGCCTTGGGGAATACCCCGGGATCCGCCAGCTCTTCATCCGTCATGTGAAAGATGCCATGGCTTTGCAGACAATATAGAACAAATATAAAGGATAGGAAGGAAGGTATGTTTATGACTGAAAAAAAGAAGCCGAATAAAGCGCAGATACTGACAGCCGCCATCACCCTGCTGGTACTTATAGGCGCACTGTTTTTGCTGAGCAGTTCTATGAAGCCTAAGACCTCCCAGGGAAGTAAAGAAGTTACCGTTGAGGTTGTCCATAAGGACGGAACCTCCAAAGAGTTTGTCTACCACACAGATAAAGAATATCTGGGTGAAGTGATCACAGAAGAAAAGCTTGTGGAAGGGGAGGAGGGTCAATATGGTCTCTTCATTACCGCAGCTGACGGGGAGTCAGTAGAGGGCACAGACTGGTGGTGTATCACCAAGGACGGGGAAATGCTGAACACTTCCGCTGACCAGACTCCTATAGAAGACGGAGAGCACTACGAACTTACCTATACTGCCGGCTAGACAGGAGATGATATTTTATGAATACTAAAGTAAAAGATATGGTAATCCTGGCCTTCCTCACAGCCATACTTCTGGTGGGTCAGGTGGGAATGGCCTTTCTTCATAATATAGAAGTGGTTTCTCTCCTTATCATCATCTATACCCTTCTCTTCAGGAAAAAGGTATTTTATATTATCTACATCTTTGCATTTTTAGAAGGTATGATATACGGCTTTGGAATCTGGTGGTTCATGTACCTCTACGTCTGGACCATCCTGGCAGTGATCACCATGCTCTGCTCCAAAAACGACTCCCCGGTCATGTGGTCCATCATCTCAGGGGCCTTCGGCCTGGGCTTCGGATTCCTCTGCTCGTTCCCCTACTTCATCATCTCAGGCGTCGGAGGCGGAATCGCATACTGGATCAGCGGAATCCCTTCAGATATTCTCCACTGTGTGGGAAATGTAGTCATTACCCTGGTGCTGTTTAAGCCGGTGTATGGAATTTTGTCCAAGTTGACGTCCAGGTATTATCAGAGGGCGGTTACGCATTCTTAATGGAAAGTTCGGGGGCAAAATGAGAATAAGACGGACGAATATAGAAGGGAGGCGCGGGGAGACTGGGGCATGGGCAGGTTCAGCTCGAGGCTCCGCTCCCCTCAGCTAAGCCCTACCAGCTGCTAAGCTCGTCAGGAGAGCCTTCCTCGCTAAACAGCTGGTGGACTGGATCTTCGGCTCACTCCGCTTAACCTCCCTGACCTGCCCATGCCCCAGTCTCCCCGCGCCTCCCTTCTATATTCTGGTATCGGCTCATTTTACATTTATTTGGAATGGGGTAATGGTCGTAAGTTGTAGGGTTTTAGTTCAATTAGCAGTTTATTTCACATAATAAAAGTGTAGTTGTTTGAGAGTAATGAACTCTGACATCTACACTTTTTTTATACCTATAATTTCTTTTCCTATATAGTAGCTACCTGGAACTTTCCAATATACAGGTGAGGGAGAGTCCGTGCGGGAGGATGGTTCTTGGGAGTAGGACGCCTGTGTTCTGCGGACGATTCCGCAGGAGTGAGCAGAGAGTCTTAGGCAAAACCGGGATTCCCGCAGGAGATTTTTTCGGCAGTCCGGGCCGAAAAAAAGTGAGCCCGCGCAGAGAATGCATCGAAAGCATTCTCTGCGTATGCGAACGGTGCTCCGGAGGGGATTCCGGTTTTGGCTTAGACTCTCCTCGCGACGGAGGTGTCCCCGGAACACAGGCGTCCTACTCCCAAGAACCATCCTCCCGCACGGACTCTCCCTCACCGTCCCCTTCCCATATCTACTCCCTGGAATTATCGATCATATACAGCAATGCATTGCAGATGCAGGCAGCAATATTACTTCCTCCCTTTCGTCCTTTGGCCACGATGTAAGGCACATCTGTCTCCATGATCAGTTCTTTTGACTGCACCACATTTACAAATCCCACGGGAACTCCAATAATCAGCTTGGGGTGGATTTTTTCCTCCTGCATCAATTCGTAAAGCCTTACCAGCGCAGTGGGTGCGTTTCCGATGGCAAAGATAAACTCTTCTTCCATAGACGCGGCTTTATCCATACTGGCCGTTGCCCTGGTGGAACCGCTTTTTTTAGCAATCTCGGCAATGTCTTCATCAGACATGAAGCAATGGACTTTGCCGCCATATTTATTCAAGACTTTTTTATTAATACCGGCTTTTGCCATCTGGGTATCTGTGACAATGCTGGCCCCCTCTTTAATAGCCGCTATGGCTGCCTCCACTGCTCCATCAGAAAAGCAGAGATTCCGGGCATAGTCGAAGTCTGCACTTGTATGGATACACCGCTTTACAATCAGCTCAGTGCCGGGGATCAGAGGCGTATCTCCCAGTTCCTCTGTAATTATCTCAAAGCTTCTGCTTTCTATCTCCTTGGGCAGCACATTTTCCAGTTCTATTTTCATACGTTCTCCTCTCCTTTTATATACCGGCTTCTAAAATCTCATATATTTTCTTCATATCCAGATGTTTCCTCAGCTCTGCCGCAAGAATGTCATACTGGGTTTCCTTGAATGCCTGAAAATCAATACTGGTCATTTCCTCTACATCAATTCCTTTTATGGCTCCGATTGCCCGGATGATTTTTCCGGCCACTTCTTCCCTGTCGAAGATCCCGTGCACATAGGAGCCATAGACATTGTCTTTGCAGGCACCGTCGGGCTTTGTCACACGGCTGACCCCATCCGTGATTTCATTCATAGATACCGCACCCTCCTTCAGGACGCTTTCTCCCATATGAATCTCATACCCCTCCAGTTCGGTTCCTTCCAGAAGCTTTAGTGCACCTCCTATATGTCTGAAGGTGCCTGTCACCCTGGTTCTTGTCTTTGCCTGTTCAAAAATCGTATCCATGGGGAGAAGGCCCATGCCCTTAATCTCTCCCCCTGCTTCTACGTGATGGGGATCGGAAAGGGTTTCTCCCAGCATCTGATATCCTCCGCAGACGCCATAGATAATTTTTCCTTTTGCCGCCTCTTTCAGGATCAGTGCCTCCAGGCCTGTCTGGCGCATCCAAAGAAGATCTTCCATGGTATTCTTGGTTCCCGGCAGTATAATCATATCCGGCTGTTTCAGCTCATGGGGATGCTTCACATATCTGAGAGAAACTCCGGGGATACTCTCCAGAGGGTTAAAATCAGTAAAGTTAGAGATTCTGGGAAGGCGGATTACCGCAATATCAATGACACCGACTTCCCGGGGCGCTTCAAACCGCTCCGTAAGGCTGTCCTCATCTTCTACCTCAATATTCAGATAGGGAGCTACACCTACCACCGGAACGCCTGTTTTCTCCTCCAATATCTTCAGCCCAGGATCCAGTATGGTTTTGTCGCCTCTGAATTTGTTTACAATGGTGCCTTTTACTATTTTTCTCTCATCCTCGTCCAGAAGCATAATGGTTCCTATCAGCTGAGCAAAGACACCGCCTCTGTCGATGTCTCCCACTAAAAGCACGGGAGCTTTGGCCTGCTTTGCCATGCCCATATTAACGATATCTTCTTCCTTCAGATTAATTTCCGCAGGACTGCCGGCGCCTTCTATGACAATAATATCATTCTTCTCTGCCAATGCATGGTAGGCTTTCATAACTTCAGGTATCAGCTTCTTTTTATAAGCAAAATAGTCTCTTGCACTCATAGTGCCGAGAACCTCCCCATTGACGATGACCTGGGAGCCCACATCATTGGTTGGCTTTAGAAGTATTGGGTTCATCAGAACAGATGGCTTGATTCCCGCCGCTTCTGCCTGCATCACCTGTGCTCGTCCCATCTCCAGTCCTTCCTCTGTGATAAAGGAATTCAGCGCCATATTCTGTGACTTAAAAGGGGCTACTTTATATCCGTCCTGGGTGAAAATACGGCAGAGCCCCGCTGTAAGCAGGCTTTTTCCGGCATTGGACATAGTACCCTGAATCATAATTGCTTTTGCCATAATATATCCCTCTTTTCTCTGTTTTACAGTACTTTTTCAAAAGCCCTCATAAGGGTCAGGTTCTCTTCATGGGTTCGGACTGCAATCCTGTAATATCCTCTTGCCAGTCCATAGTAATTGCCGCAGTCCCGGATTAATATCCCCTCCTGCAGGCAGAGCTCCTGAAGGTTTTCAGGTCCCTTGAAAAAGATATAATTGGCCTGGGAATCATATACCTGAAGCCCTGCCTCACGCATTTTCTCCTTGAGAAACCCGCGCTCCCTATGGATCAGTTCTGTGGCCCTGGCCACATATTCTTTTTCTTTCAAAGCAGCGATTCCGGCTGCCTGAGCCAGAGTGGAAACATTCCAGGGCTGAGTAACCTCCTTCATCTTCTCCAACAGGTCCTGGCTGCTGCACAGTCCATAGCCCAGGCGTATTCCTGCCATTGCATACCGCTTTGTAAATGCTTTCAGGATGAACAGATCTTTCCGGTTTTCCAGGGAAGCCTTTTGGGTATACTTTCCCGGACTGCAAACAAAGTCCAGAAAACATTCATCCAGCACAAGAAAAACGCCGTGGCGGCGGCAGGCATCCATCACCTGCTCCAGCCTCTCAGGCTCTGTGAGAATCCCAGTGGGATTATTAGGATTGCACAGAAATAAAATATCTATGGTATCGTCTATGGCCTGCAAAAGCGCCTGATCCACGGCAAATCCGTCTTCCTCTCTGCCTGGGGCATGAAGCACCTGACATCCCACACTTTCCAGGGCCTGCTCATATTCCGCAAAGGTAGGGGCCGGCACCAGCGCCCTCTTAGGTTTCAGGGCCAGCACCAGAGAAAAAATCAGATCCGCAGCCCCATTTCCGCAGATGATCCAGTCCGCCGGAACTCCTTCATAGACAGACAATGCGTCTCTTAGGTTCTGGCACCTCACATCAGGATAGTGGTACACCTGCTCCATACTTTCGGCGACTGCCCGCTTTACGCTGGCAGGAGTCCCCAGTGGATTACAGTTTGCCGAAAAATCAATCACGTTTTGATGACGGTACACATCCCCGCCGTGTATATGTTTCTTCATATGTATTCTCCCGGTTCTATACGATTTGAAGCGCGATCTGAAGCATCAGCCGAATCAGTCCGAAAAACAGTACGCCAATTCCCGCACTGGCATAGAGCAGATTGTTGGCATAACGGATATCCTCATACTGAATCTTACGGATACGGTCCCCAATTGTCGGTTTCTGGTAAAGCTTCCCGAAATAATAGGCGTCTCCGGCCAGCTGCACCCCAAGCGCTCCGGCCATCACTGCCTCTGTCTGGGCAGAATTGGGACTTGCGTGATTCCGCCTGTCTCTTCTGTAAATCCGTGTTGCGTTTCTGCTGTCCATCTTCAGGAAAAAGCTGGCCGCCACCATAAGCCACGCGGATATTCTTGCAGGTACAAAATTAGCAGCATCATCTAACTTTGCAGGCAGCCGTCCGAAATTGAGATATTTATCGTTTTTATATCCTACCATGGAATCCATGGTGTTAATGGCCTTGTACAGAAACATCAAGGGAGCGCCCCCAAGAGCCATATAAAAAAGCGGGGCAATGATTCCATCCGAGGTGTTTTCCGCAATGGTCTCAACAGCTGCCTTTGTGACTCCCTCCTCATCAAGACTCTTGGTATCCCGCCCCACAATCATAGAAACGGCATATCTTGCCCCCTCCAGGTTTCCGGCCTTCAGCTGTTCGTATACCTTCATGCTCTCCTCCTTCAGAGACTTCGTAGCCAGCAGCTGATAACACATAAAGGTTTCCAAAAATACTCCCAGCCAGGTATGCCAATGGTAAGCAAACCATAGAATCAATCCGGGGACTCCCGCGCTGAACAGGCAGATAATCAGGATAAGAAAGAAACCGCCCGCCCGCTCTCCGCCCGGAGTTTTTGGGAATATGCGCCTGAGGCCTTTTTCCGTCAGCGCAATTCCATTCCCGATGATTCTGACCGGATGGTATAAAAACGGAGGGTCTCCCACGATCAAATCTATAAAAAAGCCCAAAACCAGGGCAAATATTGTCCACTTCAGCATCTTAATAAAGTCCTCTCCTGTATTTATTCTGCAAGTCTTTTTACCACATGCAGTTCCTGTTCTTTTTCATTCCATACTTCTGCGGAAGTCCTCACCCAGTATCCGCCGCCGTTTCCCACCTGCCAGTCATAATACTCCTGATGGGGAACTGCATAGGCATCCAGAATGCTCATAATAGTCCCTCCGTGAACCACCAAAGCCCCGGAGCGCAGGCCTTCCCTGAGGCAGTATTCCACACAGCGGCAAAACCCTTTTTGGCATCGCTCCATGAATGCTTCCCTGCTCTCTCCCCCGGGAAAAGGCAGGGTGCCATTGCTGTCAATCCACTCCTGGTATTGGTCATTTCCCGAGAGCTCTTTGTAGTTTTTGTTTTCAAACGCTCCGAAATCACACTCAGCCAGCTCCTCCAACGTATGAACAGGGGTTCCCGGATAACAGAGTGCCGCGGTCTGCACACACCGCTTCAAGGGGCTGGTAAAAACAGCCTGTACCTGGGGATAATATCTGTGTTTCACCAGGGCAATGCCGTCCTCCGTAAGGGGTTCATCGGTCCTTTTTCCTATATAGCGCCCTAAGGTATTCCCATAGGTAATGGAGTGCCGCACAAGAAATAAATCAAGCATCTTTGATCACCGTCCCAATGCCGCAGACTACCCGGTGTACCGAAACGGCAGACCGGGCAATCCGGGTGCATATCCGCCCTGCGGCCTCCCTGTATTCTCTGTCAAAAGAGTCCACCGGCACCACACCGTACCCCAGCTCATTAGAAATGATAAGGATCTGAGGGTTCTCTTTTTCCAGCCTTCCTGCCAGATTCGTTAAATCTCTATTCTCCTGGAGCATCCGCCGAATCCATTCGTGAAAATGAAAGATTCCACGGCAGCGGAACAATTCTTCGTAAGAACAGACACTGCCGTCAGCCATGTCTTTCACTTCCAGGCCAAATCTGCTGCGCACGTACTCTTTTTTTCCCTGGAACATGCCCCCGATAATTAATATCATACCTGTATCTCCTTTGCTATGCCATTTTTCTCAGCAGAATCTCTCCTGCCACTACACAGAATGCCATCACCAATTCACATATCTGAAGGAAAAAGCCCGCCAGATCTCCGGTGATTCCCCCAAACTGCTTCATGGACATACGATAGTAAAAGCCGAATGTCAATATTCCTCCCATAGCTGCACAGGCACCCAGTACAGGCTGATACAGACACATAAGGAGGATGGTAAGAAGTCCACATGCCACAGTAGTGATTCGAACCGTCTGTTTCTGAGCGCCGTCTGAGAAGGTTGCCGCCAGACCGGTGTTTTTCGCCATAGGAAATGCCGCAATGGACAGTCCGCTGAAGCACCTGGACAGAACAAAACTGAGGCATACAACAGGAAGCCCCTTTAAGGTCAGCTCACTGTAAATACCGAAGTAAAGCAGAAAATATGTAATTCCTATAATAATGGCAAAAGCACCCGCATGGGAGTCTTTCAGAATCTCCAGCTTTCTCTCTTTTTCCTGATAGGAGGATAAAGCATCGGAGGTATCCAGAAGTCCGTCCAGATGGATCCCCCCTGTCACTGCCACGGGGATCAGCAGAAGGATAACCGTATAAAAGGTATGGCTTTCCGCCAGGTTCCTCCCCCAGACGCCCCAAAGCCAGGTAAGTCCTCCAATGACCAGCCCCACTGCGGGGAAAAAGCACATGGTATATCTCATGTTCTCTTTCGTCCAGTCACTGTTCGGCACAGGGATCTTTGAGTACATGGCAAAGGCTATTTTAAAACTATTCCAAATCTGTTTCATTTAATTCTCCTTCAGTACGATAGGGATACCGTATACCACTTCCACTACCCTTACGGCGACTCTTCCAATTGCCTGATTGATCTCTCCCAGGTACTTTTGATACTTTTCTGTCTCAACCTCATAGGGGATGCCGTCGGAAAAGATCTCATTTGTCACAATGCACAGCTCTTTTGCCTGACGGTCCAGGGCAAAGATACCTTCCAGGACAGCGGGCACCGTATCTTTCCCGGCGCCTCCCTCCTGGTACATCTCATTGGCCACCAGGTTCGACATGCACTCTAAAAGAACATAGGAATCCTTCGGCACGGTGAGCTCTTTCAAATTAATATACCGTTCGATGGTAGTAAAATGTTTCTCCCGGCGCATGTTTCTGTGCCGCTCTATCCGCCTGTGGCTTTCTTCATCAAAGGGATACATCGTAGCGATATAGATTCGCTCCCCTTCGCCAAAGGACAGCAGGGTATCTTCTGCGTATGCTGATTTCCCGCTCCCGCTTCCACCGGTAATTAATGTAATCATACCCTTCTCCTTTTAGCTCAGTGGTTTGTATTCCTCAATCTCTATGTCGCTGAACGTACTCATCCCCTGATAGACCGCAGCAGCCATCTCTAAAACAGGGAATAAAGCTACCGCCCCGGTTCCCTCCCCCAGGCACATATCACAGTGCAGACAGGGAGACTGGTCCAGCGCCTCCAGAATCATATGGGCCGCAGGCTCTTTGGAGACATGAGAGGAGATCATATAGCCTTTTGCCAAGGGAGCCAGCCGACAGGCCAGGAGGGCGCTTACCGCCGATATAAACCCGTCAATGACCACAGGGATATGATAGGCCGCCCCTCCCAGGAACATACCTGCAATTCCGGCAATATCAAAGCCCCCCACCTTTGCCAGCACATCAATGGGATCTTCTCTGTCTGGTTTATGAAGTGCAATCGCCTTTTTGATCGTTGCAATCTTCTTTTCCAGTCCGGCACTTGTAAGGCCGGCTCCTTTGCCTGTGACTGCTTCCGCGGGCTGCCCCAGAAGAACCGCCGCCACTGCACTGCTTGTTGTGGTGTTGCCGATTCCCATCTCGCCGGTAGCAATGATCGTATAGCCTTTGTCTTTTAGTTCCTTTACCATTGCGATTCCGATCTCCAGACCGCGTATGGCCTCTTCCCTTGTCATAGCCGGCTCCACAGCCATGTTTTTAGTCCCATAGGCGATTTTTCTGTTTATGATATTGGTATCCACCGCAACTCCGATGTCTACCGGGAAAATATCGGCCCCGGCACTCTTGCACATAATAGCCGCAGAGGTTTCACAGGTCAAAAAGTTCTCTGCCACAATGGCAGTAACCTCCTGACCTGTCTGCGTAACCCCCTCTGCCACAACCCCATTGTCCGCGCACATTGGCACAAGGGCTTTCTTTGAAAGATCAATTTCCTGGCTTCCTGTAATTCCGGCAATCTGCACCAGCAGAGATTCCAGCTTACCCAGGCTGTACAAAGGTTTTGCAATACTGTCCCAGCGCTTCCGGCTGACTTTCATAGCTTCCTCATTGAGAGGACCGATACATTTCAGCGTTTCCTCTAAATTCATTTTCTTTTCCTTCTTTCCCTTTTTTAGACGTTTGACTGGCTTTGGGGTGCATAGCGGCTGCACTCCTGCAAAAAAGCCTTTGCAATCTGAGGTTTCCCGTAATAGTACAGATGCGGAAAGCCTGCCAGCATATGTTCTCTGCCATACATGCAGTTCCAGCTCCTGCGTCCCACCGGCTTCCTTGCCAGAAATTCTCCCCCGCAGGCAGTGGAATCAAAGTAATGAAATTCATGGGCCGGGATTTGCTCCATGGGTTCCCCAAATACTGTTCCATCCCCGGAAGATAGGTAGATATACCCAAATCGGTTTAATTGCGGCGTATGGTATGCCTTCCCTGGAATGATGCCCGCCATACTGTGGGCACTCCCCTCCATATCCTCCATGGTTTCATGAAGGTACATAAATCCACCGCACTCCGCGATCACTGGAAGCCCCTTTCGGAACTCCCGGCGAATGCTCTCTATCATCCCTCTGTTGGATTCCAAAGCATCTGCATAGAGTTCCGGATAGCCTCCATATAAAAGAAGTCCCTGAATCCCCTCCGGGAGACTGCTGTCTTGCAGGGGGGAAAACTCCACAAGCTCAGCGCCCATCTTTCTCAAAAGGCGCAGATTATCCTCATAGATGAAGCAAAAGGCCTCATCTCTTGCAACACCAATTCTCACAGACTTGTCCAGCGTAAACCCATAGTCCGGGGAGAAGGTTTCCGGGCGTGAAGCAGAGATATCCTCCGCTGTTTCTGCCAGCGCAAGAAGCGCTTCCAGATCAATTGTTTTTTCCAGAATATCTGCCAGCTGCCCCAGCTTTTCCTGAAGCTGTTCCACCTCATCCGGCAAAACCAGTCCCAGGTGGCGGCTTTCAATGGAACATTCCTTTACATTTGGCACATAGCCCAGCACCTTCACCGGAAGCTCCTTCTCAATCAATTCCTTCACTCTGGGATACAGCATGGGGGACATCTGATTGAGAATGACTCCCCGGATACCGCTGTTCTCTTTAAATCCGAGAAATCCCTGGATATAAGGAAGTATGGATACGCTCATACCCTTACAGTTTACAACAAACACTACGGGGGTTTTGGTAACTGCGGCAAGTTCATAGGCACTGGCCTGTGATGTAGTGCCTCCGATTCCATCATAATACCCCATAACCCCTTCCATCACAGCAATATCCTGGTCGGTACAGTTTATTTCCAGGAGATGTCTGACAATCTCAGGAGGGGTAAAAAACGTATCCAGATTCCGGGATTTGGCCCGGATTACCTTGCTGTGAAACATAGGATCGATATAATCAGGGCCGCACTTAAAAGATGCCACCTGCAGTCCCCGGTTTTTTAATGCCTTCAGAATCCCGCAGGTCAGAAGCGTTTTCCCGCTGCCGCTTGCTCCTGCTGCTATAAGAAATCTGGGGATTTTCATCCTTCCTCCACCTCTTTTCCTGTACAGGAGATAATGGTAATGGGGTTTTCTCCCATCATCATATGATATCGTCCCACAGTCTTGGATTTGCTGATGGATACAGATACAATATCTACATCTGTCACCGGCAGCTCCCTCATACAGTCTACTGCCTCCGCCACGGTTTCCAGAGCGATGCAGTTAATTACCATCCGGATTCCGGGATTCTTTTTCAGAAGGAGCTGCAGAATCACTTTCATATTGCCGGAAGATCCTCCGATAAATGCATGTGTAGGTGCTTCCAACTCCTCCAGGGCCTCCGGCGCCAGACCGGAGATTACCGTCAGATTATCCGCCCCGAACACTTTTTTATTCTCTTCCAGAAGCGCTGCCGCCTCCGGCTTCTTCTCCACGGCATAGACCCTGCCCTCCCGGGCCATAAGCGCCATTTCTATGGAGACAGACCCTGTCCCGGCGCCTACATCATAACAGACAGCGTCCTTTGTCAGCCGCAGCTTGGACAGTGAAATGCTGCGCACCTCTTCTTTTGTCATGGGAACCTTCCCCCGGACAAATGCCGCGTCCCTGATCCCATGTGTCACCGTAATCTCATTGGCTTCGGGGTTTTCTATGTATATTACGCTCAGCGGATTCCCCTGATATCCCAGAAAATCAGACGGCTTACCTTTTAATATCTTTTCCTCCGGATAGGACAGCATTTCTCCCAGATAGATGGTAACCTCTTCCATATGATATTCCATTAATGTTTCAGCCAGGCGTGATACCCCGTCTCCGGTGCCCAGAATGGCAAAAAAGCGGGGATTGCTTCGGATTCCCTGTATGAGGTTATACGCTCTGCCGTGGGCGCTTGCAATCTTCACATCCTCCCACGGCTTCCGGATTCTGGACATAAAGTATACCAGACTGGAGATTCCGCAGTACAGAGATACCTGGAATTCTTTCAGTTCTTCCAGAAGCCTTCTGCAGCCGCTGTAGAATCCCACATCCCCCGACAGGACAACCGCGGCGCGCTCATATTCCGGATGCTCTGTCAGATACTCCCGAATCCTCCTGGCGTCGTATTCGCAATAAACGTCCTGTCCTGGCTTTGCCGCTGCTTTTGCCATGCGCCCGGCTCCTATGATTATCTCTGCCCTCCTGCATGCCTCCCTGCCGCCCACCGTCATGGTATTCTCATCCCCCATGCCGATGCCTACCAGGGCAACCTCTGTCTTTCCTGACAGACCGAATTCACCTGCAAGATATCTTTTGCACTCCAGAAGGGACAGACCCTTTTCCTGCAGTGGCCTGCCGACGATTACCAGCTCACAGCCGCATGCTTTTGCCGCCTCGCACTTTTCTAAAAATCCTCCCGTGCTCCCGGATTCTTTGGTGACCAGATACCTGCAGTCCAGCTGCCGTATCATTGCTTCATTGAGTTCTCTGGAAAACGGTCCCTGCATGCAGATAAGATGTTTTCCCTCAAATCCCATCTCTGCACAAGCCGCAGTTACTTTTGGAAGAGAGAGGACCCTGGCATAGACCCTTTCTCTGTAATCCGCCAGACGGGTGAATTTACCGATTTCCTTGCTGCCTGTGGTGACCAGGATCCCTCCCTTAGTATGCTCCAGATAGGTTACAGCCGCCTCAATGGAATCCACATAAACTGCATGTTCCACAGCTGTGCCGTCTTCTGCTCCAGCACTCTCTCTGAGCAGGCGGACGCAGGGCACCCCAGCCTTATGGCAGGCGCTCTTAATATTGCGGGTCACCTCAGCGGCATAGGGGTGCGTGGCATCGATCACGACTCGGGGAGATTCCTTTTCTATAAGCCCGCACATCTCCTCTTCCTTCAGACGCTCATGGGAAACCCTGACATACTCATTTTGAGGCAGAAGACTCTCACCATACTCTGTGGCCACGCACACATACCCCGAGATATGGTGGCGGCTGATATATTCTGCGATTTTTCTTCCTTCTGTTGTCCCACCAAATATAAGAACGTCACACATTCCGGTATCCTCTGGGCGTTACCATTTTTCCGTTTATCACTTTTGTCTGGGAATTGCCGATGAAAACCGTTGTAAACATATCAACAGACGTGTCCCTCAGTTCTTTTAATGTCATAACCTTAAAAGATTCTCCGTCTCTTCCGATATTCCCCACAATGCCGCACACGGTATCCTCTGATTTATACTGCATCATAAGGTCACATGCCTTTGCCAGATAATCGCTGCGTTTTTTGCTGGAAGGATTGTACAGGCAGATCACAAAATCAGCTTTGGAAGCTCCCAGCAGTCTTCCCTCTATCTTTTCCCACGGGGTAAGGAGATCGCTTAAGCTAATCAGGCAAAAGTCGTGAATCAGAGGGGCACCCAGCACAGCGCCTCCTCCGGTGGCTGCCGTCACACCGGGAATCACGGAAAGCTCTACCTCCGGATAGCTGACTCCCACTTCATACATAAGGCCCGACATACCGTACACCCCGGCATCGCCGCTGCAGATCATGGAGACTGTTTTTCCTTTTTTTGCTTCCTCGAAGGCCATCACACAGCGGTCTACTTCTTTTTTCATTGGTGTTGTCATAAACTCTTTTCCGGGAAAATGTTCTTTAACCAGATCCACATATACGGTATATCCTATGATTACATCGCTTTCCTTCAGGGCATTGGCTGCCTTTATGGTCATCTGTTCATACTCGCCGGGCCCAATGCCAACTACATATAATTTATTCAAATTCCACACTCCATTTCTTCATGGCTAACGCAACCGTTACCCCATTTTCTGCATGTTTTCTTAAAATCAGTCTTCCGTCTTCACTGCCCTTCACCGCACTTCTCTCGCAGACATTGTCCAGTCCTGTAATGGATTCAACGAATTCAGATTTTGTAAATTTTCCTTCTACCTGAGCCAATTCCTCTTTTGTGTACGTGATAAAGGGAAGATTTCTCTCCCTGCAGTACTCTATGAGCCCAGGTTCGTTTTTTTTCAGGTCAATGCTGACCACCTGCTCCATGGCAACTGTTGGAATCAGCTGCTCATCACAGGCCTTTCTCACTGCATTTTGTATCTCCTCTTTTGCAGTGTCTTTTCTGCAGCCGATTCCCAGTGTGATGACCCTGGGAACCAGGTACAGGGTATGTACGAACGGATGCTCCAGGTAACTGCTGGTAATCGCAATCCCAAGCTCGGGCCGCTCCTCATCTTCATGAGCTATCTTAAGGCCTTCCGGCAGTTCACCAAGCCAGGGAAAATCACTGTAAAATCCAACTTCCTTTCCTGCCACCAGCGCTGCAGATACATCCTTGGCCAGCCCCATGTCAGAAATATAAAAACCATTCTTCTTTGCAAATACATCCACCGCAAACTTTTCATTGATATCAGTTGCTGTCGTGATTACAGGTTCTGCGCCTGTGATTCTGCTCACATCCAGAGTCAGGGCGTTGGCGCCGCCGATATGTCCTGACAGAAGAGAGATGACATAATTTCCCTGTTCGTCCACCACAACCACAGCGGGATCCTTTTTCTTATCCTTTACATAAGGGGCAATGGCCCTCACTGCTATCCCGCAGGCCCCGATAAAGATCAGAGCATCAGAATTCTGAAACCGCAGACTGGTCCATGCACCGATGGATTCATCCACTGGTTTGGCAAACTGCTTTACATTGCGTATTGTCTTCGCGTCAATATCCAGCTGGGATTCATCTAAAACCATCTTTGTATACTTGCTTTTCGTGTAGGTGGTTACTTCATGCCCCTCCTGTATAAGCCCTGCGTGGAGAGCTTCTCCCAGAGCATAGCCGGACCGGCTGAAGCTGATAACTGCTATCTTCATATTTTCCTCCGCTTATTTGGTATCTGTACCCTGACGGAATTCTGTGGTGAATCCCGGATCATATAATTTAGAACGCTCATAGTGATTATGGGCTACCGCATCGCCGATAATCATTAAGGCCGTTTTCGTTATATGATTTTCTTTTGCTGTCTTATCCAGAGTCCCCACAGTACATACAAAGGCCTTTTCATCTTCCCAGGTGGCCTTGTACACAATAGCCGCAGGCGTATCCTCGGTATACCCGCCCTCAATCAGACGGGCACTCAGTTCTTTTAACATCCCGGTGCTTAGAAATACTACCATAGTTGCCTGGTGGGCAGCAAATGACTCAATGCTCTCCTTTGGGGGGACAGGCGTCCTTCCCGCCATACGGGTTATGATTACGCTCTGAGACACATCCGGCAGGGTATACTCCAGATTCAGAGCAGAAGCAGCCCCGCAGAAGGAACTCACACCCGGACAGGAGTCATATGCGATGTTTTCCTCATCCAGCACATCCATCTGCTCCCTGATGGCGCCATAGAGACAGGGATCTCCCGTGTGGAGGCGCACAGTGGTTTTTCCTTCTTTCTCCCCGCTGCGCATCACATCCAGAACTTCTTCCAGTGTCATCCTGGCACTGTTGTATACCCTGCATCCTTCCTTGGCGTACTCCAGCAGCTGTGGATTTACCAGCGAACCTGCATAGATAATTACATCTGCTTCCTCTAAATATTTCTTTCCTCTTACCGTAATCAAATCCGGGGCACCAGAGCCCGCTCCAACAAAATGTATCATATCTTCTCCTTTGTGTGTTTATTCTTTAATAATAGTCAGGGAATAATATCCTGCATTCTCAGGAATCTCTTCAATGGTATGGTATATTTTTTCATTTTCCATCCCGCAGTTTTCAATCATCACTCCCTGTGCCCCCATGGACAGAAGCTGTTCTTTGACCTCTCCCAGCTTTTTCCCGGCCTTCATAAGGACCTTTGTGCCCGGCAGCTTCAGTGCCTCTTCAATCTGATAAGAGGCAGGTATCACATGGAGGGGTTCTGCCTTTTCCACCAGCCCCATATTCATTCTGGCAGCAACGGCGCAAAAGGAGGTGATTCCGCTGACGATCTCTACTTCATAGCCCCAGCTCTGAATTTTCTTGTGCACATAGAGATAGGTGGAATACACAGTAGGGTCTCCCAGGGTCAGAAAGGCAACCTGCTTTCCTTTCTGCAGAATCGATTCAATGCTTCTGGCACCGTTTTCATGATTTTCCTCCAGCTGCCTGGGATCCTTTGTCATGGGCATAGGTACGGGAAGCAGTTCTTTTTGAGCAATCTCAGGCCAGGCTCCCTTCACAATCTGGTAGGCCACACTTTCCTCCGCCGCTGTACCTGGTACTGCTATTACATCACACTCTTTCACCAGCCGCAGCGCTTTTAAGGTCAAAAGCTCCGGGTCTCCCGGTCCCACCCCAATTCCATAAAGCTTTCCTTGCATCATAATATCTCCTTTGTCTATGTAATATTTTGTTGTTCTCTCAGTTTATCCAGCAAATCCGGCACACGGGAGGTCCTGCCCAGATACCCGTATGCGTTAGAAAATAGAATTGCCCCTGTCTCCAGCTGTCCGTAAGCTCTGTGATTTAAGTAGTATTCCACTCTCTCCAGAACCTCCTCCATGGTCTTCTCCACAAGGCCCTCCCTCTGCAGAATCTCAAGGGCTTCGTCCGTAGTTCCTGTCTGCAAAAGCTCTTTTGCTGTCTCAAGGGAAGCGCCCGCCCGTACCGCATTTGCCGCCATAATCTCGGCCCTTCCGTCCGCAGACCGGGAATGTGTATTCATTATGCCGGCTGCCACCTTAATAAATTTGCCGATATGAGAAATAAAAAGAATCCCTTTTGCTTCCATGCCAACAGCCATATCAATGGTTTCCCCAACATAATTGCTGCACTTTATGTTTTGGGAGAAATCCAGTTCTATGTGTTCCTTCAAGTAGGCGGCACCGTAATTGCCGGGAGTCACCAGAAGATATCTTCCCCCGTTTTCAACCCGCATACGCATCTCAATCTCTATACTTTTAATCAGCGCCGCCTCACTCATAGGTTCCACAATTCCAGAGGTGCCTAAGATGGAGATCCCTCCCTGGATTCCAAGCCTTGGGTTAAACGTCCGTTTCCCGATCTTCTCTCCTTCCGGTGTCCAGATCGTCACCTTCAGGCCGCCCTCGTAGCCTTCTTCCTCTATCACCTGTTCCACTTCTCGGGCAATCATACGCCTGGGCACCCGGTTAATGGCAGCAGCTCCCACGGGCTGTTCCAGCCCTTTCCTGGTAACTCGCCCCACACCGACTCCCCCGTCAATGACAACCCCGGGTTCTCTGCGTTTTTCCACAGTTGCATAAATATGTATCCCGTCTGTGGCATCGGGATCGTCCCCTGCATACTTCTGTACGCAGCATTCTGCCTTATCTTTGTTCCAGCTGATTTCCAAAAGAAGCAGATGAAGAAGAATCCCCTTGGGCGTCATCAGGTCTGCTTCCTCCACCTGAGCCTGGGACAATAGCATCCTGGCAGCCCCTTTTGCCGCTGCCGCCGCACAGGACCCTGTCGTATACCCATACCGCATTTTCTTGTTATTCTTCACGATATAGAAATCTTCCAAACCATTTTTATGTTCCATACACAACTCCTTATGAACGCAGCGGTCCATCCTGGAAAAGAAAAAAGAGTCCGCCGCAAAATGGCAACGAACTCCTACCTGTCCCACAAAAGCCCGGTTGCCGCAGACATTTTTTGTGTGTCAGGATAGCCTAGTATCTGGCTTTCACAGTAACGGACTTGCGCAGGACTTTCACCTGCTTCCTCTGCTATCCTGCATTCAGTTTTCTTATTTTTCTACCCATTTGTTAAAGAAAATATGCCCTTTGTATTTATCTGAAGATGGAGATAAATACAATACATCACATTTTTTCTCATCAAGCCCCAGATTTTCAAATGCCTTTGGGGTCATAAAATATAAATAGTCAAATTCTTTTTTTCCTGAGGGAAGTGTTACCCCGTTAATCAGGCGCTTGCCTTTCCCTTCTTTATACAGCTTGTACGTCGACATTGCGTTTCGCACGGCTGTTCTTGTATTTGAAAGATAAGGATTAGGAATAGAATTCAGATTCTTCAGATATTTTGTAAGAACCCCTGTTCTGGCAGGTTCGAACTGCTTTCTCTGATAGACAACCGTCCGCAGGTCATTAGGAAAAGCACTGCTGTTCATACGGTTTAAAATCACCATAACAACCGCCGACATTCCGGAGATTCCCTGGTCGCCAGCTTCCGCATATGCAATCGCTGTGAGGAAATCCTCGTCGGAGACCTGGGGATCTGTGGCATAGCTGGCCTCTACCTTATAAATCTTTCCGTTAGAATCTCTAATCTCAATATATCCGCCGGATTCCACTACTTTACTGCCGATTCCGGCAGCGTCAAAGCTGTATTTGACCCCTCCAATCGTGAGAATACAGTTTACCGCCATGGCTCCGTTTTCCCTCAGATAGTAATTGCCTACCCACCGTCCGGCGGCCATAGCTCCGCTTCCATCCATGTAGTACCAGATTCCGCCTATCTTCTGCCAGCCCGTAAGCATGGCCCCGTTTCCGTTAAAGAAATACCAATGACCGCCAATCTTATTCCAGCCGGAGACCATGGCTCCGCTCCCATTCATATAATACCAGGTTTTTCCAAGCTTTTGCCAGCCTGTAACCATGGCCCCGGAGCTGTTCATATAGTACCATTTGCCCTGCACATAAGCCCAGCCGGTGGCCATAGCCCCGTTTCCGTTCAAATAGTACCATTTATTTCCTATATAATTCCACCCGGTCGCCATAGCCCCGTTGGAATTTAGATAATACCAGGTGTTCCCAAGCTTCTGCCAGCCCGTAACCATGGCCCCGGAGCTGTTCATATAGTACCATCTGCCCCGTACATAGGTCCAGCCGGTCGCCATAGCTCCGCTGCCGTCCAGATAATACCAGGTGTTCCCAAGCTGCAGCCAGTCAGTGGCCATGGTGCCGTCTTCCCTGAGATAGTACCAGGTATTCCCCACCTTCTGCCAGCCTTTGACCAGAAATCCATTGTTGTCATAGTAGTACCAAGCACCGTTTTCCAGATACCACCCGGTAACCAGGGCGCCGCTGCCGCTCAGAATATATGTATGGTTCCCCTGTACCAGCTTTCCGGTCTGCATCACACCGTCCTCATTCAGATAGAACCACTGTTTCCCCACAAGGGTCCAGCCGACAGCCATGACTCCGGAGGAATGAAAATAATACCACCGGTTTCCCAGATTTTTCCATCCCGTGGCCATGGAACCGCTGCTGTTTAGATAATACCATTGACTTCCCAGCTTTTTCCAGCCTGTGGCCATGGTCCCATCCGGTTCCAGGTAATACCATACATTCCCCAGCTTCTGCCACCCTGTGAGCATGGCACCTGAGGAATTAAAATAATACCATTTCTGTTCTATGTACACCCATCCGGTCATCATCCAGCCGTCTGTATCAAAATAATAGATATTTCCGTCTATTTCCTTAAAAACGGATTTGGGATAGCTGCCGTCATATTCCCTGAACCACCATTTGCCGGCCTTTAGGATCCACTTTCCCTTACCGTAATCGCGAATCCAGGCCCCGTTATCTCCTACATACCAGCTTCCAACCCATTGGTTCACGGCCATGGTTCCATCTTCCAGCAGATAATAATTTCCAACCCACCGGCTGACCGCCATCGCTCCGTCTGGCAAAAAGTAATACCACTTGTCCTCCAGGAGAACCCAGCCGGTTTTCATCCAGCCGTCTGCATCAAAATAATAGGTCTTTGTTCCGATTTCATAGAGTCCGTCTGCCGGATATGTGCCATCCGGATACCGGTACCACCACTTTGTACCCTGTGCGGAAGTTTCCTGACTTACCCATCCACTGGCTGCCCGCGTGTCTGCAGTCTCTTTCTGCGCTTCTTCCATAGGCTTTTCTTCCAAAGGAATCTCTTCCCCGGACGGGTTCTTTTCTGCTTCTGCCTGTTCTGCGTTCTCCAGAATGTCCGCAATTTGCCCTTTTTCCAGCTGCTCCCCCCGGGCAGTGACAGGTGCGCACATACTGAAGGTCAGCAGATATAGTAAGGCCTGTACTTTCAAGTCTCGTTTCATGCTGTACCTCTTTTTCTTATGTCATACATTGTCCGATCGTGCTGCTTAGACCTATCCATTATATAATTTTATTTGGTAAAAGTCAATCGGAAGGAACTGGAGGCTGTTGTTAACTTGTGATAATGTCACCTTAGGATTCACTTATGAAAATGTCACTTTTGTGGAACCTATAATAGTATGA
>NZ_WKYV01000017.1 GCF_009677585.1 Lactonifactor sp. BIOML-A5 | reverse complement strand
ATAATTTTCAGGGGCAGGCGTGATTCGTATGAATCACGCCTGCCCCTGTGTAGGGCTATCTATTTCCCGACAGCCCCTTTATCTTATCTTACTTTTTCTGATGAGCGTTTTTTACTTCAATTGCTTTCTTGATCAGTTCCACACAGCCTTCCATTCCAAGGACCCCGCTGTCCAGACACATATGGTAGCCATTGGCATCTCCCCATTTTTTGCTGGTGTAATAATTGTAGTAGCTGGATCTTTGTTTGTCTGTCTTGTGGATCTTCTCTTTGGCAGCTGCATCTGTGAGTTCATATTTTTTTGCGATTCTTCGGATCCTCTTATCCAGATCCGCATGGATAAAGACACTCAGGCAGCCCGGATAGTCAGACAGTGCATAATCTGCACAGCGGCCTACCATGACGCAGGATTCTTCTTCCGCAATCTTTTTAATGGTCTCAAACTGGGCGAGGAAGACTTTATGGTTAATGGGCATATCTGTAAATGCGGCCGATGAATAGCCAAAGGAATATGTATCCATCACCAGAGAGTAGAGAAAACTGTTTGTAGGCTTCTCATCATGATTCTGAAACAATTCCTGGCATAAACCGCTGTCCTTGGAAGCTCTGTCCAGCAGTTCACTGTCATAATATTTAATTCCCAGCTCTTCTGCTAACCGCTGTCCGATTGCTCTTCCGCCGCTGCCATACTGGCGCCCGATTGTAATTACTGTGTTTGCCATAAGCACACACTCCTTTCCTGTCATTTCCCTCCGTGTACTGACAAATTTCATAGGTTAGTACACTAGTAATCTATATATATTATATCGCATTTTATGCAAAATGTATATACATTATCTCAATTTATCCAGAATTTCAGAAAAGTATTCAGGTAGAGGTGCTGTAAACTCCATATATTCAGAAGAAACGGGGTGGAGAAAGCCCAATACCATTGCGTGCAGTGTCTGGCCCCGGAGACCCGGGAATGGACATTTTTTCGGACCATATACATCATCTCCCAAAAGAGGATGGCGAATGCTGCTCATATGCACGCGTATCTGATGGGTGCGCCCGGTCTCCAGACGGCATTCAATGTACGTGAAAGAGCCAAAACGCTCCAGTACCCGGTAATGGGTAACTGCCGGCTTACCGTTTTTCTGGGTAACTGCCATTTTTTTTCTCTCGGTGGGATGCCGGCCGATGTCTCCGGTTACTGTGCCCTCATCCTCCTTTAGGTTGCCGTGTACAATGGCCCGGTATCTTCTGGTAATGGAGTGGTCCTTTAGCTGCAGGGCCAGACTTTGATGCGCCCGGTCTGTTTTGCACACCACAAGCGCCCCGGTGGTATTCATATCGATTCTGTGAACAATACCCGGGCGGAGAACTCCATTAATCCCGGACAGCTGTCCCTGGCAGTGAAAAAGGAGTGCATTCACCAGTGTATGCGTGTAATGTCCTGCGCTGGGATGCACCACCATACCTTTGGGCTTGTCTACAACCAAAAGTTCACTGTCTTCATAGAGGATCGACAGTGGGATGTTTTCCGGCTGAATGTCAGGCTCCTTTTGGTCTGGTATCTCTATGGTGATCGTATCCTCCGGCTGAATTTTATAGTTTGCCTTTAAAGGCTGCTCATTTGCCAGAACGCAGCCTTCCTTAATCACTTTTTGAATATAAGACCGGGAATACTCAGGAAGCAGAAGGGAAAGATATTTGTCAACCCGCTCTCCTGCCTCGAATTCCTCTACTTTATAGTTATACTTTTCCATGGACGGTTTACTGCTCCCTTTTCTTTAAAAACTGAAAGTCTTCTTCTTTGTAATAAAAAATCACATAGATGAAAAACAGCACGGCAGAGACTGTCACATAGATATCTGCCACATTAAAGACCGGAAAATTAATCAGGGAGATATAGACAAAATCTACCACATAATTTAAACGTATCCGGTCCAGTACATTGCCCACAGCTCCGGCGGTAATAGTGACGGCTAATATATGCATAGGCAGATAATGTCTGGTCTTGGGCATCTTCCAGTATGCAGCTATGGCTGCCAGGAAAAACACTGCGGCAATCAGTACAAAGATCCACTGCTGGTTTTGAAGAATGCCAAAGGCTGCTCCCCGGTTTTCCAGATAATGAAGGGTGAGGACACCGGGAATCAGATCAATATCCCTTTGCCCGGCCAAATGCTCAACTGCAAGGGCCTTGGTCCACTGATCCAGACCCACCAGAAGCAAAAGGGCAGCAAACCCGCCCAAGATAGCCTGTATTCTGATTTTTTTCTGAGGTTCCATAACAATTTGTCCTTTCCTAAACAGCGTCGATTACAGTAATCGCATCCAGAAGCTCCGAATCGGTAACCGAAGTGTCTATCACAGCATGCCCCATCCTGTCCATCAGTATAAATTTTATCTGGCCGTGTTCCATTTTTTTGTCGGATTTCGTTGCGGATAGCACCTGTTCCGGGGAGAGTCCGCCGACTCTTACAGGCAGACCGAAGGCTCGTAAATCCTTTTGCATCTTTGCGAATTCTTCTACTGTAATGTATCCCTTCTGAAAGGACAGGTAGGCGGAAGCTACCATCCCAAGCGCCACACACTGGCCGTGCAGGATCGAAAAGTTCTTAAGCTTTTCTACAGCGTGCCCTATGGTATGTCCCATATTCAAGACTGCCCGCTCTCCTTTTTCTGTAGGATCGTTTTCCACTACTGTTTTTTTTATGACACAGCTGCGGTAAATCATCTCTGTTAAAGTCTCAGGCACTCTCTTTAAAATCTCTTCTCTGTGAAATACGGTCCAGGCATAATAGGAATAATCCCGTATCAGACCGTGTTTTAAGATTTCGCCCATTCCGCAGGAGAACTGCTCATCGGAAAGACTTAAAAGAGCAGAGACGTTCATATACACCATCAAAGGCTGATGGAATGCCCCCACCATATTCTTATATTGATCGAAATCCACCCCTGTTTTCCCGCCAATGCTGCTGTCTACCTGGGCAAGAAGGGTGGTGGGAACCTGCACAAACGCAATCCCCCTGAGGTATGTGGCGGCCGCATAACCGGTCATATCCCCTACAACGCCGCCGCCCAGCGCCAGCAGAAGATCTTTGCGGTCATAATGATTTTCGATCAGATGTTTATAGATTTTCTGAATCTGATCCAACGTCTTATTCTCTTCCCCTGCCGGGATGATATGGGTAGTAATCTCAAAGCCGCTGTCTCTCAGGCCTTTGGCTGTTTCCTCCAGATACAGAGGGGCAACATTGCTGTCTGTTACAATACATATCTTCTGAAAGCTCTTCCCCACTGCCAGAATCTTCTCCGGAAGCTCCCGGAAGCTTTTCTCAAAATAAATGGAGTACGTAAATTCACCCTTCCGCTGTACTTTTAATTCCTGATACATGCTTTTGTCTCCTATCTGTAACGGTACAGGCAGATACTGTACCTGTCCTTTTTTGTCTGCTTCAGTACCCGGGAATACTGAAATTTTCCCTTTCCCCGTACTGAAATAATATCTTCTTCCTTTAGCTGATAGCCGTTGGAAACCACCATTTTCCCATTTACATATACTTTTCCCGTTTCAATGAAGGGAAGCATCTGGCTTCTGGATGTGTGAAAAGCCAGTGCCAGAACCGCGTCCAGGCGCACAGAGGCCACCGTACCAGTAATTTCTTCCCGCTTTCTCTCAGGAAGGCCGGACAGGTCCGGGATCTTTCGTGCAACCACCCCTGTATTCCTGATTCGGCACAATTCCCCGGAAATAAATTCAGTAAGGGAACTGTGGCAGAACAAATAGGCTTCTTTTTCATCCACCAGGATGTCACCCAGCTTACTTCTCTGGATGCCGAGATTGACTGCGGCTCCCAGGTAATCCCTGTGTGAGAGCGGTTGTGCGAACCTCTTTGCAAGAGGCTGGATACAAAGACAGTCCATTGGATATTCCCATCCATTCCCCAGGCAGACACCCTGAACGGCCCCTTCGGAGGGACGTAATACATAAGAAAGAGCATCAGGGATGAATGCTGCCATCTGACGCTCTGCTAATTCATACCCACCGCAGGTCTTCAGAGTTACCCCCAGCTCCCGGTAGTTAATATGATTTACCATATGTAATTCGTTCAAATCCAGGAAATCAGAAAATGTTACAATGTCTCTCTGATAAGCATTCTGACATAATTCCTGGATTCGCTTTATGAATTGTTCTTCTTTTTCCATAGATTATCCTTAGAACTCGGTACGGATCGACGGAAAGTCAAATGCACCGCTTAAAATTTCCTGAAAATCACCGGTAATATCCACATCAGCAGGTGTTAAAATAAAGATGTAGCTGGATACCTTCTGAAGACTGCCGTTGATGGCATAACAGGATCCGGAAGTAAAGTCAATAATTCTCTGGGCCACTTCCACGTCCAGTCCCTCCAGATTTAATACCACGGTACATCCTGCCAGCAGAGTATCCGCGATTTCCCTGGTGTCCTCCATTGACGTTGGCTTAATCACACAAACCTCCATTGCACTTGATACTTTTTTAGTATTACGCATAGGCGTAACCTTAGATGAAGCTGCCTTAGGCTGCTTGGCAGGCCTTGCACTGCTGGGGGCAGCAGTTGCCGCTTTCTCTGCTTTGGCCGCTTTTTTGGCTTTATGAAAAGAGGTTACCGGTGCCGGGTCATCATAGAACTCATCGTCATCTTCTTCCTCCAGCTTCTTTAAGAAACGTTTTCTTGGCTTCTCCTCTTCGAAGTCGTCTGCATCATCAAAAAATTCATCGTCGTCGTAATCATCATTTAATTTGATTGCATCTAAAAACTTATCTAAAACGCCCATTATTTAATCTCCATTCTTTTATACTGCTGCGTAATTACGCTCACCAAAGATGCCTGTCCCTACACGGACCAAGGTAGCCCCTTCTTCAATCGCCACCTCATAATCTCCTGTCATACCCATGCTCAGGACATCCATAGTAACATTATTCATGTTTTCCCCTTTGATGTCAACACTTAAATTCTTTAATTTCCTGAAAATTTCCCTGTTATCTTCTGGATCTTCAACGTATGGCGCTATCGTCATAAGTCCTTTAATAGCAATATTTTGCAGTTTTGCCACTTCCTGTATAAGAGGAAGTGTCTCCTCAACGGAAACTCCGAACTTGCTCTCTTCCCGGGCTACATTTACTTCGATAAGCACTGGCATAACCAGCCCTTTTTTTTCGGCCTCGTGATGAATCGTCTCTGCCAGTCTGAGGGAATCCACAGAGTGAATGAGACATGCTTTATCAATGATGTACTTCACCTTATTCCTCTGGAGATGGCCAATCAAATGCCAGTGCAGATCCTTAGGAAGTTCCTCGTATTTGGATGTCAGCTCCTGAACCTTATTCTCCCCAAAGTCCTTTACTCCAAGAGGAAGCAGTTCCTCGATAAGCCCTGCAGGTTTTGTCTTGCTGACTGCTATAAGAGTGACCTCACTGCGGTCCCTTCCTGCTTTTTGGCAAGCCTTTTGTACTTTCTCCTCTACTGCTTTATAGTTCTCTTTTACATCCATAGTATCATCTCCTAATATAATATATCTTCTTCTTTTACAGAGTTGCCGTTCAAAACAATATGATCAAACTGGGCAATTCCATAGGAAGTATCTTTATCTACAATACAATACTCATCGTTCTGGTCCAGAACAGAGATTTTGCGGAAGACAGCGTATCCTTTATTCATACTGTATACGCCTTCCAGTTCCGCGGTCTCACCAATGACATAGTTTTGACTGGAATCCTGCTTTACAATGACATCCCCCTTTTTGAAATCAGACGTTTCTACATAGTAGCTGCCGTCTTTTAATTCATAAAGGGTTGTACTGATAAATTCTGTGGTAGTCTTTCCGCCTTTTCCTTCTCTGCGGACCAGGAAGCCCGCTTCCTGCTGATTGTTCCCCTGGGTTTTAAATTCCTCGGGAATAAGGTAGAATTCTTTGCTGACCACAGAGGACATGGGTATTTTTAACCCTGTTTTTGTGTTGGTTACCAGTTCTATATCAAGAAAGCGGTCTGAGGCGTAGCGCACCATACCGTTGCTCAGATCGATTTGTCCGTATTTTCCGTCTTTTTTTTCCACTATAGAAAAGCCGCCCACCTGAGTAGCCCCGTCCTTGAGAAACTTGACTTTAATGGCAGTTCTGTCAGCCAGTTCTGCGGCCTGTTTATCTGTCAGCGGAATCATAAGTGTCCAGTTTTCATCTGTGACCAGCTTGTACACCGGTTCCCCTGCCTTTACCTGGGAATCTGAGAGCAGATGATTCTGCTGATAGGACATCTGGCTGAAGCTGTCCTCTGACACGGTATCAGGAGTTAAGCTCTCGTACCCGTCTGTGGAGTACAGGACTACCCCGTCATAAGGAGCATTGTATATAGTCTGTGTGCCGAAGGTTGCGGATACGGAATCCGTATCCTCCCCCGAGGCCCCTATGCCTGCGGACTGAAGAATGGTTCCCTCAATCTCATATTTTAGGCTGTATACATCGTGAAAAGTATCTGAACTGAAATTATTGGCGAATTTGGCAAGCTGTGATCTGATTTTTTCCAGATCTGCTTCCTTTAGCTCCATATCCGCAGACTGGGCCTTTGTATCCCCTACGGAGTATATTGTGCCTGCCTTACGTACTTTGCTTCCCTCTCTGGCATAGTATGTGACATAGCCGGGGCTGTCTGCCGTTACCACTTCCTCTGTTCGCAGAGCCAGTGCCGTGTAGGTCTGATTCTTAGCCAGGGGACCTGCTGTCACCTGGTAGGAGGTGACGTGGGTGGAGGTGACATAGAGAAGAACCGTGATCAGCATATAGATAAAAAGTGCACCGAAAATCAAAGTGCCTATATTTAACGTAAGCAGCTTTTTTGCGCTTGTAATAATCTTTTTCAGTGTTTCAAGTATTTTATTTCTGACTGACAAATTGATAGTCTCCTTCTGTCTGGTACAATACTTTTACATCAGTTAACATTGTACCATTTTCCAACTTTAAGTACAACATGGAATTTCGAAAGAAAAAAATGGTATGAAATGTGTTTTTCTGGTAAAAATATAGGATAAAGAATAAGGAGGTAGTCATTATGCGTTCAAAAGGAATCGACTATACAATACTTGTAATTGCAATTATCGGTGCAGTGAACTGGGGGTTAATCGGATTCTTCCGCTTTGACCTGGTTGCATTTTTATTTGGAAATATGTCCTGGATTTCAAGGATTATTTATGCTGTCGTAGGACTCTGCGGATTATACTTAATCAGCCTCTTCGGCAGAATCGGCAATATGGGCCAGGAATAAAAAACAAAGGACTGTCGCAGGTTTTTGCAGCAGTCCTTTGTTTTTTATTATGTGTATTATAACGATACAATAATCTTATCCTTCAAATCTTCTGGCAGTTCGTCGGCATCTTTAGAAACGCTCAGGGTAAACGTAATAGAAAACTCTTTGCCAATGGCTTCAATCTGTCTGATTGTACCGGCGATGTCCCCATCCTCCATCTGTTCTAATTTTGAAATATTCAGAAAGCTGTCCAGATACATTTCCTCCAGATCGTGATCCTGTGAAATAATACCGCAGATAAAACCTACAAATTCATCAGGATTCTTTAGTGGAAAGGTAGATACATCAATTAACCTTACTTTATTATTCAGCTCGTACATGTGTTTTACATTTTTGTCCAGATATACCACGCTGCCGTTGGCTGATTTGATCGTTTTATTTACCCTGTCCAATAGTTCTTTTGTCTTTCCTTTTCCCTTTTTGCCTACAATTAATTGAACCATCGCAATTTCCTCCTTGAACCTACGTAATATGTATTTAAGCCAAAATGTTAGTTCTGTTAGGTACAATTATAGTGTATTTAAACAAAAAAAACAATGGCAAATCTGAAATTTTATGAAAATTTACGAATTTATTTTCTGGAGCAGAGAAGTCATCTGCTCATATAAAATAGATTTCGTTTTGGCATTCAGCACGATGGAAATGTATGGCTTTCCATAGGCATTCTGGGATACAATGGCCAGACATGCGCCTGCCTGACTGGTGGTTCCTGTTTTACCGCCCAGGATCGTTACATCCTTAGGAGTTGAAATCTCACCGGTGAGATATTTATCGGTGGCCTCAAGGGCAATCCGCCCTTCCTCACCGCTGGCCTTTTGGTACGTGAGGGTATAGGAACTCATCTGGGATATGGTGGTGAATTCTTTGTAGGTAATCGCCTCATTGAGCATCAGGTAAATATCATACGCAGTTGTATAATGGTCCGGATCGTGGAGCCCGTGCGGGTTCACAAAATGCGTTCCGGTGGCCCCCAGACGCAGAGCCTCCTCATTCATCATCTGTACAAACCCATCCACACTGCCCCCTACCTGACGGGCAATGGCCATGGCCGCATCATTGCCGGAATATACAAGGAGCCCGTGAAGAAGCTCGTCCATAGAAACTTTATCTCCAGCTCTAAAACCGCAAAGCTGTGCACCCTCTTCCAGTGTAACGTCTTCCGCTTCAATGGTAACAACGTCATTCATATTGCCGTGCTCCAGTGCCAGTATGGCAGTCATCAGCTTTGTAATGCTGGCAGGATATGTTTTCTCAAACATGGATTGGGAAAACATCACTTGTTTTCCATCCACATCAAGCAAAGCGGATCGCTCGCTGTTTTGAGGCGTAATTCCCTCTAAAGGGATATCTCCCGATGCTACACATAGGTTATAGGCCATTCCCTCTGCCACCTGTGAAGTGTCGTCTCCGGATTTTCCGAATACTTCTGTCTGCAGACTGTAAGGGAGTACCTCATCCAGTGCTCTGTCCTTATGAAACATCATAATGCTTAAAGCACCGGCCAATACCACAATCACCAGGAAAAGACTTAAAAATATAGTCCGGCGCACTTTGCGCCTGCGCAGTTCCCTGCGGGTTCTCTTTCTGTTTTTATCTGTACATTTCACGCCAGTCTAACTCTCCTCTGTCCAAAGACTTAATCAGTAATTCCGCTGAGGCCAGATTGGTGGCCAGGGGGATATTGTGGGTGTCACACAGGTGGAAGATACGGTTAACATCAGGGTCATGCCGTTTTGGAGCAACGGGATCTCTCAGAAAAATAATGAGATCCATCTGGTTTTGCTCAATCAGCGTACCAAGCTGCTGTTCTCCCCCCAAGTGTCCGGCGATAAATTTGTGTACCGGCAGGTTGCACTCCTCTTCGATCAGACGGCCTGTAGTACCTGTGGCATACAGCGTGTGCCTGCTCAAAATGCCCCTGTAAGCTATGCAGAAATTCTGCATCAGTTTTTTCTTTGAATCATGCGCGATAAGTCCTATATTCATGATATTTGACCTCCTATATATGTTTTACTTTTTTGCAGTCCTACATTTAAAACCAAGCCCATACCAATATACAGACTGACAATGGAAGTCAGTCCATAGCTTACAAACGGCAAAGGGGTCCCTGTGTTGGGCATTAAGCCGGTAGCCACACAGATATTGATAAAGCTCTGCAGGCCGATAACGGAGCCCACCCCGCAGCAAATCAGCTTACCCGAGAGGTCCTTGGCCCTTCGTCCCACGAATACACATTCAAATATAATAAGCAGCAACAGCCCTACAATGCAGCAGCAGCCGATAAAGCCCAGCTCTTCCCCTGCTACGGCAAAGATAAAGTCTGTCTGAATCTGGGAAACGAAGTTTCCTTTGTTCGCAGAGGAGACCTCGTTGTTATCCAGGCCCTTCCCGGTCAACTGACCGGATCCGATGGCAATCTTAGAGTTTTCCTGCTGTGCGATATCATCTGCGTACTCTTCATTTTCTGGATACAGCCAGGACATAATACGATCTCTTTGATAATCCTTGATCAGTTTTTGATCCGGCTGTACAACAATGGTCAGAAAAATAACAGCCAGAGGTATGGTGATCAGCAGGGCACCGCCGATTATTTTATAGCTTAGCCCTCCGATGTACAACAGGATACAAAAAAGTATAACAACCGTAATTGTATTTTTCAAGTCAGGCTGAATAAGAATAAGGACAAGGGGCACAGCAAGAAGTATAAATGACTGCACCAGCGTCCGAAACGTATTCAAGTCATCCTCGTGTTCCATGAAGTATTTTGCAAAGAACATAATTAAAAGAATCTTCGAAAGCTCCGTGGGCTGAAAACGGACGAATCCAAGGTCGATCCAGCGGGTAGCTCCTCCGGCAGAACTGCCGAACAGCCGTACGGCCAGAAGCATAATAATATTCCCGAAGTAAATAATCCAGTAAAAATTCAGGATCCAGCTAAAATCCATCAGAGAAAGAATCAGCATTACGGCAAGCCCCATTACCACTCCCATTACCTGGCGGCTCTGCAGTGAATGCTGGGCACTTCCCACAAGGAGAATTCCCACTCCGCTGATGGCAATCAGCCATAGAACTAATCTGAAGTTGTAATCTTTTAATTTGTATTGTTTTAACATGTAGTCACCTTAGTATTTTATATCAATTTCCTGTTTCGCATCCCGTTCTGCTGAGCAGAAAGTGGAATCCGGGCCGACAGGGCAGAGGGATTCCTGGTAAACTTAATCTCTACTCTCTCATCATCTATATTGAAATATTTACTGACGGCCTGAATCATATCGTTTTTTATCATTATCATCATTTGTGGAGTACAGTCAATTCTTTCTGAAACCAGTAAAAGCTTCAGCCTGTCTTTGGCAACGGCGCTGGAACGCTTATTTCTTGATAATAGAAACAATGAAATGTCCTCCTTTATTTACTTTTTAAAGAAACTGCCCAGGCGTCGGAATACACCCTTTTTCACTTCAAAGTCCAGAAGCGGAACTTCCTCCCCCTGGATACGCCTGCAGATATTGGAGAACGCCTGCCCGGACAAAGATTCCTTGCCGCAGAGCGGTTCTCCCTGATTGGTGGCTATGACCACTTCCTCGTCATCCGGCACAGCCCCTAAAAGAGAGACTGCCAGAATATCCGTGACGTCCTCTATAGACATCATTTCCCCTCTTTTTATCATATCCGGGCGAAGGCGGTTGATGATAAGCTGGATATCCTCCATTTCATTCGCCTCCAAAAGCCCTATAATTCTGTCCGCGTCCCGAATGGCAGATACCTCCGGAGTTGTCACCACAATGGCACGGTCAGCGCCCGCGATGGCATTCTTAAAGCCCTGTTCGATGCCGGCGGGGCAGTCCAGTATTATATAATCAAATTCCTTGGAAAGCTCCTGAGTAAGCTTTATCATCTGTTCCGGTGTCACTGCCGTCTTATCTCTTGTCTGGGCGGAAGGCAGCAGATAGAGGCTGCCGTACTGTTTATCTTTTATGAGAGCCTGCTTCAGTCTGCAGTTTCCCTCTATCACATCAATAAGATTATAAACAATACGATTTTCCAGTCCCAGAACTACGTCCAGATTGCGCAGGCCGATGTCTGTGTCCACGACAACTACCTTTTTATCCAACTGTGCAAGGCCGGTGCCAATATTGGCAACAACAGTGGTTTTCCCGACCCCTCCTTTGCCTGATGTGACGACAATTATTTCACTCATATACCATCCTCCTACTATACTATCCCTTTTTCTGTCATCTTATGGTACATTTAAAATAATTTAATTCCCAACGTATTTTAATCGGTCTGAGATGTACCTACATAGCTAGATGCAGTACCTGTCAGTAGTGAAGCTTCATCCTGCAAGTCAAATTTGTAGCTTATAACTTCTCTTGCCACAGAGGCCGCATTTGCCGAAGAATAACCGTTGGCAATACGGACCGCAAGGGCAAGCTGAGGTTCCTCTACTGGTGCATATCCTATGAAAAGACCATGGCTGGGTCTTGACTTGCTCTGCTGAGCTGTACCTGTCTTACCGGCAACACTGTAGTTCATGCCGTTAAAGGCTTCATTATTCTGTACCACCTGACGCATACCGGCATGAATGGTATTCCACTCGCTGTCTCTTAGGTCGATGGTGCTCTGTACTTCCGGGGTAAAGTCTTCTAATACATTCCCATCGGAATCTGTTACTTTATCCAGCAGCGATATATTATAGCTGGTGCCGCTGTTGGCTATTGTTGTTACATAGCGGGCCAGCTGAGAGGTTGTATAGTTGTGAGTACCCTGACCAATATAGGAGGGAACTGCATTTTTATCGGAAATCTGGGGGGATGCCTCAGAGATCTCGATCCCGGAATTCTTATCCAGGTCAAACAGTGAAGCGTACTGTTCCAGTTTTTCAAGGCCAAGGCTCTCCGAGAAGTTTTCTTCACTGTCCAGCCCCAGGCGATATCCCACTTCATCAAAGAATACGTTACATGACTCTTTGATCGCTGACTGCAATCCCAGCCAGCCGTGGCCCCCATGGTTCCAGCACCGGATGCTGTATCCTGCTTTATTAAATATTCCGGTACAGTCAACACCGAAGTCATCGGTGATAATGCCCTCCTCCAGGCCTGCTACCGCTGTTACAATCTTAAAGGTAGAACCAGGCGCTGTGCGCTGCTGGGTGGCTTTGTTGTAGAACGGCTGCGAAAGGTCAGCAGCCAGGGCATTGTAGTACGCGGTATCCATCTGGTTGGCAAGCCGGTTGTTGTCATAGCCGGGGTAAGTAACGCAGGCAAGTATCTCACCTGTGTTGGGGTCTGTTGCCACAAGAGAACCGGAACATGGATCCAAAGCCAGCTGCGCCGGTGTGATCTCCAGTTTGTTGATTTTGCTTTTCATAAAGTCATAGGCCGTAAGTCTTCCGGAAATCAGAGGCTCGTAATCGCTGTCATCGGTAGAAAGCACTCCCTGATCATACAGTATCGTGCAGACCTGTCTGCCGGATATAGTGTCTGACTGAAGCATATATTTATACAGCAGTTTGCTGAAGGCGGTATCCTTTGCCAGAGCTTCCTCCAGATATGCAGCCAGCGCATGATACACTTCGCTGGAATCCAGGTAGGCGCCTTCGGTAGAAATTTTGGAAATGTCAATCCAGTTCTGACTTGCCGCATAAGTAAGGTATTCCTGCAGGCTGATCGATTCATCGGTGGTCCAGGCGATGTAGGTGGCGTCGGTCTTGTCTATGGCGTCCTCAGACAGGATCCCTGTTTTTGTCATCAACAGCTCATTGACAATGTAGCTGATGTATTCCTGCATCTCTTTATCCAGATCCTTGTAGGCTGCCGGAGCCTCCCCGGTCAGTTCCTGGCGGATGGATTCAAAGACAGCTGCCTGCTTTTCCTCAAAACGGGCATAGAGTTCCTGTTCTGTCTCGGAGGCCCCCTCCTCTGTGAAATGCCCGATGTCTATTACGCTGTTATTGATCAGTGCAAAGTAGACATCATAGATAGGAATGGGGATGGTTGCCGTGTCATCTACATTGGTGCGGTCAAAATCCTTTATATTCTGAATCATGGAAGAGACAATTCCTGCTATGTGCTGTTCCAGTACTTTATAAGCAGCAATCTGCAGTTCTTTGTCAATGGTGAGATACACATCATTGCCGGACTGCGGCTCTACCACAGAGTCATCGTCTGTCTTCAGAACCTTTCCCAGATTATCCACATAAACCTTTCTGGAGCCGTTGATGCCCTGAAGATAGGTCTCCATATACTGTTCAATCCCGGTTTTTCCGATAATTGATGTGCTGTTATAATTATCGCTCTCCTTCTTCAGCTCGTCCAGCTCTTCGGTAGAAGCCTTGCCGGTATAACCTATGATAGGCGCAAAGTAAATACTGTCTTCATACGCACGGATAGTGTCCTGAGCTATGTCAATCCCCTGCAGCCTGTCTTTATTTTCCATAATTATGGCCACCGTATTTTCATTCACGTTACTGGCAATAGTAACCGGAACATATCTCCGGAAACTATTGGTAGAAAGCGCGTAGCGTATTGTCACTATATCCAGCGTCTCCTGTGGGGTAAAGCTTTCAGGCAGGGAGAACTTTGCCAGCTCCTCAGAAGTATAGGGCTTCTTGGCGTCTGTCAGAGCAAACCGTTCATTGCCGGAGAGATACGCCATAATCTCATTGGGAGTAGCCTCTTCCTCTGTTTCTTTCAGGTCGTCAATGGAAGCATGACCGTACACATCGGCGCGAAACCGCTGGAGGGAGGTTCCTGTGACATCAAAGGCATATTCTCCGTTTTCATCTAATATAATATGGAAATCATGGTCAATGGAATTCTCATTCGCATGCAGAATCTGAAGTACTTCATAAGCCACACTGTTCAGGGTAAGATTTTTCTCCCGGGTGCTGTCATATGTTCCGTTGTCTTCCAGGGTAATGGAATAGGAAAGCTTATTCGATGCCAGAACGTTGCCGTTTCGGTCATAGATATTGCCCCGGGTGGCATTCAAAGTCAGCTCTTTGGTAGTTCTCAGGTTAAAGTTTTCTGCATATTCCTGTCCGCTCAGAATCTGCAGCTGAAACAGCCGCTGAATCAGGATACAGAACATACCGGCAAAGACAATCATCAGGACGGTTGTTCTGTGGACAGATAGTTTTTTCAGAAAGTTTTTTATTTTCTTAACCAAGTTGAATCTCTCTCTTTCATTTCCAGTTCCACTAATTTGTGGTTGATTTTGTACAGGATACGGTAGAATACCAAAGTGATTAAAATGGTATATACCATTTCCGGTATCATAATTCGTCTCAGATAGTAAAAAAAGTCAATGCGTCCCCGCAGCAGAAACTGCAGGCAGTAGACCATGAGATTATAGCCGATATCACAGACGGCTATTAATATCATTGGTACCTTGATATCTTCATCGTAATAAATTTTGTAACAAAATCCTGTAATATAACCGGCCGTCATATAGACCAATGCATAGAAGCCCAGCAGGTTTCCATAGAACATATCGATCATCAGGCCGCAGACAAATCCTGTCCACAGCCCGGTCTTTTTTCCTCTCATAAATCCGAACGAAACGGTAAGAATCAAAAGAAGATTGGGGGCAATAGAGCCGATAGAAAGACTTTGGAAAACCGTAGATTGTAGAATAAAGCTGACAATGATCAGCAGCAATATTACGATTCTTCGTCTCATATCAGGACTCCCCTTTCTGCTGTTTCAGATCGGTAATCACAAGAACCTCCTGTATATGTGCAAAATCCACTGCCGGGATCAATGTTCCTGTGTAAGTCAGGTGGTTGGAGTCCTCCTCCAGCTCACTGATATATCCGATGAGAATTCCTTTTAAGAACTTATCGCTTATCTGGGATGTGACGATCTTATCTCCCACCTGAACCTTTCCCTCTTCATCCCGCAGCTGGATAAATCCCAGTTTCCCGGAATCCATAAGCTTTAAATTGCCGGTAACCGTACAGGTATCCGACGTCGTCGCCACCTGGGCGCTGACATTGCTGGAATCGTCAATAATAGAGCGTACCGTTGACCAGTTGGATCCAGTTTCCGTGACAATTCCCACAAGACCGCCGATGGTGATTACATTCATATCCTTTTTGATCCCATCATCGCTTCCCTTATTAATTACAAAGGTATCGTACCAGTTTCCCGGATCTTTGGATATTACCTCAGCAGCTACTTTATCATATTCTGCGTACTGCTGGTCCAGATCATAGAGCTTCTGCAGCCGCTCCAGCTCATACTGGTTCTGGATCAGCTGACTGTTTTCTGTGGTGAGTTCTTCTACCTTTTCCTGAAGCTTTTTATTCTCTTTTACCAGCCTGCTCTTTTTCTGAAAGCCGTCCTGTACTCCGGACAGCAGATTCCCCACCTCATTGAGTCCGTTCTGGAAGGGAACAATGATATATCCGGCCACTCTTTTTACGGGGCCGGTGGGAAGTTTTGCTGTAAAGGTAAGAAGCATCAGACTGATACATACCAGTGACATGATAACAATTAAATGTTTGCTTTTTATTTTAATATTGCGTTTCTTCTTCATGCTAAAACCTCTATTATTATTTTGCCCATTTCTGTAAAGAGCGGCTGTTAATGATCTCCTTGACTCCGCAGATGGTGCACAGATCATAAAGGCCCGAAAGATGGATTTTATAACCGGTCACTCTTCGCAGGTACCACTCAATGTCCGGAATCCGGGTAGTCCCTCCTGTGAGGTAAATCCCCTCTTCTATTATGGAATGATAGATCTGAGGAGGTGTGCGTTCCAGAAAAAATTTGATCTCTTCCCCCACCGTCCGGATCAGATCCGTAATTGCCTCGTGCACGGCCCTGGATGAGATTACTCCTTCTCTGGGAAGTCCGGAAAGACTGTCTATGCCTACAATCTTGCGGGCCTCTTTCTTATCCAGACCCAGATACCCCAGGGACAGCTTCAGACGCTTCGCAGTTCTTGTGCCAATATGTAGGTTATATTTGCGGCGCACTGTGTTGCAGATGGATTCATTCAGCTGTTTGCCGCCTATCTCTACAATCTTGCTTAAAATAACCCGACCTTCTGCCACCACAGAAATCTCTGTACTCTGGGCACCGATATTGACAACCATAGATCCTTTCGTGTGATTCAGGGGGATTCCGAGAGCAATGGCATCTGCTATGGATTTTTCTACCATACGCACATTGTTTTTCCGGCTGCCGCTGGCAATGGTATAGTAGGCTCTTTTTTCGATTTCAGACATGTCTGCAGGAACTGTAAGAAAAAGAGTATTGCCCAGCAAAGAGGCGTGTTCTGCCCTTTGCAGCAGTGTCTGCAGTACGATTTCTGTGTGATTTATATTAGCGATTTTACCGAAAGACATGGGAGACTCTACATAGATGTTGGAAGGCGCTTTTTCATACATTTCATAAGCGTCATCTCCCACAGCCAGTACTTGTTCCCCGTTTCGAATCGCAATCATGTTCTTTTCTTTCGTTATAGTGTCTTTCTGGGCGGAATAGATCTTAATCGTGCTTGTCCCCAGATCTACGCCAAAAGTTTTATGAATTGGCATACCATACTTCCCTTCTAGTATTTTTTAAGGATATCCCGTTCACAAAAGCTTATATACTGGCAGTCCCCGATTATAATATGATCTAAAAGGTGAATGCCAATGATTTCTCCCGCTCCCCTTACTTTTTCTGTCAGTAAAATATCGTCCTCACTGGGCGTTGGATCACCGCTTGGATGATTGTGGATTAAAATAATATTGACAGCATGAAATTTAAGTGCTGCCAAAAATAATTCTCTGGGAGACACCAGCGAAGCGTTGACTGTCCCCTTTGATATAATTTCTTCACCCAACAGATGATTTTTGGTATCCAACATCATACACACCATGAGTTCCTGTTCTTCGTGACGCAGCTGTTCCATATAATAGTCTGCAATCGTACTGGGTGTACGGAAGGAAAGTCCCCTTTTGGCCGCCGCACTGGCAATACGTTTTGAAAGCTCCCCTATACATTTAATCTGCAGTGCCTTCACGGGGCCAACCCCTTTGAGATCCATCAGTTCTTCATGAGACAGCTGATGGATTCCTAAGAGACCCTCTTTATCTTTTGATAGACTTAATATCTTAGTTGCTAGTGATATAGATGAGATTCCCTGTGAGCCGGTTCGGATGAGAATTGCCAAGAGCTCTGCATCCGTAAGAGCGGCAGGGCCTAGGCGCCTGCACTTTTCATAAGGCCTGTCCATAGGGGGAATCCCTTGTATTCCTGTTGCTTCCTGCATAGTTCCTCCTTACACTCTCTTCAAGTAAATGTCCGGAAGGAAACTGCCTGCTTTAAAGCAAATTTTATTGTATCACAGATCAAAAACAATGTATACGCCTTACTCTAAATTTCTGAATTTTTTAATAATCGCCTCACCCACCTTCAGCCCATCCATAGCAGCTGAAGTGATTCCGCCGGCATATCCGGCGCCCTCCCCACAGGGATAAATTCCACGGATATTACTCATAAATTCTTCGTTTCTGTTGATGCGTACCGGGGAGGAGGTTCGGCTTTCCACTCCGCTTAAAAGTGCATCCGGCCGTGAAAATCCCGGTATCTTCCGTTCAAAAGCCAAAATTCCTGATTCCAGAGCACTGCTGATGCAGGCTGGAAAGATGTCTCTCAGATTTCCAAATGTCCACGCTCCTTTTATCTGCGGCTCTATATCCCCCAAACAGCTGCTGGTCCTGGAATTTTTGAAATCCCCAAACAGCTGCACCGGAATTTTCCCCTGCCCCAGAGAGTAGGCTGCAGACTCTAAGTTTCTCTGAAATGCAACACCTGCCAGAGGATGAGAATCCCGGTAATCCTCCGGGGTAACTGTGACAATCATTGCGCTGTTGGCATTTCTGCCGTCTCTGGCGTGATAGCTCATACCGTTCACCGCCAGATGATTTTCCTCCGAGGATGCATTCACAACATAGCCTCCGGGACACATACAGAAGCTGTAGACTCCCCTGCCTGCGGAGAGCTGATGGGTCACTTTATAGCTTGCGGCACCAAGACAGGGGTTCAGCTCTGTCCCATAGAGGGCTTTATTTATCATTGCCTGAGGATGTTCTATGCGCACCCCCACGGCAAAGGACTTAGCGTTCATCTGCAATCCGTGCTCGTACAGCATGGAAAACGTGTCCCTTGCACTGTGTCCTACAGCAAGAACCAGCACCTCTGCCGGTATCCATTCTTCGTAATTCACCTCTATTTCCGTAAGACAGCCGCCCTCTGCGGAAAAACCGGTCAGCTGGGAGGAAAAACGAAATTCTCCCCCCATATCCTCAATCATTCTTCGGATATTCTGTACTATAGTAATCAGAAGATCCGTACCCAGATGGGGTTTTTGGAGATAAAGGATTTCGCTGGGAGCGCCTGCCTCCACAAACAGTTCCAGCACCTTCTGATTTCTTCCCAGGGGATCCTTCACCAGCGTATTCAGCTTTCCGTCGGAAAAGGTTCCCGCACCGCCTTCCCCAAACTGTACGTTGGACTGTGTATCCAGATTTCCCGTGTTCCAGAAAGCCGTTACCTTTTCCAGGCGTCTGGCAGCCTCCTCTCCCCGTTCCAGAATCAAAGGACGGTATCCATGCTTTGCCAGAAGATATCCGCAGTAAAGTCCCGCAGGTCCGCTGCCTGCGATTACCGGTCGGTTCCTGAGAGGAAGGGTACCACTGGGGGGTACCGCATACCGGATTCTGTTGGTTAACGTAATATTTTTATTGTCAACCTTTTGAAGAATTTTATGTTCTTTTTTTACTTTAACATCAATGGTATATACATACTGCAGCTGCTCCTTTTTTCTGGCATCCAAAGACTGCTTCCGGATTGTATAAGAAAGGATCTGATCCGAACTGATTTTTAACAGCTTTGCGGCTTTTTTTAACAGCTCCTGCTCAGTATGAGGGACAGGAAGCTTCAGCTGACGTATCTCTATCATGTACTCTCCTTTCTCAGCCCTTCGGCTGCTGCTCTTCCTGCCAGGGCACCGCTGGTCCAGGCCCACTGAAGATTATATCCGCCGCAGGCACCGTCTACGTCTGCAAGCTCGCCGCAGATATAAAGTCCGGGATACTCTTTTGCTTCCATGCTTTCGGGATGCAGCTGACTGGTATCTACTCCGCCGGAACAGACCTGCGCCTGCTCCAGGGAAGCAGCGCCGGTTGGAAGAAGAAGATACTCCTTAATACGCGAAACCAATTCCTCCAAATCCGGTGAGCCGTCCATGAGAACTTCAATAAGCTTTCTGGGAAACAGACCGGTAAGGGATTCCTTCAGCGTCTTATACGGACAGTCCTCCTGCCGTTTTCTGAGAAAGCTCTCCAGCTGCTTTTTTGAAAAATCAGGGAAGAAATCCAAAAGAAGTTCCGGGGTCTGTCCTTCCTGCAAGAGCCGGACCGCATATCGGCTCAGCTGAAAAACAGGGATGCCGGAGACGCCGTAATCGGTCAGCTGAAGCTCCCCTGTCTCACTGAGAAAATTCTCTCCCTTGACTCTTAAAACTACCCGGCCCTCCACGCGCACCCCGGACCATCTGGAAAATAATTTCCGGTACGCAGAAGATTTGGCCCTGCAGCGCAGGGGAACCAGGGCGGGAAGAGGAGGTATCAGACGCAGTCCCAGCTTTTCCGCCAGAGAGTAACCTCTGCCGTCAGCCCCTTCTATCCCCGAAGCGCTTGAACCACACGCCAGTATCACCTTGCTGCATGGATAGCTCCAGCCGTCCGTTACCACCAGATATCCGTCCTCAGCCGGAAGGACAGCAGTTACGTTTTCCCTGGTTTTACACTTCACTTTCAGATACCTGGCTTCCATCTCCAGCACCTCCAGGACGCTGGAGGCCTGAAGGCTTGCCGGATAGATCCAGCCATTTTTATTCTTTGTGTAGATACCCAGCTGTGAGAAAAACCGAATCGTATCTCCCACTGAAAAATGAGATAACGCCAGTTCGGCAAATTCCGGGTGGGATCCTCTGTAAGCTCTGGGATTTTGATGGATATTGGTCATATTGCACCTGCCGTTACCAGTGGCCAGAAGCTTTTTCCCCAGCCTGTCGTTATGCTCCAGGAGAGTAACCTTTGCTCCCTTGCGGGCAGCCGTAACAGCCGCCATCAAACCGGATGCTCCTCCCCCTATAACAACAACGGACGGCTCCGCATGCATGCTTTTGCTCAACGTGTTTTCTCCTTTCTTCGGGCTTTCATACGAAAGAATCTAGGACAGGTTCTCAGGCAGTGAGACTACACCTGCCTCAAGAAGCTTTTGAACTGACATTAGAATCCCCAATTTTGCGTGCTGCCAGGTGAGTCCTCCCTGGAAATAGACGGAGTACGGAGGCTTTATGGGACCGTCCGCACTGAGTTCTATAGAAGAACCCTGCACAAATGCCCCGGCAGCCATTATCACATCGCTGTCGTAGCCGGGCATGGCCCAGGGTTCCGGATCCACATAGCTGTCCACCGGTGCAGCTGCCTGGATTCCTTTGCAGAAACCGATGACTCCCTCCGGCTTATGAAAAGTAATTGCCTGGATAATATCATGGCGGCTTTCCCTGCCGTTTGGAAGGACCTCAAACCCCAGCTGCTCGTAAAGGTTTGCCGCAAACACTGCCCCTTTCAGGGCGCCTGCCACAACAGTAGGGGCAAGAAAAAAACCCTGATAAAAGGGCTGGTTTACCCCCAGTGTAGCCCCCACTTCCTTTCCGAGTCCGGGAGAGGTGAGGCGGTAGGCCGCATTCTCCACATATTCTGCTTTTCCTGCAATATACCCACCGATAGGAGCAAGTCCCCCTCCCGGATTCTTGATCAGGGAACCCACAATCAGATCCGCCCCCACATCAGAGGGTTCTCTTGTTTCCACAAATTCTCCGTAGCAGTTGTCTACCATACAAATAATATCCGGTTTTATCGATTTTATAAAAGCAATTAGTTCTCCGATTGCATTCACTGAGAAGGAAGGGCGGGTCTGGTATCCTTTGGAGCGCTGAATGGTGGCAAGCTTTGTTCTGCTGTTTATGGCAGCCCGGATAGCTTCATAATCAAAGCTTCCGTCCGGAAGAAGCTCTGTCTGCCGGTAGCTGACCCCGTATTCGGCCAAAGACCCTTGGGAAGGGCGAATCCCAATCACCTCTTCCAGCGTGTCATACGGCTTTCCCACAGGAGATAAAAGTTCATCCCCGGGCCGCAGATTGCCGGAGAGAGCCACTGCCAGAGCATGGGTGCCGCAGGCAATCTGCGGGCGCACCAAAGCCGATTCCGTGTGAAAGGTATCTGCGTAAACAGACTCCAGGGTATCTCTTCCCAGATCATTATACCCGTATCCGCTGGATGCATAGAGGCAGGCCTCGCTGACCCGGTTTTTCTGCATGGCGTATATTACTTTCATCTGATTATACTCTGCTACCTCGTCTATGCCTGCGAACCGTTCCCTTAAGAGCGCTTCCGTCCTCTGTCCGAACATCCGGACTTTCCCGGATATTCCCAGTTTTTCATATATTTCATCTATTTCCTGTCTCATGTTTTTTCCAAATTCCTTTCTCTTCGCATACGGAAAGCATATACTCCAGTATCTTATCCTCTCTTCCGTCAAATGCTTCCTTTTCCAGCCATATTACGTCCCGCTCCCGCCGAAACCAGGTAAGCTGCCGCTTGGCAAAATGCCTGGTATCCCGTTTCAGTGTATAGACAGCCTCCTCAAGGCTGCATGTGCCGTCCAGGTATGACAGAAGCTCTTTGTAACCCAGCCCCTGCATGGAGACCATATCTTTCGTATATCCCATACGGTGGAGCGCTTTCACTTCCTCCAGAAGCCCCCGTTCCATCATCTGATCGATCCGTTGTTCTATTTTTTCATAAAGGCGGCCTCTCTCTTCGTTCAGGACAAAATAGGCATATTGATAAGGTGACTCCTTCTGCCGTTCCTGTTCATTGTGGGCCGATATGGGCCTGCCGGTCTTCTCGTAGTATTCCAGCGCACGAATAACACGCTTTCTGTTGTTGGGATGTATAGAAGCCCCGGAAACCGGGTCTGCCTGGCACAGGCAGCTGTGAAGGTATTCATTTCCCCGCTCGTTGGCCAGGGCTTCCAGTCTGCGGCGGCAGGCGGTATCGTCATCGTTCTCCGCAAAGTCTATCCCCTTCACTACAGACTGGATGTAAAATCCAGTTCCCCCGGTAAGAACAGGCAGTCTTCCCCTTGCGTAGATATCCTCCATGGCTTCTAACGCCATCGTCTGAAATCTTACTACATTAAAATCCTCGGAGGGCTCCAGCACATCAATGAGATGATGGGGAACTCCCTCCATCTCATCCGGATGTATCTTGGCAGATCCGATATCCATATACCTGTAAACCTGCATAGAATCTGCAGATATAATTTCTCCATTTACAGCTTTCGCCAGTGAGAGGGAAAGCTTCGTCTTTCCCACGGCTGTGGGGCCTGTGAGAACAATCAGCGGTTTCTTCAATCTTTTCACCTACACGATTCGTTTAAATTTCTTTTCCAGTTCATATTTGGTCATGGCAATAATCGTCGGCCTTCCATGAGGACAGTGATACGGATTATCCAGGGTCAAAAGTTCCTCAATGAGCCGATCTGCCTCGCTGCAGGATAATGTCTGGTTTCCTTTTACAGCAGCTTTGCAAGCCATAGTTGCCAGCCGGTGGGTCAGAAGTTCCAGGGAGGAACGCTTGGTGTCTCCCTCCAGATGGTCTAAAAGTTCCAGAAAGAGTTCTGTATCTGCCACACCGTAAAGATTCGACGGAACAGCCCGGATACTGTAGCCTCTCCCCCCAAAGGATTCAATCTCAAAACCAAAGGAAGTGAAAACCTCCATATTAGCCCGCAAAAGTTCCTCTTCCTGGATGCTCAGCTCTATGATAAGAGGCGGACTCAGGTACTGGGAATGTATCTCCTTATTCTGCAAATCCTTCATAATGCGCTCATACAGCACTTTTTCGTGAGCGGCATGCTGATCAATAATATAGAATTTGTTGTCATACTCTACCAGCCAGTACGTATCAAATAACTGACCGATGATACGGTGCCGGGACCTGGCAGACGGGGACAGCAGCTTTTCCTCAAATAATTCCAGCTGTCCGGGAGCTGCTTCGTGGTCTTTCTTCCCCGCCTCTTCTATTTCTGCGGTTTCCCGGGATTTCCCGGCATCCTCCCCGTCAGTCTGAAGAGGCACAGATATCTCCGGCTGTGGTGTCTGTTCCCGGAATACCTTCTGGCTTTCCTCTGTGTTCCCTGTCTGAGGGCGGACAGCTGAGTATTCCGTGTTCTCCCGGATGTGCTCCGAAGGATGCACTGTATTTGCTGTATTCCCGGACGGCTGCACCGCCGTTTGGACTGCCATCCGCTGTTTTTCAAAGGGTTCCGGAATGGTTCTCTTGGGAGGAGGCAATTCCTTTTTCTCTCTGGAACGGTCAAAACTCACCTCCGGAATAAGCTCCTTATGCGTCAGTTGCTCAAGCAGCGCCTGATATACAGCCTGATACACCTCCTGCCCGCTGCTGAAGCGGACCTCCATCTTCGTGGGATGTACATTAACATCCAGTTCTTCGCCTTCCATAGTCAAATGAAGAGAGACAAACGGATATTTATGCTGCATGAGAAATGGCTTATAGGCGTCTTCTATTGCTTTCATTATAATCTTACTTTTCACATAGCGGCCGTTGACATAGTAATTTTCAAAATTCCTGTTTCCTCTGGAGACAGAGGGCTTGCCCATATACCCCTGAATGGCAAGGCCGTTCCTCTCATGACGAATCTCCATAAGCTCCCTGGTAATGTCTCTCCCGTAGATGTGATAAATCACATCTTTTAGATTATTATTTCCTGAAGTGTGTAATTTTGTCTGTCCGTTACTAATATACTTAAAAGAGATGTCACTGTGGGACAAAGCCAGCTGTTCCATAAAGCTGCTGACATAATTGGCTTCTGTCACAGGGCTTTTCAGGAATTTGGCCCGCACGGGAGTGTTGAAGAAAAGATTGCGCACTAAAAAGGTGGTTCCGTTGGGCGCCCCGATCTCTTCCAGCGTTTTTTCCTCTCCCCCCTCAATGACATACCGGGTTCCCGTCAGCTCCCGGACGGTTTTGGTAATTAACTCAACCTGTGAGACAGCAGCAATGCTGGACAGAGCCTCACCCCGGAACCCCAGGGAGGATATGTGGGTCAAATCCTCTGCCGACGCAATCTTACTGGTGGCATGACGCAGAAAAGCAAGGGGCACCTGTTCTTTTTCCATACCCGCTCCATTGTCTGTGATTCGGATAAAAGAGATACCCCCTTCTTTTATTTCCACAGTTACGGCGGTGGCCCCTGCATCAATGGCATTTTCCACCAGCTCCTTAACTACCGAGGCAGGACGCTCCACGACCTCCCCGGCAGCAATTTTGTCAATCGTACTTTTGTCCAGTACTGCTATTTTTCTCAAAGTATCACCACCGATTCTTTAATTTAGTCTGCAGCCGGTAGATGGTATTCAGAGCATCAATCGGCGTCAGGTTTCCAACATCTATGTTCTTCAATTCTTCCAGAATATCATTGTCCTGTACCGTATCCAGAAGAGAGATTTGATCCAGCTCCATCTGGTCATAGGTAACCTGTGCTTTTTTCCTGGAGCCTCTGGTCAGGGCAGAGTCCGCTGCAATCTCCTTGACCGCAGAAGTTATATCCGCATCGCTGAGCTCTTCTACCAGTTCCTTTGCCCGCTCAATCACAGTTTCGGGAACGCCCGCAAGCTTTGCTACCTGAATGCCGTAGCTTTTGTCTGCGCCCCCCTTTACAATCTTGCGGAGGAATACAATATCGTCCCCCTTCTCTTTTACAGCAATGCAGTAATTGTTGACCCCGGAAAGCTTTCCTTCCAGCTCCGTTAATTCATGGTAATGGGTGGCAAATAGTGTCTTTGCCCCCAGAAGCTTCGGGTTGCTGATATGTTCAATCACAGCCCATGCAATGCTGAGACCGTCAAAGGTGCTGGTGCCCCGTCCGATTTCATCCAGAATCAACAGGCTTTTGGGCGTTGCATTTCTCAGTATATTGGCGACCTCTGTCATCTCAACCATGAATGTGCTCTGTCCGCTTGCCAGATCGTCGGAAGCTCCCACTCTAGTAAAGATGCGGTCCACAATTCCTATATTGGCTTCTTTTGCAGGAACAAAGCAGCCCACCTGTGCCATGAGCACGATCAAGGCCGTCTGCCGCATATACGTAGATTTTCCTGCCATGTTGGGACCTGTGATCACGGACACTCTGTTCTTATTATTATCCAGATACGTGTCATTGGGAATAAACATATCATTGGAGATCATTTTCTCCACCACCGGATGGCGCCCTCCCTTGATGTCTACAACTCCCTTGGTATTAATCTTTGGCCTTATATACTGGTTCCTCTGAGCCACCACAGAAAGGGAGGAAAAAACATCCAGACGCGCAATGGCCTTGGCTGTCTTCTGAATCCGCAGCACTTCTTTTGCGATAGTTTCCCGAACCTGGGCAAACAGCTCATACTCCAGAGCGAATAACTTATCTTCCGCACCTAAAATCGTATCTTCCAGCTCTTTCAGCTCCGGTGTGATAAAGCGTTCCGCATTTGTCAGTGTCTGCTTTCTTGTATAAGAATCGGGTACCATGGAGAGGAAAGAATTTGTCACTTCCAGGTAATATCCGAAGACTTTATTATATTTTACCTTGAGATTCTTGATACCGGTGCTCTCCCGCTCCTTTGTCTCCAGCTCTGCCAGCATACTTTTTCCTTCCGTCTTTGCACGGCGGAACTTGTCTACCTCTTCGTTATACCCTTCTTTTATAATTCCCCCCTCTTTCATGGCCAAAGGAGGTTCCTCCATAATAGCACGGTCGATGAGCTGAAAGAGATCCTGGAGATCGTCCATTTCCTCTCTGACAGAAACCAGCTCCCCACAGGAGAACTCTCCTAAAAGCTGCCTGATATAAGGGAGCATCTGAAGAGAGGACTTAAACGCTATGAGATCCCTGGGGTTAGCTGACTGATAGCTGACACGGCTTACCAGACGCTCCAGATCGTAAACAGGTCCAAGGTATTCCCGTATTTCCTCACGGGAGATAGCCTTCTCGTTCAGCTCCTCAATGGCGTCCAGGCGCCGGTTGATGGATTCTTCCTCAATCAGAGGCTGTTCTACGAAGCTGCGGAGCATTCTGGCTCCCATAGCGGTTTTTGTCTTATCCAGTACCCAGAGGAGAGAACCTCTTTTCTGCTTTTCCCGGAGTGTTTCTACCAGCTCCAGGTTTCTCCGGCTGGAACTGTCTATGAGCATAAAGCAGTCTGTAATATAGGGGGATATAGTAGTCATGTGGGAAAGTGAAGTCTTCTGGGTCTCTGTGAGATACTGAAACAGAGCGCCAGCCGCAATTACACCGCAGTCGTAATCCTTTAACCCCAGCCCTTCCAGAGTTTTTACTCGAAAATGCTCCAGCAGGGCCCGTCTGCACAGTTCGTCGTCAAAATACCAGTTATCCAGGGAATATACGGTAATTCCCAGGCGGTTCCGCATATCCTGTATATCAATCCCGCACATATAAAATGGTTCGTTGCAGATGATTTCTGCCGGGGAAAACTTATTGATCTCATCCAAAAGCTTTCGTGATTTATTTACCTCTGTGAGAAAGCAATCCCCTGTAGTGACATCCGCCACGGCAATTCCAAAGATTTCGTCAATGTAGACCAGGGACATGATATAGTTGTTCTTTGTCTCATCCAGGGCCTGGGTATTCAGAGTCGTACCGGGTGTGACTACCCGCACCACTTCCCTCTTTACCATACCCTTCGCCTGCCTGGGGTCCTCCACCTGTTCACAGATTGCCGCTTTATATCCCTTTTCAATGAGACGGTTTATATACGTCTCCGCAGCATGAAAAGGAACTCCGCACATGGGAGCCCGCTCTTCCATTCCGCAGTCTTTACCTGTCAGGGTAAGTTCCAGTTCTCTGGAAACCGTCAGTGCATCGTCAAAGAACATCTCATAAAAGTCACCCAGACGGTAAAATAAGATACAATCCGGATATTCATCCTTTGTCATTAAATAGTGTTGCATCATTGGTGATAATTTATCTCTGTTTATTTCCATTCGTTTTATCCTTCGTTTTTTATTGCTGTCCCCATATAGTAAAAACCTTTGCACTCATCCAGAGAAACCTTGAATAATTTTCCTGTCATAGAGGCATCCCCCGGAAAATGTACCAGCAGATTATTTCCCAGCCGCCCCGTCACCAGAGAATTGTCATGTTCATTTACTTCTTCAACTAAAACCTCCTGTACAGTTCCGGTCAGCCGTGACGAGGTTTCCCGCGAGATTTCCTGCACTTCTTTCAGCAAACGGTCGAAACGCTCCTTGACTACCTCTTCCGGAACCTGATCCTCCATAGCAGCCGCAGGAGTTCCCGTTCTTTTGGAATAGATAAAAGTGAAGGCACTGTCATACCTCACCTTTCTGATAACATCCAGCGTTTCCAGGAAATCTTCCTCTGTCTCCTGGGGAAAGCCCACGATAATGTCTGTGGTCAGAGATATATTGGGAACGGCCGCTCTGATTTTATCAACTAATTGAAGGTATCTCTCTTTTGTATAATGCCGGTTCATCTTTTCCAGAATCCGGCTGCTGCCGGACTGGAGCGGCAGATGGAGATGAGGACAAATTTTTTTGCTCTCTTTCATAACCTGGATCAATTCGTCTGAGAGATCCTTTGGATGAGAGGTCATAAAACGAATCCGCTCAATTCCCTCAACCTTTTCAATCTCCCGGAGAAGTGCGGCAAAAGTCATGGGAGTATCCAGTGTCTTGCCGTAGGAATTCACATTCTGCCCCAAAAGCATAATCTCTACCACACCGTCTGCAGCGAGTGCTTCGATTTCCCGTATAATATCTCTTGGGTTCCTGCTTCGCTCACGTCCCCGGACATAAGGTACTATGCAGTAGCTGCAGAAGTTGTTGCAGCCGAACATGATATTGACCCCTGATTTGAAGGGGTATTTTCTCTCACTGGGCAGATCTTCTACAATCTGATCCGTATCCTTCCAGATATCAATCACCATTCGTTTGGAATCCAGAGCCGTGGCAATCAATTCCGGAAATTTGTAAATATTATGGGTTCCGAAAATAAGATCCACAAAGGAATAGCTCTTCTTCAATTTTTCAACCACATGGGGTTCCTGCATCATACAGCCGCAGAGGGCGATCATCATATGAGGATTCTTTTTTTTCAGACTGTGGAGGTAACCCAGACGGCCATAGACTCTCTGATTGGCATTCTCCCGGACGGTACAGGTATTGTATATGACGAAATCAGCCTGCTCCGAAGCTGCCTCCTGATAGCCGATTTCCTCCAGAACTCCCACAAGCTTTTCGGAATCCCTGGCATTCATCTGACAGCCAAAGGTATTCACGCAAAAAGTCAGGGGGCGCCCCAGCTTTTTGGAAGCATCCCCGATTTTCTTTTTCGCTGCCGCCATATAATAATACTGCCTGAGAGGTTCTTCCAGGGGGGCTTCCCCTGTAATATCTATTGTATCCATAGAAATATTTGACATAATAATTTCCTTTCTTTCGTGTTCATCAGCAATTATACCAACCATATCTTGTATTTTCAAGACATTTTCAAAACCGCAAGAGGAATGGAACGGATTTCGGCATAGGTCTCCGCCTGATAATCCACCGACAGGGGAAAGGACGCCTCATCCGGTACAGTCTCAATGGTGATTGCGGGCTTCTGAAAAGTCTCAGAATAGTAATTTACAGAGTTTCCCCCGCTGATTACAGATAGGAACTCTTCTTCCTTTTTGCCAAGCGCGTAATGGCAGATTTTCTGCAGCTGGCGGGCCATGCGAAAGCTTTTCTGGTTGTACAGAAAAGGCATAGCATTTCTGTAGTAGTAAATCAGTCTTCCCCTGGAATGAAAATCCAGATAGGCCACGGTCTCATAGCTGTGAAAAAGTTCTATGAGAGCTTTCGTCTCGTTTTCACTCCCGGGATAATCTTCAGGCTGCTGCTGAACATAGGATTTGCAGGGGAAGTTTCTGTTAATGTCTACGCTCCTGGCGTTATATTTCCACACACTCCAGTCAATCTCTTTCATCCGCATGCTGTGCCGCAGCACCGGATGGCGGATACCGGAAAATCCCTGAAGGGCTGTTTCATAGCCATCCGGATTCACCAGGGGTACAAAACATATAGAATAGGTATTACAGAGTTTATGTACATCATAGATATCGTATAATAAGGTACGCTTCTCATAGGCCTCACTGTACTCTTCAATCATGCGGACCAAAACTGCCGGATTCGCACTTTCTCTGCCGTGAACGCCGGCGGTACATATAAGAACCTGTTCTCCCAGGCCCAGCCGTATCATGGGTATCGGGCGGTTGTCATGACTGAGTCCTATATTCCGGAAGATAAGAAAATCTGAGTAGGCGGCAGCCAGAAGTTCCATAGCATCGTACAGTTCGTCATATGTATAGTGCTTGTCTAAAGAAATCATAAAAAGCCTCCTCTGCATACTTTAGCGTACGGCATCTGCCGTGCGCCGGTCCGCAGAACATGTAAGTAATGTCCTCGGACAAATGTTTCCACTAAAGTATATGAAGAGGAGGTTTCTTTTATGACACCTATGGACGGATCTGTCCGTTTCCATAGATGATATATTTAGTTGTGGTCAGTGCCAAAAGTCCCATGGGACCTCTGGCATGGAGTTTCTGTGTGCTGATGCCAATCTCAGCTCCATAACCGAACTCAAATCCATCTGTAAAACGAGTGGAGGCATTCACATACACCGCCGCTGCATCTATTTCATCCAGGAATTTCTGGGCGTGAGCATAATCCTTTGTAATGATAGCCTCCGAATGTTTGGTATTATACTGGTTTATATGGGCAATGGCCTCATCCAGGGAGTCCACAATCTTTACGGACAGAATATAATCCAGATATTCCCTGCCCCAGTCGTCCGGTTGGGCAGGCACGGCGCTGGGCAGAAGGGAGAGCGCCCGTTCATCGGCGCGCAGTTCAACCTCATGTGTCCGGGACAGGCGGGATGCCAGAAGAGGCAGAAAGGCTTCCGCAGCCCTGCAGTGCACCAGGAGGGATTCACAGGCATTGCAGACACCAACTCTCTGGGTCTTTGCATTCGTGACAATTTCCGCCGCCATAGCGAGATCTGCAGACTCATCTACATAAATATGACAGTTCCCGGTACCTGTCTCAATTACAGGAATGGTGCTTTCATTTACCACGGTGCGGATCAGCCCCGCACCTCCCCGGGGAATCAGTACATCCACATATTGATTCAGCTTCATGAAGGCTGCCGCTGTCTCTCTGGAAGTGTCTGTAATCAGAGATATCGCATCCGAAGTGACCCCGCAGGCCTCCAGGCTTCTGCGGATACAGGCTACAATAGCCTGATTGGATTCTATGGCATCACTTCCGCCCTTGAGTATAGCTGCATTGCCGGTTTTGAAGCAAAGTCCGAAGGCATCTGCCGTAACGTTAGGTCTTGCCTCATAGATAATGCCCACAACTCCCAGAGGGACTCTTTTTTGTCCGATAAGCAGACCGTTGGGACGCTTTTTCATTCCCAGTACTTCCCCCACAGGGTCTTCCAGCTCTGCCAGCTGGTACAGACCCTCAGCCATTCCCTGAATCCGCTCCCCGGTCAGTGTCAGACGATCCAGGAGGCCTTCCGGCATCCCCTTTTCTTTTCCCCTGGCCACGTCAGCCCCATTGGCTTTCAGGATAGTATCTGTATATGTACGCAGATCGTCAGCTGCTTTTACAAGCACTTTGTTTTTAACCGATGTCTCCAGGCTGCGCAGTATGGTTTCTGCGTCCTTGGCTTTTCTTCCTATCTGTTCCAACATTGCGTTCGCCATAGTTATTTCCCCCTGCTTACTGCTATTCTATAATCTCTTTTTCCGTCACCAGTTTATCCGGAAGGATATCCGTTTCTTCGTAAGGTGCCTCGGGCACCAGCTGAAAATCAAACGCCACTGCTACGGTGGGATGGTTTCTGTGCCTGCTGAGGTACCGGTCATAGAATCCCTGTCCGTACCCCACCCGGTGGCGCGCCCGATCAAAAGCAACTCCCGGGACAATCATCAGAGCGTCCTCCCACTCCACGGTTTCCCCTCTGGCTGGTTCCGGAATCTGAAAATACCCTGGTTCCAGCTGTTCAAAGGAATCCAGCCGGTAAAAAATCATATCCTTGCCGTGTACTTTGGGAACGGCCACCTTTTTCCCCAATTCCCAGGCACGGGTAATAAGCTCTTTTGTGGAAACCTCGTGATTGTAGTCTGCATAGGCATAGATACAGGAGGCTTTTTCAAATTCATGGAGCTGAAACAGCTTCTCCATAATCAAATGGCTGTCTGCCAGTACCTGCTCCTCTGTCGCTTCACTTCTCTTCTTAAATATCTCTTTTCTAATGACCTTTTTTGCTTCCATACTTTTCCCCCAGATTAACGACGCTTCCGTCTTTTTCTACCAAATCAATCGTATCAAGCTGAGATCTGAGATTCATCCGCACCAGTGCGATGTACTCCTGACGAAGCTTTGCCTGTTCTTCCCTCTCAGCATCCGTGAGGCCTTCGCCTTTGGCTTTCCGTGCCAGTTCATTGATTCGGTTTAGTTTCATTGGATCCATAGTTTACTGTGTTCTCCTTTTACAATAATTTTTCTATATAGTCTATCAGATAAAATTCTTCTTTGGCATTGGCCAGAAATAAGGTGCCGTGATTGCGGCCTGACATTATCTTGTGAATAATGTGGAAGTCCTTTCCGTTGGCAATCACCATATCCGCTCCTGCACTGGTTGCTATTGTAGCAGCGGAAAGCTTCGTGGCCATCCCTCCGGTGCCCACATTGCTTCCGGTACTGGATTTGCCCATGTCCAATAAGGTATCATCAATGGTCTCAACCACCTCAATAAAACGTGCATCCGGGTTTGTATTGGGATCATCGGTGAATAAACCGTCAATATCTGAGAGCAAAATCAGAAGATCCGCTCCGATCAGAGCCGCAACTACGGCAGACAGATTGTCATTGTCTCCGAATTCAATTTCATAGGTTGAGATGGTATCATTCTCGTTGACAATAGGGATTGCCCCCATGTGAAGGAGTTCCTTAAAGGTATTCTTGGCATTCTGGCGGTTCAGGTTGTTCACCATGGTGTTTTTTGTCATTAGCACCTGGGCCGCGGTTTGGTTATACTCAGAAAAGAGCTTCTGATAGATCATCATCAGACGGGCCTGTCCAATTGCTGCACATGCCTGCTTTTCTGATACGGAATTCGGCTTTCTGTCAATGCCCATAACACGGCTTCCCACAGCGATTGCTCCGGAAGAGACCAGTACAATATCCTTTCCCTGATTGTGAAGATCGCTTAATTCCCTTACCAAAATCTCCATCTTTGTGAGATTCAGTCTCCCCGTCTCTGCATGAGTCAGAGAGGAGGAACCTATCTTAATCACAATTCTCTTTTTATCTTTTAAACGTTCACGTATATTCATGGCTTTTCTCCCTGTAAAATCATATCGCTCTTATATTACAACATTTTTTTCTGTTCGTCCAGAGGAGCGCGGTCTAGACCAGAGTACAGGGAGTACCTGGGGTTCAGCTGGAGTAATTCTCCAGAAAACTGTATAGTTCATCCACTGTGGGGATGGTTTTTCCTTCTTTGATTTCTGCCTGGAGTTCTTCCGGGAGGCTGTCTGTGGCTATGTCTGTATATTCGTAAACCGTCTCGCCGTCCTCCAGATATACCGTTACGGAATTATCCGTATCTTTTATAAGAAAATTCTTCTCTTCCTCCTGACTTTGTCTTAAAACAATATGGTCAGAGGAATAGCTTACCACCTGAAACTGCTGCTGATCCAGTTTTCCTGTGGCTGCATCGTAGATTTCAAAAGTATACAGTGCATCCTTTCTGGGAAAGCTCCCGGACGCATCTGTCTCCTGGGCATTCAGCCTGTCCACAGTGCGGTTCAGGACAGTCAGCCTGTCTTTGAGAGAACTGACCTGATAATTTGTATAAAATCCTGCACTAAGAAAGAATACGGCAATAAAAATGCCGATACTATAGTATGCTTTACGCATGAGATATCACTCCTTTTTGACTATAGTATCGACCAGATTTTGCTAATTATTCAGCCGCGTCTATTCTGCATCCAGATTCTCGTCCACCTCTGAAGGAGCGGGCTGCTCTGTGCTGGTTCCGTCATTGATTTCTACGTTGGCAGCTTCTGTATCCTGTACAATACATACCCATGTTTTTCCCGTATTCAGCGTAATTTCGTTTCCGGATGCGTCATAATAACGGGTAGGCCCCCATTCATTGCCGTTTTTCGTCCAGGTAACATCTATGGCCTGCCCATTGGTAATATATTTGCCGCTGCCTCCGGATAAGGTATCCACATTCAGATAAGAACCATCCGGGTAATACTCCCAGGGAGAATACTCAATAAGAATATTTTTGTAGGCTAATTGTTCCCCGGTCAGCTCATCAATCTGCGGCTCTCCATACTGGAAACGGTAATAAAGTCCGTCATCCTGATGATATTCAAACCAGGGATCATTGACTTTGTAGTGAAGTCTCACATAGGACGCCGGCGTTCCGTTATCCAAAGAAACCGTCTCCCCCACCTTGGCAAACTGGTAATGTCCTGTGTAGTCAGAAGAATACTCCTGTGTATATCCGTTAATCTCAATCCCTTTTTGAAGGCCTTCAAAACTTGTATAGGCATTGTGAGGCGCTTTTCTGTCTTTTGTCCTGTAATACACCTGGCTCCCGTAACCGGAAAGTCCGCTTAAATTGTTGACATTCTCCAGGTCCAGATACGGCAGAGCATACGCTGCCTGACCATAGTGGGCATAAATGGCATCAAATTCCAGGGCGTAATATATATAATAATCCCGGCAGCTTCTGACAGAGCCTATTTTGGTAAGGTTGTCGTAGTCCTCGAAGATCCCCATCAGACGGGTAATTCCACCCTCTACAGGCGCCTCGTACACAACTCCTGCGTTGGCTATTCCTGCCTGGGGAACTGCTTTTTTGATGTTATTGAGCATTACGGCAACCGGACGCCTTGTACCGATCGCTTCTGAAACGTATTCTCCGGTCAGGTAGCTCTTTACCATACCGTCTGGAATCTGTTCCTTGTCAGGTACTTCTGCTTCAACAATTTCTTCCGGCTCCTCCTCCTGTACAGGTTCTTCTTCCTTTACTTCCGGTTCCTTCGGCTCTTCCTTCTTGCCGCATCCAAACAGCACTGCTGACGCAAGAACACAGGCCAAAACCACCTTATAACGCTTCATGTGACTTCCTCCATTTATCTTTTGATTTGTAAACCGGACAGGATTGCTTCCTGCTTTTCTTCCATTACAGCGGCTTCCCCGGGTGTCATATGATCATATCCCAGAAGGTGCAGCATACTGTGAGCAGTCAGAAAGGCAAACTCCCGAAGCTGGGTATGTCCGTAGGCCTCTGCCTGCTCCTTCATGCGGGGAACAGATATCATGATATCTCCCAGCATAAGCTCCCCCGTGTCGGGATTAAAGCAGTCATCTCCCATAGTTTCAATTATACCATAGTCTGCCGGAGATGAAAATGGGATCATGGGAAAAGACAGAACATCTGTCTCCTTATCCATTCCTCTGAACTCCCGATTTACCCGGCGAATTTCCTCTGCACCGGTGAGAACCAGGCTGATTTCCGCCTCATAGGGACACGCTTCCCGATCAAGAGCCGCATCTGCCACCTGCCTGGCAATTGTCTCAAAATCAAAAGAAATTTCCTGTTCATATTCATTTTCTATTGTAAGTGTCATACGCTTATCCTCTGTCCTTTATCTCTCCCGTTCCCTGCGGGTGTTCTTTTGTGGTTTCTGCCTTTTCTCATAGGTATCATAGGCCTGTACAATCTTCTGTACCAGCGGATGGCGAACCACATCCTTGCTGGTTAACTGGGAAAATGAAATACCCTCAACCTTTTTCAGTACCTGCAGCGCCACATCCAGTCCTGAACGGGCTCCGCTGGGGAGATCCTTCTGGGAGAGATCTCCTGTGACAATTACTTTCGACCCAAATCCAATACGGGTCAAAAACATCTTCATCTGCGCAGGCGTGGTATTCTGTGCTTCGTCCAGAATTATAAAGGCATTGTCCAGGGTTCGCCCCCGCATATATGCCAGAGGAGCCACTTCAATCAACCCTTTTTCCATATTCTTGGCAAAGCTTTCCGCCCCCATAATCTGATACAGAGCATCGTAGAGGGGGCGCAGATAAGGATCTACCTTGCTCTGCAGATCTCCCGGCAAAAAACCCAGCTTCTCCCCGGCTTCGATGGCCGGCCGGGTAAGAATGATGCGGCTCACTTCATTGTTCCGGAAGGCTGTAATAGCCATGGCCATGGCCAGATATGTCTTGCCGGTACCTGCAGGACCCAGTCCGAATACAATCATATTCTTCCGAATCTGATCCACATACTGTTTCTGCCCCAAGGTCTTAGGCTTGATAGGGCGTCCGTTTATGGTATGGCAGATACAGTCTCTGTCGATCTCTACAACATTCTGCTCCTTCTCCTCAAAAGAAAGAGATAAGGTATAGTTTACCTGTTGTTCCGTAATAGTATTCCCTCTCCTGGAAAGCTCTGTGAGCTGCTCGAATACCTTTTTCGCCTGTCTGGTATTCTGTTCCTTTCCAAGAATCTTAAGATTGCCGTCCCTTGAGATAACGGTTACATTCAGGGTCTTTTCTATCTTTTTTACATACTCATCAAATTGTCCGAATACGTTTCTTTCATGGTCGATGGGTATTTCCATCAGGGTTTCAACGATATTACTCATCCGTCTCTGCTGTCCTTTCTTCTGCTTCCGGAGGCGCCACCACTTCTGTGGGAGCTTCCTTTCCTATCTTTTCTATCACTTCGATGGATCCTTTCGAAATACAGGAAGTGGAATTTATCTCTATTTTAACACGATTGTCACAAATTTCTACCCCTTTTTCAGATAATTTATCCAGAAAAGAGGTAAGCTTCCTCTGGGCCTTCTTGGTGGCTTCTGCCTTGGTATAGGTTAAGGTTTCCGGCGTATATTCATAGTCCGTAATGGTTCCGTAACTGATGGGGAGGTAAAAATTTTCCGTAAGCTTCACTCTGTCCGTGGATGATACGCTGTGGTAATCCGTAAACGGGGCACGCCCTTTGGTAGAAAAATAAGTGTCCATAATCTGCAGTATATAGTGCTTTTTTGTCTTTCCTGTATAAACCCTTTTATCGTAGGACAGCGGAAACTCCTGGTAATACTGGTACTGCGTCCGCACATAGATATCGGCATCGGAATGCACATACTCTCTCTGGGCCGTCTCTCCGCTGTCATCTTTTATATCCAGCCGTCCCAATACAAGAATATCTCCTTCTTTGCACACATCCCCTTTTGCCATCTGGGGAGTTCCCTGCCGGGTTACCATTGAGACGATGGTTCCTCCCTTTTCAGCCACAAGGTCACAGGGAGAGGTGTCTGCCGCCTCTTCCTCCACATACCGGTCTGTATTTTCCTGCACATGGAGAATCAGCCGTGTCCCCTGTATCTTGGTAGACACCCAGATAATATCCGGAAATTCCTTTCGTATCTGGGCTGATATCCAGGCGCAGTCAAGTTTTCTTTTGGCAATTCCGTGATGGACATCCAGCTCATCGAGATAGAGGAGAATGGACTGGGTACTGTTGGACAGGTTCCCATCCACATGTATATTCCAGATATATAAAGACATACTGTAAAGCAGGAACAGGCAGAGAGCAATCCCAATAAAAAAGGCCTTTCTCTTTTTGTTTTTGTAAAAAAAGAAAGGCAGTCCATATTTTCCCTTAATCATGATTCTGGTCTTTGTTTTTTTGCAAAGCGGCTTTAGCTGATAAAAGCCCTGAATCGTTATATTCATTTCATAGTAATTCTCCACATGAGTCAGATCCCAGATGGGAATATTATGATTGGCACACAGATTTAAAAAGCGTTCCGGTTCCTTGCTCATCAATCGGATATGCAGATAACCCTTTCCGTAATATTTCCATTTTTTCAAATATCATACCTCCGTTTATTCGTGATATACGTGAAGAATACAACCCTGTATCTTCATTTCTTCGCTGGTATAATACTCTATTTTCAGGTTTCTTCCCTCCACCCGGATTTTCCCTTTTTTTGTCTGAACCAGGATCCCCCAGTCTTCATATTCCAAAATGCTTTTATAATTTTCTATGTATAGCTCTGAACTTCCCACAATAGTAACCACCACATCGCGGTAAGCCAAGTCCCTTGGAATCTGCAGAGTGTTCACTATGTCGCCGGCTAATTTTTTAGGCTTCTTATGCTTCACAAAAAGCCTCCCTTGTGGTTATTATTCTCTAATATATGTATCCTCCAGGAAAATAATTCCAAACCAAAGGATTTGATTGTAGCCGATGGTGTAATCCATCTCAAAACGCTCTGCCAGCTCGGTCACCACGATTCCATGGCTCTCCACACAGGGGTGCATCTGCTCCGGAAAACGGCAGGGGCTGTCGGGATAGGCACACTCGTCACAGATGTCACAGGATTCTGTGGACAGTGCCATGCAGTGGATTCCCTGGCCTTTGATAAAGGCTTCTATCCGGGCAACAATATCCTCGTGTTCCCTCCTGGTGCCCAGAGTTTCCTCCATATTCATAATATCAGAGACCTCAGCCACTGTGGAAAAGAAAAAACACTGAGGATAGGACAAGCACCGCTCCCGGCACTCTTCCAGAGTACCTACACCGGGAGGGCAGGCCCAGGTAGTTCCATATCGCTGGCATTCCTGCTGGCATATCGTCCGGATTCTGGGAGAAAATGCCAGCTCCTCTGTGGGGATAAACACGTATTGATAGATGGGAAACTGACTGATAAAAGTCTCAAATGCTTCCATATTCATTGTATAAGAATCTCCTTCCATTTTACCTTAAGGCTATTGTATCTGAATTGTCATAAAACTGCAAGAACCGGTAGCTCTGAGACTTCTCCTGTGGTAAAATAATGGTACTGTTCACATGTCACTGTCCCGCGGGTTGCTTTGCACAGTAAAATACACTTACTACTATTACAGCTTTGGAGGAATAGATAATGGAAATTCACTGGACAATGCTCTTTGCTCTGGAAGCCGCAGGCACGATTGCCTTTGCCTCTTCCGGCGCCATGGTGGCTATAGAAAAGAATCTGGATCTTTTGGGGATTATTGTACTTGGAGTCATAACTGCAGTAGGCGGAGGGATGATAAGGGATATTACCATTGGCAATATCCCTCCCAGCCTGTTCCGCAATCCCGTATATGTATGGATGTCCCTGATCACAGTACTCCTGCTCTTTCTGGTTATCCGTTTTCATCCCAGAATTATGGAGGGCAGATACCGCTCCACTTACGAAAAGGTTATGAATATCTTTGATGCGGTAGGTCTGGGCGCGTTCACTGTCGTAGGCATTAACACAGCCATAGAAGCCGGATACGGCGACTATCGGTTTCTGGCGGCTTTTCTGGGCGTTGTCACCGGTGTCGGAGGGGGAATGCTGCGGGACATTATGGCAAACCAGACACCCTATGTACTCCGGAAACATTTCTATGCCTGTGCTTCTATTATCGGCGCTGTCTGCTATATCTTTTTACGGGAACTCATTCCCGGAAACAGTGCCATGCTGCTGTGTGCTTTTATTGTGGTTATAATCCGTCTTCTGGCAACCAGATACCGCTGGAATTTGCCCAGAGCTTCAGGAAAAAGTAAAGACAGAAGATAAGGTGCCGTGTGCCAGGCTGTTTTCTATCCGCGCTGCCAGATCCCGGCTCAGCTGCATAAAATACCGGGACATGCCGGGGGTATCTGTCCCCCGGGTGATAATCTTAATGATACCTGCCGTCTTTCTCTCCACCTGCTTAGGCAAGTCTCCCGAGAAATAGCGTTCTATCTCTTCTTCGTGCTTCTCATAAAGAACTGGTTCATATAAAGGGCAGTCTGCAAGAAAACAGCCAATGGCATTGATAAGCACCAGCTCACTTATATTTCCCATATAAGGTGCTCTGTTTCGTTCCTCCTGCTGCCTCACCAGATGTTCTGTTCCTTCAGGGGAAAACAAAGTAAGAAACTTCTGTTCCAGTAAAAGGTTTCCCAGATACTCATAAACCAAATCGATTCCCTGCTGCCTGTAATCCAGAAACAGTGGCGGGTAGTCCAGTGTGAGCAGGTGGTCCTGGGGACAAAACCGGGCATCGTACCTGAGAAAAAACTGGGGCATACCCTTTTGAACCGTGTCTCTGTAATTAGCGCATCCGTAAAAGAAGAAATTCTCCATCAGCTTCTCATAAAGTTCCTTTGTCCGCCATACTTTATGAATAACCGCCTCATAGCCGGCTTCATAAGCTGCTCTGGCCGTCAGTTGATGTTCTGCGGCCAAAGAATTGGGAGAAGAATGTTCCAGTTCCTCGATACAGTAAATGACCGCTTCCATCAGGCTTCGGGCAGTTTCATAGGGCACAGAGCTGCTCTCCTTGCTGGTGTATTTGTCAATCAGATACGAAACCACAGGCAACACTTCCTCTGCTGTATATGTCATAGTACTCCTTTCATGGGCTATCGCCAGGCCAGCTCCTTCAGAGCCTCAAGATACAGTTCACTGTCCCACCGTTCTTCCTCGCTGAACCCTTCATATTCACCGCTGCCGCCTGAAGCCAGATACCCATCGTACCCATAGCGTATTGCCCGTGCGAACCGCTCCAGACAGGTAGATTCCAGGTATTCCAGGTCTCCGAAGCAGATGTTCTCAAAGGTGTCTTTCATAAATTCCAGCAATTCGTCATCTGACAGTTTCTCCAGAGACTCGTTCTTAAAGCGGTAAAAGATATCCTGAAGCCTGGCCAGGGTGCTTCCATAAGTATCGGAAGTAATGTAGGAAGAGTCGCAGAAGGTATAGATAAGCTTATCCAGGATCCCGCCGCCCAGTTCCACCCTCTGATAGGCTTTGAGGCTCTTATTTCTGCACTGGATCAGCTCCTTTGCCTCTTCTGCTGAAAGAGACAGGCCGAAAGACTGGGTTTGCTTGTTGCAGTCCAGAATCAGGCGCGTCTCCTCTTCCTGCTTCTGCACCTGCCATAGGGCGAATATATTCTCTGTCACAGTATCACTCCTTTCTGTAGGTGGAGCTAATTATACGGCCCGGCAAGAGGGATTGCAAGACTTGAAAAAAAGCCTGTTTTGTGGTAATATAATACTTAGAAAAGAGGCAGAACCGTATGGTTTCTGCCTCTCATTTTGTATTCAGCCCTGCAGCAAACAATTTTTTCATGCCGGTGTCACAGATTTTTAACCACTTCCAGAATCTCCTCTGGGGACCGTCCATAATACCACATCCCATCGATCACGGCATTGGGCGCTGTTCTGCAGCGCTTCAGACAGTTTTGCGTCCTGAGATAAATGCTTCCGTCTTTGGAAACACCATTTTTTCCAATCTGGAGCTCTTTTTTAAGTATGGCAAGGAGTTCTTTCCCGCCCTTTCTGTGGCATCGTTCTCCCGTGCAGATAAGGATTTCATGGGAGTAGGGGATCTCTTTCAGGGAAGGGGAGAGACGAAGCAGCACTCGGATAAAGGACAGCTTGACTCCAGCAGCCTTTGCTGCACGCTCGCTCAGCCAGACAGGGATACTGCCATAGGCCTCTTGAAGCTCCCAGAGCATTTCTTTTATTGTATTCTGCTCTCCTCTGTTTTCCAGACTGCTGTAATACTCCAGAATCTCATCAAGCTGCTGTTCTGTCTCATGTTTGGTTTCCTTCATTTTTATTCTCCTGTCATTGTCCGGCAAAAGCCGGCAAGTACTCTGTGGGATATCATCCTTCAGAGATAGCTTGCCCTGAATTTTAAAGTATATGCCCCGGGACCGTTCGAACAGGAAACTAGGATCAGAGTATTATTTTTGCTTTATGGGATAGCAGACCTCTGTGACCAATTCTTCCGGATTCTGCGTCTGTGCCGGACTTACATGATAGATGCAAAAAGAAGGCCCGCTGATCTCATATCCGTTGTCACACAGCCATTTGGCGACAGCTTCATTTACTTCTGTGATTTTTTCGTAGCTGCCCTGATAAGTGGCGGATGCAATTTCAAAAGCATCCACTGTTTTGAATTTCACATGTTCGGTATCTTTATAGGTCCCCTTTACCTGAAGCTGTATTTCTACATCCACCTCTCCGTCACTGAATCCTTCGTCGTGAAACAGGGCAAGGCCGCAGCAGGGCTCTTCTTCCTGGAGATTCATGGCTGCAGTCTCCTTGTATAAGGTATTCCACAAAATATGTTCCTGATGATACGCAGGTATTACCATTCTCACGCTTGCTACATATCTTTTCGGCATTATTTTTTTTGTCACATCATAATTCATCATAAGTTCATCCTTTCCCAGCCTCCTAATGGCTGTATCAAGGAGCTGCAGACGGCGCTTTGCCTCTTCCGCCTGTTCCTGCACTTCCAGCTGCTTTATCTCCAGATATTGCTTCAGCGCCTCTGGATCATGGTAATTCTTCAGCAGCTCTGCGATGGCAGTAAGGCCAAATCCCATATCCTTCAGTGCGGCAATCCGTCCGGCCACAGGAAGCTGTGTCTCGCTGTAATAGCGATAACCGGTAAAAGGGTCCGTACTGGCAGGAATTAAAAGGCCTATCTGATCGTAATGGCGCAGCATCCGTATACTAATCCTTGACAGTTTTGAAAAATCTCCTATTTTCAGCATGTTTCTACCTCCACATATATGTGTTTTTGAGCTCACTGTCAGTATAGAGTATAACACTATGAGAGAGTCAACTGGAAATAACATCAATGTTATCATTCGTTGATAGACATTAAATCAAAAAAGAACTACAATGTAGGAAAAATGAAAGGCATGATAAATATGAAAAATATGATTGGAACCAATCTAAATAGATTAAGAAAACTGCATCAATATACCCAGGAGGAGATTGCGGAAATGCTCTCCGTCTCCAGACAGTCAGTGGCCAAATGGGAATCGGGGGAATCTATGCCTGATATGATAAGCTGTGCAAAACTGGCGGAAATATTCGGAGTCACAATTGATAACCTCGTTCACCATTCGGAAGAAGACTCCGGCCTTGTGATTCCCATGAAAGGAAAATATTTTTTCGGAGCTGTCACAGTGGGGGAGAGAGGCCAAATCGTAATACCCAAAAAAGCCAGAGAAATCTTTCATATCCACCCGGAAGATCAACTCTTAATACTGGGCGATGAAGAGCGGGGACTGGGCATTGTCCATCAGAGAGAGCTGATGAAATTCGTGGGCAGGATGGGGGTTGCGTGCAGCGATATCACAGAGGAGGAAACATAGATGGGAAAAGTAGTATATTTTTGTATTCCAGCTTACGGACATACCAACCCCACCATAGCAGTTGTGCGGGAGCTGGTAAAACGGGGACACGAGGTATGGTATTATTCTTTTGCACCTTTCCGGGAAAAAATTGAGGATACAGGAGCCCATTTTATCCCCTGTGATCATGCTTTGCCCGAGCTGAAGTCCTCCGACGAAAAAAAGATCGGAAAAGATTTTGCTGCCCTTATCGAGATGGTCGCCGACACTACTATAGCTCTGAATGAACAAGTCTGCCGGGAGCTCACCCATATAGCTCCTGACTGTATTGTAACTGATTCCCTGTGTTTCTGGGGAAAATTGTTTGCCAGGAAGCTTGCCGTTCCCTGGGTGTGCTCTACCACAACCTTTGCCTTCAATGAACATACAGCCAAACTGATGAAGGGAACTCTGCCGGAAACCCTGCGCCTGCTGACCGGAATGCCCCGGATCAACCGGAAAATCTCCCAGCTGCGCCGGAATGGATTCCCCATTGAGAATTTTATCTCCATCATACAGAACGACAACCATACAGACACCATTGTCTATACCTCAAAAGAATTCCAGCCCATGGCAGAACTCTTTTCCCAACGGTATGCCTTTGTGGGACCTTCCATTGACCATATCTCCGTCCCTCCCGACAGCAGAACACGACAGCGTGTCTATATCTCCTTAGGTACCGTGAATAACAGGAACCGGCGATTCTATCAAAACTGTATTGAGGCGTTTCGCAAAGAAAATCTGGACATAGTGATGTCTGTGGGCGAAAAAACAGATATCTCCTCTTTTTACCAGGTTCCGGAACACTTCCATATTTTTCGGAGCGTAGATCAGATCCGGGTTCTGCAGAATACCGATGTCTTTATTACCCACTGCGGCATGAACAGCGTAAACGAGAGTCTGTACTACGGAGTCCCTATGGTGCTCTTCCCGCAGCAGGAGGAACAGCGCCTTGTGGCAGCCCAGGCTGCCGCTGCCGGGGCCGGCATTCTTCTGAAACACTCCCGTTCTGAAGATCTGAAAAGCGCTGTCCGGGAAGTGCTTGGCAATGACCGGTTCAAAGTCTGTGCCCAAAAACTGGCAGACAGCTTCTCCCGGGCAGGAGGGGCTGCAAAAGCAGCAGATGCCGTATGCGAAGTGATGAACCGGTCCCGTTAATCCTGTCACCTTATATGTACTGCTTCTCTTCCTCCGGGTCTTTTTCCAGGATAGAAAAAGCAATATTCGTTGCATGATCGGCCACACGCTCCAGGCCGGTCACCAGATCCGTGAAAATAATACCCGCCATGGGAGAACAGGTTCCCTTCGCCATCCGCCTTACATGGTTCTCCTGCAGCTCCCGCTCCATATGATCAATGCTGTCCTCAAGCTCCAGAATATCGGGAAGATTCCTGGGATCCAAAGAAGTAAACATTTCCATAGACTTTTCCAGAATCTCCATGGCCTTCCCGTGCATTACCAGAATTTCCTTCTCCCCCTTCTCGGTAAATGTAATGCCGTCTTCTCTGCATTTTACCGCCGCATCTGCAATATTTTCCGCATGGTCGCCAATCCGTTCAATATCGCTGACCACATGAAACAATCCTCCGATCCGCTCAGCATCTGCCACCGGCAGCTGAAGCTGATTGATGCGCACCAGATAATCCGTAATTTCCCGGCTTAAAAAGTCTATCTGTTTTTCTGTCTCATACACCTGGCTTATCTTGTCCTCATTCCCATCAAAGAAAGCTTCCATGGATAGGCTCAGATTCCCCTTGGTAAGGGCGGCCATCCGCTCAATTTCCTGTGTTGTCTCTACCACGGCAGTAGACGGGGAAAAGATGTTCTGCTTTCCAATATAAAGGAGCTGGTACCCTTCACTCTCCTTATCCTCACCAGGAATCAGCCGTTTTGTCAGCTTCACAAACTGCGTGGAGAGAGGCAAAAACAAAAGTGTCTGAAAGGTCTTATAAAAGGTATCTGCATTTGCCACACACCTTCCCACATCGGAGCCCGAAATTTTCAGAATAAAGGGTTCAAAATACTGCATGCCAAAGACAAGCAGCCCCCCGATAATAATCATGCCGAAGACATTAAATAATACATGAATGAGAGCCGCCCTCTGGGCATCTTTTTTCGCTTCCAGACAGGCCAGGACCGCCGGCGTACAGGAGCCGATATTACAGCCTAAAATTACATAAAAACATACTGGGAGTCCCACTAGTCCCTGGCTTGCCATCAGCAGCAGAATACTTACCGTTACAGAAGAGCTCTGCACAATCACAGTCAGAACAGTGCCAAGCAGAATCCCAAGCAGCGGATTATCAAGGCTGCCAAGGACCTGCAGTACCGTCTGATACTGTCTAAGTCCTGCCATAGCATCCTTCATCATACTGATCCCCATAAACAGTGCCCCGAATCCCAGAATAACTTCCCCTATTTTTTTTACCATGGGTTTTCTGCCGAACATCATAAATACGGCGCCTACAAACAAGATAAATGGGGCAACCCCTGTGAGATTAAAAGCAACCAGCTGAGAAGTGATAGTTGTACCGATATTTGCGCCAAAGATGATTCCCACAGACTGAGCAAGCGACATGATTCCGGCGTTGACAAAGCTGACAACCATAACCGTAGTTGCTCCTGAGGACTGGATAATTGCAGTAAAAAGTGCGCCAAAAAAAACCGCTATCATTTTATTCTTGGTCATGGCCTCCAGTATATTCCTTAGTTTTGCCCCGGCTGCCTTCTGCAGCCCCTGGCTCATAAAATTCATACCAAATAAAAACAGACCAAGTCCGCCTAATAACGTCAAAAGTAATTCCATCATTTTCTCCTTAGTTTTAACAAGAATTGCCGCATTTCACAGCTCCTGACCAGGTATTATAATCCGGAACAGCGGCTGTGAAGTACGGCCGGCATACAGCCGGAGGTTCACCTTGGAATCCAGGCACCTCCGGCATTAAAATAATAACGGCTTTTTCCGATCTGTAACCAACCGGCAGCCATCGCTCCGCTTCCTTTCAGGTAATACCAGGTACTTCCCAGCTTCAGCCAGCCCGTGGCCATCGCTCCGCTTCCCTTCAGGTAATACCAGGTGTTCCCAAGCTTCAGCCAGCCCGTGGCCATCGCTCCGCTTCCCTTCAGGTAATACCAGGTGTTCCCAAGCTTCAGCCAGCCCGTGGCCATTGCTCCGCTCTCCTTCAGATAATACCAGGTGTTTCCGAGCCTCAGCCAGCCCGTGGCCATTGCTCCGCTCTCCTTCAGATAATACCAGGTGTTTCCGAGCCTCAGCCACCCGGTTTGCCTGTAGCCGTGATTATTAAAATAATACCATCTGTTTTCAATCAGCACCCAGCGGGAAATGGGATACGTGCCGTCGGCATACACATACCTCCATCCCTCACTGTTTTGTACCCATCCTTCTTTTCTTTCAGGAGGCGGAACCACGGTTTTTTCAGAAATACTCACAGTAAAATAACAGTATATATTTTCACTGTAAGAAACTTTTATGGTTTGACTGCCTGTGCGGGAAGAGTCGAAGCCTGAAATTCCATACTGGGAATCATTCAGGCCTATGACTGTATTATCAGCCAAAACTGCCTGTACTGCCATCCCTGATGTATCCAGCTGTTCCCCTGTCTCATATTGCCTTTTGGCCGGAGGAATACAGGTAATCCTCACCACTGGATTCTCCGTGGGATCCGGTGTGTCTGTGCCGGAAGGCCCCTCCAGTTTCTTTGTTTTCAAAAAAGCACCGGGATAATTGGTATATGCTATATAGATATATTCATTATCTGTATGAAGAGCAACCTCAGGATAAGAGGCGGTATCTACTGAACGATCCACCGCGCCTCCAAAGGGTTCCCATACCGCATCCTTATACCGATACACCGAGACTTTGTAGCTCTCACCAGAGGAAGCCTGCATAACTGCCGCATACGGAATCCCTCCGGCCACCGTCAAATCACAGGCGATTCCACGTGCTGTCATTGCAAAATCACCTGCCGCAGACCAGTTTCCTTCAGAAAACCGGTATGCCTGAAGTGTCTGTCCGTCGTCGCCGTCAATAGCCGCACAGAGGTAAACCGATTCTTCCTCCCCCGGAGAGACCGCAAAGATACTGGATACAGCTTCTGGAGCCGGCAGTTCTTCTATAGATGCATCACCTGCTATTTTATATACAGAAATCTGGTTGTCCGGAAAAGAGCGGGCCGCCAGATATGCAGTGTCACCCTCCGCTTGTATGGATGGATTATATCTCTCCCCCAGACTTACAGAGGTAACCTCTCTGCTGTCCGGCTGAAATCTTATAAGCTTCAGATCCGGGGTTGCCTCCAGAGTATCCGTATAGGAGATGTATAGACTGTCTCCGGCGGCAGCGGCCTGGTAGTCTCTGTTATATACGTTAGACGCTAATGGTATGGTCTCCCAACTGCCATTTACGAACATAGCAGCAAAAAGGGTGCTGCTCCCGTCCCTCTGGCTGGTATACAATATACAGGGGATATCCCTGTAAAATAACAGCCGTTCGCTTCCGGCGGCCGCCGCCGGAAGCCCGGGAGCGACTTTGCTCCAGCTGCTATTATTCCAATGGGACAGATACACAGTTTCTCCATCGTCGTGAACAGCATAGATATCATTGGAGGAATGAATAGCGGCAGAGAACTGGGAGGTGAAAGCGAAATCTGTATCCAGGCCGCAGGTGTCCCACAGTTCCAGGTCCCCCAGGTCCCCGAATTCAACGTCAAAGGTAATATTCTCTCCCCCTCCGGCACTCACATTTTTTATTACAATTCCTGAATTGCTTCCATCCGAAAAGCTTATTATACTTTCTTCCGGCGTATTGTCTGCAATGGTTCTTGTAAAATCCGCAGATCCAAAGGACGTGCGGTTTATCTCCGGAGCCGCAGACAGGAAAGACTGACTGAGATCTTTGGAACAATTCTGTTCATCCGTCACCCCCGGCCGAAAAATGTAGACACCATCTTCCCTGGAAGCATAATTCGTCAGACCTGCAACCTTGGTATTTATGCGGTAGATAATCAGCCCGCTTCCCGGAATCTTAATATCCAAAGGCTTGCTGCTGAAATCATAAACCGGCTTTTTCCTGTATTCCACTACAAAAAATTCGTTGGAGGAAAGAGGGGATTTCAGAATATATGCATGAGTTCCTTCTGCATTCGTCTGGGTATCCAAAGTCAATCCCTTTGCAGATTCTGTAATGGTATCTATTTGCGTCCATCCGGCAGCAGACTGGCGCAGGTAAGCAAGTGGGTACTGAAGATATATGGAAGAGCTTGCCATAAGATCCCAGGTCCCTACTGGGCTGTCATCTGCCGCACCGTCTCTGTATAAGTCGGGAAATCCTATGGAGTGCAGAAATTCGTGGCAGATAACGCCCTCCCTGCTTATGCTGTCTTCAAATACACTGTATCCGTTCAGCATATTGTAAGAAAAGACTTCCTTTCCTCCGATGGTCCCGCTGCCGTCGTAATTAGCCTTGTGGGAATAAAAAGGGCTCCCCCGATCATCGGAAAAGGGCTTATCTGCCACTATAACCAGATTGTCCACCGTTCCGTCCCCATCATAATCCAGAGTCTCGGATGTCTGGATCTGATCTATCACATAATCGACCAGAGAATATTCATCAGAAGCTGACTCCGGCGGAACCACATAAGGGGTAAAAGAGACGCCGTCATACTGGGGAAAAATATTATGTACCTGAAATTGTCCGTAAGAAATCTCTGTAAGGTAACTGGAGAGAGAGGTTCCGTATCCTGGATCCTCCCACAGTTTAAATATTTCTTCGCCTTTATCTTTTACAAAATTCTTTGCTGTGAGGGGTTCAAACTGTACAAAAACCACTAAATTGGCAAATTCTCTGACTTCCTCCTTCCGGGAAGCGGCTGATGTACAGACAGGCGGCAGCAGACTGCCTGACAGCAATGCAAATATCAGCAGACAGACTGCTGTTTTCGTTTTCTTTTTCATAACTAACCTCCTGTCTGAATAACGCCTTTCTGACAGCCTTTATAATTTATTCTGTCAGGCATCGTCCTCATGACCTAATCACTTGCGCCGGATGAAGCGGACGCCGCCGCAGTGCTCGCCGCAATAGCAGCTAACAGCGCCGCTTCCTGAGCAGCAACCATGGAAATGGTTCCGCTTATTGCTGCTGTATTCAAAGCTTTAGGTTCCTCTGTGGTATATTCATCTGCAACCAGCATTCCGGCATACATCACACGCTGCTTCGCTCCAATGCCAAAAGCCCCAAATCCTTTCTGGGTCTTCAGATAATCGTTCACTTCCGCAACCTCTGAAGCTACCAGCTCTGTTCCGGCATCCAAAAGCGCCAGTACTCCCAGAGTAGGCAGCTCATACCCTGTTCCGTATTTGCAGCCAGCTGATTTGAGTTTTTCAAAAAGCTCTATAGATTTGCGGCATTTTTCCCCGGGACTCCCCTCTCCAAGAGTCAGTACATGACTCAGGGACTGAACGGCATTTCCGGAGAAGAAATGTTCCTTAAGTACTTTGTAACATTCTTCCATTTCCTCTACAGCCAGTCTTTCATCCTTATTTGACAGGGCAAGCAGTACCGCCATGCTGCTGTCCTCCCCGGAAGTCAATAGAGGATGTTCTTTTTTCATAAGGTCATAGATGCGCCGGGTACGCCGGGCCACCTCACTATATTCCTCCGGCTGGACCATATCAGCCGTAATAATCGCTGTGACAGGCAGATATGCGGAGGAATAAAACTCATTTTTTAACTCCCCGTAAGCACTCAAGGAGTTTTTAAGCCTCCTCTCAGGGCTCGCATCTGCCGCCAGCAGAGATATAATCGCTAACCTGGACATACCCCGAAAATTTGAGAAGGGTCCTGTCTCCTGTTTTAACAGCTTTTTGCATTCCTCCATCCGCTCAATATTGACGGACATGTTTCTGCCTGTAAAAATACTTGCGGACAGGGGATACATGTAGCTGTTTTCCCAGCTGAAACGGCTCCTGATTTCATTTCTGTTCTGTACAAATAATTCGCATCTGCTCTTCATTGCCTGATTCATATGAGTTCTCCTATTCCCGTTCTCTGAAATCACTTCCCGGCATTACCGCCCAATACTCAATAGCATAGATTCCAAAAAAGTGGGGATCATTTCATTTACATGGATTTAACATTGTTTTTACAATTCATTATACAAGATAACGGCATCAATTTCACTAGTTTTGACACAGTAAACTATAAATATTTTATTTTCTCTCTTCTCAAACAGGGGCTGCCGCACTAATTTAGTGCCGCAGCCCCTGTACATTACTTCCCTTGGCCGGGTATAAAAGCCAGCATTTTGACTACATTTACCGATTCTCACAAAAATCCGCAATTTTCTGTCCTGTGGGAGTACAGCAGAGTCCTCCGTACGTTCCTTTCAGACACACAGGGAGTTGTCCGCCCACGCGGTTCATTGTTTCTATGGTCTCATCCAGCGGAATCTGTACAGAAAAACCACATAAAACCAGATTGGCTGTAGAAACCGCATTGGATACGGCCATAGCATTCCGGGCATTGCAGGGCTCATATCCAACTGATACGGCGTCACAGATTAGACCTAATATGTTCTGCAGCGTTACAGTCGCCGCCATGTATGCCTGGCTGGCGCTTCCTCCCATCAATTCTACCACACCCGCGGAAGCCATAGCACTTGCTGAACCGCACTCCGCCTGACATCCTGCTACCTCCCCTCCGAAAGTAGCCTGATGGGCAACAAAGATACCAACGCTTCCGGCAGCAAACATTGCTTTCGCTATTTCCTCTTCACTCAGTTTCATATGGTCTCCCAGATAGACAACTGCCGCCGGAAGAATTCCCACCGAGCCAACCGTGGGGGATGCCACAACCGCACCGGGGCGCTCTACTTCCACCGATTCCAGAACTCCGACTGCCACGCATACAATGTCATTTAACACCCCAATGTCTGCCATCTTAATCTTCTTCTCTTGGATCTTCCGATACATATGTGCAGCTTGTATGGGATAAAGTCCGCCCACCTTTTCATCCGTAATGGTTTCTATTCCTCTCTTTACAGATTCCCTCATGACTCTGACAATATTTTTCATAATATCCATAACCTTTTCACGGGTATAACCGCTGCGGGCCATCTCATAAGCGATTCCCAGCTCGCCGGCACTGTCAATGTTATGTGCCTTCCCATATTCCAGCGCTTCCGCCGCTGTTTTAAAGGGTATATTGTCATACTGGAAACGGGACAAAACGGGAAGTACATGTTCGGCATACCGTACACAGGCAACACCTTCCAGCCTGGAAAATGCATGCAGCTTCTCCTCACCCAGCTCTGCTCTGGTCTCCAGATAAAGAATTCTTCTGTCCTCTCCCGTGCTCTCTTTTATTCTGCATTCATCCTCAATAATTTCCGCCGCCTGTTTCTCAATCTCATTATTCTGCGCATCTTTTTCCAGATAGAGAAAAAGTGTGTTAAAGTCACCTTTTATACAGATGGGACATTGGTCAATCTCTACAATCTCAATGGCTCCCCCGCCAATGGATGTGGTGCCCAGAGTCATCTTGTCTCCATTTTCTCCTGTCAATTCCAAATAGGCATAATTCGGCTGTTTATTCTCTTTCGGCTCTTTCACAAACTGAATCTCTACCCCTCTCTCACGGGCAATCTCCAGTGCATCTGTCATGTCCTCGCTGTCTATTTCAATCCCCAGCAGTCCGGCTGTAAAACCTCTGTCTGACCACTGTAATTTATAATAGGCGGCATACGAACTATTGGGGTCAAATGAAATTCTCGCCTGCCGTATATTCCCTCTCAGCAGCATGCGGGCAGTAGCCCCAATTCGGTACGGACCTGCAGTATGCGAACTTGACGTGCCTACCATAATGGGCCCAAACACCTCATTAAAAATACTTCCATAATATGTATCCATGTTATCCTCCTTTTAAGATCTTACGTATATTTACAACTTTATAAATCCACTATAGAGTCAGTACCGCCACATGTCAATAATTATCCCCCAAACCCTTCTGCTTTTGTCAAATCAACCAGAAAACAGCAAAAGGGATAACAGGCTCTTTGACCTGTTATCCCTTTTGCTCATACAAAACCTCTATGCACTACCGAACAGTATTGTTTCGCCCTACTCAGCCTGGGTAATCATAATATCACCGTCATCGCAATTAACCACAATTTTATTCTTTGCGCTGTTGTTTGTTCTGATACGTTTTTCATCGTTACCACCAACAGACATTTCAGGGTATCCCGGGAGTTCTATGTTTCCATACTCTGTTTCCAGTTCGAATTCATAAGTCTCTGTTTTTCCCAGAAGGCCCAGTCTTACGTTGCCGTACTCGTTGTCAATCCGTATAGCCTTTGCACTGCATCTGTCTGCGGAGAAGTCTCCGTCGTCCAGTTCTGCTTCCAGCCTCTGACTTTTCACTGTACCCAGTTCGCACTTTCCATATTCATTATAAAGTATTGCAGCAGCGGCGTCCAGAGATTTTATTTTCAAAGTTCCGTCATCCATATTGATTTTAAGCTTCTCCCCCTGAACATTTCCCAGATCCACCTGCCCGTAATCATTTGTAATCTCCATGGTTTCTGCTTTCAATTGTTCTGCCCGGATGTCCCCGTCATTATTTTCTAATCTAATCTTCGTAAAATATTTTTCTGCGGGTACATATAATGTCACATAATAATGCGAAAGAGCGGCATCGATATCTCCTATGGAGAAAAAGTTAAAACCAATGAATCCACCGGCTGTTCTTTCTTTAAAACTTAGCTTCTGGTTCTTCACCTCCAGCGCAGGCTTTGGTTCACTGCCGTCAAGGCGGTACTCGATATAATAACCGTCAGAGGGAATAATCTCCAGATCTGCATATTGTATGGTGATGTCTATGGTTGAGAATTCATCTAATTTCATTTTTTCCTGAATATAAGGTGAGTCGGCTCCACTTTCATTTGCTGTGTGGATTCCGGATTTGTCAATATAGAATCCCGGGCGCCCTCCCAGCAGTAATCCAAGTATAAGTAAGACTGCACCGGCGCCAATACAGATAAACGAAGCCAGATATACTTTATTTTTCACTTTCATGTTTTTTCCCCTTCCTTGCTATCTTTCCAAATAATCCTGTCATTCCATTTAAAAATCGCCTGCTCAGCCATAAGCATCCTTTTACCACCCAGAATCCGATTCCAATGGCAATCAGACTCAAACCGGTGCTTGCCAGTCCGTTAATTGGTGATGTAAAAAGCAGCCACAAACTGCCGCCCAACAGAGGTATCGCAGATAACGCCAAGGCAACCGCTGTGACAATCAGTGCAAACAGGATACAGAAAATTACCAGTACAAAGGATAAGGCAAGAACCCCTGCCGCAAAAGCCAGTGGAAGGCCGATTGGTGCGGCGAAAACAGCTAAGATGCCCACCCAAACTGCAGAAACCCCCCGTTTCACACTTTTCTGTGATTCCATGGCATTTTGGACTGCCAGCGAACGGATAATTTCATCGGCAGCAGTATCAGGGCTTCCCAGATCTTCAATGGCCTGACCCTCCTGTTCAGGTCCGGCTTCTGCAAAATATTCCTCAAAATATTCTATAGCTTTGTCGAAGTCTTCTTTTGGAAGTCTGCGCAGATTATGCCGCATCTGGCTCATATATTCTTCTTTATTCACACTCTTCTCCTCCTTCAACAATTTTATCAATCTCACTTTTATACAGTTCCCACTCTCTCAAAAGGACTTGATACTGAGACTTGCCTTCTTCCGTGATTTGGTAGTATTTGCGGTTGCGTCCCTGATGCTGCTCATCATAGACAGTCAGACAGCGGTTTTCCTGCAGTCTGCGCAGAACAGGGTACAATGTGGAGTCCTTAGTATTCGAGACAGTTTTTATAATCTGACTGATTTGGTAACCATAAGCATCTTCTTTTGCCACAACAGCCAGCACAAGCAGATCGAACATTGGTGCATTTAATGGAAAAATCATAATACTCTCCTTTCCTATATGCTTTTTATATGTATATTATATTCCGTATAATATGTATTGTCAACATATATATTTTAATTTACTATATCTTTGTGCTTTTTAACCGCAGCCTCCGTATTCCACTTTCTAGTCCATTAACACTACTATAATTTGGTTCCCGGAACATTAAAAAAGGAATAACAAGTATCAAATCCTTGTTATTCCTCTCGCACACTCTGCCTATTCATTCAAAAGCTTACACAAATCTTCTATTGAGACATCCATTCGAACAGAAGTTTCTTCCATGGTCAAGCCTGAATCAAGAAAACGGGTTACTACCATTTTCATACATTCCCCAACTTCAATCATATGTCCGTCTAAATCATAGAATCTCACGACACGCTGTCCCCAGCCGCACTCTATCACATCACTCACATACTCCAGATTAGAATATTGCTCTAACCGTTTCAGAAAACAATCGAATTGTTCCTCTTCAAAACAAAGTTCTATGTTATTGGGTCTTTGTATTATTCTGTCTTTTGGCAGCTGTACCAGCCAGTCAAATTCCTCCTGCAAAGATAATCCGCAGGTAAATGAAATATTCTTGCCGTAATCCTGATCTACCTTCAGTCCAAATAAATCCTCATAAAATTTTCTGGACGCATTTATATCATGCACGGCAATTACAGTGCTCATGTACTTCATGCTTTGCCCTCCTTGGTTTTCTTCTAGTTTACCACAGATATTTACTTGATTTATAGGAAATAAACGACATTAATATTCCAAATTACTCCAGCATTATCCGCACTGCCTCCCGGGGAGTTACAGAGTGATATTTTTTAAAATCCGAGATAAAGTGGGATTGATCCGTATATCCGTATCGGCAGACAATATTCATATAGTCAATATTTCGCACGGCAACCAACTCCTGCCAGACAGACTGATAACGGACCAGACTCATTAACTGCTTGGGAGTTGTACCCACTGCGTCCAGAAAAATCCTCTGTACCTGGCGTTCGCTGTAGCAGAGGTGCCGGGCCAGCTGTTTTAAGGTACCGGTTCCTTTCTGTCTTAAAATATAATCTACCCCATCAAAAAAAGGCAGAGAAATTTCATCCGTCCGCATCAGCTTTTTAATATATGCTTCGGCAATCAGCATTCTTCTGTTAAACAAAGGCTCCTCAAATATTTTTTCGCACAGTTCCTCTATGGATGGAAATATATCCCCGGAGGGCACCGCTTGATTTAAAGTTCCTTCCATGGGAAGCCTGCTTATACAATTCATAGCCCACATAGGAAACCTCACTGCGAAAATGGAAATCTTCTTATCCTGCTCATCCCAACTGTCAAGGACGGGGCAATTGTTCAGGCCTAAAAAAATATGCTTGATCCGTCCTGTTCTATGATTTTTAATGAGCATCAAATCAAAACATGTGTCAGGTATAATTAATATATGGCCGTATATGGAGGACTCATGAGGGTTGAAACTGCATGCGGATCCCCAAAAGCAGCGGATATACGGCTGTAACAAGGGAGATGGCGCAATGTTAACATATGTTTTATCCTCAGTAAAAGGGACTGCGGTTGCGGACCTGTATCTGGTGTGAAAGTCAATGGAGCTCATCCTATTCCTCCGTTCGCACTTAATCTCACTATTTATGATACGGTTCATGATTTATAATCCGAAAACTCCGGTATATCTGTTCCAGCAAAATCATACGCATAAGCTGGTGTGGGAAGGTCAAACTGGAGAAACTAAGTTTTTCATCTGCTCGTTTTAGCACAGCATCACTCAGTCCAAGAGAACCGCCGATAATAAAAGTAATGTGGCTGCATCCCTGCACCCCGAGTTTTTCCAGCTTTTGAGACAAAGCCACCGAATCAGGCATATCTCCGTCGATGGCCAGAGCGATGACATAGGAGTCATCCCTGAGACACTTTAGTATTCTCTCCCCCTCTACTGTTCTAATTTGATCCTCCAGAGCTTTACTCGCTCTGTCAGGGGTTTTTTCATCCGCCACCTGAAGGATCTCCAGACGACAGTAGCGGCTGAGGCGTTTCGAATATTCATCAATACCCGCCGTCAGATACTTTTCCTTGATTTTTCCAACACATAAGACAGTAATTTTCATAATAACTCCTTTGGGGACAGGCCATAACGAATTTGGGACGTGTTCTTTTTAAAAAGAACACGTCCCCTTTTTATTTATTTTTTAGAAAGGAACTCATGGATTCCTTTGGCTCCTGCTTTTCCGGCTCCCATTGCCAGGATAACGGTTGCAGCTCCGGTTACAGCATCTCCGCCGGCAAATACGCCTTCTTTGGAGGTCTGGCCGTATTCCTCATCTGCTATGATACATTTCCTCTTGTTTACATCCAGACCGATGGTTGTGGATGAGATCAATGGGTTAGGTGAGGTACCTAAGGACATGATTACGGTGTCTACTTCCATTTCAAATTCGGAACCCGGAATTTCTACGGGGCGTCTTCTGCCGGAAGCGTCCGGTTCTCCCAGCTCCATGCGGATGCATTTCATTCCTTTTACCCAGCCGTCTTCATCTGCAAAGATTTCTAAAGGATTGGTGAGGAGATCCATGATAATGCCTTCCTCTTTTGCATGGTGCACTTCTTCTACTCTGGCAGGAAGCTCTGCTTCACTTCTGCGGTATACGATATGTACTTCTGCTCCCAGTCTTTTTGCTGTTCTGGCAGCATCCATGGCTACGTTGCCGCCGCCGATAACCGCAACCTTTTTGCCTGTTTTGATTGGGGTGTCATAGTCATCCCGGAATGCTTTCATAAGATTGCTTCTTGTCAGATATTCGTTGGCGGAGAATACTCCGCTGGAGATTTCTCCGGGGATACCCATGAACATGGGAAGTCCGGCACCGGAACCGATGAATACAGCTTCGAATCCTTCGTTCTGCAGCAATTCATCTATGGTCGTTGATTTGCCGATTACTACATCGGTTTCAATCTTAACTCCTAAGGATTTAACATTTTCCACTTCCACTGCCACTACCTTGTCTTTTGGAAGACGGAATTCAGGAATGCCGTATACCAAAACACCGCCCGGCTGGTGAAGGGCTTCAAATATGGTTACATCATAGCCTAATTTGGCCAGATCTCCTGCACAGGTCAGTCCTGCAGGGCCGGAGCCAATGACGGCTACCTTATGTCCGTTGGAAGGCATGGGCGGTTCCGGCTTTACGCCGTTTTCTTTGGCCCAGTCTGCCACAAACCGCTCCAGTTTTCCGATGGAAACCGGTTCACCCTTTATTCCGCGGATACATACACCTTCGCACTGGCTTTCCTGAGGACATACACGTCCGCATACTGCCGGAAGGGAACTGGATTTGCCGATAACCTTATAAGCCTCGGCAAAATTGCCTTCTTTTACTTCTTTGATAAACCCTGGAATGTCGATGGATACCGGACATCCGGATATACATTTAGCATTTTTACAGTTAATACAGCGGGAAGCTTCTTCCATGGCTTCCTCTTTATTATAACCCAGGCATACCTCTTCAAAATTCGCTGCTCTGGCCTGGGGATCTTGTTCTCTTACAGGTACTTTTGTTAATTTGTCAGCCATTATTTATCACCTCCACAATGTCCGCATCCGCCGTGATGGGTGTCCCCCTCGCGAAGCTTTAATAAAGCACGGCCCTCTTCTGTTTTGTACATTGCCTGTCTCTTCATTGCCTGTGCCCAGTCAATGAGATGGCCGTCGAATTCAGGTCCGTCTACACATGCAAACTTAATCTCATCTCCAACAACAACACGACAGGCGCCGCACATACCGGTACCATCTACCATAATAGGGTTCATGCTGACAATTGTAGGGATATTTAATTTTTTAGTGGTTAAACAGCAGAATTTCATCATAATCATAGGACCGATAGCTACACAGACATCATACTGTTTTCCTTCTGCGGTGAGATCCTCAATCACCTTTGTAACCATACCGTGACGTCCGTAGGAACCGTCATCTGTCGTCACGTATAAGTTTCCTGCCACTGCTTCCATTTCTTTTTCAAGGATTACCAAATCTTTTGTCTTGGCGCCCACAATGACATCTACGTCTACGCCATGTTCATGAAGCCATTTGACCTGGGGATACACCGGTGCGGTGCCAACGCCTCCTGCAACAAACAGCATTTTTTTCTTCTTCAGTTCTTCAATATCTTCATGGATAAATTCTGAAGGCTGTCCCAGCGGACCAACTACATCGATAAAAGAGTCGCCTGTTTTCAAATGAGACATTCTTTCAGTTGATGCGCCCACCGGCTGAAATACGATTGTAATAGTGCCAGCTTCTTTGTCGTAGTCGCAGATAGTCAGAGGAATTCTCTCTCCCACTTCATCAATTCTAACAATCAGAAACTGTCCGGGCTCACAGTGCTTAGCAATTCTCGGAGCCTCAACCTGCATGAGAAAAATATTCCCTGCAAGGTTTTCTGCGTGTAGTATCTTGTACATAGTTCCCTCCTAAAAAATATGTATTCATTATTACATAAATAACGTGTATCACTGTCTAGTATAAGGCAAAATGCCCAAAATATCAACGTTATTTTTTTACCAATCTAGTAAACTACGTAGGTTTCGCTGGCTACATTGCTCACTTTACCATCCTCATCCACTAAAATTACCGAAAAAATATTTTCCCCCTCCTGCATAGATACAGGTCCTCGGTATCTTTTGCTGGAGGTTGTAGGAGTTTCATTAAAAGCATAGTAGGCAGTACAGCCTTCTGGTACTGTCACTTTAATAGTATCTGTGATCTCAAATTCCCCTGAAGTAGGTGTAATCTCAGGTGTCCCAGGTCCCACCAGCGTAATGGTATAATTCTGTGTGACGATTTCGCTGGGAATCCCTTTCTCATTGTAGGCAATTACATTTAATACCGTACTGCCCTCAGGGAGTTCAATACTGCCGCTGTACGGTCTGCTGGTCTTATCCGGGATACTTCCGTCTGTTGTGTAATAGATGGTATCTGAATCCTCCGAGGGATAGAGATTCAGCTTTAATTTCTTTTTGTAGGTACCGGATTCATCGCTGAATTTTGGTACCTCACAGACATAAGACGCGTATTTCTCCAGAATCTTTTCCTCCGTGCAGTTATCCATGAGTGCCTTGATTTCTTCCGTTTTATCCAATGCCTCATAGAGCCGCAGAAGCTGTCCGTAGGCGTTGACACTGGTGGGATGATTTTTCACAGCTGATTCCAGGATGGGAAGCGCTGTGCCGGTATCACCCTGAGCAGTAAAGATTTCCGCCAGCAGAAGATTTGCCTCCACACTGTCAGGATTCAGAGAAAGAGCCCTGTCTGCATATGTTAAAGCTTTATCAAAGTTCTTGTTAGAAAGCTCGGATTCTGCCTGGGCCAGCTGATAATCAAAGGAATTATAGTTCTTTCTGTTAATGATAAAAGCAATCAATGCCAGGAGCAGTACACAGATAACAAATCCCAGAACAGTAGTATGTACTTTCTTCTTTTTTTCCTCTGCTTTTCTTCGGGCCTCTTCCTGTTCCTGTTTTCTTCTTATCTCTTCGGGGTCTGGAATGCTTTTTTTAATCTGATGCTGCTGCATCAGAGTTTCAAGTGTTGAATAATCGGGAACCCATTGTACTTCCTGTCCGCAGACAGGACAATACAGGGTGCCATCCTGCATATTCGCTCCGCACTTTGAGCATTTCATAGTTTAATACCTCATTTCTTTTATTTGCAATGATCCTTTTACAAGCACTCTTCAATGTATCGTTCAAATTCTTCCATGCTCATCAGCACTTTTCTGGGTTTGGTGCCTTCCTCTTCGCCAACTACTCCGGCGTCGCACAGCTGTCCCATAATTCTTGCAGCGCGGTTGAAACCGATTTTAAACATGCGCTGGAGCATACCGATAGAAGCCTTATCTTTTTCTATAATAAATTTGCCTGCGTCTATAAAATAATCGTCCAGATCCCTGCCCCCCTCAGAGGCCCCTGCAGAAGAGGCGGTCTGTGCCTGGTTGATTTTTTCTTCGATTTCCGCATTATATTGAATTCCATGGTTCTGCTCCGATAAAAAGCGGACAACCTCTCCCACTTCCGGGTCTGAGACAAAAGCCCCCTGTACTCTGGCCGGCTTTTGATATCCCTGGGGATAAAAAAGCATATCTCCTTTTCCCAACAGCTTTTCCGCTCCATTCATATCCAATATCGTCCTGGAATCCACGCCGGAGGAGACTGAAAAGGCAATCCGGGAAGGCATATTTGCCTTAATAAGACCGGTTATTACATTCACAGAAGGGCGCTGAGTCGCTATAATCAGATGGATACCGGCCGCCCTGGCAAGCTGAGCCAGACGGCAGATAGCATCCTCCACCTCGCCCGGAGCAACCATCATCAGATCCGCAAGCTCGTCCACAATAATAATAATCTGAGGGAGAGGCTTCGGCTTAGTTTCATCCTCAATGTCCTTGATAGCAGCCACTTTTTTATTGTAGCCCTTTAAGTCCCTGACATTATATTCCGCAAATTTGTTGTAACGTTCCGTCATCTCGGCAACCGCCCAGTTCAGAGCACCCGCTGCCTTCTTCGGATCCGTAACAACAGGGATAAACAGATGGGGAATTCCATTGTATACACTCAATTCCACCACTTTGGGGTCTATCATAATCAGCTTCACCTCTTCCGGATCTGCTTTATAAAGAATACTCATAATCAGTGTATTAATGCAGACCGATTTGCCGGATCCTGTGGCTCCCGCAATGAGGAGGTGCGGCATCTTGGCAATATCTGTAATTACAGGCTGGCCCGCGATATCCTTGCCTGCGGCAAAGGTTAGTTTTGATTCCGCCTTTCTGAAGGCGTCTGTGTCTATCAGATCCCTGAGCATAACTACACTGTTCTTTTCATTGGGTATTTCAATTCCCACGGCAGCTTTTCCGGGAATAGGTGCCTCTATTCGAATATCTGTGGCTGCGAGGTTCAGCTTAATGTCGTCTGTCAGTCCCACAATCTTGCTGACCTTTACCCCCTGTTCCGGCTGAAGTTCATATCTGGTAACGGTTGGCCCGCAGCTGACATTGGTAACCGTAACTTCAACCCCAAAACTTTTTAAAGTATCCTCAAGCTTTCTGGCCGTTTCTCTCAGATGTAAATCCGAGTCGCCTCCCGCTCCCCGGCTGCCTTTTTTCAGAAGAGTAACCGGGGGAAACTCATAGGCGTGGGTCTCAGCTGCAGTATGCGTTGCAATCTCGTCCTTAATATTGCTGATGCCGCTCTCGATTTCCTCCTTGGTAGAACGCGGATTCCTGGAGACTGTATTTTCTTTGGACGGCTCCTCCGAAGCTGCTTCTGCCGGGGGATCGGAGCGGTGGATCTCAAAGGTTTCCTCACGGGACTCTTCCCCGGAGGGTTCCGGAACATGGACTGACTCCGCCATATCAACTGAGGTTCCGGCTGATTTTCTTTTCCGTCTGGCCGGCTTTTCTTTAACCGGCTGTTCTTCTGGAGCCCCAGCAGGTGCCAGATTAGCATCCACCAAAGTATCTTTCGCCCTGCGGGAACGCCTGCCATCCCCCTGTTCCTCTCTGGATGCCGCAGCCGTTCTCTGGGCTTTTCTGGTCTTCCGCTCGCTTTGGGCTGTCTGGTATACCCGGCTTCCCCCTTTTTTCAAAAAGGAAAAAAAGGAACGCTGTGTGATTAGAATCAATGAGATGATGAGGGCTATGATAAGGATTACATAAGCGCCTGCAATCCCGAACGCCATACTGCTTATATTGCAAAGCAGTCCCCCTAACACTCCTCCCCCGGTTTTATATTTTGACGAGGTTTCATAATATTCTAAAATTGTTGTACCTTTTAGATACCCCTCTGTGAACAACTGCATTAAACCGCAGGCTGCCAGGAAAAACAGGATGCTGCCTATCAGCTTCCTGCGCGCCAGCTTGTTCTGTCTGTTGGATATGAAAAAAGCAATTGCCAGAAACAAATAAATTGGAAATATATAAGACATGAGACCAAAGATCCCAAAGAAAAAGGCACTGATCCCATTGCCAACCACGCCTCCAATTCCAAAATTACTGATGAGCAGGATGATTGACAGAGCAAGGATTACCAGCAGGAATATTTCTCCATAAAGCAAGTTCTCAGAAGCAGTTTTCCTGCCGGCAGTCTTCTTTTTTGTTGTTCTCTTTTTCGCTGTGGCCATTCGGGCTCCCCTCCCTTATTGTTTTACGCAATTACAAAGCAAAATGACATACGATCGCCACAATACCCATGAAAAAGCAATAGATAGAAAAATACCGGAACTTTTTCTTCTGCACCATAACAAGCATGGTTTTGATACAGATATACCCTACGATACCCGCAATTACTGTACCTCCGATATAAGTCAGCATCATCTCCCAGCCAATATCCAGGCCCGGGATATCTTTAAATTCCAGAATTGCCGCTCCGAGAACAGCCGGAATAGACATCAAAAAAGAATATTTTACGGCAAACTTGCGGTTAAACCCACAGAGAAGGCAGGCTACAATCGTGGTACCTGAACGGGATACCCCGGGGAATGTTGCCAGACCCTGACAAGCGCCTATCGCCAGTGCGTGCCAGTAGCTCACATCCTTGGGAATTTTCTGTCCGGCTTTAAAATAATCTACTACAAGCAAAAGAACGCCTGTCACCATAAGGCCGATTCCCGGAGCCAGAAGCGTTGCGGCAGCCGCTGTTACAACTTCTTTCATAAGCAGGCCTATGACACCCGTGGGGATAGTGGAAACGAGAATCAAAAGAATCATTTTCCGGTAATTGTTGGAGATGATTTTTTTATACCGTCTGGCGTCTCCTTCTTTTTTGTTATGTACCATTGTCTTGGCATTCTGAATAATGTCATAGACAATTCTGCAGAATTCCAGAATCAGACGGGCAATGTCTTTGCGAAACGCAACCAAGATTGCGATCAGCGTTCCTACATGGAGCATTACGTCATATAAGATTCCAGTTTCGGTATTGATCTTTAATATATTTTCAAATATAGCCAGATGTCCGGAACTGCTGATGGGCAAAAATTCCGCGACACCCTGTATTACTCCCATGAGCAGGGCTTCTAGTATCGTCATTGTACAATTCCTTTTCTTTTGTATTTAAGCAACTGTGCTCAATCCGATATTATAGCATAATTTCCGGTTTTGCACAATTAGTAATTCGTGTAAACAGTCTCAGACCGGGGGAGTTTCCAGATAATTCCACCCCGCTCCCGGCCTGAGGAAAAGTTACTGCTGTTTGGATTCCTCAATCAGCTGATAGAGCTTTTTCAGTGCCTGGCTGATGCCGCCCACTTCATCAATGAGACCTTCCCTGACTGCTTCTGTCCCCTCCAGCATTGTTCCCACATCTTTCACCAACTGGGTAGTGTCCAGCATCAGGGTTTCTATTCTCTCCTGCTTCATGTTTGAGTGGGCAGAGATAAATCCGGTGATTCTGTCCTGTATCTTTTCCATGTTCTTATAAGATTGCATCACGCCGATAAACATACCGTTAGTCCGAACCGGATGTATGACCATAGTAGCACTTGGCACGATAAAGGAATAGTCTGCGGATACGGCCATAGGCACCCCTATAGAATGTCCCCCGCCCAGAACAAGAGATACGGTGGGTTTGCTTAGGGATGCAATCATTTCCGCGATGGCAAGACCCGCCTCCACATCCCCCCCTACTGTATTCAAAAGGATAAGAAGACCGTCAATATCCTGATTGTCCTCGACCATAGCAAGCCTGGGAAGTACATGTTCATACTTCGTGGTTTTGCTGTTATTGGACAGGGATTCATGTCCCTCAATCTCCCCGATAATTGAAAGAAGATGGATTCTGTGATCTTCGTTATTCTCGTTGAGAATTACCTGGCCGAATTCCTGAATCTGCTCATTCTGTGCCGCGGTTTTGTCTAATTCTTTCTGTTTATTTGCATCTGTATTATTATTCATAGCTGCCTCCTTTTTTGCAGATAGTATGTGTGAAAGGAGGACAAAAAATACGGGAAAGCGTTCCGAAAATGTACCGGAAAACTTTCCCCGCTTTTTCTCTTAATTATATTACAGCAGTTCTTTACTCATCCCAATTGTGATATACATACTGTACATCATCATCGTCCTCCAGAAGGTCCAGCGTCTTCTGCAGATTTTTAACAGCTTCCTCATCTGTAAGTTCTACATAGGTCTGTGGAATCATCGTGACCTCTGCTTCAATCATGGGAATGTTCATAGCCTCAAGAGCTTCTCTGACCGCCGTAAATGAATCCGGATCTGTGAGGATCTCATAGCTGTCATCTTCCTCCTGGAAGTCTTCCGCGCCGGCGTCAAGGGCTGCCATCATCAGATCATCCGCGTCCATCTCACATTCCTCTTTGTCGATGATGATCTGTCCCTTTTTATCAAACATAAAAGACACACAGCCGGGAGTGCCGATGCTTCCGTTTCCCTTGGTAAACGCACTCCTCACATTTCCCGCTGTGCGGTTTTTATTGTCTGTCAGAGTATCTACGATAATAGCAATTCCATTCGGACCGTATCCCTCGTATGTAATATACTCGTAATTATCGGCATTGGAATCTCCGGCTGCTTTTTTGATACCCCTGTCAATGGTATCGTTGGGCATGTTATTGGCTTTGGCTTTCGCGATAACATCTCTGAGCTTACTGTTATTGGCCGGATCCGGCCCTCCCTCTTTTACCGCTACCACGATTTCTCTCCCGATAACCGTAAAGATTTTTCCTTTCTTGGCATCGTTCTTTTCTTTCTTATGCTTTATGTTTGCAAATTTTGAATGTCCTGACATGCTTCTTCTCCTTCTTTTTCTTCTTGTAATTTTTTTACACGGACTTTTTGAACCGTATTATTTAATACGGACAGGATTTCGAAGGAATACCCTTTTCCCTGTACCTCTCTGTCCTCTTCTATATTGGGAATATGTCCCAGAATAGAAGTTAAATAGCCATTTAGTGTTTCATACTCTTCTTCCTCAAAATCTATTCCCAGCACTTCCCCGACCTGTTCCAAAGGTGTAAGGCCGTCCATGATCAGAGTATTATCATGCTGCGTCTGTATGAAATTATCATCTTCATCGTATTCATCGAGTATATTTCCCACAATTTCTTCCAGAATATCCTCCATGGCTACCAAGCCGGAGGTTTGTCCATATTCATCCACAACGATTACCATATGCACCTTTTTAGCCTGCATATGCTTAAAGAGCAGATTAATATTTCTTGTTTCGGGAATAAATACAGCGGGACGAATGAGATGGGAAATCTCTTTCAGCTGCTTATTCCCATTATGGTGATAGGTCAGCTGCTTCATGGCATCCTTCAGATGAAGAATCCCCTGAATATTATCAATATCTCCGGAATACACCGGATATCTGGAATTGCTTTTTTCCAGCATAACGCCGATGGCTTCATCCAATGTCAATTCCTCATCCAGGCTGTTAATATTCTTCCGGTGAGTCATAATATCCTTTGCCTCGGTATCGCTGAATTCCATAATATTCTGGATCATCTCTGCTTCGCCTTCTTCTATGACCCCCTGCTCGTGTGCCTCGCCCACAATGGAAATAATCTCTTCTTCCGTAAGGTCGTCAGAGACTTTATTGGGATCAATGCCGAAGATCCGGACCACCAGATTGGATAATTTTGTTATGACAAAGGTAAACGGACGGCAAAGCCTCATGGCCAGCCGTACAAAACCGACATAGCGGTAAGCATACTTCTCAGGATGATAACTGAAGATTTTTTTAAAGGAAAGGATTCCAATACCCAACAATAAAATCAGGATAACCAGAATTACAAGTATTACAGAAATCACTGATAAAACGGAAACTGATATGTATTGGTCCAGTGCATACCCTCTGAAAAAACGGATGAGATATGGGGTAAAGCCGCGCACGCCCAGATATCCTGCCAGAATACTGAAAAGTGTTGCAATTATCTGGAGCGTGTTGACAAATCCCGTGGGATTCTCCAGCATCTTCAGCAGATATCCTGCCTTTGTATCCCCGTCATCCGCCTTTTTCTCCAGTTCGCTTTCACTCACCCTCTGTATGGCGGCTCCAAATCCATATAAAATACCGTTAATAATGATAAATAAAACAAAAATTATGCAGGCCCATAAAGGGCTGCTACTCCCATCGTCCATGAAAAGCTCCTTTATTTTCCAAATTTCTCATTTGTCATTAAAAATATATCATTTTCATTTACGTTCGTCAAGATTACGCCTGTATGTAGGAAGATCCAGACTAATGCAAAGTGCCTGATTCACTTTCATAAGGATATCCTGATCCAGATGGCAGACCTTATCTTTTAATCTCCTTTTATCGATTGTGCGCAGCTGTTCCAGTAAAATAACGGAATCCTTTACAATGGCATAAGATGCTGCATCAATTTCAATATGAGTCGGTAATTTGGCTTTATTCATCTTGGATGTAATGGCGGCGCAGATTACTGTGGGGCTGTGCTTATTGCCCACATCGTTCTGTATGATTAAGACCGGGCGGATTCCTCCTTGTTCGCTGCCCACCACCGGCCTTAAATCAGCGTAAAATATATCACCACGTTTTATAACCACACAATTCACACTCCGATTCTTATTGCCGGGCATCGCATACAGCGGCCCGGCAATTATGTTATAGCCATAGTATTGCCATCTTCCTCATGTGTATTCAAACTGTATGTAATTTTTGCTAATCAATCTTCTTCAAAATAGTCGGTCTGTTCTGCAATCTCTCCATTCTTTATATATACCCGGGGAACCCGTTTGTTAATTTCTGTTACAAATTCATAATTAAACCGCCCGCAGAGATCTCCCAGTTCATCGGCAGTAATCGTCATCTCTTCATCTGTTCCCAGAAGAGTTACCGGATCTAGTTCCTGTACATTGGGGATCCTGGTGACATCCACCATAAACTGATCCATACAGATCCTGCCCAGGATAGGTGCCTTCTGGCCCCGTATTAAGACATGACCCTTGTTGGAGAGGAAGCGGGCGTAACCGTCTGCATACCCTACCGGAATCGTGGCTATCTTTGTCTCCCAGTCTGTTTTAAAGGTTCCTCCCAGGCTGACCGCCACATCGGCCGGCACAGTCTTAATGAAAGCAATATGACTTTTTAAAGACATTACAGGCTTCAGAGAAACGATATCTCTTTCTACCTTGCTGGAAGGATAGAGGCCGTAAAGGGCAATGCCGGTTCGGGCAAGATCCAGATTAGCCTCCGGTACACGGATCAAAGATGCGCTGTTGGAACAATGCTTAAGCGGAATATGAATGCCCGACTTTTCCGCCAGTTCCAGGAAGTTAAGATAGCGATCCAGCTGTACATAAGCAGGACGCTTGCTTGTTTCGTCTGCTCTGGTAAATTGGGAATACAGGCCTTCCACTTTGATATTGGGCAGAAGCTGAATACTTTGGATTAATTTAATGCTTTCTGCGGTATCTGAAAAACCTGTGTTGGTCATACCTGTATCTACGGAAAGGTGCACCTTGATTATTTTTCCTGCCTTCTGCCCCGCTTCCGACAGTTCCCGTGCCATATCCAGCTTAAAAACGGTGGGGCGGATATCATAGGCTGCTATTGTATCGTAATGCTCCCGGAAAGAATAGCCCAGAAGCAGTATAGGATTGTCAATGCCGTTTTTCCGGAGACTGACGGCTTCCTCCACTGTGGCCACTCCAAATCCCCATAGGTAGTCCAGATCTTTTATATGACGGGCAATGGGAACCGCTCCGTGCCCGTAGGCGTCAGCCTTCAGGACAGCCATAAGTTTGGTGTCCATATGTATATTGCGTTTCAGATTTTCCATATTGTGAATGATTGCATCAAGATCGACAGAAGCGTAGATACGGCTGTATTTTTTCATATTTTTATCCTCTTTCTCTCAAAATAGGAGCCAGTCCCCGGATAATATCCCGGGCCAGCAGACTATAGGATCCAAGCTTTTCTTTTGCAATATCTCCTGCCCTTCCATGGATATAAACCCCAAGAGGAGCAGCTTTTTCCGCCGGCAGGCCCTGGGCCAGCAGACCGGCAATCACGCCGGTAAGGACATCTCCCGCTCCCGCAGTGGCCATTCCCTCGTTGCCGGTCAGGTTCAGATAGCAGGCACCGTCCGGTAGGCAGGTCACTGTTCTGGCATCCTTACAGACACAGATTAGGTTTTTGGATCGCCCGTAAGCCTGTACATTTTTAGGAAATTCTTTTTTCAGGGCAGATACCGTGGTGTGGAGCAGCCGGGCCATCTCTCCCATATGAGGCGTAATCACACAGGGGCCGCTTCTTTTCGCCAGAAGTTCTTCCTGTGTGCTCAGCAGATTCAGACAGTCTGCGTCCAGTACCATAGGTTTTCTGCAATTTGCCAGAATCCAGGCAATCATATCCAAAAGCATAGGATCTTTGCCTATGCCCGGTCCAATGGCTATTACATCCGCCCACTGAACTGCCTCACTGACAGCCTGGGGATTCCAGTCCGCCTCGCCATATACAGAGAGCATTGCCTCAGGGAGCTGCGTCTGCAGTATAATTCTGTTTTCTTCCCGTGTATGTATTCTGACCATACCTGCCCCTGTTGCCAGACAGGCATTGGAAGCCAGAAAAGCAGCACCGCTCATTCCTTTGGTCCCTGCGATCATCAGCACTTTGCCAAAGTTCCCCTTATTCCCGGAGGGCTGCCGTTTCGGAAGAAGGCCAAGCTCGCTCTCATCCATACAGGAATAATACTTTCTTGTATCCCCAGTCTCCATCAGCTGTATTCCGATATCGGCGACTGCCAGCTCTCCTGCATACTCAGCTCCGGGGTAGAAATACAGACCTGCTTTTGGGAAGGCAAAGGTTACTGTTTTATCCGCCCTCACCGCTGTTCCCATAATTTCCCCTGTGTTTCCGTGGATTCCTGAGGGTATATCAACGGAAATCACCCTTGCAGATGCAGCGTTAATGGATGTAATAACATCATTATAACTCCCGCTTACCTTTCTGGAAAGACCAACCCCAAAAATTGCATCTACTATAGTAGTATATTCATCCCACGCCGGGTTATTAACAAATGGTACCCTGTAATTTTTTGCTATGTCTATTTGTATGCGCATTTCCTCTGTCCAGCGGTCTTTATTACCCACTAAAAATATTTCAGCTGTAACTCCTCTGTTGTGAAGAATTCTGGCCATTGCCACCCCGTCTGCCCCATTATTGCCGGACCCGCATACAAGCAAAATCCGATCTTTAGAAAAAAGCGGTTCCCTGATTTCTTCCACTGTACACAGGGCCGCCCGCTCCATCAATACAAGGGACGGAATCCCCATATCCTTTATCGTGTGGGTATCCAGGGCTTTCATCTGTTCGCTGGTTACTGCGTAATGCATAGATCCCCCTCCTCCTTGTTCGAAAAATTAGCAGCGGAAGCTCCGCTGCTAATTTCTCAATTTATTGTTGATGTTCATTCACATATCTGTTCAAATTATAGGACAGCCGCATCAGGCTTTCCGACAAGTGCACATTTTCTACAATCACATTTTCCGGTAAAGTGAGATCCAGGTGGGCAAAATTCCATATCGCCTTTATATTATTAGCCACCAATAAGTCAGCCATCTCTGCGGCTTTGTTTTTCGGCAGTGTCAGGGCGGCTATCTGTACACTATTGTTCTTTAAAAACTCCTCCAGATCACTTATCATCTTAATCTCAATTCCACGGACAGATACCCCTGCCAGTACGGGATTGACGTCAAACAGTCCAACTACCTTAAAACCTCTTTTTTCAAACTGAACATAATTAGCCAGCGCCTGTCCCAGATTGCCGGCTCCCAATATAATCATATGATGCACATGGTCTAATCCTAAAATTTTACCGATCTCCGTGTACAGGTACTGTACATTGTATCCATACCCCTGCTGACCGAAACCGCCGAAATTATTAAGATCTTGTCTGATCTGAGATGCTGTCACCCGCATCTTCTCGCTTAGTTCATTGGAAGAGATTCGCTCTACTCCGTCTTCCATTAGTTCACCCAAATATCGGTAATAGCGAGGTAGTCTGCTTATCACTGCCCTAGAAATCCCCTTAGCGTCCAAAAACTTACCCTCCTATTCTATTCTTGGTTTTATTATATATAACCGTTAAAATAATGTCAAATGATTATTGGATTTTTTCGGTTGTCAAATTTTGTTTTTTCGTTATAATAGGTATAGGAAACGGAGGAAGTGTTATGATACTAGCTTGTCAGGAAATAAATAAGACATTTGGAAGTATGCATTTGATAAAAAATGCTTCTTTTCACATAGAGGAAAGAGAAAAGGCTGCTTTGATCGGCATTAACGGCGCCGGAAAAACTACACTGCTGAAAATAATTATGGGGGAGATGCCTTCGGACTCAGGGGAAGTAATCCTGGCGAAAGGCAAATCCATAGGTTATCTTGCCCAGCATCAGGAACTGGACGGGGACCACAGTATCTATAATGTGCTCCTGGAGGTAAAACAGCATATTCTGGACATGGAAAAAAAGCTGCGTTCCATTGAAGCTGAAATGAAGCATACCGCCGGCAGTGAACTGGATCGTCTCATGGAGGCGTACTCCCGTCTCTCCCATGAATTCGAGCTGGTGAACGGATATGCCTATAAAAGCCAGATTACCGGGGTACTGAAAGGACTGGGATTTTCGGAGGAAGACTTTGAAAAGCCGGTCTCTACCCTGTCCGGAGGCCAGAAAACCAGGGTTGCTCTGGGAAAGCTGCTGCTGTCCGAGCCTGATATTATTCTTCTGGATGAGCCCACCAACCACCTGGATATGGAGTCTATCACCTGGCTGGAGTCCTATCTGCTGAATTATCCCGGCGCAGTTCTGATTGTCTCCCACGACCGGTACTTCCTGGATCGGGTAGTTACAAAAGTAGTGGAGATTGACTTTGGGAAGGTGACCACCTTCCTGGGAAACTATTCTGCCTACGGAGAAAAGAAAGCCATGATACGCAATGCCGAGTACCAGGCATATCTCAATCAGCAAAAAGAGATAAAGCACCAGGAAGAAGTCATCACCAAGCTAAAACAGTTTAACCGGGAAAAATCAATCCGGCGTGCGGAGAGCCGTGAAAAGATGCTGGAAAAAATCGAAGTTCTGGAGAAGCCCCAGGAAGCCGCAGACCAGATGCGGATACAGCTGGAACCCCAGATCGTCAGTGGAAATGATGTACTGGAGGTAGAACATCTCGGTAAATCCTTTGACTCTCTGCATCTGTTTGAAGATTTGAATTTTTCAATAAAGCGGGGAGAACGGGTGGCTGTTATAGGAAACAACGGTACCGGCAAAACTACCATTTTAAAAATCTTAAACGGACTGATTCCTCCGGATACCGGAGTCTTCCATCTGGGCAGCAAGGTACACGTGGGGTATTATGATCAGGAACACCACGTACTACACATGGAAAAAACCATTTTTCAGGAAATATCCGATGACTATCCCCGGCTGACTAACACACAGATCCGCAATGTGCTTGCCGCCTTTTTATTTACAGGGGATGATGTATTCAAACAGATCCAGTCCCTAAGCGGCGGGGAGCGGGGAAGGGTCTCCCTGGCTAAGCTTATGCTCTCAGAAGCCAATTTTATTATCCTGGATGAGCCCACCAACCATCTGGATATTATGTCCAAAGAGATCCTGGAGCAGGCATTGTGCGGATATACAGGCACTGTACTCTATGTCTCTCATGACCGTTATTTTATTAACCAAACTGCCACAAGGATCCTGGAGCTGACGAACCACAGTCTGGTGAATTATATTGGAAATTACGATTATTATCTGGAAAAACGGGACGAGCTCACCCAGATCTATGCGCCCGGAGAGGAGCCGAAGACTGCACAACGATCCGCAGCTTCACCTACCAAGACAGATTGGCAGCAGCAGAAAGAGGAGCAGGCCAGGAGAAGAAAACGGGAGAATGATCTAAAAAAGGTGGAAGCGGAAATCGAAAAGCTGGAAGACAGAGAGAAAGAAATTGACTGCGAGATGGAGAAAGAAGAGGTTGCCACTGACGTGGCCCAATGTGTGAAACTCAGCAATGAAAAGGCTGAAATTTCCCTGCAGCTGGAATCTCTCTATGAAAAATGGGAGGAGCTGGCCTAACAGTAAAAGAAAGGCAAGAGGGCATTCTGTCATTGATAGACTGCCCTCTCGCCTTTTATATATTTTATTTACAGATTTTCTTTCACTGCCAGGATGAATTCACGGCTGTTTAGTACCGTTGGATTTTCTATGGTAGTAATCAGAGCAAGATCCTTTGTCATCTTTCCTCTCTCGATGGTTGCTATAGTAGCTGTCTCCAGTTTATCGGCGAAAGCCATCAGTTCCTGATTGCCGTCCAGTTCTCCTCTTTTTCTCAGAGCTCCTGTCCAGGCAAAGATTGTTGCCACAGAGTTGGTGGAAGTTTCCTCCCCCTTCAGATGTTTATAATAATGACGCTGTACCGTTCCGTGGGCAGCCTCGTATTCAAAGTATCCGTGAGGAGATACCAGGACTGAAGTCATCATGGCCAAAGAGCCAAAAGCTGAAGAAACCATATCACTCATTACATCACCGTCATAATTCTTGCAGGCCCAGATAAAACCGCCCTCTGCTTTCATAACACGGGCAACCGCATCGTCAATAAGTGTATAGAAGTATGTAATGCCTGCCGCCTCAAATCTTTCTTTGTATTCTTTTTCATATACTTCCTGGAATATATCCTTAAAGGTATGATCGTATTTTTTGGAAATGGTGTCCTTAGTGGCAAACCATAAATCCTGTTTTGTGTCAAGGGCATAGTTAAAACAACTCTTTGCAAAACTGCTGATGGACTCATCCAGATTATGCATACCCTGTGCAATTCCAGGGCCTGCAAAGTTATGCACCAATTCTCTCTTCTCCGTACCGTCCTCAGCTGTGTATACCAGTTCTACCTTACCGGGACCAGGAATCACCATTTCCGTATTTTTATATACATCCCCATATGCGTGTCGGGCCAGGGTAATGGGCTTTTTCCAGTTTCTGACACAGGGTTCAATCCCCTTTACTACAATAGGGGCACGGAATACAGTTCCGTCCAGCATGGCGCGGATCGTGCCGTTAGGACTTTTATACATCTCCTTGAGATGGTATTCATCCATACGTGCAGCATTCGGAGTGATTGTGGCACATTTGACCGCTACTTTATACTTCATGGTTGCTTCTGCGGCATCAATTGTTACCTGATCATTGGTCTCATTTCTGTATTCTAATCCTAGATCATAGTATTCTGTGTTTAAGTCAATAAAGGGGGACAGTAATTCGTCCTTGATCATCTGCCAGAGAATGCGGGTCATCTCGTCTCCGTCCATCTCCACTAAAGGTGTCGTCATCTGAATTTTGCTCATTTTTTACCTCCTGTTATTAAGTCATCATCTGCTTTTAATATGTCTTCCAGGTTATAATGTCCCAGATTCTCTATTGTGTTAATAATGTGCTGGGTAGCTACCTCTTCCGCCTTCCCGGCGTCCCTGGCACGCAGGGCATCCAGGATCTTGTGATGCTCTTCGTTTGTCTTTTTACAGCGGATTCTATTGGATATGGAAGCTTTTCTTACCTTCTGAACGTACTGGTGATAGTCTGAAAGGGTGTGTGCCAGGATCTTGCTGTTGGAAGCCTCATAAAGCAGCTCATGGAATCTTCCGTCAAGTTCAAATACCTGATCATAGTGTTCCTTCTGGGCATGATACTCGGACAGAAAAGCAGTCTCTTCCATAAGATCCAACTGCTCCTTTGTAATGCTTTGGGCCGCCCACCGGGCACAGAGCCCTTCCAGCTTGGCACGGATTCGATAAATATCCTGAATATCTTTCACAGTAATGCCAGTCACAAAAGCCCCTTTGTTGGGAACAATATGCACCAGTCCCTCCAGTTCCAGCTGGCGCAGTGCCTCCCGCACCGGTGTGCGGCTCACACCCAGCTCCCCTCCGATAGCGGCTTCTATCAGTTCATCTCCCTGCTGATATCTGCCGCTTAAAATATCATCTCTGATTTTTTGAAAAACTTTGCCTCGAAGTGACGATTTTTTTAATTCGCCTCCCGGGCCGTCATAGTCTGCCACAATTAGACCTCCTTGTTAATTCGTTCCCAGCGTAATTCCAAGCCGCTCACAAGTCTCTGCAATCACAGATGTAAGCTCATCATCGGTCAGTACCGTAACACGTCCGTCCTCATATTCTTTATCTACCCAGGCTTTTACCATTGCTACCAGTTCGCAGTTTTTGCTTACCTGTGCATCCCCCTTCAGACGGTAATGTGTATTAATCCAGTGGGCAATGCCTGCCAAACCTGAAGTGTTGGAGACTGCCACCTCTACCGGACGGTTCAGAAACTTTTCCGTGTCAAAAATATTATAGATCTCTTCATTTTTCAGAAGACCATCCGCATGGATCCCTGCCCTTGTAATATTAAATGCACGTCCCACAAAGGGAGTTCTGGAGGGCAGACGATAGCCAATTTCCTTTTCGTAGTAATCTGCCAGTTCCGTGATCACTGTAGTATCCATCCCGTCCAGGGTTCCCTTCAGCTGGGCATATTCAAAAACCATAGCTTCCAATGGCGTATTTCCTGTCCTCTCTCCGATGCCGAACAGGGAACAGTTCACTCCGCTTGCACCGTAGAGCCATGCTGTAGTAGAATTGCTCACTGCCTTATAAAAATCATTGTGTCCGTGCCATTCAATTAATTCTGAGGGAACTCCGGCGTGCGTCATAATGCCGTATATGATACCCTGCACAGAACGGGGAATTACTGCCCCTGCATAGTTTACACCATATCCCATAGTATCGCAACAGCGAACTTTAATGGGGATCTGATATTCTTTCATCAGTCTCATCAGTTCCAGACAGAAGGGTATGACATAACCATAGATATCAGCCCTTGTAATATCCTCCAGATGACATCTTGGACTAACTCCAATCTCAAGGCATTCTTTGATGATGCTTAAGTAGTGTTCCATTGCCTGTTTTCTGGTCATCTTCATCTTATAAAAGATATGATAATCCGAACAGCTTACCAGAATCCCTGTCTCTTTTAATCCAATTTCTTTCACCAGTTCAAAATCTTTTTTATTTGCCCGGATCCAGCTGGTTACTTCCGGAAACTGATATCCTCTTTCCAGACATTTATAAACAGCATCCCTGTCCTTCTTGCTGTACAGGAAAAATTCACACTGGCGGATTTTCCCTTTGGGTCCCCCCAGTCTGTGAAAGTAGTCATACATAGTCACAATCTGCTCCGTGGAATAAGGAGCACGTGACTGCTGTCCGTCCCGAAAAGTAGTATCCGTAATCCAGATATCGTCCGGCATATGATGAGGAACAATACGGTCATTAAATGCAATCTTAGGCACCTCGGTGTAGGGAAACAGGTTACGGAAAACATTAGGGGTCTCCACATCTACCAGAGGATACATATGCTCCTCAAGAGTTAATAAATTCGTATGTGGATCCATCTTTACAGGTCTGTTTTGCATGTTCTTTACTCCTTTTCTCATTTCTTTATTTTTGTATCATCGTATACAATCAAACAATTAAGATGATTGTATACGATGATACAATATTTGTCAATGCATTGCAGGAAATTTTAGGAAGCTAAAAAGTCATGAATTGAAAAGCTGCCCCATCCTTGAATGTTGTGGGTGTACCCGAGATCTCTTGCGGTCTCTTTCAGCCTGTATTTTATTTCCAGATTACTCATTGCCGGATATTTTTCCAGAAGCAGAGCAATTGCCCCGGATATCATTGGAGTGGACATGGAAGTTCCGCTCTTAACTGTGTAAGACCTTCTGTCTGGCTTGGAGGAACAGGAAATAATGCTGTTGCCCGGAGCTACGATATCCGGTTTGCAGATGCACTGACTAGTGGGGCCCCTTCCGGAAATCCCCTGATGGCGTGTCAGCATATCACTGGATCCCACGGTTATCACCTTTTTGCTGCTGCCCGGGGCAGTAATGGTTCCCGGATGAGGCCCCATGTTGCCTGCCGCAGTTACCACGATAAAGCCATCATCCCAGGCAGCCTCCACCCCTTCAATCAGGTCTTTATGTTCATCGTTTACTTTTTGTGTGGTGCCCACAGAGATGTTAATAATACGGATATTGTAATTTTCTCTGTTCTCCCTTATCCATTCCAGGGCTTTTAGTACATGAGCCTTGCTGCCGTTTCCATCCTGATCCAGCACCTTAAGTGCGATAAGATCACAGGCGGGCGCCACTCCGCAGTAACGCCCCTTAGAAGCTATGCCGGCTCCCCCGATGATGCCTGCCACATGAGTTCCGTGTCCATTATCATCGTAGGGGGTGCGGCGATGATGAATAAAATCTTTAAAAACAACAATTCTATCTTCAAAATCCACATGGGGAAAGATACCGGTATCCAGTATGGCTACCCCGATATGGCGTCCAGTCAGCTTATAATTAGTGTCCAATTGTATTGCCTCATTGTTTATGCTTACTTTAAGATATTCGCTGTCAGAAAAAAAGCCATTAGCCTACTTTAATTCTTTGCGACATAAAATGAAAGCAAGGAAACATTTAAGGAGATTTTATTGGCAGACATACGAGATATGATACTGGATCAGAATTACGGAGATTTCATCATCCCCAACCGTCAGGGATTTCTGGAAAATTACAGGGACTACGGTCCCCAGGTACTGAACAGGTATTACGGACTGATACACCCCCCCTTAAACGGAAGATTTCTGGAGTATCTGAGCAGCTTTACCTATAACTTCACTCCAAAGCTTCTGACCCTCATGGATACGGTGAGTCTTGACGCCTCCGGAATCACAAGAGTACAAAACCAGCCGACTCTGAATTTGAAAGGAAGCAATATGCTCATAGGATTTCTGGATACAGGGATCGATTATACCCATCCGGTATTTCGCAGAAGTGACGGGAGCAGCCGGATCTACGGTATCTGGGATCAGACAATCCAGACGGGGACACCCCCTGAGGGCCAGTACTATGGCACCGAATATACCAATGAGCAGATTAATGAAACTTTGAGATCCGATTCTCCCTCTGCGCTGGTTCCTACGGAAGACACCAACGGTCACGGCACCTTTCTGGCCGGTGTGGCTGCAGGCTCTGCAATACCGGAAGAGGACTTTGTCGGTGCAGCTCCGGAAGCGGCTATTGCCATGGTGAAGTTAAAAGAGGCGAAGGATTATCTGAAGGAATTCTATTTTGCCACCGGTCCCGGACCCTTTTATCAGGACACGGACATTATTCTGGGCATACGCTATCTCCTGTCACTGGCAGGCCGCCTGAACAGGGCTCTTGTAATCTGCATCGGTCTTGGTACGAATCAGGGATCTCATTCAGGGGAAACACCCCTGAACTCCGTGCTGAGTTCTATTTCAGAAGAACGGGGCACCCATGCCGTTGTAGCTGCAGGCAATGAGGCGGGAAAGGCACATCATTATTATCAGTCCACAAATACAAATTGTTATCACGAGGCAGAAATCCTGGTAAAAGAAAATACCTCTGGTTTTACTATGGAACTGTGGGGTTCCCCCCTGGAAACATACTCCGTGGGGTTCGAAACTCCTCTTGGGGAGGTGGTTCCCAGAATTCCGGCCCGGATCCGGCTGACAGATACCATTGATTTTGTTCTGGAGAGGACTAAGATCTTTGTAAATTATGAAGGAATACAGACAATATCCGGGGGACAGATGATATTTATGCGTTTTACAGACCCCACACCGGGAGTATGGCGGTTAAGAGTTTACTGCAGTTCTGAGGGAACCGGCAACTTTCACATCTGGCTGCCTGTGTCAGGTTTTTCCGATCCTGATGTAATCTTTCTTCAGCCAAACCCGGATACCACTTTGACCACCCCCTCGGCATCGGACCAGGTAATTACTCCCAGCACCTATAATGCCTATGACGGAAGCCTGTTTTTGAATTCCAGCAGAGGATACACCCGCCTGGGAGATATCAAGCCGGATATTGCGGCCCCGGGTGTCAATGTATTCGGTCCCCGTGCAGGAGGCGGTTTCACCACCATGACCGGGTCCTCGGTTGCATCTGCCATTACCTCGGGGGCAGTGGCTCTGATCGCTGAATGGGGAATCACCAACCCCAGTCAGGAACGGGTATTCAACAGCGATGAGATAAAAACGCTGCTGATCCGGGGAGCAAACCGCAGCCCCTCAAGGCTTTACCCAAATCGGGAGTGGGGATACGGAACCCTGGATGTCTATCAGATCTTTTCATCTTTTTCATCTATTCAGTAACACATACAGGCCCTGACACATAAGATGAAGTGTAATCAAACAAAAATAATGGAGGAACAAACATGAGCGATTTAGCTGCTACAAACTGTGGATGCGGATGCGAAGATACTTGTCAGGGAGGTTGCGGATGCGGTGACCGCGGATGTGGTGTACGTCCGGACTGCGGATGTGGCTTCGGCGGAAATTCCTGTGGTTCTCTTATCTGGATCCTGATCCTGCTTTGCTGCTGCGGCAACGGCGGCTTCGGCGGTGATTCCTGTGGATGCGGAAACGACAACAACTGCTGCTGGATTATCTTACTGCTTCTGTTCTGCGGAAACGGTTCTTTCTGCTAGTACCAGCCAATAAAAAAGCCGGGGAGTTTTCCCCGGCTCAGACTGTAGACAAACTGGTTTTGGGCTTTGTATCCCAGAGCCAGTTTTCTTTTATTAACCAAATTGCGTTCCAAATAAAGTTTGTGTAATGG
>NZ_WKYV01000016.1 GCF_009677585.1 Lactonifactor sp. BIOML-A5 | reverse complement strand
GACCTGGCAGAGACTCACTTCACATTCACGGAAAACGGGGGGAAAGGTCGAGAGTTGTACACTTTTCCTCTTATTTCGCACTATTGTCCGCTTGATGTTTTGGATAAATAGCGAACCCACTGGAACTTCCCTATACCCAGGTGAAAGGAATGCTGCGGCAGCGGGCTGGCTGGTTCGTACGGGAGGGAGGCTTAAGTTCCGCGGACGATTCCGGAGGAGTGACTAGAGAGACTTAGGCAAAACCGGGATTCACGCTGGAGATTTTTTCGGCAGTCAGGGCAGAAAAAAAGTGAGCATGGGCAGAGAATGCACATCAAGCATTCTTTGCACATACGAACGGTGCTCCGGCGGGGATTCCGGTTTTGCCTTAGACTCTCTTCGCGACGGAGGTGTCCCCGGAACTTAAGCCTCCCTCCCGCCCGAACCAGCCAGCCCGCTGCCGCAGGGTTCCTCTCACCGTCCCCCTGCCCCCCCATACCTTCCGACTGTGCAGTCTCAAGTTTAGGAAGTCAAATCCCAAGTTCCCACACAAACAGTTGACTTTTCCCCCAACCCTCTATACAATAAATTATATACTTATCACTATCGGATGCCCCGGCTTTCCATACCACAGCCGTACATCCGATTTCTTTGCGCTTTAGACCTAGTTAACAGGAGAAAAAATTATGCCACAAACCATACCAAAAGAAAACAAAATGGGGTATCTGCCTATCCCTAAGCTATTATTCCAAATGTCGCTTCCCATAATCATCTCCATGCTCATTCAGGCTCTGTACAATATTGTAGACAGCGCCTTTGTCGCCCAGCTGAATGAAAGTGCACTTACAGCGGTGTCTCTGGTATTCCCCATACAGAATTTGATGATTGCGGTGGCCGTGGGGACAGGAGTAGGTATCAATGCACTTCTGTCCCGAAATCTGGGAGAAAAGGATTATGAGGGAGCAAATCTGGCAGGAAGGAACGGTATCTTTCTCTCTGTCTGCCATTATATTGTTTTTGCAATTCTGGGCGTCTCACTGGCCACTGCTTTTTTTGATCTCCAGACTGCCCACGAGCAGATCCGTGCCTATGGGATTCAATACATGTCCCTGATCTCTGTGTTCAGCTTCGGAATTTTTCTGGAAATCACTATGGAACGTCTGCTTCAGGCTACCGGGCGGGCTGCGCTCTCCATGGTAACCCAAGGAGTTGGTGCAATCGTCAATTTAATTATGGACCCCATTCTTATCTTCGGGTTATTTGGCTTTCCGCGGTTAGAGGTAGCGGGTGCGGCTATCGCCACAGTTTTCGGTCAGATCATCGGAATGCTGCTGGGCCTGTTTCTGAATGTTAAGTATAATAAAGAAATTAATATTAATATGAGGCACTACCGTCCTCATTCCCGTGTGATCCGGCAGATTTACGCCGTAGGAATTCCTTCTATGGTGGTACAGGCTATCAGCTCTGTTATGACTTTTGGCATTAATAAGATTCTTCTCATGTTTACCTCTACAGCAGCCGCTGTATTTGGGATCTATTTCAAGCTGCAGAGTTTTATATTTATGCCTGTATTTGGACTGAACAACGGCATGGTGCCCATTATTGCCTTTAATTACGGAGCCAAAAGCAAAAAGAGGATTATGTCTACCATACGCCTCAGTATCCTCTCAGCAGTCACGATTATGTTACTTGGGCTTGTATGTTTTGAGGTCTTCCCGGGGCAGTTTTTATCTCTATTTAATGCCTCAGAGGATATGCTGGCAATCGGTGTTCCCGCGCTCCGCATTATCAGTCTCAGTTTTATATTTGCCGGCTACTGCATCGTAGTTGGCTCAGCGTTCCAGGCCCTTGGAAACGGTACCTACAGTCTTATTGTCTCTGTGGCAAGGCAGATGCTGGTAATACTTCCCTGTGCATACCTCTTCGCTAAGGTATTTGGGCTGCACGCAGTGTGGTGGGCATTTCCTCTTGCAGAATTAGTATCCGTGGCTCTGTCCACGCTGCTTTTTAGGAGAATCTATCGGGAGAAAATACAAAGTCTATCGTGAAGCAGACAGATACAACAACCGAATTCCCGGTAAACTTTTATTCATCTATTGCTGCCAAAAATCTCTTTTAATATGGAAATAAACAATTGGGATACCTTGGGCAGATAACTATTTTTGCGGTATACAACCCCAAGATCCCAACTTGCACTGCTGTCATCCAGCATAAAATAAGTCACTCTCCCCGAATGGCGGCAGACACCTGCACCTTCGCCGGGTACGAATGTGCAGGCAATTCCCTCAGAAACAAGGTTGATAGCGGTAGTCAAATTACCGGTTTCCAGCAGGATATCAGGTTCTATTTGATTTTTTGCTAAAATTTGCTGAACCTCATAGGTCAGATTTTGACCGGGCTTTGTTAATATAATAGGTATTTTTTTGACCAGCGCAAGGGGGGCCAGGGGAAACCTGCCCTGATAGCGGCAGTCCTGCAGCAGAGTCTGCACATAAGGGTGATTCGTAGGTGCAGCCAACAGAATCGGTTCGTCAAAAATTGCTTCACAAGTCAGTTTATTGTAATTTAATGTGTGCGGAAGATTCATAACCGCAAGATCTATATTGTCATTGAGGAGGGCGCTTTCCAGTTGATTGGAGCGTCCTTCAAACAATTCAATATGAATTTTAGGATAACGGCGGTGAAATTCCGGGAAAATGTCGGGCAAAAGGCAGGCGCCGCGCCAGAGGGCGATGCCTAACCGCAGACGACCGCTCACCTCACTTTTAATATCCTGAAATTCTCTTCTCAGATTTTCATCTAACGTTTTCATCTGCAGTATGTATTTATAATAGCACTCGCCAGTATAAGTCAGTTTGAGAGGGGAAGTACTTCGGTCAAATAATTCCACACCGAGGTTGTTTTCCAGACGTTTCAGATACTGGCTCAGGGCAGGCTGTGTCGTATAAAGATTTTGGGCGGCCTTCGTCAGACTGCCGGCTTCCACAATGGAAGTAAAGTATTCGTAATTATGATTCATAAGCACTCCTTTGCTATATAACAGAAACATTATAATCTATATAGTACTATTGCCATTTGCTTTTGTCAATAAAATAGAATATTATAAAAGTACAGTAAGGATGCGCATATAACTTACACAATAAACAGTCTTAGTCACAAAAGCAAGTATTATACATAACAAAAAAATTATGGGAGAACTGTATTTGGAGGTATATAATGAATCCAGCAATTATAACATTGATTGTATTGGCAATTATGGTTGTATTTTTTGTAACAAATAAATTCCCCCTGGGGCTTGTATCTATGGCGGGCGCAATCCTTCTGGGCTGCATGGGAATCATTGATAAGTCAGATGTGTTTGCCTCATTTTCCGGATCAACAATTGCACTTCTGGCAGCAATGATGATTATCGGTCAGTCACTTTTTTACACAGGAGTAGCAGATAAAATGGCGCATATGCTGGTAAAAATAACCGGCACGTCAGAAAAGGGCATTATGATAGCGGCTGTTCTGGTAGCGCTGATTCTTTCTTCTATCTGCTCCGGACTTGGTGTAGTAGCTATGATGCTGCCAATCGTTGTAGCGATGAGTATGCAGGCCAAGGTTTCGGTATCCAGACAGTTGATTCCGATGTCTTTTGCGGCATCTATCGGATGCAATCTAACGCTGGTAGGGGCAGCAAGTAATGTCAGCACTGCCGGATTAATTGAAGATATGGGAGTAGATTTCCTTAGCTTTTTTGAGCTGGGAAAGGTAGGATTTCCCCTTTGTATCCTGTTTCTGGTCTACTTTCTGTCCATTGGCAAAAAGCTTCTGACACCCGGAGATTCTTCCGATCCGGAATATTTAAAAGAGTATACGCGAAGGGAAAAGGCAACGGAATTCAATCCTGTAAAAGGGGGAATCTGTCTTACAATTTTAGCGGCAGTTCTGATTGCTATGGCTGTTGCAAGCGATGAATGGCCAATGTATTTTATCGCGGCGATCGGATGTGTACTTCTGATCGGAACAGGATGTATCAGTGAAAAAGAAGCCATGCGGGCTGTGGATTGGCCAACTCTGTTTATTGTAGGCGGTATGAGTGCGGTCTCCAAAGCGATGGCCAGCAGCGGAGCAGGAGATTTAATCGCTAATGCTGTGGTAAGAATCCTGGGCAATCATCCGAATAAAGTAATGTTCTTATTTTTTGTACTGCTTGTCACAATAATTTTGACGAACATGATGATGAATACCTCCACTGTAGTATTGGTAACACCTTTATTTGTTCCGGTAGCTATGGAAATGGGTATTAATCCGGTGGCAATTGGAGTTGCCATCTGTGTTGCGGCCTCTGCGCCATTTTTGACTCCGGTGGGTTCCGGTACAAATACATTAATTATTAAACCGGGAAATCTGGGATTCCGTGACTTCTTTGTTCCGGGTATCGGGCTGACCGTTGTGACACTGATTGGATCATTGCTTCTGATACCAGTATTCTGGCCATTATAAAAAGTAAATAAAGGAGAGACAAGAAATGAGAGCTGTTGTTGTAGATAAAGATTATGGCAGCGTAACTGCCGAAGAGCTGGAGCGTGTTACAGCTGCTTATCAGGCTGCCGGAATCGAGCTGGCCCTGCTGGACTACCAGGTTGTGGCTGCACAGCAGAAAGAACCCACTGTGGAAGAAATTATCGCAGGATGCAAAGGTGCCGATGCTATTCTGGCTACCGGTAATCCCCCCATTACCCGCAAGGTCTTAGAAGCCTTGCCAGAGCTAAAGTTTGTACAGCGGTTTGGCGTAGGCGTCAACAGTATTGACTTGGATGCAGCCACAGAACAGGGGGTAATCGTGCTGAACCTGCCGGGTTTTTGTGCGAAAGAGTTGGCAGATGTTGCAACTGCGATGATTATGGGGCTTGTTCGCAATACAAATTATTATGACAGAGAAATCCGCGCAGGAAAGTGGCCCAAATGCCAGTACCTGCTTCCGGGGGATGTCCGGGAAATGACTCTCGGTTTGTACGGATTCGGAGCGGCCGGGAGATATTTGCATGATATTTTCCATGGAGGTTTTGGGACTAAGGTAATCTCCTGCGACCCGTATGTTTCAGACTCAGTAAAGGAACAGTATCCTCATGTGGAATTTGTGACATTTGACGAGATGTTAGAAAAGAGTGACATTATTTCCATCCATGTGAATCTGACACCCGAAACCACTCATGTTTTTAATAAGGAGACCTTTCGCAAGATGAAAAATACAGCCATGATCATCAATACCTCCCGTGGGCCTGTCATTTCACAGAAAGACCTTGCATGGGCACTGGAAAACGGCGAAATTCTTTATGCCGGCCTGGATACCGTGGAAATAGAGCCCATTGCTAAGGAGGATCCCCTTCTTGCCATGGATAATGTTATCATAAATCCTCACTGTGGATCTTATGGCATCGGGGCGAAGAAAACCCAGATTCAAATGGTATGTCATTTGATTCCGTCAGCAACTGTTGATGGAACTGTGCTATCCCATAACGTTGCCAACAGGAGTGTGCTCGCAAGAGATACAGGATATCAATTTGTATAAAAAATAAATGTCAGGAGAAAAAAATAAATGTCAATTGGGTGTAAGATTATAAAGGAAATCAGCCGTCCGGCAAAGGAACTGGTAGAACGTTTCAGAAATATGCCAGCGGCAAATATTGATGATTGTATGGGGCGTATTGCGGCCGTGGATTCCGGAATCAAACCGGTGGGCTTTAAAGGGCAGTTACTAGGTACTGCATTTACAGTTCGTGTGCCCCAAGGAGACAATCTGATGTTCCATGCCGCCATGGATTTGGCCCAGCCGGGGGATGTGATTGTCATAGATGCAGGTGGTTTTACTGACAGAGCAATATTTGGCGAATTGATGGCAACCTACTGTAAGACCAGAGGGATTAAAGGAATTGTCTGCGACGGGGCAATCCGGGACTATGGCGGACTCGCTGCAATGACGGATTTTGCTGTTTATGCACGGGGGGTAAATCCAAACGGTCCCTATAAAAATGGACCCGGAGAAATCAATGTACCGGTAGTCATCGGCGGAAAGCTTGTCAATCCTGGAGATATTATTGTAGGCGATGATGACGGTGTAATTGTCATTGATCCGGCAGTTGCCTCAAAACTTGCGGACGCGGCCCGGGAAATAGCGAAAAAGGAGGCCGCTATCATGGATGATATAATAAATGAAGGAACGTATATCAGACCATGGGTGGATGAAAAGTTAAAAGAAATTGGCTGTGATTTGAAATAGAACAATATAGCAATTGCAGGGCAGCCGCACCGGTATCTACTATCATACCGGTGCGGCTGCCCTGTTTGGCATCACACAAATTGATTCTGTTGGGCATCATATTCGTAGTCTATCATTTCCATCTTCCTTTTAATGCCCTCTTTATCTACCTGGAGACTCTTACACATGTCTTCCAGAGAAGAGTAATGATCTCTCAGCTGTGTATTCACGTAACTCAATAAAATTGCCGGATCTTTTGGCAGCATAGTTTCACTCCTTACCTGCTTTTTCAGTATTATTTTACTTTAGCCACCAGCTCCCCGTTCACCACATCAATCAGGATCGTGTCCCCTGCATCGATTTCACCGGACAAGATCAGCCTTGCACTGAGTGTCTCCACATATTTCTGGAGGTACCGCTTAAGAGGACGTGCTCCGTATACCGGATCGTATCCACCGTCGATGACATAAGCCTTTGCCTCACCTGTAAGCTCCAGCGACAGCTCCTGATCTGCCAGCCGATGGTTCAGCTCTTTGATAAGCAAATCTACAATACCGCCAATATTCTCTTTTGTCAACGGCTTAAACATAATAATTTCATCCAGACGGTTTAAAAATTCAGGGCGGAAATGATTTCTCAGATCCTGGTGCACCATTTCCTCACATTGCGGGCTGATTTCTCCATCCGGCTGAATGCCGTCCAGAAGATAGGTTGAGCCTATATTAGATGTCATAATAAGAATCGTATTCTTAAAGTCTACGGTACGTCCCTGGGAATCTGTAATACGTCCGTCGTCCAGTACCTGAAGAAGTACATTAAACACATCCGGGTGCGCTTTCTCTATTTCATCAAAAAGTACTACTGAATAGGGCTTTCTTCTCACGGCTTCTGTGAGCTGGCCGCCCTCCTCGTATCCCACATATCCCGGAGGTGCTCCGATTAGCCTGGATACAGAGTATTTCTCCATATACTCACTCATATCAATACGCACCATGTTAGTTTCATCATCAAAGAGTGCCGCTGCAAGAGTCTTCGCAAGCTCAGTCTTACCCACACCGGTAGGACCCAGGAAAAGGAAGGAACCAATTGGCTTTGACGGATCTTTAATACCTGCCTTGGAGCGCAGAATCGCATCTGTCACCTTGCTCACCGCTTCGTTCTGTCCAATCACTCTCTCATGGAGCTGATCCTCCAGCCCCAGGATCTTGGTGCGCTCACCCTCTGTAAGCTTAGAAATAGGTATTCCCGTCCACCGGGATACAATTCTGGCAATTTCATCATCGGTAACGCTCTCACGCACAAGTGAAAGATCCTGCTTCCTTACCTTCTCCTCCTCTATACTCAGCTGCTGCTGCAGCTTTGGAAGCTCTCCGTATTGAAGCTCTGCCGCTTTCTCCAGGTCATAATTTCTCTGAGCCATCTGGATCTGATTGTTCATCTCTTCAATCTGTTCTCTCAGCTTCTGCAGACGCTCCACGGTAACCTTTTCATTATCCCACTGCGCCTTACGGGCGTTAAAATCATCTCTGTAATCAGCCAGTTCTTTCTGAAGGTTTTCCAGGCGATCCTGGCTCAGCTTATCGGTTTCCCTTTTCAGAGCTGCCTCCTCAATCTCCATCTGCATGATTTTTCTCTGCAGCTCATCCAGCTCTGTGGGGAGAGAATCCAGCTCAGTTTTAATGAGAGCACATGCCTCATCTACAAGGTCAATGGCCTTATCCGGAAGAAACCGGTCAGAAATATACCGATCCGATAAGGTAGCAGCTGCCACCAGGGCACCGTCTGTAATTTTAACCCCATGAAATACCTCATAGCGGTCCTTCAGTCCCCGGAGAATAGAAATCGTATCCTCCACCGTAGGTTCATCCACCATTACCGGCTGGAATCTCCTCTCCAGAGCCGCGTCCTTTTCAATATACTGACGGTATTCATCCAGGGTGGTCGCGCCGATACAGTGCAGTTCTCCTCTGGCAAGCATAGGCTTTAACATATTGCCGGCATCCATGGCTCCATCCGTCTTTCCGGCGCCTACAATCAGGTGCAGTTCGTCTATAAATAAAATGATTTGTCCTTCGCTTTTTCTGACCTCCTCCAGAACAGCCTTCAATCGCTCCTCGAACTCCCCTCTGTACTTGGCGCCTGCTACCAGTGCTCCCATATCCAGAGAGAAAATTTTTTTGTCTTTCAGCCCTTCCGGCACATCGCCTCTTACAATACGCTGTGCCAGCCCCTCTACAACTGCGGTCTTACCTACACCTGGCTCACCGATTAAAACCGGGTTGTTCTTCGTCTTCCTGGAAAGTATGCGGATAACATTACGAATCTCCGCATCTCTGCCGATTACCGGGTCCAGCTTTTGGTTTCGCGCCTTCTCCACCAGATCCTGCCCGTATTTGTTCAGAGTGTCATAGGTTGCCTCAGGATTATCTGTAGTAACTCTCTGGTTTCCCCTGACCGTAGAAAGAGCCTGGAGAAACCTGTCCCTGGTAATCCCATATTCATTCCATATTTTCTTCATAGATGGACTTGCATTCTTTAAAAGGGACAAAAACAGATGCTCTACAGATACATACTCATCCCCCATAGCCTTAGCTTCGTCCTCTGCGCTTACCAGCGCTTTGTTCAGATGCTGGCCGATATACGGCTGGCCGCCGGACACCTTTGTCCTGGCATTCAAGGCATTCTCCAGATTGTTTAGGAAATGTTCTTTATTAATCTCCATTTTTTCAATCAGCTTCAGAATCAGACTGTCATCCTGGTGCAGTAGATTATACAAAAGGTGTTCTTGCTCAACCTCCTGATTGCCAAATTCATAGGCTGTCTTTTCCAGATCCTGCACTGCCTGAAGTGATTTCTGTGTAAATTTACTAATATTCATAAAATCGCCTCCATATCGTTTATCTCAAACACATTGTTTATTTGCTTGTTCTATAACTACTATAACATAGTTTTTTGAAAAAGCAAGTATTTTTTTTGTTTTCCCGAAATATTTTTCACTGTCATAGTGTACACCAGAGAAAGTTGATTTTATACCTGAGGATATATCTTAAAGGGCAGTTTCTGCAAAAGCCTTCCTTTGTAACAAAAAAACTGCCGTTCATGGATAGCTCCATAAACGGCAGTAAATCTGCTATGTATTATACAAGACGTCTTACAGATAAAATCGTCTTATATGCAGCGTTTCCGCTGATTTTGATTCCGCCCTTTGGATAAGGGGCACTGTTGGAAGCATGTACAATCTGACCGCCTCCCATATAGATAGCAACATGTCCGGAATAGCAAATCAGGTCACCTGGCTGAGCCTCTGCATAAGATACCGCTCTGCCATAAGATCTCTGTGCTCCAGAGGAATGTGGCAGGGAGATTCCAAAGTGTGCATATACCTGCATGGTGAATCCGGAACAGTCAGCACCGTTTGTTAAACTCTCGCCGCCCCATACATATGGGTTGCCCACAAACTGAGTTGCATAATTAACAATTGCCTGTCCAGTAGCACTGTTTGAACTGCTGGAGGATGATCCTGAAGAACTGCTGGAAGAATCTGAACTGCTGTCGCCCTTGGAGCTATTGGAACTGCTATCGCCTTTAGAGCTGTTGTCTTCATCATCTTTGGAACTGTTGGAGGAATTTCCTCTGCTGTCTTCTTCGTCTGTATCCTCATTGCTGCTGTTGCTGCTACTGTTATTATCTTTTTTAGAATTATCGGAGGACTTATTGTCATCGCTCTTCTGGCTGTCTGAATCTTTCTTAGAGGAAGATTCCTGTGCTGCTTTCTGAGCTGCCTTTTTCTGTGCCTCTTCTTCCGCTTTCTTTGCTGCTGCAGCAGCTGCGGCCTTTTCTTCCTGAATCTTCTGCAATTCTGCATTCTGCTGTTGGATTAAATCTTTATATTCAGCTGCCTGTGACTCGGCTCTGGAAATCTGTGATTCATAGTCGCTTGCTGTGGCTTTTTTCTGCTCTAAGGTTGATTCCAGTTCTTTCTGCTGGCCTTCATATTCAACCTGCATGTCTTCCAGTTCAGCCTTTTCTGTCTCTAACTGAGTTTCAAGGTCAGTCACCTGCTGAACTACCTCTTTCAGCTCATTCAGGCTGTTTCTGTCGTAATCATATAACTGCTGTGTATACTCAGCTTTGCTCAGCATACCGGAAAGACTGTCAGCCTCTAAAAGCATCTGTGCCCATGCACTGTCGCCGCCCTTTTCATATATGTACTGAATTCTTTTCTTCATGGAAGCATACTGCTCGTCCCTGTTTTCTTCAGCAACTTTCAAATCTTCTTTTGTATCTTCGATTTCAGATTCTTTGGTGGTGATATCATCCTTTAAAACATCTATCTGGACAATTACCTCTACCAGATCCTGATCTAATTCATTAATCTCAGCTTTTAATGCTGCTTTCTGATCTTCTAACTTATTAATCTTATTATTCACTGCAGCCAGCTGACTGCTTGTCTGCGCCTTTGCAGCCTTAATGTCATCTTCTTTTGCAGCTCCTACAGAAATAATCTGAGCCATACTAAGTACGATTGCTAAGCTTACTCCAATAAATTTCTTCTTCATAATACCGTTTAACCTCTCATCTAAGTATGTACACTATTTTTGCTTTCTCATTTCCCTCTTGAGATTTCTACGTGTTACGTTTAATATTTATGAAATACTTTCTTCATTTCTTTTACATATTACCACACATCCTAAGTATATGCAAGAAAAAGATCTAAAAATCTCAACCAAAATTTAATATTCATGTAACATTTGTGTGCATTTCTTAATATGTTTGGTCTGGTGTCCCATGAAGCAGCCCCACAGCTGAACTGGTCCCTATTCTGCTGCAGCCGGCGTCCAGAAACTTCTCCAAGTCCTCTCTCGTCTTCACGCCCCCGGCGGCTTTGATTCTTACATTTTCCCCGATGTTTTCTCTGAAAAGCACCACATCCTCTATGGTTGCTCCCCCTGTGCCAAAGCCTGTGGAGGTCTTTATAAAATCCGCGCCGGCGGCTGTAACAATTTCACACATTTTTATCTTTTCTTCTTTTGTCAGATAGCACGTCTCCACAATCACCTTGAGTATCTTGCTGCCCACAGCCTCTTTAAGGGTTTTTACCTCATCCAAAACCGCTTCAAATTTTCCATTTTTTACATCGCTGATATTGATGACCATATCAATCTCATCCGCGCCGTCTGCCAGAGCCTGTCTGGTCTCACAGAGCTTCGCCTCTTTCACACTGTAGCCCAGGGGGAATCCCACTACCGTACATATAGTAAGAGAATTCCCATATGACTCCCTGGCGCGTTTTACATAACAGGGAGGGATACAAACAGACGCCGTACGGCATTCCACCGCCTCCTCACACAGCTTCCTGATGTCCTCCCACACAGCAAATGCCTTTAATTGGGTGTGATCCACATAACTTAATATTTCCGACTCTTTTCTGCTCATTGCTTCCCCTTTCTTCTATATATAATACCGCTGCACAATCAGACAATTCTCTCAAAAATCATCTGTTTTTTGCCTTTCGGCGCCTCTCCCAACGTCACTGCCTTTTCCAGCATACTGACAGCCTCCGGAAAAAGTTCCTCCTTTGATGAATAAAGTGTTGCAATCGGCTCTCCTTCCGTTACATAATCATTAGTTTTTTTATGAAGGATGATGCCGGCACCAGGGTCTATGACACTGTCCTTTGTCTCTCTGCCCGCCCCCAGAAGTCCGGAAGCCATTCCGCACATTTTGGCATCCAGGCCGGAGATACAGCCCTCTGTCTTCGCCTTTATTTCCCGGGAATACGTGGCTCTTGGCAGCAGGCTGGTGTCAGATAAGACCTTCGGTTCTCCCCCCTGGGCTGCAACCATTGCCTTCAGACATTCCAGGGCAGTTCCGTCAGTCAGAGCTGCGGCTGCCTGCTGCCTGCAAATCTCCAGTTCCCCCATTTCCGCAAGATAAAGCATGTTTGCGGCCAGTTCCACAGAAAGCTCTGTGAGATCCTCCGGCCCGCTGCCCTGCAGCGTTTTCACCGCCTCCTCGACTTCCAGGGCATTACCGATGTAATTTCCCAGGGGTTCCTCCATATTTGTGATCAGGGCAATGGTTTTTCTTCCCGCCATTGTGCCGATCCGAACCATTTTTTCCGCCAGCGCCCTGGCGTCTTCCCGCCCGGACATAAAGGCCCCGCTTCCTGTTTTTACGTCCAGAAGAATACAGTCACTGCCCGCAGCCAGCTTTTTGCTCATGATAGACGCGGCAATCAGGGGAATGCTCTCCACCGTGGCAGTTACATCTCTCAGTGCATACAGTTTTTTATCTGCGGGAGCCAGATTCCCGGACTGACCAATGACAGACAATCCGGTCCGGTTTACCACATCAAAAAATTCTTTCCGGTCCAGTACCGTCCGAAATCCAGGGATAGATTCCAGTTTATCCACGGTTCCGCCGGTAAATCCCAATCCTTTTCCAGACATTTTTGCCACCTTTACTCCGCAGGCGGCAGCAATTGGGGCCACAATCAGCGTAGTTTTATCCCCTACTCCTCCGGTGGAGTGTTTATCAACCTTAATCCCTTTAATCTCAGAGAGGTCCACCATATCACCGGACTTAGCCATGGCATCCGTCAAAACTGTCAGTTCCCGGTCTGTCATTCCCTGAAAATAGATTGCCATCATCATGGCAGACATCTGGTAATCCGGTATTTCATCCGTTACATACCGACCTATCATATCCCGGATTTGTTCCTCCGATAGTATTTGCCCATCCCGTTTTGCAGCAATGATATCCGTCATTCTCATACTTCCACCAGCCTTTCCCATATCTAAAGGTTATTGCTTCCAAACCGCTCCGGAAGCAGTTCATTCAAGGTATATTCCCTGTAGTCCTCCGGACTTTTGGCCGCCAGAATCCGAAAGCCTCCATTACAGAACTCTGCCATTACCTGCCGGCACACACCGCATGGGAAACAGTATTCCTTCCCGGTCTGATCCTGTTTTCCGCCTACAACAGCAATGGCGGTGAACTCTCTTTCCCCCTCAGAAACCGCTTTAAAAAATGCTGTCCGCTCTGCACAGTTCGTTGGTCCATAGGCCGCATTTTCTATGTTGCAGCCTGTGTAGACTTTCCCTTCCCGGGTAAGAAGAGCAGCCCCGACCCGGAATTCCGAGTAAGGGGCGTATGCCCTCTCACTGGCGGCCAGAGCTTTTTCAATCAGTACCCTATTCTCCATCCTTTGCCTCTATCTCTCCCAGAAAACTTGTGCCTGCTATCCTTCCCTCCACCTGGAAGATATCCAGAATGGTCGCGGCAATGTCTGCAAATGACTTTCTTGTACCCAGAGAAACCCCTTTTTTCACATGTTTCCCACAGACAAGAAGGGGGGTGTATTCTCTTGAATGGTCTGTGCTGGCAGTTCCGGGATCACAGCCATGGTCAGCGGTAATCATCAGGATATCATTTTCTCGCATTCCATCCAGGAATCCGCCCAGCCACCGGTCAAACTCAGTCGCCGCCCCTGCATATCCGTCAATGTCATTTCTGTGTCCGTAAAGCATATCAAAGTCCACCAGATTTACAAAGCAAAGGCCGTTGAAGGATGTGCTCTGCCACTGTGCGGTGATTTCCATCCCATTCTGGTTGCTCTCAGTGGATTTGGTCTCAGAGACACCTTTTCCTGCAAAAATGTCATATATCTTCCCAACCCCTATCGTTGCCAGACCTGCCCTGGACAGACAGTCCAGCATGGTATCCTTCGGAGGAATCAGAGAGAAATCATGCCTGTGGGGTGTTCTCTTAAAATCCGGAGCCTTTCCTATAAAAGGACGGGCAATGACTCTTCCCACACCGTGCTCTCCCTGAAGTATTTCCCTGGCCTTACGGCACGCTTCATACAGTTCTTCAAGAGGGACAATTTCTTCGTGAGCGGCAATCTGGAATACACTGTCTGCAGAAGTATAGACAATATAATCCCCGGTTTTCATATGTTCCTCCCCGTAATCCCGGATTACATCAGTGCCGGAATATGGCTTATTGCACAGCACGCCTCTCCCTGTGGCTTTGGAGAATGCTTCCAGAACTTCCCCGGGAAATCCATGGGGATACGTGGGAAAAGGCTTTTCTGATATCAGACCTGCGATCTCCCAGTGCCCGGCTGTTGTATCCTTTGCCATAGAGGCTTCCTGCATCCTGGCGAAGGAACCCAATGGATGTTCCGTGCGTTTTCCGCAGGTAACGCCTTCTATATTAAAAAGTCCCAGCTTTCTCATATTCGGAGTATCATATCTGGCCGATGTTACAATGGTTCCCAGTGTATTGCTTCCCACATCCCCGAAAAGATCCGCATCCGGCTCTTCTCCGATTCCAAAGCTGTCCAGTACAATTAAAAACACTCTTTTATCATTCATCTGTCTCAATTCCTTTCCTACAGCACACTATTACTTTTATTCTTCAAACAGGTCCTTTAATACCTGCTCCGCACTTTTCTTTGTATATCCCTCCGGATCCCTCATTACTTTATTTCCTGATATATCCCAGCGCATCTGGCTGAAATGACTCAGATAATACTGAGGACCTGAGGAATTGCCGAACTTCTTATTCCAGTCCGGAAAATACTTTTTCATATAAGAATTGGCGAGAGATATGGCCTTGCTGGAGTAACTCCCCGAAGGCGTCGTCGTACCGTTAATCTGTACCCCCTTTGGTGAAGAATGTACAAAGACCACGCTGCCGTCAGAGCACTGGCCGATAACCAGATATACATGATTATGACATCCGCAGGTAGAGCCCATCACATCCCCGGCCCTGTAGTCCTTCACTTTTGATCGATCAATTTTGGTACCCCAGCCTCTGGACGCATAATTGGAAACCATAGCGGTGGAGGTTACTGTGCAGCTGCTTTTCCCGCTCACTTTATTTAACGCATTGTAGACAGACCAGCCTACAAACCCGGAACAGTCCAGTCCATTCTCTGACTGATATCTTGTGGTATTGTAATCATAAGAGGAATTCTGCTTTTCATAGAACTTCTTCCACTGGGGACTTGGCCCCTTTCTTGTGGCATCCTCATCCCAGCCGCCTCCGTACACATACATGGTAGAACCTACCGGAACCATGGCATTCTGAAGCAGCCCTTTTATGGTTCCCAGAGCCGGTTCGTAGTATTCCCCTTTCCGGTTAATCAGATAACCGTCGATGCAGGTATTCACTGCCATGGCACCGCTTCCGTAGAAATAATACCAGGTACTGCCGACCTTCTGCCAGCCTGTAGCCATAGCGCCGCTGCCCTTTAGATAATACCAGATCTGGCCCTGGAGCAGCCACCCGGTCTGCATGGCACCCTCTGTCTTCAGATAATACCAGGCTCTGCCTATCCGCTGCCAGCCTGTCTGCATCACACCGCTTCCTGACAGATAATACCAGGTTTTTCCCACCTGCTGCCAGGAAGTAGCCATGGCTCCGCTGCTCTTCAGATAATACCAGCTTTTCCCCTGGAACAGCCACCCGGTCTGCATGGCACCCTCTGCCTTCAGATAATACCAGGCTCTGCCTATCCGCTGCCAGCCCGTCTGCATCACACCGCTTCCTGACAGATAATACCAGGTTTTTCCCACCTGCTGCCAGGAAGTAGCCATGGCTCCGCTGCTCTTCAGATAATACCAGCTTTTCCCCTGGAACAGCCACCCAGTCTGCATCACACCGTTTTCCTTCAGATAGTACCATTCCTTCTGTATCTGCTGCCAGCCTGTCTGCATCACACCATTGGAGTTCATATAATACCAGGCTCCCCCGGTCATCACCCAGCCTACAGCCATACTTCCGTCTCCGGTAAGATAGTACCAGGTTTTCCCGTCAGACATCCATTCATTCTTTTTCATACCATATTCTGTCAGGTAATACCACTTTCCCTGATCCTTTAACCAGCCAGTCACCAGCCAGCCTGCTTCATTAAAATAGTAGGCAGAGCCGCTGATGGTTTTCCAGCAGGATTTGGGATATGTGCCGTCTGCGTTCCTATACCACCAGCGTTCCCCCTCCTGCATCCACTGGGCCTGACTGTATCCCGGAATCCATCTGCCGTCGCTGCCCACATAATATTTTCCAATCCACGCATTCACTGCCATTGCACCGCTTGCTGTAAGGTAATAATCTCCCGCCCACTGCTCAGCAACCATGACACCGGATGTGGAAAAGTAGTACCATTGCTCCTTCATATATCTCCAGCCAACAGCCATCCTTCCGTCTTCCTCAAGATAATACCAGCTGCCGTTCTCCTCCAGCCAGCCTGTATGTAATTTCCCGTTGGAATTATAATAATACCAGGTACCGCCCTCCTGTATCCATCCTATGGTCAGCACTCTGTTTTCTGCCTCCAGCGGCTGTGTCTCTTCCGGAGCCTGGCCTGTCACGTCTTCCTCTTCAGGACCATCTGCCTGCGTCTCTTCTGTCTGTCCTGTGTCTCCTGTCTCTGCCCATACACAATCTTGTCCCATACCGCCTAAAAGAAAAGCAAGCAGCACAAGGCAGAATATCCTGGCAAAATTTCTCTTTCTGTCTTCTCTCTTCATCTTGTCTAACCCCTTCCTGTATACGCTGTAACCCCCCTATGCATCTGATTATAGCAAACTCCCCTTACACATGCAAAATCTTTCTCCTTTTATGAGATCACAAATAGCGGCTCTGCCTGTGTGCATCACCGCTATTGCTTTTTCATTATTAATATTTCTTCCAGCTGGAAGGGGCAAACAGCAGCAGCATGGGAAACAGCTCCAGACGTCCAGCCAGCATATCAAACATCAGCACAAACTTAGCCGGTGCAGAAAAAATAGAGAAGTTCTGCGTGGGGCCCACCAGTTCCAGGCCAGGTCCAATATTGTTCAGGGTCGCTGCCACTGCTGTAAAATTCGTGGTGAAATCCAGCTCATCCATTCCCAGAAGCAGCACGGAGGTAAAAAATACCAGGAAGTACACAGCAATAAAAACATTGGTAGATCGCACAACCTCATGTTCAATCCTGTGCCCGTCCATGGCAATCTTCTTGACGCTCCGGGGATGGGAGATCATTCTCAGTTCCTTTTTAATCGTCTTCAGCAGGATGGTAATCCTGGATACCTTGATGCCTCCCCCTGTACTCCCGGCACAGGCGCCCACGAACATCAGGATAATCAAAATGGTTTTAGAAAACTGAGGCCAAAGGTCAAAGTCCACGGTGGCAAATCCTGTAGTAGTGATAATAGAGCCCACCTGGAAAAATGCATGCCGCAGAGTTTCTCCCCAGCTGCCGAACATATCCCTGACATTAAAAGCAATCAGGAGCGCACTTGCCAGGATAATTCCCAGATACATTCTCACCTCTTCCATCTTCAGGACCTGTCTCGGCTTTTTGTGAATGATAAGGAAATATGCACCAAAGTTTACACCGCTGAGTATCATAAATACCGTTACAATATTCTGAATCGCCGGGGAAAACCCCGCCAGACTGTCAGAATGGGTTCCAAATCCCCCTGTGCCTACCGTTCCGAATGTATGGGTAATGGCGTCAAAAGCTGTCATACCTGCGGCTACCAGCAAGACAAACTCTACGACAGTAATAATGAAATAGATGCCGTACAAAATCATAGCTGTATTTCTCACTCTGGGAACCAGCTTCCCCACAGAAGGGCCGGGGCTCTCCGCCTTCATCAGGTTCATATTGAACCCTCCCACCAAAGGCAGAATCGCCAGAATAAAGACAAATACCCCCATACCGCCGATCCAGTGGGTAAAACTTCTCCAGAAAAGGCTGGCCTTGGACAATGCTTCCACATCTGTCAGAATACTGGCTCCTGTAGTAGTAAAACCAGATATCGTCTCGAAAAGTGCATCCACATAAGAGGGGATATCCCCATTCAACACAAAAGGCAGGGCGCCAAAAGCGCTCATAACAATCCATCCTGCCGATACAATCACAAAGCCTTCCCTTGCATACAGCGAAGTATTGGCCGGCTTTTTATGGGAGAATATAAATCCTATGATGAGGCATAAAACTGCCACTCCCAGAAAGGAGAATCCATCCTGTTCCTGATACAATACTGCCACAAGGCAGGGCAGAGTCAGAAAAGCTGCTTCAAAATTAAGTATCCATCCTAGTATATATAGAATCATTCCGTAATTCATAATCTTTGCCCTAGTCCTCCAATATATCCAGGATATCATGGATTCTGTAATCTGTAACAACAACGATCACAGAGTCTCCCACTCTGATCTTATCCTGTCCGCCGGGAATAATAATCTTTCCGTACCGGTTAATACCACATATCAGTATATTCTTCTTCAGCTGAAGCTTTTCCAGAGGAATTCCAACCACAGGTGACTCCTCTTTAATTAAAAACTCCAGGGCCTCTGCCCGGTTATCGTCAAGCTTATATAGATTCTCTACATTGCTTCCCATAGAGTCCTGCATAGATCGGACATACTGGATAATAAACTCCGTAGTAATGTATTTGGGATAGACAATACAGTCCAGGCCCAGATTTTCAATTACCTCATCAAATGAGATTCTATTCACCTTTGTTACAAGCTTGGCCTTTGATTTACTCTTTGCAAACAGAGAAAGCAGGATATTCTCCTCATCGAAATTTGTAAGAGCCGCAAAACCGCGAATCTGCTCCAAGCCTTCCTCCAGAAGGAGGTTCTGGTCAGTGCCGTCTCCGCAGATAATGCTGGCCTTTGGAAGCAGCTCACTGAGTTCTTCACACCTCTGCCTGTTCTGCTCAATGATTTTAACATCGATCCCCGCATGAAGCAGGCGAAGGGCCAGATAGAATGTAATCTTCCCGCCGCCAACGATAAGAACATTGGGAACCCGGTTTGTCTCTACACCTATCTTTCTGAAAAACTGGCTGGCCCTGCTCGGGGCGGCCACAATGGAAACAATGTCCTTCTCCTGAAGTACAAAGTCACCCAGAGGAATAAAGACCTCCTCTCCTCTCTGCACCATACAGACAAGTACCTCACAGCCCAGCTTGCCTCTGATATTAGAGACGGGTGTGTCATGAAGCTTATTTCCCACAGGGATGCGGAACCGCAGAAGCTCGATCCGCCCTTTGGCAAACGTATCTATTTTAATGGCGGAAGGGAACCGAAAGATACGGGCCATTTCCGATGCCGCGGCATACTCCGGGTTAATTATCATTGCCAGGCCCAGTTCCCTCTTCAGGAATTCTCCCTCGCTGCTGTAGATAGGGTTTCTCACCCTTGCAATCGCCTTGCAGTTTCCCGCCTTCTTGGCGATCAGGCTGCAGAGCAGGTTTCTCTCGTCTGAATCTGTCACTGCAATCAGCAGATCCGTGTTGTCAATATCAGCCTCTTTCAGAACACTATAGCTTGCCCCGTCTCCCACATATCCCATAACATCAAAATCATTTGTAACCCGGGATATCCGGTCCGGATTCCTGTCTACCACAATTATATTATGGTCTTCCTCCCCGCTCAACTGGTCTGCCAGAGTATATCCTACCTTCCCGCAGCCCACAATCATTATCTGCATTTTTCTCCTCCGTAGATTTCGCTTTCCCGTGTTAATTACAGTCTGGCTGTCGGGAAAACAGCTGTCATTTTACTGACAGCCCTAGTAATCTATAATAGCAACTTCTATACTATTTATCAATATCCTTTGTGTAATAATTTTGTTCAATTATTCCCAGGATGTTGTATCTTCATTATAGCAGAGCAACAGAGAAACACAAGGGGAAAAAGTAAGACCGGGAGAAACACCTCCCGGCCTTATCTTTGGCTTATGTGCGGACTTTCCAGCTTTCCTTTTCCTCCGGCAGTACCTTTTTGGTGGTTGCCTCCACCTCCACATCGTAACACCGGAATATATTCTCCACAGTCTCTCTCTCAATCTTCGGGGAGATCAGGCTGACTGCCGGAACAACTATGAAGCCTACCACCATCGCAATTGCACCCGCATTAATGGGAGATGCAATATAGTGGAAAAACATATTGGTAACCGTAATTCCGATGCCTGTGATAAATGAGGCCCATACCCCTGCCCTGGTAACGCCTTTCCAGTACAGGCCGTATAAAAACGGAGCCAGAAAAGCACCTGCAAGAGCGCCCCAGGAGATCCCCATAAGCTGTGCAATAAAGGTAGGGGGATCTAATGCCAGGATAACAGAAACCGCGATAAATACAAGGATCAGCAGACGCATAAACAGCAGCTGTCTTTTTTCCCCTATGCTCCTGAACACCTTTCTTGGCAAAAAGTCCAGAGTCAGGGTAGATGCAGAGGTAAGCACCAGGGAAGACAAGGTGGACATGGACGCTGATAAAACCAGAACAATTACAATTCCCATGAGCATATCCGGGAGTGTGGAAAGCATATGAGGGACAATGCCATCATAGATAATGCTTCCGTCGGGCCCATAGAAAGAAGGGTCGTCAAACAGTCTTCCAAAGCCTCCCATAAAGTAACAGCCCCCTGAGATAACAACGGCAAACAGGGTAGAGATCACCGTACCGGTGGTTACGGCCTTTTCACTTTTAATGGCATAAAATTTATGTACCATCTGAGGCAGCCCCCAGGTTCCCAGAGAGGTAAGAATGACTACTCCCAAGAGGTTTAAAGGATCTGTGCCGAAGAAAGAGGCAAAAGCCCCCATCTGACCAGCCGTTGCGGGAACGTCGCTCGGTATCTCAGACAGCTTTCTCATGGCTTCCATAAATCCTCCCTGACCGCCCAGTACCGCCAAAACCACGGCCACAATTCCGATCAGCATAATTATGCCCTGGATAAAATCATTGATCGCAGTAGCCATATAGCCCCCGAGGATTACATATGCTCCGGTCAGAGCCGCCATTGCGATTACGCATACTGCATAGGGAATATCAAAAGCCAGCCCGAACAGACGGGACAATCCGTTATAGATAGACGCCGTATAGGGAACCAGAAAAACAAATACAATGGCGGATGCCACCACCCTCATAGTATCACTGTCAAATCTTTTTCCAAAATAATCCGGCATGGTTGCTGCCTGCAGATGCTTTGTCATTACCCTTGTTCTTCTTCCCAGAACCACCCAGGCGAGAAGACTTCCGATAATAGCATTGCCCAGTCCTATCCAGGTGGAGGAGACTCCGTATTTCCAGCCAAACTGCCCCGCATATCCCACAAAAACAACGGCTGAGAAATAGGAAGTCCCGTAGGCAAAGGCTGTAAGCCAGGGCCCCACACTCCTCCCTCCCAGCACGAAATCATTCACATTTGTAGCATGTTTTCTGGAATACAGGCCAACAGCCACCATACTTCCAAAAAATAAAATCAGCAGTATCACTTTAATTGTCATTTTTCCATTCTCCCTTTTTGTTCGCTTTAAACCGTTACGCTTTAAACCGTTACGCTTTAACTCGTTAAATTATACTATAAAAAAGAAACCGGGTCAAGGGAAACTTCTTGGACCCGGTCTTTTTCTTTCTAGATATTTAGAGCGTATGCCTCGTCTTCTTCCATTACTTCCATACCGCCTGCTTTTAGGGTCTCTTCCCCTTTGGGGATATCGGATGTCTTCATAATCATAGCCCCTCTGTCCTTTTCCGTACTCAGGGCATACATATATTCCACATTCAGATCCGCCTCCCTTAAAAGCTTCAGAAGCTCGCTGAGCTTCCCGATTCTGTGGGGAATCCTAACAGCAGTAACCTCTGTGAGCATGGCAGAAAATCCATTCTCCTTCAGCACCTTCTGTGCCTTATCGGGATCCGATACAATCAGCCGCAGCAAACCGTATTCGCTGGTATCCGCCAGACTGATAGATGCAATGTTGATATCATTGTCTTTTAAGATAGCAGTCACTTTTTCCAGACGTCCCTTTCTGTTTTCCATAAAAACAGATACCTGTTTAATCATTCGGATGCCTCCTCTCCTGTATTTTACATTCTCAGGCCAGCTCGTACCCTTTCATAAATGCCTTTTTATTGATTTCCACAGTTTTTGGAGGAACTGTATTCTCAATGACAGTCAGCCAGTCTTCCTTTGTAAAATTCATGTGCTGTGCGGCTACCCCCAGCACAATAATGTTAAACACTTTGGAGTTCCCCATATCCTTTGCTTCTTTCATGGCATCCACTGCGTATACCTTGTGTTCTTTTCTCAGCCCCTCCAGAATTCCCTCAGGATATTCTGCAGCACCTGTCACAACTGTAATGGGATCAATTCTCTGATCGTTCACAATCAATACTCCATCTTCTTTTAGAAAATGAATATAGCGGAGAGCTTCCAGTCTCTCAAAAGCAATCAGTACATCTGCCTGACCTTCTTCTACGATAGGTTCAGCCACAGTCTCTCCGTATCTTACATAAGTTACAACACTTCCTCCACGCTGTGCCATACCATGTACCTCTGATAATTTTACATCATATCCCGCATGAATTGCAAGGCCTCCCAACACCCGGCTGGTGAGAAGTGTACCCTGACCGCCCACACCTACTATCATAATATTCTTCGTTGCCATATTACACTTCTACCTCCTCTATTGCATCACTGTGGCACAGCTGCCTGCACAGACCGCAGCCGTTGCACATGGTTTCGTCAATTGCAATGGTTCCATCCGGCAGTTTTGTTAGAGCCGGACAGCCTGGCTTCAGGCAAAGACCGCATTTCTTGCACTTTTCTGACACCGGCCTGCATTTTGTTTTAAATACATTCCCTTTTAAAAGCACGCAGGGTGCCTTTGTGATGATCACAGAGACTTCTTCTCTGGCGGTCTCCCTCTTAAGAGCTTCTTCCAGTCCCTTCAAATCAAAAGCACTGATCTCACACACATGTTCAATACCGATGGATTTGCAAAGCTGCGGAATGTTCACTGCATAAGTAGGCTCCCCTTTCAGAGTCTTGCCGGTAGCCGCATGATCCTGATGCCCTGTCATACCTGTGGTAGAGTTATCCAGAATGACTACTGTTCCTGTAGATTTATTGTAAACCATATTGATCAGAGAGTTAATTCCTGTATGCATGAATGTAGAATCACCGATCACAGCAACCCAATTCTTTATGTAATCTTTTCCTTTTGCTTTCTCCATTCCGTGAAGAGAACTGATGCTGGCTCCCATACAGATGGTGGTATCCACTACACCGAGAGGAGCCACTGCCCCCAGAGTATAGCATCCGATATCACCTGCAGCATGTATTTTTAATTTATTCATAACTGAGTATACACTTCTGTGAGGACATCCCGGACACAGAATCGGAGGTCTGGGAGGTACCGGGGCCGGTGCCGCCACATCCAGCTTCTCGCCGAGCACAGTCGTGCGGAGAAGATTGGCGCTATATTCTCCCTGACGGGTAAAGATTTCTTTTCCTATTACCCGGATTCCCCAGGACTTCATCTGCTCCTCAATTACAGGCTCCAGTTCCTCGAATACATAAACTTTATCCACTTTTGAGGCAAACTCTTCGATTAATTTCCTGGGCAGGGGGTTTACCAGTCCAAGCTTAAGTACGGATGCATCCGGCATAGCTTCCCTTACATACTGGTAAGGGATTCCGCTGGTTATAAATCCTATGGAGGTGTCCCTGTATTCTGCTCTGTTCACGGAGAACTTGCAGCTGTCTTCTTCCAAGCGGTTCATTCTGTCCTCTACCACCAGATGGCGTTTGATGGCATTGCCGGGCATCATAACGTTCTTGCCGATATTCCTCTCATAAGGCTTATCCTCTGGTTCTTCTCTCTCATTTAACTCCACCAGCCCCTGAGAATGGGACAGACGGGTAGTCAGCCTTACAATCACAGGAGTGTCATATTTCTCACTCAGATCAAACGCAAACTTCATGAATTCCTTGGCATCCGCACTGTCCGACGGCTCCAGAACAGGTACCTGGGCGGCTCTTGCCACCAGACGAGTGTCCTGTTCGTTCTGTGAGCTGTACATTCCGGGGTCATCTGCCACAACAAATACCAGCCCGCCTTTGGCTCCTATGTATGATACAGTGTAAAGAGGGTCAGATGCCACGTTCAGCCCCACATGCTTCATGGATACCATAGCCCGCACACCGCTGATTGAAGCGCCGATAGCCACTTCTGCAGCCACCTTCTCATTGGGTGACCATTCTGCATAGATCTCCTTATATTTAACAATATTCTCGCTGATCTCCGTACTCGGGGTACCGGGATATGCAGCGGAAACCTTCACCCCTGCTTCATAAGCCCCACGGGCGATGGCTTCATTTCCTAACATTATCTTTTTTTCTGCCACTGTTATTCTCCTTCCTTTCTAAGGTCAATGACCCTTTTCGCTTTTCCCTCGAACCGCTGCAATGAGTTAGGCGACTGCAGGGAAACCTTTGCATCCAGGCCCAGCACAGTACGGATCTGGTCTTTTACCTTTCTCTCCAGGCCTTCCAGCGCTTTATAAGAATCCATCAGTTTGTCTGCGGATACTTCCACTTTAATCTCCAGGGTATCGGAGTGGTTCTTTCTGCCCACAATAATCTCATAGTGAGGGCCGCACTCCTCTATATTGAGAAGAATTTCTTCGATCTGACTGGGGAATACATTCACTCCCCGAATCTTAAGCATATCATCGGTGCGCCCCAGCAGGTTCTCCATTCTCACAGTCGTTCTCCCGCACTTGCAGGGTTCATACATTAATCTGGTAAGATCCTTGGTTCTGTAACGTATCAGCGGCAGCGCCTCTTTCGTGATACAAGTAATTACCAGCTCTCCGATCTCCCCTGGCGGAAGCACTTCTCCGGTTTTCGGATTAATGATTTCCGGAATAAAATGGTCCTCATTCACATGCATGCCGCAAAGTTCCAGACACTCTCCGGATACCCCTGGGCCCATCAGCTCACTCATGCCATAGTTCTGTGTAAGCATCATGTTGTCTCCCCAGGCCTTGTACATCTCCTGGCGCATAGCCTCCGTCATGAGTTCACTGCCCACCAGGCCAATCTTTATCTTCAATTCTTTCTTGACATCAACCCCGATTTCTTCTGCAACCTCCGCAATCCGAAGTGCGTAAGAAGGGGTTGCGACCAAAAGGGTAGACGCAAAGTCTTTCATAAACATAATCTGCTTTTTCGTATTGCCCGTGGAGGAAGGAACAATAGCCGCTCCTACCTTCTCCAGTCCGTAATGCAGGCCCAGGGCGCCTGTAAACATGCCATATCCAAAACAAATCTGTGCAATATCCCCGCTGGAGGCTCCTCCCATGCATGCGATCCTTGCCACACATTCGGACCATATATCCAGATCCCTCCTGGTATATCCCACAACCGTAGGTTTCCCAGTAGTACCGCTGGAAGCATGAATTCTGCAGAGGTCCTTTTGGGGTACCGCAAAAAGACCAAAGGGATAATTATCCCTCATATCCTGTTTTGTAGTAAACGGCAGCCTTTGCAGATCTTCCAGAGAACGGATATCCTCCGGCACAATCCCTGCCTCCTCCATCTTCTTTCGGTATGCAGGAACCTTTCCGTACACACGCCGGACCGTTTCCTGCAGCCTCTCCAGCTGTATCGTCTCGATATCAGCTCTTGATAATGTTTCTTCTTTTGCCCAAATCATAATTTCTCCTATCTGACCATTCCTTTTTGTCTCCCCAGTGGTACTGCGGAACAGCCATCTGATTCTTTTCCATTCTAGATCATACTGCTTTACTGCGTTAAATCTTATTATAGCACAAATCTACAGAATATTGCACTAGTTTTTTAGCGCTTTAAAGCAGAAAAACCCAAAAACTTCCCTTGTAATTCCATGTTATTTCCCCTATAATAAAACCATTCTCCACCCCAGAAGACCCTGGGGTATAAAATAATGATAAAGGAGGTTTCATGGAAAAAAAGCCCTTAAGGAAACGAATCAACGAGCTTGTCTTTCATGCATCCCGCTATACGGAACTTGTTATTTCCATTATTATTCTGGCTGTAATTGCCGCACTGGTCATTGCTCTTATATATGATCTGACCAGCATGCCCCTTCTGCATATGACTTCAGAATACTTTACCCAGTTCCTGGCAAGAGCGCTGAGTCTTGTTGTGGGAGTTGAATTTGTGAAAATGCTCTGCAAGCATACCCCTGAGACACTTATTGAAGTCCTCATGTTTGCAACTGCGAGGCAGATGGTTGTAGAACATCTTGCCACCTGGGAAACTTTAATTGGAATTCTTGCCATTGCAATCTTGTTTGCTGTCCGCAAGTATCTCTTTTTGAAGCCGGGGGCATCCAATACTTCTGATACCTTTGAAAATTAAAGAACGCTATAGCGGGGACGGGCCTGTACGGCACGTCCCCGTTTTTTCACCTCAGATCAGTTCAAATACCGTTCTTCGAATTCTTCCCAGCTCACAGGATGTCCAAAATAATATCCCTGAATCATTTCAAGACCGCTGCCCTTAACAATCTCATACTCTGCCGCGGTCTCCACGCCCTCCAGGCATACCTCTTTCCCCACATCGTGGCAGAGAGCCACAATGAACCGTATAAAGGTGGCATCAAAAGAGTTCTTCTCCACACCGTCCACAAAGGTTTTATCTATCTTTACAATGTTAACCGGCGTATTTTTCAGTACTCCCAAAGAAGAATATCCGGTGCCAAAATCATCCATCGCTACTGAAAAGCCCATACTCTGAATATCCTCAAATATCCGGGTAATTTTTTCATTTTCCTTTACCAGCAGTGTCTCTGTCAGCTCCACTACAATATTGGTTGCCGGAAGGCAGGCCTCCTCAACAGTGGTTTTCACAAAATGAAGGAAATCCGGCTCCAGGATCTGCAGATAAGAAAGATTAATGCTTACCGTAAACGAACGTTTTTTTCTGCTCCATCTCTTACACTGCTCCACAGCAGTTTTAAAAATCCACTTTCCGGCCTGAATAATCAGACCACTTTTCTCCAGCAGCGGGATAAATTCCATGGGAGAGATACTGCCGAACTCCCTGCACTCCCATCGGGCCAGTGCTTCCGCACCAATTACTCTCCCGGTGGCGGCTTCCACCTGGGGCTGATAATACAGCTGAAATCCCCTGTACTCCTGTTCTATGCTTTCTCTCAATAATTCAACTAAAAGCAGATCCCGCTCCTTATGGTTTAAAATCGCCTCGGAAAAACAGCACATACGGTTTTTTCCGTGATCCTTGGCATACTCCAGAGCATAACCGCAATATTTTATGAGATCCTGATAATTATTTCCGTCATCCGGGTATGTAGCACACCCGCCTGAGAGAGTGCAGTAATATTTTTTATCATTGTACTGCTGCTGCCTGTGAAAGGTTTCCTGAATGCTGAGGAATATTTTATCAAAATCCCCGGGCTGAACATTCGATACCAAAACCGCAAATTCATCTCCGTCCATACGGTATAACCCAGTATTAGACGGAAGGATTGTGGCGATCTTCTGAGCGGTAATGCGGATCACTTCATCTCCAAAATTTCTGTCATACAAGTCATTAATATGCCTGAAATCATCCATTCCCAGCACCATCACCCCAAACGTATCGTCCGGCCGTGTCACAATCCTGGTTTTAATTTCTTCCTCAAACAAAAACTTGTTATAAATCCCTGTGATATGGTCAATCCTGTTCTTTTTCCCCAGATTGGTTACAATCCCGGCAAACAAATCCGGAACTCCAGACTCATCCTTCAGCATATACCCCCGGCATCTGAGCCAGACCCATTCGCCTTTGCGGTTCTTAGCCCGATACTCCACATGATGATTCTGTGTCTTTCCTTCCGCCACCTCCTGATTCGCTTCGAGAAATGCCTCCCGGTCATGGGGATGCACCAACTCGCCCCAGACGGCAGCCGCGTTGGGAACGATTTCCCCCGGCAGAGCAAAGTCCTTCACCATTCCGGGGGCATATCGGAAGGTTCCGGTTTTCATATTTCCTATATAAATATAGTCATCTGTGCTGCGTACCAGGGCATCATAAAGATGTTCCTTATCATAAACGAATTCATCTGTATCTTTTTCCCAATTATCCATCCCCATGCTCCTTTTCCCTGTCCTTACTCTTTTACTGCCTTCTTCAGGATCCCTATCCCCAGGGGATACGGTCCGGTATGGACCCCTATGGTAGCGCCAATCTGATAGATGTCTGCATCCTTCAAAGAGGTGTAATGGGAAATTGATTCAAGCATCTCCTCCCTGAATTCCACAGCTTCCTCATAGTCATATCCATACCCTATCACCATCAGATAGTCTTCCGGATTCTCCCCGGTATCCCGAAAATGTGATTCCACCAGGTCCAGCACCTTCTTTCTGGACTTTCTCCGGCTCCTTGTTATTCCGGAAGGAAAAATCTCCCCGTCCTTAAGGGTTATTAAAGGCTTAATCCCCAGGGTTGTGCCAGCCAGTCCCATTAGTTTCCCCACACGGCCTCCATGCACCAGATATTCCATGCTGCCAATCGTAAAAAATATTCTGCCGCTGCCCTTTATCTCTTCTATTTTGTCTGCAGCTTCCTGAAACCCGAATCCTGCCTTCTGCATCTTTACAGCCTCCAGGACAAGCATTCCCTGCAGCACCGTATTAACACCACTGTCAATCACCTTTATCCTGGCTCCCGGATATTTCTCCAGAAGTATTCCACCGGAGGCAGACGCGGAAGCATAAGATCCGCTGAATTTTGTAGTGATACAAATACAGATAACAGGAACCCCTGCACTGGCAAAGGGCTCAAAGGCTTCCAGATAATCCTGTACGTTAGGCATAGAGGATTTGGGATAGCTTCCGGGATGATCTACCATTCTTCTGTAAAACTGGCGAACGTCCAGTTCCTCTATCTCCTTTTCATACGTCACATCATCAAATGACACATAAAAAGGTACTACCCGAATCCCATATTTCTGTGCCAGTTCCTCTCCCAGATCACAGGAACCGTCGGTTATTATCTGATATTCCATAGCTGCTGTCTCCTTACAGTTCTTTCAGGTTATCCACTACATGCATTCCGTTTCTTTTCAGGAGCTGTCTTGCTTCCTCCGTATACTCGGTGTGAAAAATCATGATGGGTGAGCGGTCAATCTCACTGATAAAAGAATAGATGTAATTGACACTTATATTTCCCTGGGCCATAATCTCCAGCATCTTATTCAGAGCCCCCGGCTCGTCTGCCACAGAAACTCCCAGGACAGTACCCACCCGGACCATAAAGTGATTTCTTTTTAAGATACCCTCAGCCTCTTCCGGCTGATCTACAATCATCCTCAGGATCCCGAATTCCGGGCTGTCAAAGGATGATATAGCCATCAAATTTATCCCTGCATCCTTCAGGCATTTCGTAACCTGCATAAGGCTCCCTGGCACGTTTTCAATAAAAACGGAAAGTTGTCTAATCATTTTTAGTATTCTCCTTTGTTATATTTTTATGAATGAATCTCTATGTACTCCCCGCAGGATGAACTTTTCAGATAAAATTCTTCAAATTTTTCCAGCGGAATGGGTTTATTAAAGTAGTATCCCTGGGCATAGTCACAGCCAAGGACTTCCAGTACCTCAAGCTGTTCTCTGCTTTCCACTCCCTCGGCCACACTCTGGATCCCCAGCTGTCTGCAGGTCTGGAGAAAATTCTTCACTACAACCCTGGTCTTCTCATTGGAGAACAAATCGGAAACCAGACTCCGATCCAGTTTCAAAACCTCCAGCTCCATGGCTGAGAGAATGGACATATTACTGTATTTAGCCCCAAAATCATCCAGCGCAATCCGATAGCCCAGGGAAGCTAATCTGCCGCTGATCTCCACTATGGTTTCCCGTTCTCCCACGCTTGCGCTCTCTGTCACCTCAATCTCAATGAGATTTCGATCCACCTGATACCTCTGGTAGATCTCCTCAATTTTATGGATCAATCCCTCTTCTAAAAGGGTGGTACGGGAAAAATTCAGGGATACGGGGATACACGCATATCCCTTTTCTTTCCATCTTTTCAGGGCTCTGCATACTTCCTCAAAGATATACAGGTCCACGTGCCGGACATTCCCTGCCTGCTCAAGCTGGGGAATAAACTGGGCAGGCCCCACGATTTTCCCATCAGAATCGATATACCGCACCAATGCCTCCGCCCCCACAATCCTGCATGTGGAGATCTCTGCCTTAGGCTGTAGAAACATATGGTAACGCCCGTCCTGTATATCCTTCAAAAGTTTTTTCAGCATTGCCGGGTCATAATGCTTGGCAATATTCTGTGAGCTTCTGTAATATTCCTGTTTTGCAAGGAGCATCCTTTCATCTGCTCTGGTTATGGCGTGTTCCAGACTCATCTCTGTATCAGTCCAAACCGCCCCCAGAGATATACTGGAGGGATAAGATGCCTCCATGGCAGCTCTCATATCCTCTACACAGTCCGAAAATGCTTTCTGCGACAAATTTTCAAATACAGCAAGAAACTCATCTCCGGCAAAACGGAAAATCCTTCCTCCCTTAAACTTTTCACGCATTACCCTTCCGGTGAACTTTACCATATAATCGCCGTAATCATGGCCATACTGGGTATTCAGCTGCTTCAGACCGTTAATATCGGCAGAGACTACCCCAAGGGAAATCAGGGTATCTTCGGAAAGACTGTCCCGGTAGGACAGAAAGCTGTTACGGTTCTCCAATCCGGTGAGCGCATCATGATAGCTGAGGTATTCCTGCTTTTCATGAAGTCTCCTCCTCATGATCTCATATCCCACAAAATGCCGGACAAAATGGAGTACTGTCGTCCTTTCCATATGTCTGGCCCCATTCTCCACGCCAATATATCCCGAGATCCCATTGTGAACTTTATCCATGGAAACCACCTGGAAGCTGAAGATCCCCTCTGCTCTCAGTATCTCTGTCTCTTCGGGATATATCCCCGCAATCTTGCTTATATCTGTAACAGCCATTTGATTCTTAATCTGCTGCAAAAGCGCTAAAGGAATAGACGTTTTGGAAGGTAACCCATCCCTTCTCCATTCTTTGAGATACTCCGTCCGCTCCATATCATCACCCAAGATGAGTATATACGTGTGTTCTGCCCTGAAGTATGCTCCCAGCTCCCGCAGTACCTCCTCAAGTACCTGTTCAATATCCAGGGATGAGGTAAGGGAATAGACACACTTAAGCAGAACATCCTCCTCCTTCTCCGGTGCAGCTCCCGCCCCATTCTCTCTTGCTGTTCCTTTAAGTTCCTGAATCACCAGATTCTTCTCAGCAGCCATCGCCTGGGAATACATGACACAGCAGTCTCCGCCTCTTTCCTTTGCAGCGTCTAACGCCTCCTTTGCTTTGCCGCAACCTTCCCGGATGTTTTTTATACCGTCACCAGAGACTGCGATCCCCACAGATACGGTTACGGGCACCTCCAGTTCAGAAAATACGTATGACATTCTTACTGACTGGCGGACATCCTCTGTCTTATACGACAGATCCTTTTGCTGCTTTGGTCCCGGAACAAGCAGAAGAAGCTCATCCTCACTGTATCTGCCCGCCAGATACCGGCTCCCAAACTTCATATCTAAAAGACTGCTGAGTTCTTTTAAAACATTGCCGCCCTCCCCGTATCCGCAGCACCTGTCAATTCTTCTGAAATTATCTACAGAAAAAAGTATCACTGCAAAATCATGTCCCAGACTTCTGGCATTGCGGATCGCCGCATTCATGATACTGAACGCGGTTTCCTTATGATAAGCCCCGGTGAGACTGTCTTTCTCAGCTCTCTGCTTCAGTCCCAGCTCTAGTTTTTTCTGGTAATCTATATCCCGCATCTTTCCATAAGCATACAAATCCTGCGTAACCGCATCCTTTACCAGACTCACCGAGGTACCGATCCAGATCAGCTTTTCGTTCAAATCCAGCCAGCGGTACTCCAGGGATACCTGTGACTGTCCTTTCACATAAGCGGACTTTAATGCTTCTGAGGACATAATCTTAAGATAACGCACCTTGTCCTCGGAATTTACAATTCTGGACACTCCCTGTTGCACCAGATCGTCATAGTTTACTGCACCTTCTTTCCCTTCTATATTCAGGATCTCGGATTGCAGATATTCCACACAATTTCGGGTCAAATTCACCCGGCTGCTGGCCATGATTCCCTCAGACATGGCAAATCTCATCTGAAGCTCTTTCTGGTAGTTAATCTCCGCTTCCTTTTTTGCCGTGATGTCCTCGCCCACGGCAATGGCGCACTGGGGAAGGCCATCTTCGTCGAATATGGAGGTATAAACTACTTTCTCCCACCACCATCCGTTCCCCCGGGGATTTCTTGTGCGGATCTCTCCCTCAATCCTGGGCGCTCCCTCCCGGATCTTGCGGTACATCTCCCGCACTTCCTTCACACTGTCCGGATGAATATGTCCGGACTCAATGAGATACTCCGGCACATTTTCAACAATCTCCCCAAAACCATGGTGCTCTCTGGCACTTTCTGTAAGGATCAGTCTCCGATTGGGGATGTCATACTCCCACACGTTCATGTGGGTCTGCTGCAGCGCTATCCGGTATCTCTCCTCACTTCTGGAAATCTGGGATAAAAGGTCATGTCTTTCTGTCGTATCCAGGATAAAACCGCTCATTACACACCCGGTGGAACGGTACTCCAAAGCCCCGTTTACCCATATCCAGCGAATCTCTCCCTGTCCGGTAATAATCCGCATTTCCCACTCCAGAACATGCTGCCCGGTGTATGTGGCCCTGCTTATTAAGTCCTCCACCCGCTTTACATCTCCCGGAAAAACATTCCTCCTGCACTGATTCCCAAACTTTTCTTTCATTTCCTGCTTCGTATAGCCCATGATCTGATAGTATATATCATTGCCATACAGCAGCGTGTAGTTTTCGTCCATGCGGATCTGAAAGGTTCCTCCCCTGGAAGCCTTCCGGTACAAAGCCAGCTGGTTGTCCTGCTCTTCCTGCCCGCTGTCTGCAGTCTGCAGGCTTTTGTGCTCCATATTCTCCTGATAAACGGTATATTGATTTTTCCCATTATCCTTAGAAAAATAGGCAGCCACATCTGCTTTCTCAAAGAGTTCCAGATACGTGGTGCCGTCATCGGGAAAGAAACAGATTCCTATACTTCCGGATATCTCATAATGAATATCTGAGTCCTCAAAAGAACGGTAAAACATCTTGCCTATTTCTTTTGCTTTGCGGATAATCCCCTCTTTCCCTTTTATATCTGTAAAGAATGCGATAAATTCATCGCCGCCCACTCTTCCCACAATGTCCGTACTTCTGGTAATGCTTTTCAGATGACGTGACATCTCCGTGAGTACAGAGTCTCCGTAAATATGGCCAAAATTATCATTGATCCCCTTAAAATTGTCTATATCAATCACAAAGAGAGCCGCCGCCTCACTGCTGCTCTCAAGATACTCCTGAATCATAGACTCTGCGGCCTTTTTATTATACAGACCCGTAAGGGGATCCTTTAAAATCTGTTCCTGAACAGATATCTGCCTCTTTTTGCGGACGGAAATATCGTGGTAAAAGATAAGGGCATAGGGTTCTTTCCCCTCCTCTTCCATCCGTCTGGAACTAAAGACAGCCCACTTTATATCTCCGTTTTTGCACTGCAGCCGGTATTCTGCCAGAAGCACCTTTTTTTCACTGAGTTTACCGCAAAATTCCTTCCATCCATTTCCGGGCTCCTCAGAAATAATCACAGGGGCAATCTTATTCTGAAACTTTTCTGCAAATTCCGATTTTGTATAATCCAGCATATTGTAAAAGCCATCATCTGCCCACAATATGGTTCCTCCCGCATCGCAGCCGCAGGTAAGTACGCCGCCCACACATGCAAAAAAGGTCTGATCTGATGTTTGCTTCATGTTCATTTTGCCCCCCTATGTTACTTTTTCTTAAGAAACACAACCTTGCTTTTCAGTTTGTTTTCCGTTACCTCCAGCTGGGGAATGCTCTGGACAAACTTTGCAAATGTTGCATAACCATAATCCTTCACCTTAAATTTATCAAATTTCTTATGCATCCGGTTTCCAAGGGCAGCAAGCTCCATACCCTCCTCACCATTCTTCTCAACCAGCTCAATGGCATAGGAAGCCAGCTTCTGCTTCTTTGTTTTATTGTCCTTCATCTTTACTGTTATGGCATTATTTATTTTCTTGAGTTCAAATCCGTCCATCTCTTCCAGAAATTTTGACAGAGAACTGTATCCGTAATTGCGGACATCAAAATCCGAGTATTTCTTCACCAGACGGCTGCCAATCTCACCCAGGCCGGTATCCTTTCCCTTATCATCATTCTCACTGATAATAGAAAGAATATCATCTTCAATATTCCCCTTGCTGATAATCTCTCTTTTCTTCTTCGGAATTCCGGCAGCTTCTTCGTCCGGCTCGGTCCCCTTTTCCTCCTCCTCTTCATCCTGATCCAACAGAATCTCCAGATTCGTGAATACCGTACAGGCCGCCCGGAAGGATCTGGGCGTTTTTTCCTCTCCCATACCGATCACCTCTTTGCCAGACTCTCTGAGCCGGCTTGCCAGCCTGGTAAAATCGCTGTCACTTGATACAATGCAGAAACCGTCTACATTATTGGTATATAAAATATCCATAGCGTCAATGATTAATGCCGAATCCGTAGCATTTTTGCCTACGGTATTGCTGAACTGCTGAATGGGCATAATGGAATTCTCCAGAAGGGCCTGCTTCCACTTGGTCGTCTGGGTGCTGGTCCAATCCCCGTATATTCTTTTGTAAGTTATCACGCCGTACTTTGTCATCTCATCCAGAATCCCGGAGATGTATTTGGATGAAATATTATCCGAATCAATTAATACCGCAAATGTTTTGTCAGCCATAACGCTTATGCCCTCTTCTTTCCTATCATACATACTTCTATTTTCCCTTATTGGAGAGATTGTGTCAAGAAGTTTAGCTCTCCCTTCACATTTCCCCCGCAAAAAGGCTTGGGTCCGGACCGCATCTGCGGCCGGACCCTGCATTTTATTTTAAAAACCCATTTACAATCTGCTCTTCGGCTTCCTGTTCTGCCAGCCCCAGCGTCATAAGCTTAATAATCTGCTCTCCCGCAATCTTTCCGATAGCTGCTTCATGAATCAGTTCCGCATCCGGATGGTTCGCAGTAATTTCAGGAACTGCGCTGATCTTCGCGTGATCCATGATAATGGCATCACACTCTGTATGCCCGCTGCATTTGGCATTTCCATTAATCTTGGAGATAAACAGCTGGGTAGACTCCTCCTTTGCCACAGATCTTGAGGTTACATTTGCCCTGGCGCCGTCTCCGTTGAGATCTACCGCAAATTCACTGGTAGCCGTCTGGCTGCCATGGGTCATCAGCCGCTCCATTACCACTAACTTCGCACCGTCCCTGAGAACTGCCCGCGTCTCCCTCTTGGTGGAATCCACACCTTTAATCTGAACCGTATCCATTTCCATATAGCTGTCCTCTTCCATCTCAACGATAGTCTGAGGATTCATAATTCTCTTGCCCGTACCGTCGCCGCTTCCATAGTGCTTTTCCACATATTTGACTTTTGCATTCTTTCCTATAAAAAACCGGTGAATCCCGTCGTGTCTGCTGTTCTCGGCACCCCCATTGTGGATTCCGCAGCCTGCGATAATGGTGACATCCGCATCTTCACCGATATAAAAATCATTGTATACCACCTCGGTAAGACCAGCCTGACTGAGAACTACCGGGATATGGACACTCTCCCGCTTTGTACCGGGTTTTATGATAATATCGATTCCCGTGCCGTCCTCCTTAGAGACAATATCAACAGTGCTTGTGGTATTCCGCTCTACACTCTTGCCGTTGGCCCTGATATTATAGGCCCCTGTGGGAATTGCGTGGAGATCTGCCACTTCTTCCAGCAGATGCTTTTGTATTGCGTCCATTTATTTCACCTCCATCTTATAGCAGGAGGCTCCGTAGGAATCCTCTCCGCTGAGAAGATCCGGGAGAATCTCATCCCTGCTGCCCTGTCCTTTAATCCCGCCGTCTGAGATTACTACGATTTCATCGGCAATATTCAGTATCCTCTCCTGATGGGAAATTACCAAGATCGTTCCGTGGATCTTTTCATGCATCTTCTCAAATACCTGGATCAGATTCTGAAAGCTCCACAGGTCAATACCGGCTTCCGGCTCATCAAAAATAGAGATCTTAGTAGATCTCGCAAGAATAGAGGCAATCTCTATCCTCTTAAGCTCTCCCCCGGAAAGGCTGGCATTGACTTCTCTCTTAATATAATCTTTTGCACACAGCCCTACCTCTGAAAGATATTCACAGGCTTTTGTAACCGTTATATTCTCTCCGCTGGCCAGCTGCAGAAGGTCAAAAACTGTTACCCCTTTGAAGCGGACCGGCTGCTGAAACGCATAGCTGATTCCCAGACGGGCTCTCTCCGTAATGTTTTTATCCGTAATGTCTTCTCCGTTCCAGAGAATCTGCCCCTCTGTAGGTGCCTGAATCCCGGCAATGATTTTTGCAAGGGTTGACTTTCCTCCCCCGTTTGGTCCTGTGACGGCGATGAACTGGTTATCCTTCAGCTTCAGATTTATATTGTGCAATATTCCTTTTTGTTCTGCATCCTCTGACACGTCGAAGGAAATATTCTTTAATTCCAGCATCTTCCTTCCTCCTTTGTATTTCTTTTTTGGATCAGTCAAATACCATTATACATCTTTCCCGTGCTTCTGTCTGCAAGAACTTTGGAAATCTCAAAGATAGGCTTCGAACTTCTCCACATTTTCATCTTTCCCAATTACCACAATAATATCATTTTTTTGGAATCTGTAATCAGGTCCTATCTCCGTCTCTGTCCGGTTTTCATGCTCAATGGCTATAATATTCAGTCCGTACCGTTTTCTCAGCTCTACTTCCACCACACTTTTTCCCACAATCTTCTCTGTGGCCTTAATCTCTGTAATCTCCACACCATTCTCCAGGGGCAGATAATCCAGCAGACAGCCTGTCAGCAGACGTTTCCCTAGTCTCAGTGCCATATCCCGCTCCGGGTAAACCACCTCTGCGCCTATCTTTTCCAGTACCATACCCTGATCCCGGCTGATGGCTTTGGCAATTACGTTAGGGACCCCCAAGTTTACCACATTTAAGGTAGTAAGGATACTGGTATCTATTTTCTCTCCGATACATACAATCACCGTATCACAGTTCTGTATCCCTATCTCCTCCAGCACTTCCTTTGTAAGCTCTTCTGCCACATAAGCATGTTCTGTATACTGGCGGATTTCTTTTACTTTACTTTCATTGTTGTCCACAGCCACCACTTCTTTTCCCGCATCCGCCAACGTGACTGCCAGCGCCTGGCCGAATCTCCCAAGGCCTATAATTCCATAGGAAACGTCTGTCTTATTTTTTCTCATAACCCTCTCCTCCTTAACCAATGGTTATACTCTCTTCGCTGTATCTGGCCGCTGCCGCAGGCCTAAAGCTCCAGATCGAAGCAATCGTCAGGGGACCTAGCCTGCCGATAAACATAGTTAGTATTACAATATATTTCCCCGCATCTCCCAGCTCAGGTGTAATTCCTGTGGAAAGTCCGACTGTACCAAACGCGGAGGTTATCTCAAAAAGAAGCTGAACAAAAGTGTATTCCGGTTCCAGGATACACAAAAGAAAGGTTCCCGCACACACCACCAGCATCGACAGAAAGGTAATAATAAATGCCTTTGATAACACTTCATAGGGCAGCTTCCTGTGAAAAGCAGAACAATGTTGATTGGTGGCCGCGCTTTTTGTGGCCTGCACCAGGGCAAAAAAAGTGCTGGTTTTTATTCCTCCCCCGGTGGAACCAGGGGACGCGCCGATAAACATCAGAATAATCAGCACAAAAAGCCCCGCGTTCGTAAACTCTCCAATGGGATATGACGAAAACCCTGCGGTACGGGCCGATACACTCTGGAAAAATGCTCCCAGCCAGCTGATATCTTCCGTTGCTTTTAAAAGCAGTGTACCTGCAGCCAGCAGAATTACACTCATGGTAACCACTACTTTCGAGTGAAGACATAGCTTTTTAAAGGACCGTTTCCTGCCTATATCCAGGATAACAAGAAATCCCAGACCTCCGAAAATAATAAGGCCGCTGGTGGTAAGATTCAAAAGGATGTCATTCTGGTAAGGGATCAGATTCCTCAGCCCTCCCAAAATATCAAAGCCGGAATTATTAAAGGCAGCTACCGCATGAAACACACTGATTCCCAGCGCCTGTAGCGGAGGATAGTCCTGCGCAAATACCAGAAAGCTGAGTGCCGCCCCTGCGGCCTCAAAGCAGAGTGTCATCAGCAGTACCGCCTTTACCAGCCGTACCATTCCTTTCAGGCTTCCCACATTCATGGCTTCCTTTACCATCAGCCTTCCCTTCATTCCAACCCGCTTTCCTGTTAATAAGATCAGCCCTACCCCTACGGATGTGACCCCCAAACCTCCGATCTGGATCAGAAGAGCCACAATTGTCCTTCCGAATACAGTAAAGTGATCTGCGGTATCAATGGCGATCAATCCAGTAACGCATACTGCACTTGTGGAGGTAAAGAGGGCATTAATAAAACTCACCTGCTGCCCCTCCCTCACAGAAACCGGCATCATCAGCAAAAATGTACCTAGCAGTATCACACCGGCGAATCCCAACACAATCAGACGCCCCGGCGACTGCCGCTTTAATAATTCCATAATTCCTCCCCCGGAAAGTAAAAAGCGTAATCACGTCCGTCTGGGACGCCCATTACGCTTTTTTTCCTTATATAATATGTTCCTGCAGCGTATTGGGAATCATCACATGGATGATTCTAGCCGCATTATAGAAGAAGGCCTCCTAAGAATCAAGCAATCCGGAGGATTCTTTACGAGTTCTTAATTTTCTGTCTGATTTCAGTGCTAAGAGAGCTTTTCCATCCTTTGTTCTGCCTCTTTCATAATCATTCGTATCTTTTTATCCTGTTCCTCACTGACTGGAAGAAATGGCTTCTTACAGCAGTCCTGCATCCCAATCCCACGGATAACCATAGCTCTTTTAATGACCGGAATAAAGGTGGCTGATACATCATAGATGGCCATCAGACCGTCCACAATCTGCTGAATCCCGGAAGCCTTCTCCATATCCTTTTTATCCACAGCATCTACCCATGAGGCAAATAATTCTGGATAGATATTGGACAGACCTCCAATGCATCCGCTTCCCCCGCCCAAAAGGTTATGTACAAAGAATTCGTCAAAACCTGAGAGCACCATAAAATCAGGAAATTCACCCATCACGGTGTTAAGAAGCTTTCTGGTATGTCCCATATTCCCCAGCGTATCCTTATACCCTATAATGTTGCTGTGCTTTCTCAGCAGATTCCTTGTAACTTCGGGACTGAGATCATATCCTGTTCTGTCCGGGAAATTATACAGGAACATATTGCCGCGAATGTTGGCCGCTACTTCATCATAAAAGTACTCTACATTCTCATCTGAGAGAGAAAAATAGTAAGGGCTGATTACCATCACCGCATCTGCCCCTGCATCCAGAGCATAATTAGACAATTCCACGGTCTCCTCCGGTGTCATACAGCTAGTTCCTATGTATAATTTTGTCCTGCCTCCGGCAAAGTCTGTAACCTGGTCAATAATGGCCTCTTTTTCCTCCCTGGACATGGCAAAAAATTCTCCGATACTTCCCATGATGACCAGCCCGTCAACCCCGCCTGCAATCAGATGTTCCCATATCCTTCTGTTTGCGTCCATATCCGGACGGCCATTTTCATCAAATGCAGTTACTACCGGAGTAAAATAATTCCCTTTTTTCATTTTTCTCTTCCTTTCTCTGGTTTTTATCTTACATAGTACTTATATACGTACTATATATGTATTTACGTACCTATAGTTGTATCCTATCACCTAAAGAAAGGCAAGTCAACCATATTTATCAAAAGATTTTCTCTTCTGCAGCGGTTTCTCTTCCTGTCGATTTCTGTTATAATTTGAAGAGTTGAAAGGAGAATTCATATGCCAGCAACCAGTCACAGACCAACCGAACGGGTACTTGATATCCTGGAATTATTAGCAAGCACACCGGAAGGATTGACTCTTACTGAAATTTCCCATACGTTAGATGCCCCCAAAAGCAGCATCATGCCCTTGGTTCACACCATGGCACACCGAAAGTTTATCTTTTTAAATAAAAATACATCACGCTACCAAATCGGGATAGCCGCATTTTCCGTGGGGACTTCCTATACCAGCAGTATGACCGCTCTGGAATTTATACACCAGGAAATGAAAACCATTGTAAGGCAAACCCAGGAAACCTGCCAGCTGGGCATCCAGGAACAGTCTAATCTTTTGTATATTGCCAAAGAGGAATCTGAAGCCCCCATCCGTCTTGTGTCCTATGTAGGCAAACGAATGCCGCTCTACTGTACGGCAATGGGAAAGGCAATCCTCTCCCATGCTTCCCCTCAGAAGGTGAGAGAGCTCTATCCGCGCGGCTTATATCCGGTAACCCCAAAAACCATTACGGATTTTGACGTATTGCTCCGGGAATTGGAGCTTTGCCGGATCAGAGAATATGCCGAAGAGAGGGAGGAAGCTACCGAACAGATCTTGTGCATCGCAGTCTCTCTGGTAAAAGACCATGAGGTCGTGGGCGGCCTCAGCGTCAGTGTCCCCATATACCGTGACACTCCGGAAAAAAGCGAACGAATTATTACCCTTTTAAAAGAGAGCAAAGGCAAAATCGAGGCCTATTTCCGGGAAAATGACCTGGATGCCTCCAGCCTTACTTTACTTCATCCCTAGAACTGTCCCATACTGACTATTTACAGAAAGCAGGTGAACTCATGTACATTGCAGATCTTCATATACATTCCAGGTATTCCCGGGCCACCAGCAGGGAATGCACACCAGAACATCTGGACTTATGGGCCAGAAGAAAAGGAATACAGCTCTTAGGCACCGGTGACTTTACTCACCCTGCCTGGAGAGACGAACTGGCCCAAAAGCTGGTTCCGGCCGAGGAAGGCTTCTATACTCTGAATCCCTCTTTCCGGCATCCGGATTTATGTCCCCCGGGACAGTCCCCCAGATTTGTTGTCTCAGGAGAAATCAGCTCCATTTATAAAAAAAATGAGAAAGTAAGAAAAGTCCACAGCCTTATTCTGCTTCCGGGGCTTGAAGCAGCGGAGGCCCTGTCCAGAAAACTGGAGGCCATCGGCAATATTCACTCGGACGGGCGTCCCATTCTCGGACTGGACTGCCGCGATCTCCTGGAGATCACCCTGGATACCTGTCCCCAGGCTGTCTTTATCCCAGCCCACATATGGACCCCCCACTTTTCTCTATTCGGTGCTTTCTCAGGCTTTGATACCATAGAGGAATGCTTTGAGGATCTGACTCCCCACATACATGCTCTGGAGACAGGGCTTTCCTCTGATCCCGCAATGAACTGGCGTCTTTCTGCCCTTGACAAGTATCAGCTGGTATCCAATTCCGACGCCCACTCTCCGGCCAAACTGGGCCGGGAGGCTAATCTTCTGGATACTGAACTGTCTTATCCTGCCCTCTGTGAAGCTTTGGAGACAGGAAACGGACTTGCCGGTACCATAGAATTCTTCCCGGAAGAGGGAAAATATCATTTTGACGGCCACCGGAAATGCCATCTGCGGCTCAGCCCCGCACAGGCCGCACTTCACGGTAATAAATGCCCTGTCTGCGGCAAAAAACTTACCATCGGGGTGCTGCACAGAGTGGAAGAACTGGCTGACCGCCCGGAGGACTTTGTCTTCTCACAGGGTAAACCCTTCGAAAGTCTGGTGCCTCTCCCCGAGGTCATTGCCTCCTGCACAGCTTCGTCTCCCTCCAGCAAGAAGGTAACCGCTGAGTATGAAAAGCTTCTGAAGCATTTAGGGCCGGAATTCTCTCTTCTCAGGGAAATCCCCACAGAGGACATACAAAAGATCTCAGGACCAGTGATTGCAGAGGGCATCCGGCGCCTGCGGGAGGGGCGTGTGGAGCGAAGTCCCGGGTTTGACGGTGAGTACGGCACCATTAAGGTTTTAAATCCCTACGAGATAGACCTTTTCAGTGGTCAGCTGAATCTGTTTTCTATGGAAGAGCTTTCCTCTCTGGAGGCGGCGTCCCCCTCTGACCGGAGTACTGATTCCGTACCCTCCATCCCGGAGACCTCTGTGAGTAACGAAGCGTCGCCCAGTGACGGGCAGTCCACGAAGAGAGCATTTCCCCGTTCACTTACCCAAAGCCTGAATGCCAGGCAGGAGGAGGCCGTGCACTCTTATGCTCCTGTATGCGCAGTCATTGCAGGACCCGGAACCGGCAAGACGCATACCCTTACCGCCAAGATTCTATATCTTCTCCAGGAGCGCAAAGTGGGTCCGTCTAAGATTACTGCCGTTACCTTTACCAGAAAAGCAGCCGCTCAGATGGAAGAACGCCTGGCTTTGGAGCTGGGAAATTCCAGAAGTCTCAGACAGCTGAACGTGGGAACCTTCCACGCCATCTGCTATCAGCTCTACACCAGTGTATATCCCGGGTATATCCTTGCAGATGAATATACACTCCTGGACAAAGCCGGAGAAGTAATCTCCAGCTATGAATTATCCGTCAGTCCGGAAACATTTATAAAAGAAGTCTCCCGGATAAAAACCGGAATGACACAGGTCAGCTCCGCCCTTCCCGGGGAAGCATTTCAGGCTTACGCAGCATCGCTTCAAGGGAATAAGCTCCTGGATTTTGATGATCTCCTGGTGAAGACCATTGAACTTTTGGAACGGGAAGATGCCTCATCTGTTCTGGGGGAACGTTTCAGCTATCTTCTGGTAGACGAATTTCAGGATATCAGTCCCCTGCAGTACCGGCTGATTCAGCTGTGGAACCGAAACGGAAAAGAACTGTTTGTCATTGGAGATCCCGATCAGGCAATCTATGGTTTCCGGGGGGCAGATGCCCTATGTTTCCAGCATCTTAGAGAAGACTATCCGGAACTTACACAAATTTATCTGGAAGAAAACTACCGTTCCTCCGGGGGAATCCTCTCTCTTGCTCATACAGTAATCTCCCGCAGCCCGGGAGAACACCGGCCCCTTTGTCCCGTATCCCCTAAAGGCATGCCTGTCCGCCTGGCCTTATGTCCCGGAGGCCTCTCCGAGGGAATCTATATTGCCAAAGAAATCAACCGCATGGTAGGAGGCATTGATATGCTGGATGTGGATACCGGAGGAGTCATAGAACGGCGTGTCTATGGATTTTCGGATATTGCCATTCTCTACCGCACACACCGTCAGGCACAGCTGTTAGAAAAATGTCTGAAAAAGGAGGGCATCCCCTATATTGTCACCGGTCGTGAGGACTACCTCTCGCATCCCTCCGTAAAAGGAACGCTCAGCTTTTTCCGGCATCTCCTCCACCCGGAGGATACCTCCGCCCTGGCACTCAGCCAAAGACATCTGGAACCACTTAGAGACCGTGATGTTCTGGAGACCCTTACAACAAAATATACCTCCAGGGTGAAAAGAACTAAACCCCAGAAGCTGATAGACTCCTGGATACAGGATCTCGGGCTTTCGGAAGATGAATTCCTATGCAAATTTTCAAATATGGCAGTGTTCCACCCCACTATGCAGTCGCTCCTGGATACCGTTACCTTTGGCCAGGAGAGCGATCTGAAGCGCAGCTGGGGAAAAGGCTACACCTCCGGCGCAGTAACCCTGATGACTCTCCACGCGGCCAAAGGATTAGAATACCCCGCCGTCTTTCTGGCGGGGCTAAACAAAGGCATCCTGCCCCTGTCCCAGGCCCGGGAAGAGGCTGCCCTGGAAGAAGAGCGGCGTCTCTTCTATGTTGGTCTTACACGGGCGAAAGAAGAACTGGTGCTAATCACTGCAGCCGAAAAGCCCTCTCCATTTATAGAGGATATCCCGGAGAAGCTGGTGCAAAGAGAGAGAATTGGAAAAGAAAAGGAAGATGGGGAATTACGGCAGATTAGTTTGTTTGAAATAATGAAAGAGATGTAGTTTTTTTGTGGAGCTTTTCCATGATCAGGTGAGAGGGAGCCCGTGTCGGCGGGCTTCCTCTCATTGTTCTTCTTCCACACCCGATTAATAGATCCCAGAACTAAACTCCATACAAGTTCCATTCATTATTACAATCATATCTCCCCTGCCTTGAACTTCAGTATCATTTCATTCGTAAGACTGACACTCTGCTCCTTTACCGGAATCTCCTCCCGCTCAAACCACTCTGCCATAGCCAGCTCCTCCCGGTCCAGGGTGATTTCCTCTTCTCCGTCAAGCTCAGCAAAAAATCCCATGAGTATGGTATCCGTAAAGGACCATGGCTGGCTTTTATAATATCTCAGGTTCTTCACCTTCAAGCCGACTTCTTCCATAACCTCCCGCCTGACTGTCTCCTCCACAGTTTCTCCGATCTCCACAAAGCCAGCTATAAGCGCATATTTTTTAAAGTCCCGGTTTGCGTATTTTGACATAAGCAGTCTGTTATTATTAGTTACCGCCACTATGACTGCCGGAGATATTTTGGGGTATTCCATGGTATTGCAGTCCGGACAGTACACCATACGTTCCTTTTCGCTATGTACCATCTGCTTCCCGCATTTTCCGCAGAACCTGTGGCTCTGGTACCAGCGGTACAGCTGGGCACCCGTAATTCCCGCAAAAGCCAGGTATCCAGGGGAGACCGTTCTGAAAATCTCCAGGTTCTCCATCCGATAGGCATCCTCCAAAGGATACGCAATGTTTTCCAGAAGATAATATCTTTCATTGTCAATGGTAAAGAGATAGGTACTGGTTTCGTAGAGACTGTCGTTTATGTCCTCCAGCTCGGAAAATCTGGGAAAATCCAATGCTTCTCCCTTCCATTTCACCAGTACCTCCTTCCCCCGGTAAAATAATACATAGCTTTCAGCTTCAGGCGGCTGAGGCCTCCATTCATTATGGTACTCATGAGGCGCAATGTCCTGTATCATGTCTAACTTCCTCCGTTACTGTATTTTAATTGTATAGTAATTATAGTATATCACACACACAGGCCACCGCCTATCCGTAAGTTCTTCCCAACCGTCATTTCTCTGCGCAGGCTAATATATTATCTTGAAATATCATTGACTTTCTGTCACAATATAATTAGTATCGGCTATGTACCTAATAGAGAAGGAAGAGAGAATATGCCCTTAATAGAAAGCAGACATCTTCAAAAGTTAATACGTAATATCCTCTGGATCTGTGCATCCTTATTTTTCCTTGGAATCTTAGGTACTGTTTTTTTTACATCGGATCTTCCGGATATCCGACCGCCTGAGGAAGAGGATACTTCGTTCACAGAAGGCTGGTATTATATGGAGGAAAATGTGAAACATACCATTGCCTCTTTTCCTTTTTCGCTGTCTTTTGGGGGAGATGAACTCATACTCTATCACAAAATACCGCCCCTGACCGACATAAAATACCTGAGTTTTAAAAATCAGTTTCAGGAAATCAAGGCTTACGCAGGAGATCTCTGCATATACGAATACAAAACTTCATCCGCCTCACCGGCAGGAAAACTACTGGGAAATTTCAGGTGTTACATTCCATTGAGTCCGGAGTATGAAGGACAGACAATTAGTCTGCACTTAAAAAATACTGTCTCAATTACAGTCAATGGACTGCAAAATATAGAGCTGGGTTCCTCAGATGCCTTTATTCTGGACATCATCTCTAATAACTTTTCCCTGGCCGTATGTCTGATTTTTATGTTTCTGACCGCCCTGCTGTTATATCTGGTGTACCTTGTACAGGATGTTAAAAAGCTGTCCTATGATTATAAGAGCTTTCTGTATATCGGCAGTTTCCTATTACTGTCTGCTCTTTGGATGTGGTCTGATTCGGAACTCCCTCAGCTATTATGCAGCAATGCTACCATGGTATGCCTGATTTCCTTTTTTTCATTTATGGCACTGCCCATCCCTCTGCTGTCCTTTGTACGCTCTGCCTGCCGTCAGGGTAAAACACTCCTCACAGGGATGCAGTGTGTATTGCTTGTAAACATAATCGTCCAATTTTTACTGTACAGCATGGAATTGTTTGATTTCCCATCTATGCTTCCAGTAACTCACCTTCTTCTCCTATTGTATATCGGGATTATCATCGTCCTCCTTATCCGCGAGGTCAGGCTCCATGCCTCCTTTGAAGCAAAGGGAATACTGGCGGCAATTCTCCTGCTGATCCTCTGTTCCATTGCTGCCATGGTGCAGTTCTATCTGCACCCCAACACAGACAATAGCCGCTTTTTCAGATACGGACTTGTAATGTTTATAGGAATTCTGCTATTTCTGTCCGGGAAGAATCTAATCCGTTTTTTGGAGGAACGCACTCAGGCAAAGCTGTATCAGCAGCTCGCCTACACAGATATCATGACGCAGACGCCCAACCGCATCGCTTTCGATGAGTGCATTGACAAACTCCGGCAGTCGGGTATCTCCGGGATGCCTCTTACCGTTGTCATGCTGGATCTGAATAATCTGAAGGAAACCAATGATACCTATGGGCACAAGGCAGGGGATGAGCTCTTAAAAGGCGCTGCAGGCAGTATCAAGAATGCCTTTCAGGAAGTTGGAACCACCTACCGCATCGGCGGAGATGAATTTGTAGTTCTCATAAAAAAGGGGAATATTTCTCCTGAACCTCTTTTTCAGGTTATGGATCTGGAGATCGCACAGTTCAACACAAAAAGCCGCTATTCCCTGTCAATTGCCAAGGGGTATGCCCATAATGCCGGAGACAGTGACAAAGATATTGACAGCCTCTTATCCGCGGCAGATCAGAATATGTATAGGAATAAAGCAGCCACAAAGGGGACATGCCGCTAAAGCACATCCCCTTTTCTGATACCAAGCATCTTTCGAAGATGCTTTACCACATAAAAATAGGCCGGAACCAGGAACAGATCCGCTGCCACCCAGGCCAGTCCGTTTGACAGACAGATGGCAGTGTATCCGAATACCGGCACCAGGAAAAACGCAACCAAGGTGCGGGCAACCATCTCACAGACTCCTGCTGTTACCGCAAATATACTGTATCCCATTCCCTGAATCAGGAAACGGATACTGTTCACCAGAGAAAGAAGGAAATAAAACACTGCATTTAAGACCAGGAACTGATAGATATCCTGAACAATGCCCGTCTCCCCCCTGCTCACAAACAGGTAGGAGATATTCTTTCCCCAGAGTAAAATCAGAGCCAGAGAGATTCCTGAGTAGGCAGTTCCCAGAAGAACACAGCTTTTCAGACCGGCACCGATTCGATCCAGTCTTCTTGCCCCCACATTCTGTCCTCCATAGGTAGCCATGGTAGCTCCCAAAGCATCATAAGGGCAGCAGAAAAAGCAGCCGATTTTAGATCCGGCAGCAACTGCCGCCACTGCTGCCGCTCCCAGAGAGTTTACTGCCACCTGAAGAATTACACTGCCAATGGCAGTAATTGAATACTGCAGCCCCATGGGAATTCCCATCTTGCACAAAACCCCAACGAAATGGCTGTTCAGCCTCCACTCCTCCCTCTTCAGTCTAAGCACAGGATAATGTTTTATCATATACACCAAACAGGCGATTCCGGATACTCCCTGAGATACAATGGTCGCCCAGGCAGCTCCCGCCACTCCCATCTCCAAAACCAGAATACAGACAAGATCCAGTATAATATTCAATATGGAGGAAATGGTGAGAAACACAACCGGTGTCTTGGCGTCCCCCAGGGAACGTATGTATCCTGACACCATATTATACAGGATGGTCGCCGGTATTCCCGCAAATATAATTATAATATAATCATAGGCACCGTCAGCAATGTCTGCGGGAGTATTCATGATTTCCAGGATCTCTCTGCAGAACAGTACCACAAGCACCGTCATCACAATTCCAAAAATTGCTGCCAGAATGGCACTGTTCGCCACATAGGCTTTCAACCCTTTTTCGTCCTTTGCCCCGAACTTCTGAGCCACCGGTATGGCAAATCCATTGCAGATTCCCATGCAGAACCCAATTACAAAGAAGTTAATGGAACCAGTTGCCCCCACAGCAGCCAGTGCATTCACTCCCAAAAATCTTCCTACTATTACAGTATCTGCCATATTATAAAACTGCTGAAACAAAAAACCCAGCATCATGGGAAGAGCAAAGCCCAAAATAAGTCTCATAGGGCTTCCCTGGGTCATATCCCTGGCAGATGATTTCCTTTCTTTCTCTTTCATAATAACCTCTCCTCAAAAGTAATCCGGAATCCACTATATACTGTTTTGAAGCCGGATGCAAGAAAAAGTTATATGAATTTTCCGTCACTTAATTAAGGTCTGAAATAATATACGTTGTGTAAGGTTTGTCGAGATGGTACCCCAATTTCTCTGCAAGGGCCACTGAGCGTTTGTCATGGGCATCCCAGCTGGGATACAGCCCCCGCTCCAGGCACTCCAGGATTAGTCTTGCCCCGCATGCCAGAGCAAGTCCCTTTCTTCTGTGATCACGCCTGGTATCAATTTCAATCTCAATGCCCCTGTCATAATACGTATAGGAAGAGGCCCCCGATACAGGATTTCCCTCATACACAGCAACAACTCCCAGCCCATGCTTCTCATACTCCGGCCACCCGCTGAACTGTGAACAGAAGTCAGCAGACCATTTCTGTCTGTTCAGAATTCTGAAAAGTTCCTTATCAATTCTACTCAGCTCATAGCCTGGAGGCAGAGCATGAGCATACCCGGAAAGCTTCTCCCGATCAAAAACATCCGGTTCTTTTTTTATGGCATACCGGGTGGTAACAACATAATTTTTATTGTATTCCTTTTCAATAAGCCGGGACCAGTAATTGTTCTGGGGAATCATTAGGATAACATCCGAGATGCAGTCCCTGGGCATACTTCCAACCATTTCTCTGTTGGGAGAACCGGCAAAAAAACAAAACCCCCCTACTATAATCCGTGCCGATGTGGGGTGGTCCCTTCGATCCGCCCAGGCTCTCCCCATATATCCCTGAAGGCAGGACCATATCATAGTCTCCTGCCACCCTTCAAATAAGGGCTCAATTTTATATCTGTCTTCCTGTTCTAAAAGTACCATATAAAATCCTCCCAATACTAAGTAAAAAAGTCCCGGAAGTCTTCACATCTGCCGGGAAAACTTACTCTCAGTATATCATCGGGTCCATCTTTTTTCCACCTGCAAATAGGATTTTCCTGTCAAACCTTTTCTTTTTCAAAGGAGGAATCTTTCCCGTCTGCAATGGGTATATTTTGAAAAGTATCACAATATACTTAAAACAAATACAAATTGGCGATTCTTATGATCAATAAAACCTTCGTTAAAAACTTCTTTAAAATCACACTTCTCTTCGCGGCGGCCTTTCTTGCCGGCAGGTTTATTGCACAGAAGGTTCCGTCCCGGCAGGCAGCAGCTATTCAGACTTCAGCGGAAGGGAACTGGGGCCTTAGTTTTCCCGAGGAGGGAAAACCTCCCATCGGCAATGCCACTATGGATGAACTTAAGCAGTATGACGCTTATTATGCCGAGGATACCGAGGAGAAAGTGTTGTACCTCACCTTTGACGCGGGGTATGAGAACGGCAATACAGCTCCCATCCTGGATGCATTAAAAAAACATAATGTGCACGCCACCTTTTTTGTGGTAGGCAATTTCATTTCAACCAGTCCGGATCTGGTAAAGCGAATGGTGGCGGAGGGACACACTGTGGGAAATCATACATACCACCATCCCGATATGTCCAAAATCTCCAGTATGGACGCATTCTCCAAAGAAATGAGTGAATTAGAAACGCTCTATGAGCAGACCACCGGAGAACCTATTACCAAGTTCTATCGGCCACCCCAGGGAAAATACAGTGTAAACAATCTCCAGATGGCAAAGGAACTGGGATATAAGACCTTTTTCTGGAGTCTGGCCTATGTAGACTGGTATCAGGATAATCAGCCTACCAAAGAGGAAGCGTATAAAAAGCTGCTTGGCCGTATCCATCCAGGAGCCATAGTGTTGCTCCACAGTACTTCCAAGACAAACGCTGATATCATGGATGAACTTCTCACAAAATGGGAAGAGATGGGGTATACGTTTAAGACTTTAGATCAGATTGACGGCTCAAGCTGAGCCGCCGTTCCAGGATATGACTGCAGAAGGAGAAGGGCGGACCGCATATTGTATTATGCGTCCCGCCCTTCTCCTTCTGCAGTCATCTTTCTCTCAGGCTTCTATTCATCTGACGTTTCAGTTCCTTATTATGGTTTCTTTCTTCCGCTTTCATCTGCTGGGCTGCTCCCGGGCAGGCGAAACTTATATTTAGTTTAAGAAAGTATTAAGCATAATCTTTCTTCCATATTAAGATTTCTGTGATATTTTTATATACCAGGAGGTGACTGAAATGTCTTATATATTTAATGCGTTAGAAAATTATCTAATTCTTTTCCTGCCCTATCTTCTCCTTGAGACAGGATTTTGTATCTTTTACAGGCAGAAAGGCATAAGGCTGACCTGGGGGTTCCTTATTGGATGGCAGCTGCTGGCCTGTCTGATGACCGCTGTATTTTCCATCACCGGGGCAGGAGGTATCGATGACATAGGCCGCCACGCTGACTCTCTGATCCGTCTGGAGGAAATTAATCTAATCCCTCTGCGGTGGGGTTTAAACAGCCCCTTTGGCTTAATTATGAACATTATACTTTTTATACCTCTGGGGATTGCTCTTCCTGTTTTGTGGAAAAGCAGCCAAAGCCTCAAGCGGACAGTAATGGCGGGGTTCCTGTTTTCCCTGCTCATCGAAACCAGCCAGCTTTTGAACTGGAGGGCAACGGACATAGATGATCTGCTGATGAATACTCTGGGAACAGCAGCCGGATATGGAATCTTCACGTTATGTTTCCGAAAATTGACAATTTTTCAGATGCATATACAGAAGGAGGAAGGCTTCTCTCTCAAATATACCGGGCTTTGCACCATACTGCTGATTTTCCTCTTTTACTTTTTCCTTGGTTCCCCTCTTTTGGGCTATGTATGGAATACGATATACGGTATCTTATAGGCCGTCTGTGATTCCTCTTCCAGCATTGCGGAAAGTCCAGGACTTACCTGGACTGCCGCTGTGAAAGGCCTGTCAGCATTCTGCTGTGTACCGTTACACGTAATGTCTAAGCTCCCTGAAAATTGCCTCTACCTCCAGAGGCTTCACCAGATACCCATCCATTCCGATTTTTCTGGCCTCCTCTTCATCCTCCTGAAAAGCATTTGCTGTCATAGCAATAATTGGTATTGTCTGAGCATCCCCCCGGTCAAGGGCCCGGATCGCACAGGTGCTTTCCAGTCCATCCATAACAGGCATGCGAATATCCATAAGGATCGCCATATAATAACCCGGAGGATTCTCAGAAAACATATCCACTGCCTCCTGGCCGTTCTCCGCAGTCTCAACCTCAATGCCATTCATCTCCAGAAGAGTGCAGGCAATCTCTCTGTTGAGTTCATTATCCTCCGCAAGGAGCACTCTGTATCCATAAAAATCAAAATCCTCCGATTCTTCTTCCTCCCACCAGCTGTTGCTGTTTTTACCGTATACTGTCTCTTCTTCGAAAACAGGCGCAAGAGGAAGTCTCACTGTAATCTGTGTCCCCTCTCCCTTTTTGCTGTCAGCCTCGATCGTGCCTCCCATCAGATGAACCAGGCTATAGGCAATAGAAAGGCCCAGCCCGCTTCCCGGATTATCGCATATCACCTCTGGAATCTCCCGTTCAAATGGCTGAAAAATTCTCTGAAGAAACGCCTCTGAGATTCCAATCCCAGTGTCGCAGATGCAAAACTCCAGAAAAGACAGATCATAATTTTCGTCTTCCTGCCTGACACTCATAATTACCTTTCCGCCTGCAGGAGTAAATTTCAGTGAATTGCTCAATAAATTGATCAGAATTTGCTTAATTCTGGCTGCATCCCCCACATAATACTCTGCCTCCAGCCCCTTTTTGTACTCTTCATAGATCAGCCTCCGCCCCTTTGCCTGGGGGGTGATGATATGATTCACTTCCTCCAGCAGTACCTGAAGGCTGAAGCACTGGCTGATAAGCTCCATTTTGCCCGTCTCCAGCTTTGACACATCTAAAATATCATTAAGTATGTCAAAAAGATATTTTGAGGAGGCATCTATCTTCTGAAAACACTCCATCACAGTGTCCGGCTTCTGCAGATTTCTCTGTCCAATGGCACTCATCCCGACAATACCATTCATGGAAGTTCTGATATCATGGCTAATTCTTGAGAGAAAATCTGATTTTGCCAGGCTGGACGCATTGGCAGACTGCAATGCCCCACGGAGAAGCTGCTCCTGTTCCTCTTGTTTTTCTTTTTGAGTATCCTGCACTTTAACCAACCCGATGGCCATTACGTCCGGGCTGAAAGGGTTCTCCATCTGAATGACGCAGACAGAGCGCCAGCCATATTCCCCATTTGTCCCTTCCTGCTGAAAGTCCAGATATACTTCCCGCTCTCCCCGGGAAAACCGTTCCATAAGCTTTTCTCTTGCAAGTACCGACGCATATTTATCCCGGTGTTCAGGATGGATACCCGGCAGTGAACTGCTGTAAATTTCAGAGTACACTCCTTCTGTTTTGTCAATAAACTGTATCTCTTCCTCACTAAAGCATCTGTACGTATCCTGTGTAAGATTTAGTTTTAAAATCAAAGGATAGACTTTAAAGATAGCCGCCTGTACTGCCTCCTGCCAGCCCAGATACGGCATCAGATTGTGGATATGTATGGTTTCCAGCTTTCCCCCGTTGTCTCTGAAGATAAAGGTAAACCTCTGCTGATTGTCCAGAAGCATCTCCATCTTTTTACAGAAGCTTATCCTGCTGCTCCCCTCGCACAGATAGCAGTCAGACCCCAGTCTCCTTGTTTCATATATTTCATAAGACACATCCCAGGGGGCCATATCCCTATTTTTCTGAGTAAAATATGCGGTCACAGCCTCTTTTCCCTCTGCTTTCTGTCCTTCGCCCGCTCCAATCCACACAATGTCCTCTGCAAATGTAGAGTTGAGAAATTCCACATCACACTCACAGTAATACTTATTCAATATTTCACAGGCAAATGCTTCCACCTCGCTCAGTGGATATTCTTTCATATGCAACCTCCTATTTCTATGATTTTTTCTGTCTTCAAGCGGCACGCGTAATCATCTACTCACCGATGTTCTGCGACCTTACAGCCCATCTCATCTTTGTGGAACGGGCCCTGCTGTTCCTGCTGCACTCTTCTCTTGAAGGGCGAATCACCTCTGTTGCTATCTCACTGTATATTCCCTTGCGGTGAAGCTCTTTAAAAGACCTCTTTACAATTCTGTCCTCACCGGAATGAAAGGTCAGTATAGCCACGCGGCCGCCTTCTGCCAGTACACCGGGCAGTTTTTCCAAAAACTGGTACAGCACCTCGTATTCATTATTAATGTCGATTCTAAGAGCCTGGAAAGTCCTCTGGCAGGACTTTTTCACTGCTTCTTTTCTCTCGTTTTGAGGCAGAAAAGACAGAGCGCCTGCTATCACCTGCTGAAGTTCAGTCGTTGTGCTGATTTTCTTACCCTTCTTTATCTCCCGTATTACTGCCCCTGAAATCTCCCTGGCATAGGGTTCATCCGCATTTTCTTCAAGCATGCCCTCCAGTTCCCCCAGTTGGATCTGCTGCAGGCGTTCTGCTGCAGAAATTCCTTTCTGCGGGTTCAGGCGCAGATCCAGGGGCCCGTCCTTTTTAAAAGAAAACCCCCTGTCCGGATTATCTATCTGCATCGAAGATACGCCCAGATCCGCCAGAACAAAATTAAAAGGCCCGGTCTCCTCCGCCAGCTGATCAATATCAGCAAAATTCATCTGCTTTATGGTCAGCAGCTCGGGTCCGTACCCCAGCCCTTGCAGACGCTTTCTTGTTTTCTCCATTTCCACAGCGTCCACGTCCAGAGCGTAAATATGCCCCTCTGTTCCAAGACATTTCAGCATTTCCAGTGTATGGCCTCCATATCCAAGCGTAGCATCCAGACCTGTCTGACCTGGTTTTATTTGAAAAAACTCTAAAATTTCCTTTACGCAGATGGAGATATGCATCCCTACAGGAGTACTCCCCTTCTGAATCACTTTCTCCACTGTTTCCGGATATTTCTCCGGCTGCAGCTCCTTGTATTTCTCACTATATTTTTTGGGATGTGTCCCTTTATAGCGGACACGCCGTTTATGCTTCTGTTCCTGGTTCTCCATAACCAATGCTCCTTCTCATACTTTTCTCTGAATCACAGACCACTTCCGAGATAATACCCGAATATTTACAACAAAGCGTTTGCTCTTTCCATTGTACTAGATTATCCCCTCACCCACAAGAATTTCATTTCACGAAAATATTTTCGTTTAAAAAGGCGCCGGAGCATGTGTGCTCTGACGCCTTTAGATACAATTATTCTATTCTATCTCTTATCTCTCAGCATAACATCATGGGCCCCGCCCTCAACAATACTCGTTGAGGATACCAGAGTGATTTTAGCCTTACTCTGAAGCTCAGGTATGGTAAGCGCTCCGCAGTTACACATAGTGGATCGCACCTTAGATAAGGTCAGTGTCACATTGTCCTTCAGGCTGCCGGCATATGGCACAAAAGAATCTACACCTTCCTCAAAAGATAGCTTTTTATCTCCGCCCATGTCATATCTCTGCCAGTTTCTTGCCCTTGCGCTTCCCTCACCCCAGTACTCTTTCATATAGCTCCCGTTGATGTTCACTCTCTTCGTGGGGCTTTCATCGAATCTGGCGAAGTATCTTCCCAGCATAATAAAGTCAGCCCCCATAGCCAACGCCAGAGTGATGTGATAATCATGTACGATGCCCCCATCGGAACATATAGGAATATAGATACCTGTTTCTTCGTAATACTCATCCCTGGCTTTAGCCACCTCAATCAAGGCAGTGGCCTGTCCCCGGCCGATTCCCTTCTGTTCCCGGGTAATACAGATCGCTCCGCCGCCGATTCCTACCTTGACAAAATCAGCGCCCGCATCTGCCAGGAAACGAAATCCTTCCGCATCCACTACGTTGCCGGCCCCTACCTTCACCTCAGGGCCAAAGGTCTCCTTGATATAATCAATGGTAATCTTCTGCCACTCGGAAAACCCTTCCGAGCTGTCTATGCAAAGAACATCCGCTCCGGCATTCAGAAGCGCGGGCACCCGCTCTTTGTAATCCCTTGTGTTAATCCCTGCTCCAACCATATACCTCTTGGAACCGTCTATTAATTCGTTCTCATTCTTCTTGTGCGTGTCGTAATCCTTTCTGAACACAAGATAGACCAGCTCCTGTTTTTTATTCACCAGGGGCAGACAGTTGATTTTATGTTCCCAGATAATATCGTTGGCGGCCTTCAGACTGGTCTCCTCATCCGCATACACCAGATCTTCAAACCTGGTCATAAAATCTCCCACTTTGGTATCCGGTCCCATCCGGCTGACCCTGTAGTCCTTATTGGTTACAATCCCCAGAAGTTTCCCTCCCGGTTTGCCGTCTGAGGTTACCGCTACAGTGGAATGCCCGGTTTTTTCTGTGATATCAAGCACATCCTGCAGAGTCATCTCAGGAGATACGTTAGAGTCACTTACCACAAATCCCGCCCTGTATTTTTTTACCTTCCTTACCATTTCCGACTGGCTTTCAACCGACTGGGAACCGTAAATAAAGGATAAGCCGCCCTCCTGTGCAAGGGCCACAGCCAGCCTGTCATCAGAGACGGACTGCATGATCGCAGAAACCAGCGGGATATTTATGGATAACGCCGGTTTTGTGCCTTTCTCATACCTCACTAAGGGTGTATTCAGCCTAACCTCCGAGGGAATGCACTTTGTAGAAGAGTACCCCGGAATTAAAAGATATTCGCTGAATGTTCTGGATGGTTCCTGATAATAAAACGCCATGTTGTTCCTCCTTTTCTAACTGCCGTTTTCTTTTCCGCCCACACATGTATCACATCGTTCCGCCCTGTAAAACCCACATATTACCATTTTCATGATGGGTAAATAATAGTTTATTTTATCATGTCCAATGATCTTATGTCAATGAATGCGTGGATACGAAACAAAATGAAACGATATCAGAAAAGATATTTACTCCCCTTACGGTCGGGCAGGCATTTCAAACTCCTTCAAAGCTTTGTTCAGGAACGAATTAAAGGGTTTCATAACTCTGTAGCTCTCCAGTGCTCTCTGAAAAAACGCCTCTCCGTCTTCTAACTCCTTATCCGGAATAGGGTATTCCAGATACCAGCTTTTGTATTTCAGGAACTCTGCCTGGGGATGGTCCTTCTCAAATCCCTGGGGAACATTTTTCAGAGCAGTCCCTTTGACCTGAAAATACCTTTGGAACTCAGGCACGTCCAGAACACTTTGCCACTCCTCACCATGTTCTGCAATATAGCGTCTTACCATTTGGGTGGCGTTCTTAAACATATCTGCAAATAATCCTCCCCCCAAAAAAGAAGAGCCCGGTTTTATCATCAGGTAATACCCCACCGGCACCGGCAGCTTTCCTTTCGATGAGATATGAGCTCTGAAGGCAGGAAGATAAGGGGATTTGTCTTTGCTGAATCGGGTATCCCTTACCAGCTTAAAGGTGAGTTTTCCCGGCTCGCAGTCCAGGATTCCGGCATCTTCTTTGCCCAGCTCCAGCATAAAAGCCTCAATCAGTTTTAGAAATTCTCCATTTGCGGCCTGATATTCCTCCTTGTGCCCATGGAACCACTCTCTGCTGTTATTCTCCTCCAATTCCCTCAGATATTCCAGTATCAGCTTTGTATTCATCCGCATCCCTCCCCGGCTTCAGCGATAATTTTAAATTCCTCTGACCTCAAAAAGCGTTTCATCCACTCGCTGGCTTTGCTGCTTGTCCTGTAAAAGGGCATGTTTGCAAAGATCAGGGACAAGTCGTCTACTTTTTCCATCGCCTCTTTGCATTCCAGCATAATGTCTCTTTCCGTATGTTCCAAAGCTCTGTATTCCAGCTGTTCCGGGTGCAGACGATGGGTTGCTATGGCATAATCCGTTCGTTTTTTACAGCTGCAGATTCCTGTTCCGGATAAACCACAGTATTCGCTCAAAAAGGTTCCCATTCTTTCCCGGATTCTGGACAGCCGTTTCCTGTATGCCTCAGGAGTCATTCCCAAAATCTCTCCCGCCATACGGCTGTCTGCCCGGAACATAGTTCCCAGAATATAGATACATCTGCTTTCCCGATCCAGACACTGCAGCATAACATTTGTACATGACATTTTCAGTTCTTCTTCTAAAACTGTACGATCCACCCCCTGGGACAAATCAGGGATATCTTTCTCCCTTCCGCTTGCAATATCCTCCTCGTATATTTCGAAGCTCAGAGGATGATGAGAAAACATATTTTTCCTGTAATCCTTGAGATAATTTACGGCAATCCGGAATACCCAGGTAGTAAAGCTGCTCTCTTTACGAAATGACGACAGGTGTGTCATTACCTTAATCAGAATTTCCTGGGATGCGTCCTCCGCGTCCGGCACAGTGCCCAGCATGCGCAGAGACAGATTGAATATCATATCCTGCACTTGAGTCAGCAATGCCTCCAGCGCCTCTCTGTCTCCCTCCACAGCCTGATCTATCAGTACCGATGTCTCTTTTTGATTTCTATTCATAGTTTTTTACCTCCTATTAAATTAGACCCAGGCGCAGACGTTTTGTGACATATATTTTATTTTAATTTAGGAAGTATCTCTCCCAGAAGCTCAACCGCCTGATTCAGTTTCCGCAGCTCCTCTGCATCCAGCTGGTTCTCAAGGCTCTGGATAAATGCCGTATTCTTAAGATGATACTCGTCCAGATACAGAATTGCCTTCTGGGTCAGACGAAGCCTGATGACTCTTCGATCCTTCTCGTTGTATACCCTCTCTACGAAACCATGCAGTCTCAACTTCTCTGCCAGCTTTGTCACCTGCTGCTTGGGGACCTTGAGCAGATGGGCCAGTTCCGTCATAGTTACTGCGCCTTGAATTTTAAGAGTCTCCAGACAATAATAGGTTTCCAGGCTCATCTCCCCGTTCAGTGTATCTTTAAAAGGACGCACAAGCTTGGAATGCCAGTTCGGCAGTACCGAAAGCAGGTTTTGAACAAATTCTTCTGATACTTTTTCAGTTTTCATATTCTCCTTCTCCCATTGACAAATACATCCGGAAATGCTATTCTTGTAGATTAGTAAACAAAATATGACTATCATTATTATATGACTTCTTATTCCCATTATATAGTACTATAGGCTAAAGTCAATTATCATCTTTATGATGATCAGTATTAAAGGAGATGTCGTGATCTATGAAATGCAGTTCCAAACTATCTGAGAGAATCCGGAAAAACTTCCGTTTCAGCACCCTCAGCTTTCTATTTATTATCGCATATGTAAATATTTTTCAGATCCTATTTGGCCCTGTACACTCAATTGTCGGTGTGATCTTCACCATTATGATGTCAGCATCCATGGTACGGGATCTGACAGCCGCGCCCCTTAAACACTTTATTCTTCAGGCACTGGTCCTGGTATGGATGGCCGTTGCCGCCTATTTGGTCACTGCCTGCACGGCGCCTTTATCCTTTCTCATTAATTTTGCCACACTTCTCATGATTTTGTACGCCTTTACATATGAGTATGCCAGTCACATGTACTTTCCTTATATTCTGTCGTATCTGTTTCTGGTTTTTATTTCACCTGTTACAGCTTCTCAGCTTCCCAAACGGATTCTGGGGATGCTGGTTGGAGCTGTATCTATCATGCTGTATCAGTGGATCATGGGAAGAAAGCGAGTGGCTGAAACCGCCAGAGATGTGTTAAGTGAAATGATTGAGGATATCCGCAGCACTATTTCCAGTAATACGGAAAACCTTACACATGAGCCGGATCTGCCGGGTATGCGAAGTAAGCTGTGCCGGTTAAGTCAGACAGTATACGAGAGAAGAAAAAAAGCCTTTTGTATCTCTGACTCCAGTTATTCCATGGTTGCCGCCGGACGGGGGCTGGAACAGCTGGCCATACTGATACATGAACTCTCCTCCAGCCCGTCCCCCCAGAATAAAGAATTTCTGCACTGCATCGATATACAGCTGAGCCAATTTCATGCGTTTATCCTGCAGGAACGCGCTGAGATCCCTGCTTTGGATCCCTCCGTTTTGGCTGAACTGACAGATGAAAAAACAGCCCGGGTTTTTAACAATATCCTCCTTTATATCCGTGACAGGCTGCTTCATATGACAGATCCCCAGGGGCGAGTCCATTTCCGCAAATCCGCCCTCTCTTTTAAAATACGGCTGCAGTCTGCCATTGATCTGAGTCCTATGCGTGCCATCTATGCCCTTCGGACAGCACTGCTTTTATCCCTTGCTGTGCTGGCGGTACAGTATCTCCCCCTGCCTCATGGACGATGGCTTTTGTTCACCCTGGCCTCCGTTTCCCTGCCCTATGCAGATGATGTCCCCCAGAAGATCAAGAACAGGATCTTCGCCACTATACTGGGCGGACTGATCTCTGTGGCTATCTATTCCCTGATTTCCTCCCCGGCAGGGCGCACCGCTGCCATGATGCTGTCGGGCTATCTTTCATTTTACTTTACTGACTATAAGGAAACCTTTGCCTGCTCCACCGTAGGTGCCCTGGGGGGAGCTGTGTTCATGAATGCCTTTGGTTTTCAGGCAGTGGGCGGTATTTTCCTCATCCGGCTCGGATATATTCTCGCCGGTGCAGCTATCGGCTATATCATAAATTGCCTGCTTTTTCCCTATCACCGTGCAAAAGCAACCAATCAGCTCTGGGAGAAATATAAGGCAATTACAGAACTTCTCACAAAGGTATGCCGGGCAGACCAGATAGACCCTCAGCTCTACTATCATCTGGTCATCCAGGCCCATATGCAGGAAGAAAAGTTAATCCAGAATGCTTCCCTGGAGAAATGGAAAGAGTTTCCCGCATATCTGGCTAAATATCAGGAAGAACTGCGCATCGCTCACAGAAAACTCATCGCAGAGCGTGCGGATGCCCCGCCTTTTGAGTCAGGTCATGTGCTCCTAAAAACCGTACCTTGACTCAGCAGTTCCACTTAATCGTAACCGGATTTTTCTCACCAGATACAGCGATCTCCCTGAGAGATCCCAATATTTGTACCAGTTCATTAGAAGCCAGCGCATCATACACCTCCTGGCTCTCTACCAGTCCTGCCTTCTCGTAGGCAGACGCCGCTGCCCCATAAAAAGCAAACCCCAGTGCACTGGCAGGGGACTGGACCGTTCTGCAGGCTGTCGCTACCGCCCGGGCAGCAGCCTGTGCCGGGGGATTATCCTCTGCCTCCTGTGCCGCCTGCACGGCAGCTTGCAGAAGCGGCTTTAAGTCCTTCTGTTTTCTGCTCCCGTCCAGATATTCCCTCATTCCGGAAACTGCCTCCTGCAGTCTGCGTTCATCTGCATACACCTTCTGGTAAATCCCCAGATAGTGCTTCTCTGCGTAATCTACCGCCCATCCGGATAAGGTAGCCTTGCTCTGGGTTTCAATCAATCTCATGAGCGATACAACAGAAGGATCCGTTATATCTCCCAGCATCTTTCTTAGTTTTCTCATATTTACTCCTTCTGGATGATTTCGCTCCTGTGATTTCACTTTACAGCTCCAGTTTCATATAGACCGCACCCTTCACGGGATTCTCATAGTAGGCCTCTGTTTCACAAAATCCATATTTCAGATATAAGGAAATTGCGGCATCTAAAAATGTCATGGTATCTAACACCATCTCCCGATAACCTATCTCCCTTGCATCCTCCAGTATTTTGTCTATCAGCAAGCTGGCAAGCTTACGGCCCCGGTACTCTGGCTTTACATATAGTCGTTTCATTTCACAACTGTTTTCGTTAAATTTGTGCATTCCTATGCACCCTGCCGGTTTACCGTCCACCCATGCAATATAGAGTCTTCCCTGGGGCAGCCCGTACTTATCCTCAGGATGTAAAATTTCCCTGCTGTAATCCTGATGTTCCAGACACCTGACCATATCAGGCTCCATACGCTTCAGCATCTGCGTGTATTCTGAAAAAAGAGCCTGTACCTCTTCTTTGTTATCATACGCTAATTCAATCTCTATCCTCATATCATACCGCCCATCTTAACATGATACCCCTTATCATGCCGTTTTTATTTTTTGATGTTCATACCGGCCAATTCCCCCAACAGCATCCCCAGGCTTATGCCCAATCCTAAATCAAGGATTCCTGAACTGCCGATTGCGGTTCCGATACACATTCCAATACACATCCCCTCTGTCATACAAGTCTCATACTCACCCTTCTTCTTCCCTCTGTATGCCAAAAGAACGGCAACTGCTATTCCAATGACAATCCAGGGAAGGGCTGCTGCTGCAAATTCTCTCATCAGTTTTCTCCTCTATCATTATATATCAATAAGACTTATTTCTTTTAATCTCTTTTTATACTCCTTCGCATTATCACTGTCATAAAAGTCTATATTGCATCGGAATACCTGGAATGCCCTGACATACTCTGTATAGTCGTCTTGCTTATACAAGGATTTGATTATGCTGTTTGTATCTCTGGTTTTTCTCTGAGTAATTTTAAACCAAAAACTTCTTTGGGAGATATCATACCCATTTTCCACATAAAACTTCTCCTGCCCTGCACTTGCTACATACCTGATTTCTCCCATTTTCATTATATGCACATTTAGGTTAATGATCTCAATCACGTTCCACACCATCTCATAATATACCTCTAAATCTTCAATTGTCGGGACAAGATAATTATGTTCCATTCTGTTTCTGATGGTATTAAGTTTGTTCATTGCGTTGGTGAGAAGCATTCCTATATCCGATAGAAATTGTATCTTTTTACTGAATTTGAGATTTTTGCTGTCAAAGATACTTTTGATATTGACAGCCTCAAAAAACATATCCAGCTGGCAATCCAGCGCCCTTTTCAGATTCGAAACTGCTCCCACCTTCCCTTTAACCGTTGTGTCTCTTAAATCTATATCTGCAAACTCTAAAAATTCTTTTGGCGAAATCTCGTAATTTGGCATCCTAAAGTTAATGGATGATGCACAGTCTAATTCATATTTGTCGCAGGCTCTGATGAATTCTATCATATCTGCTATACTGTTTATGTATATCATTTATCCCCCTTATCTTTTGCTTCTATATATTACTTTTCCGGTAAAACAGAATCCCTAAACCGCCAAACACAAGTGTGCCTAAAAGCCAGGGGATACCATTTATAATATTAAGATATGCCGGGTGGCTAAAATATGCGATGTTCCCATCAATGGCGCATTGATCATATCCCCAGGAATAACTAATAGTGATAAGTGCAAATGCCCAAAAGAAATTGGCTGCCAAAATCCATATCCACATAAAAAATCTCCGCGTTTTTCTCTTCATATGTATTCTCATTGTATGTTCACTATCGTTCCTTCAGTTTTCTTATACCCTATCAGAAAAAGTTACAACTAAATCACATGCGTGTACTCCCTTTCCCATAAGTTGCAGTACAATTTTATAAAACTTTTTTAAAACAATATTACTCAATAATGGTACCAGAAATTTTAATTATAGGTCTTTCATAAGCAATATAGTGCCTGCTATGTAACCACAATCCCATTGTTTAAAATCCTCTTCCCCGAATCTAAATAAAGGATGCTTAAATACACACCCCCACCCATCAATATCGAATACAGGAATTTTCTGTTCCTCCGGCATAGAAATAACTTGTAAAGAATGAGAAAAATTCATACCGAATATTTCTTCATCACTGTATACTTCTTCCTGATAATCTGGTATAGAAAGGAACTTCCCACACATTAGAAAATCCAGTGTCCTACTATAAATCTTCCCGCCAGTCAATTCCCCATCACTTGGAATATTATGAACTTTTTCTATTACTTTTGCTTTTAATATGTCAACACCTACGGATATAAAAAAATTTCTCTGTTTTTCGGACATCTCCTGAAACATAGTTTTATTGGCATTCCTATCTTTGGCGTAGTCTTTTCTCTCATAAAGTTGTTTCGTAGCTTTAATATCAATATCCATTTTCCATGGGTAAAAGTCGAATATCATGTTTACTATCTCCTTAGAATTCTATTTTACGGCAGATAAGCAGGAAATTTATTACTAATTCAATCCACGTTCCCAGCGAAGGGAACGACCTAAGTTTTACTATCAGGTTGTACCGCTAAAAATAATTTCAATCCACGTTCCCAGCGAAGGGAACGACTGCAATTATGCATAATTATCTCATTGAAAATTGCAATATATATAGTCACATTGTACACATTTCACCGAACCATGGCAAGTATATCCTTCCTCCATACCTCATAGCCTATTCAATATAGCATACTTTCTAGTGCGAATCCCCCTGCAAATTTCTGTGCACTTGACATTCGCACTAAATCTCTATTAATTAAAAACGAATCTGATTTTAATCTCTACCGAGTTTCCCTCGCGAGCCTCGACCATATTGTGGAGATGTCAGCTACTCCTCAAAACTATTTCAATCCACAAGGCTCTCGCGAGCCTCGACTATATCAGATTATTTCTGTTTCGTAAAGAAACGAATTTCAATCCACAAGGCTCTCGCGAGCCTCGACAGTAATGCTTGATAGCAACGGCAAGCCCAAAATATTTCAATCCACAAGGCTCTCGCGAGCCTCGACAGCAAAAATGCACAATTTCCAAAGCAATATCCTTCTTCTAATTATATATTTTTACAAAAAACGATTTTAAAACTTCAAAATCACCCTTTTTCAACCCCCAAAACACCCCAAAACCCAGTGCGAATCCCCCAAAGAAATCATGTGCAACTCACATTCGCACTTCGTGAATCCCACTACGATCGGACAACCAACAAGCACTCATCAGATAATCAGCGGGGCCTCTACGGAAAACGTTTCCTTTGCGCCAATATGTTCTATCTTTCCCTGGTAATTATTTCCCAGATAATAAAAGCGCAGGCTGTCCTTATCCTTATCAATAATCTCCTCCAGAATATGCTTCACCTCTCTGCATTTTCCGTAGTCCATCACACATTCAAACACCGAGTTCTGAACCCGCTGACCATAATTTGTGCACTGCTTTGCCACCTTGCGGAGCCTGGCTTTTCCGCCTGCATCCTCTGTATTCACGTCATATGTAATCAGTACCAGCACCTTATCACCTACTTCCACATAAATGGCGGATAACCGTCCAGGTCTCCCCGTATAAACCGGGCCAGAAGCATTGCCTGGACGAAGGGAACCAGTCCCCATTCCACCGTTTCTCCCAGATAGGGATGCTTGATTTTCTCTTGTTTCCGCTCCTGCCACAGACTTAGAATTTTCTTTCTGGCCTCATCAGACATGTAGACCGCACCATTTTCCTGCTTTTCAAAGTCTCCTGCATCTACCACCTTTTTATTAATCAGGGACAGGACGAAACGGTCTGCAAAAATGGGGCGCAGCTCCTCAATCATATCCAGGGCAAGCGACACTCTTCCCGGCCTGTCTGTGTGCAGAAAACCAACGTAGGAATCCAATCCCACCGTCTCCAACGCCGCAGCGGTCTCCCGGGTAAGCAGTGTATACACGAAGGAAAGCATGGCATTTACATTGTCCAGAGGCGGTCTCTTTGTTCGCCCGGAAAAAGAAAATCCGTCCTTTTGCTGCAAAATCAATCCGTCAAATACAGAAAAATATCTTGCTGCCGCCTCCCCCTCATACCCCCTTAGTTCATCAACTCCGATAGCATTTCTGATAAGGGAAAGGCTGTTGTTCAGCTGGTCGGAAACCATCTGGAATTTCTCTGTATCCACTCTCTGGGGATGATCTCGCAGCGCTCGATTTATGACGCTTCTGCTATTATAAATCTTCCCTGTCAGGCAGTTTTTCGAAATCGCCAGCCTCATAGTTTCCTGGTCTGCCATCCGGTACTGCTGCCTGCGCAGAACCACATTTCCTTTCGTCTCCCCCACAACTCTTGCAAGAAATCTGCCGTTTTGCGTGAGAAACACCAGGGAAATATTCCGTTGGGCACAGGCTCCCATCAAAGCTGGGCTGGCTCCTGTGTATCCAAATGCTACAATTCCTTCCAGATTGTGCAGGGGAATGCGCACCTTGCCGCCGTCCCCTTTCAGAATCACCACATTTTCCCCATCCAGAGAAAGATAGGCATCGGAAGACGTCACATAAAGGGTGTTCAGTAATTTCTTCATCTACTCTCCCTCCTTCATGGCCTTCTCGAAATAACGCTCCACCGAAACCGTTTTATTTAATCCGGGAAGGCACACATCTGCCATGGAACAGGATCTGCACGCTTTCGTCTGTTTCACACGAGGCGTGTACTGCTTATCAAAAAGCTCATGCATCTTTGTAAAAGAAGCAATGACTTTTTGCCGCAGTTCCTCGTCAAACATAACCTCCTGCCGCTTCTTCGGCTCCCCATAATACAAATACCCTTTGGGGATTTCACACAGCAGCATTTCCTCCAGGCACATGGCCTGGGCACACAGCTGCAGCTCATCTGCATCGTGGGTTTTCGGCTTTCCCCGCTTATATTCCACCGGCACAGGCAGATACAATCCTGCATAATTTTGCAGCGTCACCCCTTGCTCATTCCGATGAAATTCCACCACATCACACACACCTCGGATCCCCAGCGTCCTTGAAAAAATCGGCATGCCTCTGGTAATCAGAAGATTTTTCCGCTTCTCTGTTTTCTCCTGATTGTGGGCATTTTCATGCATAATCATCCCATCAATGGTGAAATAATTCTCCTCCCACTGCTGTTCAATATGAATCAATGCCCACTGTCTGGGACAGAACGCATAATGTTGGATTCCCGACAGCATCAGGAAATCATTTTCATCATATTCCATCATAGATTTCCGGCTCCAGACCTTCCAAAGACTGAAGAGTTACCTCATAGTCCTCAAAGCAGCCGGGCATGCCGTTCGCCGATTTTTTTTCCTCAATCTTCAAAGTACGGTGAACCTTCGCAGAAGAATACTGTCCCATGGGACAATTATGCTTCCACCAGTATACCTTCACCACCTCCATACTGCCGTCCGGGCGCGCCGAAGAACAGTCATTTTCAAACAACGTAATCAGCGCCTGCTTAATCATTTCTGCATCTTCATCGGAAAATCCCGTCTTTTCCGCCAACTGGTGATTGATACTTCCCTTAAATACGTACAAACCGAACTCTACGCGGTGCTTCATACCCATAGTATCAGAAGAACGCTTGCCATCCTTGGTTGGCTCGCTGTTGGTACTCTTTGTAATCTGCTGATCCATAATATCCACCGGGGATACACTAAAAGCCGGATGAATGGAAACCGGGCCCCGCACACCAACCGACACTCCGCTGTCCGCTCCCTTAAATGCAAACACCTGCCCAAAACTTCTCACATCAATCCATTTTTCACAGGCGGCCTTTGCGTAGGCTTCCATATCCTTTGCCTTCTGCGCTGCCTCCAGCTCCTTACAATTCTTTGCCCGGTCGCTTAAGCTTCTGTATTCATCCGTGTAATGGCCGTCCGACTGCACAAAAATCTCTTCCCCCATATCCTGCAGACGGTTGCGGATTTTCCGCTTAATGCACACATCCGAAATCTCACCTCTGCCGTCAAAATCCTCACGCGGGCGATTTCCGTTTAACGGGTCTCCGTTGGGATTGGCCTTGTTTACCGTCACCAGCACTGCAAAATCGATTTTGTTTGTAAAAGTGCTCATCATTTAGTCCTCCTTCTCGCTTTCCTTACTCTCATTTGTTCCCCATAAATAGCTTAACTCACAAGCATAACCCAGCAAAAATTCCGCCCCCAGCGGCCTCGGATCTGAATACTCATCTGCCAAAAATAAATCGTATATCTCCTGCTCTTCCTTCTGGTATTTGGTCTGCAGTCCCGGATTTAGTTTGCTCTTATAAGGCAGCAATTTCAGGCTAATCAGCTCCCAGGTCTGCTGCGGCCGCTTCACAATCTGGCTCATAAACCGTGTCACATTTGTCTCTCGTTTTCCTCTTTCACTCTCAGAAAACGTATCATACTCCACCTTATGTCCCACTGCCATCAGCCGGCCATAAAGATAGTCCCTCACTGTTCTGTTTCGGTCAAGTGCCATAACATTTCGCCCCTCTCCTTCTTTGTATATCATTTGTCTGTGCAGCAATGCACAGGTCACTTCCAAGACCTTCCGGTAATTATAATCGCTGAATTTCTGCGGTTCAAAGGCTCTCTGAACTGCTGCCCGCACAATCTCCGCCGGTATCTTTTTCTCACCGGTGATGCATGGAATCAAGGACTCAACCACGTCTCCCATGCGCTTTGCATCCAACTCCAAAAGTCCATTCCGCTCCACTCCATAAGCCGCTCTGGCAATATCCTCCGGAGACGGTGCCATAATCACAGACTTTATTCCCTTTTTATAAGTCATCCGCCAGCTGCACTCCGCATGCCAGGACTCCAGCCGTTCCAGAAACACAGAACCTGCAATCTTCTGATACTGCCGAATTCCCATACGTCCCGGTGTTGCCGCGTCCAGGGACAATATGCTGATATCTGTATCCTTTGTTTTAATATCTGCATACTTTCCGGATATCGCCTCCCGCACACGAAGGGCATATTCCTGGTCAACCATCGCCGGGACATCACTGTCCTCGTACAACAAATCCGCCGTATCCAACATCCAGTCCGGCACATCCAGCAGCACCGGATTCCACACCAGAATACACAAACCATACCGGTTATAGGCCTGCCGTTCAATCAGCCATTTCAGTGCATTGTGAGCTTTCTGGGATGTCTCATACCCGATTGACATGGCCTCTTTTTTGCCTGTAAAACGTCCGCGATACGTAAACCCGCTGCTGTCATTGGCCGATATCAGCTTCGCCTTATCTGCGCTGTGGCGGATTTTGGAGGGCTGTTTTTCCGAGCACATGGTATATTCTCCGTTGATATAATCAATATCCCGCTCTCCCTGAATACTCAGATAATATTGAATGTAATCATCATAAACCGCTTTCTCCTTGAAGATTTCACCGGTTCCCATCACATTGATATCATTGATGCAAAACCGCACAAAAGCATCTGTCTGGGCAATACCTTCAATCTTCGCATTGGGCACCGGCTTCCTGCCTTCATCCACCTCCAAAATCCCTTCGGATATCAAATCCTGCATCAATGTTCCCTTGCTCAGATACTGATAAACTGCTTCCACATACGGATGGCAGCCATGTTCCTTCCACTCCTTTAACTGTGCAATATAGGCATCGTAATATTGCTGTGTCTTTTTTCCCGGCACAAACCGGGCATAATCTCCAGCAACATAAATCAGCTTATCACACAATGGATGGGGCGCAATCCCGCTGGAACGACTTCCGGAATCCTCCGTCACCGGAATAATGGTCACCGCCCGGGCTTTCTCCACCCGCCGTGCGCCCTTGTAGGCTCCGTTTAAATCAATCCCCACCTCAATCTGTGCATTCTGCGTGGAATGGGCAATGGGAAGAAGGATTTTCCCAAACTCGTCCTCCTTTCCCACGAGATGAGCCGACTTGTCATAGGTCTCATACAAATCCTGCAGCAATCCCAAATCACTTCACCCCTTCCTGCAAAAACAGTTCTTCCAGATCCTCCACCCCCTGGCTGTTGTGGTCATCAAAATGATTCATAGACATATCCCGCAGGGTTCTTCGAATCTCACACGCCTCCGGACGAACAAAATCAATAATTCCGTTTTTCATAACCGGCCGCCAGAATCTCGCCGTCAATTTCCCCCGTTCCTCCTCCCGAACCGCTTCATCGGGATAGGTCAGGCCATGCACCATGGTTCCAAAGGAAAGTTCTGGAATCTCATCATAAAATCCCTTCTCTTCCATAAATTCACATGGCTCCACATACCCCTGGCATTCTCTGGTTCCAAGGAAAATATCCCTGCGTCCGCCCCGGTCCACCATTCGCTTCGCAATGAAAAAATGCTTGTTTTCATTGCGGTCATGGGCCAGCTCCGGACGGTTCTCATTCCACTCAAAATGCGCCTGCACATGATATTCCACATCCCGCACATAGGTATAGATAGACAAGGTATTCCCACCGGTATAGTCAATGGGACGAACCGCCTGTGACTCCGTCTGTATAGGCTTCATCACCCGCACCCGGTCGATTACCCACACCAGGGTAGGCTTCCAGTAAATGCTTTCGGTGATTCCTTTCAGGGCCTGATAGGTCGGCACTTGATAAGAAAATTTCTCACCTCCTGCTCTGGTGACCGGGTCAGAGAACAGTGCCCTGATTCCATACACCTTAAATGTAATGCTGTTTTCTTTCTCCATGTAATCCCTCCTTATATGTCCATAAAATCAAGCTTTTTCTCCATTACCACTCCCATCTCCTCGTCATAAAATCCTTCCTTCAGCGCCCATGCACCTGCTTTTTCCAGGAACTGCAGTGCCTCCAGATTTTTCATTTTCTCAAACTGATAACGGTATAAATTCACCGTAAATCGCTGCGCCTTTCGAAGAATCTTCTTACATTCAGCCGGTGTGCTGTGGAAACTGCATAAATCTGCAATGTATTCCCTTCCCTTTTCATAAGGAACCAGAATGCTTACCGTATCACTGTCAATCGCCTGAAAGCAAGCCCCGGCCGTTTTAAATGCCTGACAAAGTTCCAGTTCAACCTGACGTTTATCCCTGTATGCCGCCATTTTCCCGACCCTGTTTTCGCTTAGCAAATCCAGCAGCGTAAAGCCCTTCTTTTCTATGGGATAACGCATCAGCTTTTGTTGTTCCGGGTCGTAATAATAATGGTTGTAGTACGCATTCAGCGCCTGTGGAGACAGCAAATCATGGTCATAACGCTGCGGATTCTGCTGAAAATCCTCCACCAGCTTTTCACTGCAGGAAGCGCCTTTCACAACCTGTTTCTGATGGCTCATATTCTCTTCTTTGTACCGAACCAGATAGACAACGCCTTCCTCCGACTCTCCGTTCCGGTTGCATCGTCCTGCTGCCTGTGCAACGTTGTCCATCCCCGCATAAGAACGAATTACACTGCAAAAAGACAAATCCACACCAGCTTCAATCAAGGAAGTGCTTACGCAAATCATTCGCTCGTTTGTCGAACCTTCCTGAATTGCTTCTAACTGCTGCTTTAAATCATGAATTACCTTCAGGCGATGTTCCGGACACATGTTGGTGGTAAGATAGACAATGCGAACCGGTTTACTGCTGTCAGCATAATATTGCTTTAATTCAAGAAATAATGCCCGCACCGCTGTCTTAGTATTTAAAATCACCAGTACCGACCGTTCCCGCCCTGCAATGTCCGCCACAAACCGGGAAAGCTGCGAAGTGTCCAACCACCCCTTCTTTTCCTCGATTCTCACGCGCTTCAGACTGGCGTACAGCTTCGCTGTATTTTCGATCACATCTTCCGGACGACCCAAATCAATCGGTGGCTTCACATGATGTAAGACCGGCTGTGTAGCCGAGCAAAGAATCACCGTCACATTCCAGACAGCGGACAAGTAATTCATCATCAGATTGAACATACAAATCATATGAATGGGCAGCGACTGAATCTCATCTATAATGATAATCGAATCTGCCAGACTATGAAATCTCCGCACAGACTGGGTACTGTCTGAAAACAAGGTATTTAAAAACTGGACAAATGTGGTCAACACAATCGGCACTTCCCAGTTTTCGGTCATCTGCCGATATCGGCTCCCCTCCAACTGGGATTCATCATCCTGAACCACGTTGGAATGGTGCTCCAGTAAAAAATCTCCATCCCCAAGCACATCCCGGAATACCTGGGCATTCTGCTCCAAAATACTCAGGTAAGGTCCTATGTAAAAAATTCTCTTTTTTGCGGTCGGTGCCGGATTCTCCGGTTTCTCCAGATTCTTCTGAATCTCCGAGTTCTCTATTTTCCCAAACCTCTCGCGCCGCGTCCCGGCGATATGGTTCAATGCCAGCCGTAAACCGCTTAAAGTCTTTCCGCCTCCGGTTGGGACCGAAAGGCGATATATCCCGGTTTGATTCTCCGCAAACCGCAGGCACTCATCGGCGATATCCCGGCGGATTCGCGAGATATGAGTGTCTTGCATAAACTTTGGCTGGGCAAGATATCCTTCCATCTTTCTGCAAAGCAGCTCCCAGTCCGTAAACTCCCTAGCAAGCTCATCCCGCGTGCCGCAAAACACTGCGGTATCTGTCCGGTCAGCATCAATCAAAATCGACAGGAGCATTCGCTGTATCATCCCCTGAAAGAAGCTTTTTCCATAATCATATCCCGACGTTTTCCGGATGAATACTGCAATCTCTTCCTGCGCTTTTGCAAACCGATCATCCAGTTCCTCTGCCTTTATCCCACTTTTCTCAAGATTTACCAGAATTTCATCATAATCCAAATCTTCCAACTTCTCGATACGGGTTCGGAATGCTTCATCTCCCTGTGGGCTAAGGCAGTCATTCAAGCCATGGTGGGAAAGAATGGCTTCAGCCATCAACTGCGCCGTCAGCCTCTGCAGCTTATCGCCTTTGTAGTATCGCTGATACACATAAATGGCACCAGCAGAGCTGTGGTTCACCTCGCCTTTCCGAACCTTTTCCGGGTGGTCTATGGCTGTACGGATGTAATCCTCGAATTTTTTCCGCCATTTCCCCAAGTCGTGAAGCAGCCCGGTTAAGTATGCAAGATTGCCCATACCGAGGGGACAGGCGAGCTTTTCTGACAACGCAGCTGTCCCCTGTAAATGGGACAGGACGGTCTGTTCTGCTCTTGTTTCCGCATTGATATGGGCAATCATAGCATCTCCTCCATATGATGTTTTATCCACGATGAGCCTCATTGTCATTATTTGGGTTCCCTTTTGTGTCCAAATTTAAATAATATCTTATCATGGTCTATCTCTCCTTTTATTTTACTACTGTTTTTCTAAAAAAGATAGATGATAATAGACACCTTATTTCCATCATACTCCTTTCCGGTATGTGATTCTCCCGAAAGTGGTTGACCATTTGACAAAAATTATATAAAATTATTTTATCGAATGGTTTAGTTGCGAGCTAATTCTTTCGAGTATTACCTGGCAATCCCAATTGCCGGGTAATAATTATCACTCATCATACATCTTCTATTGATTTGATGTATTTCTGACATTTATCCATCTTTATATTAACAATATAGCAATGTTTTCCATACATGTCAATATATTTTTCATTTTATATTGAACATTTGATTTTTTAATGGTAAAGTGATTAGGTCAAACATTCTTGCTTGTGAATAGAACGTTTGTGGATAGAAAATATTGTTTTGATGTATTCTGACATGAAAAACGGGTGCCTAAGTTTAATACTCAAGCACCCGTTTCGTCTTTCTTACGTTCCCCCAGTAAAACATAAATTTCTGCTCGATTACCCCAAAAAGAATCTTTTCCCGTAAGCATATCTGATGTTTTTGGTGTATATTACGATGAAAATGCACCACCTTTGATATATTTATTGATGTAGAATAAGCTGCAACAATAAATCGAAGGAGGCAACGCAATGCAAAGTTACACAACATTGAAAATACCTGGATTGTTTTTCTAAACCCTACCCCCATCATCCAAGATAGGATTTAATCCTGGACAAGTGGAGCTAACTCTTGCACATACGTCCCCGCTGTTTTATAGTTCGATCTGTTGTCTGGTCCTGGTGGCGTTAAAGGAGGAAACGCTATGTCTAAATTAATTCCAGGAGACCATAAACATCTCACCCTTGATGACCGTGCTTATATTGAGCGTTCTCTGAATGAAGGCAAGTCCTTCCGCGAGATTTCCAGATACCTCTGTAAAGATCCATCCACCATTTCCGATAAGGTGTTCAGAAACAGAATCGCCAACACCTGGAACCGCGGCAGCTTTAATAACCCACACAACGTTTGTGTCCACCGCTTCCGCTGCAAGAAAACAAATGCATGCCGCAAACTGATTCTCTGTGATACCTTATGCCGCTCCTGCAGTATCTGCAACCGGGTCTGTAATGGCTTTGAACCAGAGCAATGCCGGCGAATTCAGAAAGCACCTTTTGTCTGTAATGGATGCACACAGCAAAGGAACAAATGCCCTATTTCCACCAAATATGATTACAATACCATTGCTGCCCACAGAATGTATTCTGAACGTCTTTCCGCTTCCAGGCAGGGCATTCCCCTCTCAAGGAAGGAACTTCATGCCATTGATTCCGTAGTGAGGCCATTGGTCATGCAGAGCCAGTCCCCATACATGATTGTGGCCAGTCATCCAGAGCTTGGCATCTCAGTCAGCACTCTCTATAATTACACCAATCAGGGAGTCCTGCTCACCAGGAATATCGACCTGAAGCGCAAGATGAAATTTAAACCCAGAAAAGTTCACAACACACAAATCAAAAACCGGGAGGTCTTTATCGGAAGGACCTACCAGGATTTTAAGCAGTCTCATTTGGATGAGATGGACTTTGCGGAAATGGATACGGTCAAATCAGTCAAAGGCTCCGACAAATGCATCCTGACATTCTACTTCCCCGAAACAGAGTTGTTCTATGCCCATCTGCTTTATCGCTGCACTCCCGGCGCGGTAAAGGCTGTATTTAACAGCTTACAGGCACGCCTGGGCGGTGCAGATGAATTTACCTTTTTATTTCCGGTCATACTCACGGACCGGGGCGTGGAGTTTCGGGATCCAGATGGTTTGGAAGCATCACCGGATAGGAGCCGCAGAACCAGTATTTATTACTGTGATCTGATGCGCAGTAACCAGAATAGGCCTTGATTGGCAGTACACCCTATGCAGAAGCCTGCAAATGGTATGATGAAGAAGTCTTGAAAGCGCTGCAGCTCCGGTATGTCGCTCCCGACCAGGTGATGCTGACACCGAAGCTGCTAAAACGCTAAACACACAAATTTACGAACCGCCACAGACCAGGCAACTTTCACAAAAACCATAGAGGCCTGTAGGAATTAGTCTTAAAATAACCAATCCCCAGAGATCTTTTTCGTATGCCAGGATTTTGAGGTTATTCATAAATTATAAGACGTTAAACTGTCTGATCTAACTGTCAACTCACCACCTGTGACCACGGGGTGCATTCACAGTTGATAATAGTATCTGTGAACTCCGGTATCTCTGTAAGTCCAAATCTATCTACTTAGTCACTGGCATTTTCTCCATTCTGATGAAAAACACTCACATCACCCGCGAGATTTTTGACTGCCACAATTCCTGCCAGCACAGCCGCCAACACATGACTGATTAATATAGAAACCCAAATACCGTCAAGCCCCAAGGACGTCCGTACGAAAACACTTGCCAGCGGAACCCTGACCACAATATAGTACACAAAAAACAGCAGCATGGAAAAGCCTGACTTCCCAAGTCCGCTTAATTCCCCCAAGAAGCAGCTAGTCAGCATGTACATCACATACCCGATACTGATGATGGAGAAAAACCTCTTCACGATCTCGGCAGCGGCATCTGCCGGTACAAACAGATGTGACAACTGTCCCGCAAACAGAATGATAAGCACAGAAACCACACCCACAAAGATACTGCCTATCAGGCAGGCAAATTTCATATAATCTTTCACCCTGTCTATTCTACCGGCACCGGCGCATTGCCCCACGCTTGTCACCAGCGCCATATTCATTGCCATTGCAGGATAAAACAGGAAGATTTCAAGCTTATTGGTCACACCGTAAGCAGCGATACTCGTCACACCAAAGCTGCTGACAAGCACCACCATAACGGCAGAGCTGATGGCCGGCATACATTGCTGCAGGGCAGAGGGGATTGCATCTGATAAAATCTGTGTTACATATGCATGTTCTTTCCAGATTCCTTTCATATCGATGGAAAACAGCTTCTTTTTCCGATAATAAAGGATCGCATATCCAAGACATAAAACCTCTGACAGCACGGTTGCCCAGGCTGCTCCATTTAATCCCATCAGACGAATCAGAAATGGATCGATTACTGCATTAAACAGTGTTGTAAAAAACATTCCTTTCATCTGAAGCATGGGATCTCCATATGCTCTGAATATAGAAGTAAACTGTACATAGAGATACAAAAATACATACCCCAGTAAATAAATGGACAAGTATCCATAAGCGTCATTAAAAATCTCCTGTGGTGTCTGCAAAGCCCGCAAAATAGCAGGTAGCAGCACCTCGGCAAGAATCATGATGACAGCAGAGAAAAGCACAGATAAAAACACAACCACTCCAACCATTCTTTCAGCCTTCTGCTTTTCCCCCGCACCAACCACATGAGCAATCAGAATGGCAATGCCATTTCCGGCCCCCATAGCAATGGCATTCAAAATCAAAATCAATGCCGTGGAATCTGCCAATGCCGCATAGGCATTCTCACCCAGTAGATTACCGACCCACAAACTATCCACCATGTTATAAGCCATGGTGAGAAACATCGCCATAAGAAGCGGCATGACCATTTTTAACAGACTGGTTCCTGTCTTACCATTTACAAAATCAATTTTACTGTTCATTTGTTTGTACCTCTTTGTTGTTGGATGAATGATTTTCATTCATTTATTGTTTATAAAGTTACCCAGGCTTTTTGCACAAAGCCTTCGGCCCGGGCTTGCATTGCAGATAAAAGCTTCCTATCCATCTGTTATAAATTTAAAGATTCTATCATAAAATCCTGGATTCGTTTGGTGCAGTCTGTTTCATTGATATCCGGGTCCATCAGCATTCCCATTTGACCATACACGAAGAAATATGCCACTGTCTGCGGATCTGACACGGTAATCTCTCCTCGTTCCTTTGCTTCCACAAAAAACTGCGTAAGAATTGGGACCAGCTTCTTTGCCACCCTCACAAACAATTGGTCGTGCAGCCTTTTGTTATCGCCCTTATGAAACAATTCAAATAATTCTCTCTGTCCCTGTTCGAATTCCACATAATCATCCACATGACCACTCATTTCCTGAATCATTTCCTTCAGTGTCTTTCCACGCAGGTCATACCGCCGCAGATTTTCCCGGGCAATATAATCCGCATACTCATCCAGCGCCGCATCATAGATTTCTTCTTTGGAAGTATAATACCGATAACAAAGTCCTTGAGAAATTCCGATTTCTTTGGCAATATCGGAAATTGATGTCTTATCATATCCTTTTCTGGCAAACACCCGAATTGCGGCGGATAAAATCTCTGCTTTTCTCTCCTCCGGATTTTTAACAACACGCATAGGCAAGACCTCCTTACAGGTTCTATCCTATCACTTCCTTTTATCTTTGTCAATGAATGAAATTCATTTATTTTCTATTTCATTATTCATATTTCTAAAACCTTTCTGATCGCATTATCGCTCAGCCATACCTATCGCCTCAACTGCAACACTGCCAACAGTAAAACACTCGAACCAGCAACGGCTCAAGCGTCTTATTCTTACCAGTATCGTTCTGTATATCTGAATTCTAATTGTGCAACAGCCCGTTGCACAATTTCAAAATCAGGCCAGTTCTCAGGAAATGCGTCCTTTAGATCCTTGGCCATGCGGTCGATGACTTTTGCTCCCCAGCCTTCTTCCTCCTGTTTTTTCAAGATGGCTCTGTCAATGTTTCAGTACAGGCATATCATGCTGGAATTCGCATTCAGCACATCCGAAATCCGCTGCTTTTGGATCTCCGCTTTTTTTGTTTAGAAAACTGCAACTCTCCTGGAATCAAGCTTTTCTCACTAATTCCACACAAGCCTCGAAATGTGTTGATTGTGTGAAAAAGATTCCCTAAAGGTGCAATTTGATCTTGGCGGAAACCTTATCATTCCTACCAAAATGGAGACCAAGCTTTTTCAAGCTCACTCCATTTCTATTGCCTGCGTTTAGATTATAACATAGATTTTGAGATTTGAGGATGCTCCGCATCGCCAGAATAAGATACTTATGATAAGTCAAAGTACCTGTGAATTTACGCTGGCAGTGACCACTGCCAACAATAAAGTCCTTAGCCTACCGTCTGAGGATTTTATTCTTACCAGTGATATGTACTCGCCAGCAGGGACCAACCTCCGTTCAGTCCCTGCTGACACCTCAGTCATCGCACAAGATATCCTGTCTCATGACTATGCCTGATTCAAATTGGATTTCTATTTTATTCTCATTGATGACCTTGATGCTCTGGATGAGCCTCCTGACGAGAGCATCATAGAACTGCCGTTTCAGACTTCCAGTCTTTTTTGTAGCCGTTCACATTCTGCGCCCGCTGTTCGTAGGATTTTGCCAGCCATATCTCCCGTATCCGTTTGGATTTTTTCTACTTCAGCTCCTTGATCTGGTCTTCGATTTCACGGTACTGTCTATCGAATTCCTCATCCGTGTCTTCCAGCCTGGTGCTTTCCTCAATCAGTGTCATCATTTGCTTCTGAAGGCTGTCAATCTGTCTGCCATATTCCGTAGGCTCTCTGTCGGCGGAGTAATTGCCAAAAATCCGGATGACATTCTCCCGAAAAGCTTCCACAAATTCTCTATGATCCTCCACCTTGTTGTTGATAGCCTCCATAATGGCTTCATGCAGGGTTTTTCCATCAGTATGGGCGAATACCTGCACTTCTTCGCTCCGTGCTTCGTTCTGCTGTCACAGCGTCACACAGGCTTTTTCACGCCGTATTTTGACCACACTTGCCTGCGGTATGTCTAGCCACATTCTGCTTTTATCACAACTCGTATTCTTACTGATTTTGAAATATTTAACTCGAATGCAAACTGCAAACGCAATACCGCTCTCCCTCATAAAAGCAAATAATGATCTGCGTTTCATATACATCAATCCGTTTTACTTCTTTCCGTACAACATCTTCTTCATAAACACCACCACATACTTTCTCTCCCAAAATATTCTTTATCTGATCATCTTTTAAGGTCGGAGAATGTCCGCAACAATCCTTTCCCTTTTCCATTCTCGTACCACATCTCCACACGATTTTCCCTCGCTCCGTTCTCATCAACTATCAATCTCGCTCTCTGGAACATTTCCTCTTGCACCTCATCATAAATTTCTGAAGAAATAATCGCCGGATGGCTTCCTTTTACATAATACTTAGCCCGCTGGCCTGTGTTTTCCTTTCTGATACCATGGAGATAATCTTCTGTAAAAGTCTTTTGCAACAATGCATCCCCTTTATATTTTTCATTTTTCAACATTTTCTGAATAGTCGTGACATCCCAGCTTTCCTTTCCTGTTGCCGTCTTTATCTTCTGTTTTTCCAGCTCCTTCTTAATCTGTGCAAAGGTATACCCCGCCAGATATAAATCGAATATTTGTTTCACTACCTCTGCCTGTTCTGAAACAATCTCCAACTCCCCATCTACACACCGATACCCCATAAATGCCTTATAATTTGTAAAAATCCCCTATTCAAAGTTTCTTGTAACCGCCCATTTCATATTCTCACTCATATTTCTGCTCTCCTCTTGCGCCACCGCACCTGCCAGTGTAATATAAGCCTCAGCTTCGGGATTCATAGAATCCAGCTTTTCATTTTCAAAATACATAGAAATACCCCTTTCCTTTAAATATCTAACTATGTTTAGAATTTCCAATGTGTCTCTTGATACTCTGCTCACCGATTTGGTGAGTATGTAATCTACCTCCCCAGCGTCCGCCTGTTTTAGCACCTTTTCTAACCCTGTACGCCCCTTTTTCCGTAATCCGCTTTTTCCAAAATCATAAAAGATTCCGGCAAATTCCCAATCCGGATGATTCAATATCTGATTCATATATGCCCATATTTGTCGGAACCGACTGGCTCTCTGTTCCTTACTCCTTGTACTAACACGACAATAGGCCGCTACCCTCAATCGTTTTGGTTCTTTGGGCGGAACAGGTATTAATCGGATTTTCTTCATAAAGCATTCCCACCTCCCCATAAGAAAAAAGACGTAAAAGCATCTTCGCCCTTACGTCTTTATTTCCTCTATACTATTTTGTATCAGTGATTTCCTCTGTTATCGATAATTCTGCATAACTTTCCTCGCCATCTGCTACTCTTCGCAGATATTCCAATCCACCATCCACGCTGCAAGCACCGCAGGAACAGGTCTTAAAATCATGCACCGATTTTGACTGAATCACCTCCCCGCACACCTTACACTGAATACAATTTTTCAATATTTTCCTCATCCTTATTTCTCTTGCTCCCCTTTCTCACCTCACCCTTTCCGCTGCAACAGGACAATGGACTCGCAGTGTGGTGAGTGGATGATAATGATGCCGACAAGATACAGCACCTCCTTGTCGGAGGGATAATTTCCAGCCATATCACAGATTTTTCGTTCCGCTCTCCGTCCTTCCGTAAACGCTCCAGCGTTTACCTTACAACTATACCTCTCCACAATCATTAATACAATATGCAAAATCGACCTTGTTTAGCCGTTCTAGGAGCAGCCTATTTCTGGACTAAACCCCCATGCCCGCACACTTGGCACCACCATAAATGAAACTATGCAGGCTATAGGGTATTGAACTTGTTAAT
>NZ_WKYV01000015.1 GCF_009677585.1 Lactonifactor sp. BIOML-A5 | reverse complement strand
ATACATCTATTATACCAAAAAAGAGCCTCAAAGTCTTGTAAGTGCTGACTTTTCTGGCTCAATGGCGAAGAAAATCCGAGGCACTTGTCCTCGGACTTTGTCTACAGTCTGAGGGGACGTGTTCCTTTTAGAAAGAACACGTCCCCTTTTTTTACTCTTTACTTTTCTTTTATCAGGCCGCTTCTGTAAGCATCCAGAAGCTGTTTTAACTCATCAATTCTCTCTTGCAGGGCTTTCCCGTTATCTGTATCTCCAACCACCATTCGCTTTGCCACTCGTTTTACCAGTATGCTGTCTGATACGATATCTGTCTCCTGGGCTATAGCATTTTCTGCGGATGTGAAGGGCTCATGAGCGGCAAGAATGAGTCCGAAGGAGTTAAAGATAAGGGTATAGCCGGCAATTCCGGTTTCTTTTTGGTAAGCCTTTGAAAATCCACCGTCTATCACCAGTAATTTCCCGTTGCACTTGACAGGGCTTTCCCCTGACATGTGATGCACCGGTACATGGCCGTTGATAATATGTCCGTGCTCCGGGTCCAGTCCGAATTCCTGAAGGATACTGTTTACTACCGTATCATTTTCCAGCATACCATAGTAGGCATTCTTCACTTCCTTGTGGGTTTCCGGCTCTTTCAGGAAATACCGTTCCAGGGTTGCCATCTTGCTTTTTCCAAACAGCGGAGAACCGGGACCTGACCAGATATACCACAAAATATCCTTGCCCTTCTCTCTTTCCACAGGGTTGAGGGCAAAAAAGGCCTTTCTCACATAGGTATCCAGCACATCATACAGCGCTTTTCCCTTATATTTTTTTCCGTATATCTCTACGGTCATGAGACTTCCGTCATCGTTCAGAGGAACGCATCCGTGATACAGCAGATTCCCATTGAATGTTTTGTACAGACCTCCCTTATTCAGGAGCAGCATCATGTGCTGCTGAAGCTTTTCACAGTCGGTGAACGCTGTCACCAGACGCTCCATGATAGCTGTTTCTTCTTCTGTAAGTTCAAAGGGCTTCTTGGGATCTATGGTTGGGAAATTTTTGTCGATTAATGCATAGGTCTTCCCGTCCAGTTCCATTGTCCCGGCTTCATAATCTATCTTGTCCAGAAGCCGCCGGTCGCTCATCTTATATTCCTTACGCCTTGTCAAAAGCTGACCCTCCAGTTTAAACTGAATGATGGATATGGCCTTGTGCATCTTCATATTCAATTCTGTCTCTGCAGGATTATACACATCTGTCCCTTTAATTTTAAAGCACTCGCAGGGATCATTTTTATAAGTTGCAAGGGCAAAGGTTGCAAGGGGAAGCAGGTTAATGCCGTATCCGTCTTCCAGAATGTCCAGATTGCCATACCTGGCACAGATGCGTATCACGGTGGCAATGCAGGAACGCTGGCCCACCGCAGCTCCCATCCAGAGAATATCATGGTTTCCCCACTGAATATCCAGAGAGTGGTAGCTTGTCAGCTTATCCATAATGTGCTGGGGACCAGGCCCTCTGTCATAGATATCCCCCAGGATATGAAGATGATCTACTACCAGACGCTGAATCAGCTCAGAAAGGGCTATAATAAATACTTCCGCTCTCCCAATTTCAATAATCGTATGGACGATCTCATCATAGTAAGCTTCTTTGTCCACCAGATCCGGTTTTTCCGTAATCAGTTCTTCAATGACATAGGCAAAATCTTCCGGCAGAGCCTTTCTTACCTTTGATCGGGTATATTTGGAGGCTACCCGTTTGCAGACTTCGATGAGACGGTACAGGGTAATCATATACCAGTCTTCCATGTTCTCCCTGCTCTTTTTCACTACCTCCATCTTTTCTTTTGGATAATAGATTAAGGTTGCCAGAGATTTCTTCTCTCTTTCGTCCAGAGTGTGTCCGAACACCTCATTGATCTTCCTTCTCACTGCTCCCGAACCATTCTTCAGCACGTGGGAAAAGGCTTCGTATTCCCCGTGAATGTCGGTCAAAAAATGTTCTGTGGCCTTAGGCAGATTCAGTATAGACTGCAGATTAATGATTTCTGTAGAGGCTTTAGCGATTGACGGGTAAAGCTCTGCCAGACATTGAAGGTACTTCAGTTCTAATTTTTCCATTTCATACATTCTCCCAATACATTATTTATAGCAACTAACAGATAAACTATATTTGTAAGGTAACATATTTTTCTGACCCTTGCAATGGATGGCTTATAAATTCAGATTAAACTTTTCTTAAATTCAGAGGTCATTTTCTATTCCTCCATTGCAATCTGTCCGGCCATATACTATAATATGTAATGATTCATTAACATTTTAGTAACAAAGTTTTACGTTGCAAAAAAGCAAAGGAGAAAGACAAATGAAAAACATCCGAAAGAAACTCCTGTGCTATGTTCTGACTGCAGTTATGCTGCTCACTGCCTGGACGCCGGCTTACGCCAGCAGTCAGGCCCGTGACAGCCTTCCTGAGGAGGAACCCACACAGGATACACAACCAGACAACGACAGCAGGGATTCCCTTTCTCTGGACTGCCAGCTGCTTTTGACCCAGGAAGACGATACGCACCAATCCGTCATTCTTGAGATGGGGGATTCTTCTACTGTAATGGAAAAAGCAGTCCTCTCCTATCAGGATGGGGATGGGGAGATACATACTGCAGAAGCAGAGGAAATTGTTGAAAATTATGCCGCTTTCCTGCTGGATCTTCCAGGGGAAGGTGTTACCCGAACCTTTCTTTCTATCGTTACCACTGTAGGCGGTCAGGATATAGAGACCGGACTGCAGCCGGAGGAAGAAATGAATACCCTCAGTATTGACGAGGAACAAGCCGCGGAAATCATTGGGGATACAGCCAAGCAGACAGACACAGAGAGCCTCTCAGAGGAAGAATTGGATTATGTGAATCAAACAGTAGTCACAAAAGAAGGGGAGGACGGACTTACAGCTTCCGACATTTCCGAGGTGCTTCAAAGTGAAGCCGCTCCCGCTTCCATGTCCAGATCTGCTCTTTCCGCACCGAAAGCGGACACTAAAGCAGGAACCTTTACTGTAGTATTGGATCCGGGACACGGCGGAAAGGACGGCGGCGCGGAATACACCTTCAGCGACGGTACCAAATTCGTAGAATCACAGCTTACCCTGAAGATTGCTAATTATGTAAAAGAAGCCCTTGCCGCATATCCGGAGATTCAGGTGTATATGACAAGAACCGGAGACACCTATCTTCCCGACTTAGGAGAGCGGGTGGCCATCGGCGTTGAAAAAAATGCCGATATTTTTGTGAGCCTGCATATTAACTCTGCGGATTCGGAAAAAGCACATGGTGTGGAAATCCTGGTCCCCACAACCGGACGGTATAACCATGATGTAGCCGTAGATGCCAATCAGCTTGCAACCAACATTTTGGACAATCTTGTTGCCCTCGGCCTTTACAACCGGGGACTAAAATACAAAGATTCTGCTAGCGGCACAAAGTATCCGGACGGCAGTTTAGCTGACTACTACGGAATTATCCGCAACTGTATGGAGCAGGGACTTCCTGGCGTTATCGTAGAACATGCTTTTATATGCGGAGCAGAGGACAAGAAGTTTCTGGACAGTGAAGAGGATCTGAAAAAGCTGGGACAGGCAGACGCCAAGGGAATTGCCCAGTATTTCAATCTGGAGAGTACCTCTCATCCCAATAAAAATCTGACCAAATGGAAATATATTAATGGGAAATGGTATTATTATAAAGACGGCAAAAAGCTCACTGGCTGGCAGTATCTCGGTAGTAAATGGTATTACCTCAACAGCAGCGGAGTCATGCAGACCGGTTGGCAGTTTATCTCCGGCAAATGGTATTACCTGGAGAGCAGCGGCGCCATGGCAGAGGGCTGGAAAAAACTTGGAAACACCTGGTATTATCTTACCCCTGGAAACGGAGCCATGGTAGACGGCTGGCAAAAAATAGGCAGCCAATGGTACTATTTTAACGGCAGCGGCGCTATGCAGACCGGTTGGCTTCTCCTGGACGGCAAGTGGTATTACCTCAACAGCAGCGGCGCCCGGGCGAAAGGCTGGATAACCCTGGGGAAAACCCGGTACTACCTGAACCCGGAAACCGGAGTCATGGCGGTAAACTGGAATCTCATTGACGGCAAATGGTATTACTTTAATGCAAGCGGAGCAGCTCTGACCGGATGGCAGAAGATTGGCGGCAAATGGTACTATCTCAACAGCAGCGGCGCCATGGCGGAGGGTTGGCTCAAACTTGGAAAGACCTGGTACTATCTCACTCCGGGCAATGGAGCTATGAAAACCGGGTGGTATCTGGTAGGCAATACCTGGTACTACTCCGACAGCAGCGGTGCCATGCTCACCGGATGGCAGAAGATTGGCGGTAAATGGTACTACATGAATTCCTCCGGGGCCATGCTTACCGGATGGCAGAAAATCGGGGGCAAGTCCTATTTCTTCGACAACAGCGGCGTATGGATTGAGCATCCGGCTCAGGGCTGGCAGCTTGAAAATGGGAACTGGTATTACATAGGAGCCAACGGTTATCATACAGGGTGGCTATTAAACGGCGGTAAATGGTATTATATGGACAGTACCGGCAAGATGCTCACCGGATGGCAGACTGTAGGCGGAAAGACCTACTATCTTCTAAGCAGCGGCGCCATGGTCTCCGGATGCTACTATACCGTAGACGGTGTCACTTATACCTTTACCCAGTCCGGCGAGAGTCTGGGCAACATTGATGAATATCCCGGATACAAAATTATGGGGACAAGCTCTGTAACCGCAGATCAGATGGTTAAGTATTTTGCCACCAGCAAGCAGGCTTACCCCGCAGAAGTACTGGCAAAGGGCGGCGCTCCTGACATCAAAACCTTCTGTCAGATTTTCCTGGAAGAGTGCCAGACGGAAGGTGTCAAAGCAGAAGTTGCCTTCACGCAGGCAATGAAGGAAACCGGATGGCTTCAATACGGAGGAGACGTAAAGATTGAGCAGTTTAATTTTGCCGGCCTTGGGGCAACCGGAGGGGGAGTCCCCGGCTTGAGTTTTGCCGATGTGCGCACCGGTATCAGGGCTCAGGTACAGCACCTGAAGGCCTACGCTTCCAGAGATAACCTGGTACAGACCTGTGTGGACCCCCGTTTTACCTATGTTACCAGGTACTCCTCTCCTTTTGTAGAGTGGCTGGGAATCCCGGACAACCCCTTCGGAGGGGGCTGGGCCGCAGGAAAAAATTACGGCAGCAGTCTCATTGGAATGATTACAACATTAAAATCTATGTAACTCCAGGTTGTCATTCAGACTCCCATCCTATATAATAGTAAAGTGACAAGCAAGTAAAGAATCATCGGTTACATTACAAAGGAGTATTTGAATGAATGGAACAAAAAAGCGCTATCTATGCCATTTGCTGACGGCCTCTATGGTATTGGCCGCCCCTGTCTCTGTATTAGGGGCGGAATCCCCGGCACAGACCCTGTTATCCCCTTATCAGGTGTCCCTTCCCTCACCACTGATGCCGGATAGCGGCACTGAGACAGCTCCCGGAACTAACGGCTGGACAAAAGAAGGGGACTCTTGGTACTACTACATAAACGATGAGAAAAAAACGGGATGGCAAAAGATTAATGAGATATGGTATTATCTGGAGGACACCGGGGCTATGGCCGAAGGATGGACTCTCATAGACGATACCTGGTATTACTTCACCCCAGGAAACGGCTCAATGGCAACCGGGTGGCAGTTTATCGACAATAGCTGGTACTGTCTGGATGCCGACGGTGCCTGGAACGAGAATCCTGAAATTAATACCTCCGGAGGATGGAGCTTCCATGACGGTTACTGGTATTACAATAACCTGAATGGCTCTCCCATCAAAGGATGGCTGAAAGTGGATAACAAGCAGTATTTCTTTGATGAAACCGGCAGAATGACGACTGGATGGCTGACGCTGGATGGCAAACGGTACTACCTCGGGGAGGATGGCGTTATGGTCACCGGAGAACAAGTAATTGACGGCAGTAACTATACGTTCAGCACTGCAGGTGTGTGCAGTCAGGAGGTTACATCCTATGAGAGCAATGTGGATGCAGCCAGCGGAATGTATATCATCGAGGGCGCTACCTCCGTCTCCGTGGATCAGATGGCGAACTATTTTAAGGCTAACGCCGCCTCTTACCCTTCCGCAGTCCTTGCAAATGGAGGGGCTCCGGATATTGAGACCTTCTGTGAAATCATTTACGAGGAAGCAGCAGCAGAGAATATAAAGGCTGAAGTTGTTTTCACTCAGATTATGAAGGAAACAGGATGGCTCAACTACAGCGGCGATGTGTCTATTGGCCAGTATAATTTTGCCGGCCTCGGCGCCACCGGAGGAGGTGTACCGGGAGTTGCCTTCTCTGACGTGCGAACCGGTCTTCGGGCACAGATACAGCATTTAAAGGCGTATGCAAGTACCGCTGCACTGAATCAGCCCTGCGTGGACCCCCGGTTTAACTATGTAACAAGAAACACCTCCCCCTACGTAGAATGGCTCGGGATTCCCGACAACCCCTACGGCGGAGGATGGGCAGCCGGACAAAACTACGGAAGCTCACTGATTAAAATGATTCAGGATCTGAAATCTATGTAACAAAAAAGGAACCAATGTCCGTAAGAACATCGGTTCCTTTTTTGATGATAATTACTCTTCTTCCTGAAACAATACCTTCTCAGCAATCCTGGCAGCGTCCTCCACGCATCCGTCACAGCTTCTAAGCAGTTTCTTTGTCTCCACCCCTTTTAGCACTTTACATACCGTTGACTGGTTAATCTCTGAAAATTCTTTTGCGATTTCCTTTGACAGCTTGTACGTCTTCCCCTTTGTAGAAGTATCGCCGCATCCCTTGCTGTTCTTCATGCCAGCAAGGGCTATTACGCCCGATACTGCTCCGCAGGTACTCTGCATTCCCCCCATGCCGGCCCCGAAGCCCTCGATCATCTTAAACATGGTAGATTCGTCCACACCGACCAAATCACAATAGGTACAGGCAACTGCCTGGGCACAGTTATATCCCTGGCGATGCTTTTCCACTGCTTTCTCAACTCTGCTCTCCATACGTAAATCCTCCCAATCTTTCTATTATATTTCGTGTATAAACAATCCGCTGCGCAGCTTTGGCTCAAACCAGGTTGATTTTGGAGGCATCAGCCTTCCCGCGTCTGCCACAGCAAAAAGCTCTCCTATGGAAGTAGGGTACAGAGAAAAGGCTGCCATGCAGTCTTCTGCAACCCTTCTCTCCAGTTCCTTTAATCCCCGGATTCCGCCCACGAAATCAATTCTGGCGTCTGTTTTCGGGTTCTGGATTCCCAGGATCGGCTGAAGGAGCCTGTCCTGGAGAATAGATACATCCAAACCTTTCACGGGATCTTCGGAGACTACTTCCGGTTTAACTCTGAGAAGATACCAGGCTCCCTCCAGATACATGCCAAATTCTCCTTTTTTTGTGGGGCGTACTGGTTCTTCTCTTTTCTCCACAGAAAAGTCTCCCTGAATTTTTTCCAGAAGCTCACAGGGTGTATTGCCGTTTAAATCTTTTATTACCCGGTTGTAATCCAGGATAGACAGTTCCTCATCCGGAAACAAAACAGCCAGAAAATAGTTAAACTCTTCCTTCCCCGTATAGCCCGGATGTTCTGCACGCCTCTTTTCTCCCACTTTAACCGCTGATGCCGCTCTGTGATGCCCGTCAGCTATGTAGATTTCCTGAATCTTCCCAAAAGCACTCTCCAACTGTTCTATCTGCTCTCTGTCTTCAATTACCCACACACGATGTCCGATGCCATCCGGAGAAATAAAGTCATACACGGGCTTTTGCTGCTTTGCCTGGGCGACCAGAGCGGTTACCTCCCCGCGGGAACGATAGGCCAGAAAAATAGGACCGGTCTGGGCATTGCAGGTATCTACGTGGCGGATTCTGTCCAGCTCCTTTTCTTCCCTTGTATTCTCATGCTTTTTAATTACCTGACTGTGATAATCATCAATGGACGCGCAGGCCACGATCCCCGTCTGGCTCCGCCCATTCATAGTTAGTTCGTACAAGTAACAGCAGGGTGTTTCATCCTGGATAAATGCTCCCTTTGCCTTCATATCCCAGAGGGTCTCTTTGGCTTTCTCGTAGACACAATCCTCATAGGTTCCTACTGTATCTGGAAACTGCGTCTCCGCCCGGTCAATTTTCAGAAAGGAAAGGGGTTCTTTTTCCACTTCTGCCAGTGCCTCTTTTCTGTTGTACACATCATAAGGCAGAGCAGCAATCCTATCCGCCAGATCCGGCCTCGGCCTTATGCCCCGAAAAGCTTTAATATCAGCCATATTGGTTCTCCTTTTCATCCTTTAATTCTCAATCTTATGCAAAATCACTTCACAGATCCCATTCACTGCTTTTCTGTATTTCTTTTTATGCCTCTTAACGGAACGGTATATCTTCTGAAGATTTTTCATTCTCTTCCACCCTTTTTGAAAGGGATTCCAACTTTTCTTTTTCATTTCTACCTCTTTTTTATTGGCAAAAATGGGAATACCGCCCCTGCGGTACCCCCATAGGTAATTTATTCGCCTTTTACAATGCGGACCTTATAGACATCTTCGATTTCTCTTAATGATTCCACAACACTTTCAGGGATAGAAGTGGAAACGTCAATCATTGTATAGGCATAATCGCCCTTACTCTTATTTGTCATATCCGAAATATTCACTCCCGCATCGCCCAGAACCTTGGCAAACTGACTGATCATATTGGGGATATTCTTATGGTTCAGCGTAATTCTTCCGGCATCCACACAGATGCCTCCGTCACAGTTCGGGTAGTTCACTGAATTCTTAATATTCCCATGCTCCAGGTAATCTCTGAGTTCCTGAACGGCCATTCTGGCACAGTTATCCTCAGACTCCTCTGTGGAGGCCCCCAGATGCGGCGTCACCAGAGTTCCCTGTGTTCCTGCCACTGTGGGATTCGCAAAGTCGGTCACATATTTCTTGACCTTTCCTTCCTTTAGTGCCTCTACCAGCACCTCTTCGTCTACCAAAAGATCCCTTGCAAAGTTTAAGAGCACCACCCCTTCTTTCATGTGGCGGATGGCCTCCTCGTTAATCATCTTTCTGGTACCGTCCGTCAGAGGTACATGAATGGTGATATAATCACACTCCCTGTAAATCGTTTCCAGATCATTAATGTGGTGAATGGTCCTGGACAAGTTCCAGGCGGCGTCCACTGAGATATAAGGATCATATCCATACACCTCCATCCCCAGATGGGTTGCTGCGTTGGCAACCAGTACGCCGATGGCGCCCAGCCCTATGATACCCAATTTTTTACCGCTGATTTCACAGCCCGCAAACTGTTTTTTCTGTTTCTCGGCAAGTTTTCCGATGTCAGAAGCATTGCCCTGCTTTTCCACCCACTCAATACCGCCTACGATATCACGGGATGCCAGAAGCATTCCGGCAATTACCATCTCCTTTACTCCATTGGCATTGGCACCCGGGGTATTGAATACTACGACCCCCTTCTTTGTGCATACATCCAGAGGGATATTATTAACACCAGCCCCTGCTCTCGCAATTGCCTTTATATTATCCGGCAGCTGCATTTCATGCATGTTAGCGCTTCGTACCAGAATCACATCCGAATCTTCCAATGCTGTTTCCTGATAATCCTCAGAAAACCTGCTGATTCCCGCATCAGAGATAGGATTTAAGCAATGATACTTATACATTTTAACGGTTCTCCTCTTCAAATTTCTTCATAAATTCAACCAGCTTTTCCACACCTTCTATGGGCATTGCATTGTAAATGCTGGCGCGCATACCGCCCACACTCCGATGGCCTTTCAGGTTAACAAAGCCCTGGGCCGCGGCCTCTTTTATGAACCTGGCATCCAGTTCATCATTTCCGGTGACAAAAGGTACATTCATAAGGGAACGATCCTTGGGCACCACTGTCCCCTGAAACAACGCACTTCCATCCAGGAAATCGTAAAGGATTTTCGCCTTTTTCTCATTATACTGTTTCATGGCCTCCAGACCGCCCTGTTTTTTCAGCCACTTAAATACTTTCCCGCACATATAGATACAGTAGCAGTTCGGGGTATTATACAGAGATCCTGCGTCGGCATGTGTCTTATAAGTAAGCATGGTGGGAGTCCCCGGAAGTACATCCTCCGTAATCAGATCTTCCCGGATAATTGTAATTACCATACCGGCAGGGCCTACGTTCTTCTGCACCCCTCCGTAGATAACCCCATATTTGCTTACATCCATAGGCTCAGATAAAAAGCAGGAGGAGACATCCGCAACCAGAAGCTTACCTTTCGTATTCGGCAGTGTCTTGAATTTTGTGCCGTAAATAGTGTTGTTCTCACAGATATACACATAATCTGCATCATCGCTGACAGGCAGATCCGAGCAGTCCGGAATATAGGAAAAAGTTTTATCCTCTGAAGAAGCAATCTTGTTCGCCTTTCCATACTTCTGTGCTTCCTGGTATGCTCTTTTCGCCCACTGTCCGGTAACAATATAATCAGCCACCTTATGTTTCATCAGATTCATTGGAATCATAGCAAACTGCTGATGGGCACCGCCCTGCAGAAACAGGACTTTATAGTTATCCGGAATATGTAACAGTTCTCTCAGATCCGCCTCCGCATCATCCAGAATTTCCTGAAAAGCCTTGGAGCGGTGGCTCATCTCCATCACTGACATACCGGTTCCTTTATAATCTAACATTTCTTCTGCTGCTTCTTTTAATACCTCTTCCGGCAGGACAGCAGGCCCTGCTGAAAAGTTATAGACTCTTCCCACTTTACTCTTCCTCCTAATGTTCATTCTTTTCTTTCATATATCACATCAATGAACATTCTACTTCTTTGACATATTTTTGTCAATAAAAACATTTGTCTTCTTTGGAAAGACATCCTATCTCTGATTTAAGTCTTCCTCGTCAAATGCCTCCTCAATATTCGCTCCCGGTGATACCATAGGGAATACTTTATCGTCGCAGTCAACGATGCACTCAATCACGACTGTGGTGTTTAACTCTATGGCTTTTTTCAGAGCGGGCTCAACTTCCTCAGGCTTTGTCACACGGATTCCCACTGCGCCCATGGACTCTGCGAACTTCACAAAATCAACCTTATCATTTAATATGGTATGGGAGTACCGCTCTCCGTAGAACAGAGTCTGCCACTGGCGGACCATTCCAAGCACATGATTATTAATCACAACCTGTATGAGAGGAAGTTCGTTTCGAACTGCTGTGGCAATCTCATTCATGTTCATACGGAAACAGCCGTCCCCTGCGATATTGATTACTGTCTTCTCCGGTTTCGCAATCTTGGCGCCGATAGATGCGCCGAGGCCGTATCCCATAGTCCCCAGTCCCCCTGACGTCAAAAATGTCCTGGGCTCCTTATACTTATAGTACTGAGCTGCCCACATCTGGTGCTGCCCCACTTCAGTTACAATGACAGCATCCCCGTTGGTCACCCGATAGATTTCTTCTATAACAAACGGCCCGCTGAGTCCGTTTTTATTATATTTTAAAGGATACTTTTCTTTCATATCTTTGATATGGGTCAGCCAGTAGGTGTGATCTTTCGGCGCCACCCTCTCATTGAGGCGTTTCAGCACTTCTTTCACATCTCCTATGACAGAGGCATCCACAATTACGTTTTTATTGATCTCAGCAGCATCAACATCGATCTGAAGAATTTTAGCGTTTCGTGCAAAATTCTTGGCATTGCCTGTAACGCGGTCACTGAACCTGGCGCCTATGGTAATGAGCAAATCACATTCCGTTACGCCGAGGTTAGAGGTTTTGGTTCCATGCATGCCCAGCATACCTGTATAGAGAGGGTCTTCTCCCGGAAACGCCCCTTTTCCCATCAGGGTATCGGTAACCGGTGCCTGAATCTTTCTTGCCAGCACTCTTACTTCTTCGGATGCGCCGGAACTTATCGCACCGCCGCCCACAAATATATATGGCTTGTGAGCATTCTGAATCAGTTCCACCGCCCTCTCCAGATCCTCCTCTGTGATTTTAGCTGTAAAGGGCTGTATCTCCAGAGGTTTCTCATAGGTGTACTCTGCTTTATTTGCAGTTACATCTTTTGTAATATCCACCAGTACCGGGCCGGGCCGTCCGCTTTTTGCAATGGTAAATGCACGGCGGAGCGTATCTGCCAGTTTTGTTACATCCTTTACGATAAAGCTGTATTTGGTAATAGGCATCACAACGCCTGCAATGTCAATTTCCTGAAAGCTGTCTCTCCCTAGAAGAGGTACTCCAACATTAGCTGTAATAGCCACTACAGGAATGGAATCCATATAGGCCGTAGCGATTCCCGTTACCAGGTTCGTGGCACCCGGACCTGAGGTTGCCATACAGACACCTACTTTTCCCGTTGCTCTGGCATACCCGTCCGCGGCGTGGGCCGCCCCCTGTTCGTGGGAGGTAAGCACGTGATGAATCTCCTCCCTATGCCTGTATAACTCATCATATACATTTAAAATGGTTCCTCCCGGATACCCAAATACAGTATCTACCCCTTGTTCCTTTAAACACTCAATTACAATCTCAGAACCTGTCAGCTGCATACTCCGCTTCCTCCTTTACTGTTTCGGTATTTCTAATATCGCACCCCGGCTGCCGCTGGTAACCATAGATGCATAGCGTGCCAGATAGCCGGTTGTAATCTTAGGCTCTCTGGGTTTCCAATTCTTTCTTCTCTCTTCCATTTCTTCCGGTGATACCAACAGTTCCAAAGAATTCTCGGGAATATTGATTTTTATAATATCGCCTTCTTCCACCAGTGCGATAGGTCCGCCCACAGCTGCCTCCGGTGATACGTGGCCAATGGACGCACCTCTGGATGCGCCGCTGAAACGTCCGTCTGTAATCAGGGCAACTGATGATCCCAGTCCCATCCCGGCAATCTGGGAGGTAGGATTGAGCATCTCTCTCATACCCGGTCCCCCTTTTGGGCCCTCATAGCGGATAACCACAACATCCCCTGCAGCTATTTTGCCGGAGAGAATTGCCTCCGAGGCATCCTCCTCACAGTCAAATACCCGGGCAGGTCCCTCATGAACCATCATCTCAGGAACTACTGCGGAACGCTTTACCACAGCAGTATCCGGCGCCAGATTGCCCTTTAAAACAGCAATTCCTCCTGTTTCACTGTAGGGATTGTCAATTGGACGAATGACATCAGGGTTCTTATTCACACAGTCCTTAATATTTTCTCCCACTGTATGTCCGGTTACCGTCATACAATCTGTATGCAGCAGGCCCTTTTTATTCAATTCATTCATCACTGCATATACGCCGCCTGCCTCATTCAGCTCCTCAATATATGTATGTCCGGCCGGTGCCAGGTGGCAAAGATTAGGTGTTTTGGCGCTGATCTCGTTGGCAGTAGACGGGCTCAGCTCCACCCCTGCCTCGTGAGCAATGGCCGGCAGATGAAGCATACTGTTGGTAGAGCAGCCCAGGGCCATATCTACGGTGAGCGCATTCATAAATGCATCTTTTGTCATAATGTCTCTGGGACGGATATCTTTTTCCAGCATCTCCATCACCTTCATGCCTGCGTGCTTGGCCAGACGCAGTCTCTCCGAATAGACTGCCGGGATCGTGCCGTTGCCCCCAAGTCCCATGCCCAGCACCTCTGTGAGACAGTTCATGCTGTTTGCCGTATACATCCCGGAGCAGGATCCGCAGGTAGGACAAGCCTTCCTCTCGAATTCTTCTACTTCTTTTCCGGTCATTTTATTGGCGCTGTATGCACCAACAGCCTCAAACATACTGGACAGACTGGTCTTAGAACCGTGTATATGCCCTGCCAGCATAGGTCCGCCGCTGACGAACACTGTGGGGATATTAAGTCTTGCCGCTGCCATCAAAAGCCCCGGAACATTTTTATCACAGTTCGGCACCATTACCAGGGCGTCAAACTGATGGGCTATAGCCATTGCCTCTGTGGAATCACAGATTAAATCTCTGGTCACCAGGGAATACTTCATTCCCACGTGTCCCATGGCAATTCCGTCGCACACAGCAATCGCCGGAAAGACTCTGGGTGTCCCGCCTGCCATGGCCACTCCCATTTTGACAGCTTCTACAATTTTATCCAGATTCATGTGTCCCGGTACAATCTCATTGTAAGAACTCACAATACCAATCAACGGGCGCTCCATCTCTTCCCTGGTCAGACCAAGTGCGTTAAATAAAGACCTGTGGGGTGCCTGCTGTACCCCCTTTGTCACTGCATCACTTCTCATAATTTTTTCCCTTTCTGATTCTTATAATTCTCTCCCCCAAAAAGGGGTTGCCGTATGGCAGATTCTTATCTTCTTACCGGATCTCTGCCGCAATCAAATCTCCCATCCGCTCCGTGCCTACCTGTTCCATACCATCTGCCATAATATCGCCCGTACGGTATCCGTCCTTCAGCACTTTCTGTACTGCCGCTTCCACGGCATCCGCTTCCTTATCCAGATCAAGGGAATAGCGCAGCAGCATTGCCGCCGAGAGTATAGTCGCAATTGGGTTAGCCAGATCCCTGCCCGCAATATCCGGGGCAGATCCGTGACTTGGCTCATAGAGTCCGAACTTTGTCTCATTAAGACTTGCAGAAGACAGCATGCCGATGGACCCGGTTACCATACTTGCTTCATCAGATAAAATATCTCCAAACATATTCTCTGTGAGAATCACATCGAATTGTCCCGGATTATGCACCAGCTGCATAGCACAATTATCTACCAGCATATGCTCCAGAGCAACTTCCGGATAATCCTTTGCCACTTCCTCCACTACCTTTCTCCAGAGTCTGGAGGAATCCAGTACATTGGCCTTATCCACACTGGTAACCTTTTTCCGTCGTTTCATGGCAATGTCAAACGCCCGTACGGCAATGCGCCGGATCTCTTTTTCATTGTATGTAAGAGTATCAACAGCGGTTTCCACGCCGTCTTCCACAGTGGTCCTTCTCTCTCCGAAATACAGACCTCCGGTCAGCTCCCTCATAATCATCATGTCAAAGCCTTCACCGATAATGTCTTCCTTCAGCGGGCAGGCATCCTTTAATTCTTCATACAAATACGCCGGCCGCAGATTCGCAAACAGATTCAACTGCTTTCTTATGGCAAGAAGCCCTGCTTCCGGTCTTTTGGACGGTTCTAACTGATACCAGGGAGAAGTCCTGGCGTCTCCTCCGATAGAGCCCATAAGGACTGCGTCACAGCTTCTGGCAGTCTCCACCGCTTCCTCTGTCAGGGGTACCCCGTGAACGTCAATAGAAGCCCCGCCTAACAGGACTTCTTCATATGAAAAGGTATGTCCGTAGATATCACATACTTTGTCCAACACTTTTTTTGCTTCCCGTACAATCTCCGGTCCGATACCATCTCCCCGGATCAATGCAATTTTATAATTCATAATCTCTCCCTTTCTGTCATGTCATCAGCCTGAATACGCTATCACACGGCATGCGCCGCATGCCCCGGAGCATTAGTTAAGGGGTGCCCTTTGGGGATAGCCTATAATACTATATATATTAATTCATTTTTCGCCACTTTTCAAGAATAAAGTACAGCACCGGGCGTAAAGTATGCAATAAAATAAAAAGATGCTGTCCCCGGACAACATCTTTCTCTCTTAATTTTCAGCTACCTCTGCCTTTTCAACTTCTGCAATCGCAGCTTTTCTCATGGGAATACGACAATTTTTGTTGTTACCGAACTCAAGTATAACATCCTCATCTGTAATATCAATGATGACTCCATAGAATCCGCTGGTAGTAACTACACTATCGCCTACCTCCATAGATGATAACATCGCTTTCACTCTCTGCTGTTCCTTCTTCTGCGGTCTCATGATCATAAAATACATAAGAGCAAAGAAAAGCACCAATGGCAATAACATGGTAAGCCATGAACCGCCTGCTGATGCACTGGCTGTTAATAACATAATCCATTCCTCCTGTTTTGTTTATTGCATTTCAGACATTAGTACAATAATACACAAAAAACAGTATTTCTTCAAGGCTTTTTGACAATTTAATGTAATTTTAATGGGAAAATGAGCCATATCCGGCTCTATCCCTGTTCCCCGATGTTAAACATCCGGAATCCTTCCCCGTGGACTTCATTGGATTCCAATATAATGGTAAACGCATTTTCATCCACTTCCTTTACTTTTTGCTGAACAAAATACATCTGTTTATTGTTGCAGGCACACATCACTACCTGCTTTTTTCCTTGTTTGTATCCCCCCGAAGCCGGGAGAATCGTGCTTCCCCTTCCGCAGCACTCGTCGATGGCATCTGTCACTTTTTTTCCGTAATCTGTGACTATCAGCGCCATCTTTCCGGCATTTACCCCGTAGACCACTTTGTCGACCGCCACGGCAAACAAAAAGTTGATGATCATTCCATAGATAATTCCGTCAACGTCTCTAAAAATAAGTCCTCCAAGAACAATAATCCCAATATCCGACAAAAAAGCAATCTTGCCCAGTGACAAATATGGTTTCACAGCCTTTACTGCCATAATCACAAAATCGGTGCCCCCGGTGGATGAATTCTGCATGTAGATCAGGGCATACCCCAGCCCTCCAAGTACCCCGGTGCAGATTGCCGAGAGCATCCGGCTCCCCGTATATACCGGAAGCAGAGGCGCCACGTAGTCTATCATGACAGAGGATATAACAATACAGCGGAGAGACCGCAAAAAAAAGCCCCTTCCCAGAAGCCTGTAGCAGAGCAGGGCAACGGGAATATTTAAAACGATGATCGTAAGGCCTATGGGCAGGTGAAACAGCCGGTTGAGTATCAGAGAAATACCGGAGAAGCCTGTCATGGGGAATTCTGACGTAACCGCAAAATTATAGAGTCCCACTGCAATCAGCGCGCTGCCGATGAGTTCCATTCCAATTTCCTTTATGATTCTTTTCGCTCTGTTCAACATGTTATCCTCCTTTAATATAATGCAGCAATCAAAAAAAGAGCTTTGCGGCCACATAAAAATATGATCCGCATAAGCTCTTTTGCAATTGCTATTATACTGTATCTCTGCTTCTTTTGCAACCCCCCGCTGTCAGAGAAATCCTTCCAGCTTTTGTTTCTTGTACTCCTGATAAGTTCCCTGTTCTATAGCCTCTCTGATCTCTTCCATCATTTTATTATAAAAATAGAGGTTGTGGAGCACACAGAGACGCATTCCCAGCATCTCTTTTGCCTTCAGCAGATGCCGGATATAAGCCCTGCTGTAATTACGGCAGGCCGGGCACTGGCACCCCTCCTCAATGGGTCTGGAATCCAACTCGAATTTTGCATTAAATAAATTCAGTTTTCCCAGATTCGTGTATACATGTCCATGGCGGCCATTTCTGGTGGGATACACGCAGTCAAAAAAGTCTACGCCCCGATCCACTGCTTCTAAAATGTTAGCCGGCGTCCCCACCCCCATAAGATAGGTTGGTTTCTCCTCCGGAAGACAGGGTACTACTGCGTCCAAGATGCGGTACATTTCCTCATGAGATTCCCCTACAGCAAGACCGCCTACGGCATAGCCGTCCAAATCCATGTCCGCAATCTCTCTTGCATGCGCAATCCGAATGTCCTCGTAGACAGCCCCCTGATTGATCCCGAATAAAAGCTGGTGTCTGTTTATGGTATCTTCTTTTTGATTCAGACGTTCCATCTCTGCCCTGCAGCGCCAAAGCCAGCGGGTAGTCCTGTCCACAGACGCCTGTACGTATTCTCTGGAAGCCACACTTGAAGGGCACTCGTCAAAAGCCATGGCAATGGTGGAGGCCAGGTTGGATTGAATCTGCATACTTTCCTCAGGCCCCATAAAAATCTTTCTTCCATCTATATGGGATTGAAAATACACTCCCTCTTCTTTGATTTTTCTAAGCCCTGCCAGGGAAAACACCTGGAATCCTCCCGAATCCGTGAGAATAGGCCTGTCCCAGTTCATAAACTTATGGAGGCCTCCCATCTTTTTCACCACCTCATCTCCCGGTCTCACGTGAAGGTGGTACGTATTGGAAAGTTCTACCTGGGTTCCAATCTCTTTCAGATCTGTGGTGGCTACCGCACCTTTTATGGCAGCTGCTGTTCCCACATTCATAAAAACCGGAGTCTGAATGGTGCCGTGAACAGTAGTAAATTCAGCTCTTTTTGCTTTTCCGTCTTTTTTTAATATCTTATACATAGTACTCTTCCTTTTTATCAGCATGTAGTCTAAGTATATCCAAAAGCCTTACGAATTTCAAGAGAATTTATCTTCACAACTTCTTCACAACATTTTTATTTGTAATTTAACCTTTATTGTCGTATAATGTTATGTAGTTTTGTTACCCCATAAAACTGCATATAATAGGAAAGAAATGGTTATTTAATTTCACAGTGAGGAGGTCACAGGGCGACCTGTGAACAAGGTTATGAAACAAATTACATATACATTAGGTATAGACATTGGCTCTACTACCGTAAAAATAGCAATTTTAAATGAGGAGCAGGAGATCGTTTTTTCTGAGTATGAGCGCCACTATGCGAATATTCAGGAGACCCTGGCACACCTTCTGGGTCATGCCTATGAAAAACTGGGGGAACTTCAGCTTGCACCTGTGATCACAGGTTCCGGCGGACTTACCCTGGCAAAACATCTGGGGGTTCCATTTGTCCAGGAAGTCATTGCGGTCTCATCTTCCCTGCAGGCTCTGGCGCCCCAAACTGATGTAGCCATAGAACTGGGGGGCGAAGACGCTAAGATTATATATTTTGAAAAAGGAAATATAGAGCAGCGTATGAACGGAATCTGTGCCGGCGGGACAGGCTCTTTTATTGACCAGATGGCCTCCCTGCTTCAGACAGACGCCGTGGGTCTGAATGAGTACGCCAGGGATTACAAAGCACTATACTCCATCGCCGCCCGCTGCGGTGTTTTTGCCAAGACAGATATTCAGCCTCTCATCAACGAAGGGGCCACCAAGGAGGATCTCTCCGCCTCTATTTTCCAGGCAGTGGTTAACCAGACCATCAGCGGACTGGCCTGCGGAAAGCCCATTCGGGGCCATGTGGCCTTTCTGGGAGGTCCGCTGCATTTCCTGTCTGAGCTTCGGGAGGCATTTATCCGTACTCTGAAACTGGACGATGCGCATACCATTATCCCGGCAAATTCTCATCTTTTTGCCGCCATCGGTTCCGCCCTGAACGCAAAAGAAGATGCGGATACTGTTTCTCTCCTTGGCATGAGAGACCGTCTGGCTTCTTCTATCAAAATGGAATTCGAAGTTGACCGGATGGAGCCTCTTTTTGCCTCTCAGGAAGAATACGACATCTTTAATGAGCGTCAGAGTGCGTACAATGTAGCATCTGCGGATCTCGCTTCCTATGAGGGAAACTGCTACCTGGGGATTGACGCCGGCTCAACTACCACCAAAGCCGCACTGGTAGGGGAGGATGGTTCTCTGCTCTATTCCTTTTACAGCAGCAACAACGGAAGCCCTCTGGCTACTACCATAAGAGCAATTAAAGAAATCTATACTCAGCTCCCCTCCAGCGCTACCATTGCGTACTCCTGTTCCACAGGATACGGGGAGGCCCTCATAAAGGCAGCACTAATGCTGGATGAGGGGGAAGTGGAAACGGTATCCCATTATTATGCCGCCGCCTTCTTTGACCCTGAGGTAGACTGTATCCTGGACATCGGCGGTCAGGATATGAAGTGTATTAAAATCAAAAACAATACCGTTGACAGCGTACAGCTCAACGAGGCCTGCTCTTCCGGCTGCGGTTCTTTTATTGAGACCTTTGCCAATTCCCTGAACTACAGTGTACAGGATTTTGCCAAAACCGCACTTTTCGCCAAACATCCCATTGACCTGGGTACGCGGTGCACTGTATTTATGAATTCAAAGGTTAAGCAGGCACAAAAGGAAGGGGCTGAGGTATCAGACATCTCTGCTGGTCTGGCCTATTCTGTCATAAAAAACGCGCTTTACAAAGTAATAAAGGTATCTGATGCGAAAGAACTGGGTGATCATATTGTTGTCCAGGGAGGAACTTTTTACAACGACGCTGTACTGCGCAGTTTCGAAAAAATTGCGGACTGTGAAGCCATACGCCCGGATATTGCAGGAATCATGGGAGCCTTCGGTGCTGCCCTGATTGCCCGGGAACGGTATGATGTCTCAAAAGAGACTACTATGCTGCCCATTGAAAAAATAAATACGCTGCAGTTCTCCACCTCTATGGCCAACTGCAAAGGCTGCACAAATCACTGCCGCCTCACCATTAACAAATTCTCCGGAGGACGTCAGTTTGTTACTGGTAACCGCTGCGAACGGGGCATAGGCAAAGAAAAAAACAAAGAGCACATTCCCAATCTCTTTGAATACAAATATAAGAAGCTCTTTTCTTATGAGTCTCTTACATTGGATAAAGCTGTGCGGGGACAGGTGGGAATTCCCAGAGTTTTAAATATGTTTGAAAACTATCCTTTCTGGCATACCTTTTTCACAGAGCTGAAATACCAGGTTGTACTCTCTCCCACCTCTACCAGAAAGATTTATGAACTGGGAATTGAATCGATCCCCAGCGAATCGGAGTGTTATCCGGCCAAATTAGCCCATGGACATGTAACCTGGCTGATTAAGCAGGGCGTTAAGTTTATCTTCTATCCATGTATTCCTTATGAGAGAAAAGAATTCCAGGATTCCATTAACCACTATAACTGCCCCATTGTAACTTCTTATGCAGAGAATATTAAAAATAACATTGACGAGCTTCAGGATGACTCTATTGTATTTCGCAATCCGTTTATGGCATTCACCAGTGAGGAGGTTCTGACCAAGCGTCTGATAGAAGAATTCCCTGACATCCCGGAAAGTGAAGTTAGAGCCGCCGCCGCCAAAGGGTGGAAGGAGATGGCTGACAGCAGGGAGGATATAAAGCGGAAGGGTGAAGAAACGCTGGAGTACCTAAAGGAGACTGGCAGAAGAGGCATTGTGCTGGCCGGACGGCCTTACCACATTGACCCGGAGATTCATCACGGGATACCGGATCTGATTAACTCCTATGGAATCGCAGTGCTGACTGAGGATTCCATCTCCCACCTGGCTCCCATTGAACGTCCTCTGCGGGTAAATGATCAATGGATGTACCACACCCGGCTGTATGCCGCCGCCAATTATGTGAAGACTACAGAGAATCTGGATCTCATTCAGCTGAATTCCTTTGGATGCGGTCTGGACGCGGTCACCACAGATGAGGTTTACGAGATTCTGGCACACAGCGGCAAGATATATACCTGCCTGAAAATCGATGAAGTCAACAATCTGGGAGCGGCCAGAATCCGTATCCGCTCACTGATCGCAGCGATCCGGGTAAGAGAAGAACAGAAAATGTCAAGGACTATTGTGCCTTCTTCCATTGAAAAGATACCATTTACACAGGAGATGCGGCAAAACTACACCATACTCTGCCCTCAGATGTCACCCATTCATTTTTCCATCCTGGAGGCAGCTTTTAATGCCAGCGGATACCATTTGGAGGTATTGCCCAATGATAATAAAGAGGCTGTGGATGTAGGTCTGAAATATGTGAATAACGATGCCTGCTACCCATCTTTAATGGTAGTGGGGCAGATTATGCAGGCGCTGCTGTCCGGCAAATACGACACTCACAGAATTGCTATCATTATGTCCCAGACCGGAGGCGGCTGCAGAGCCTCCAACTACATCGGATTTATCCGAAGGGCACTGGAAAAGGCAGGGCTTTCCTATATCCCGGTCATATCCATTAATCTAAGCGGACTGGAAAGCAATCCCGGCTTTAAAATCACAGCCAGGCTGGCAAGCCGCCTTGCCTTCGCGGCAGTCTTCGGTGATATTCTGATGAAATGCCTTTACCGGATGAGGCCTTATGAAAAGGTTCCCGGCTCTGCCAACGAACTGCACCGGAAGCTGGAAAAGGAATGCATTGCCTTTGTAGGTCAAAAGCATGTAACAATCGGGGGCTTTAAAAAGCTCTGCCGGAAGATGATTCGTGAATTTGACAGTCTTTCCATTACCGATGAAGTGAAACCAAGAGTAGGCATTGTAGGCGAAATCCTGGTAAAATTCCTTCCAGCGGCCAACAACCACCTGGCCGAGCTTCTGGAACGGGAAGGCGCCGAAGCGGTATGCCCGGACTTAATTGATTTTATGTGCTACTGCTTCTACAACCTGAATTTCAAGTCCAGATACCTGGGCTTTAAGAAATCCTCGGCAACCCTGGGCAACCTGGGAATCAAGGCGATTAACTGGATTCGAAAAGCCGCCAATGAGGAATTTGCCCAAAGTGTACACTTTACTCCCTCCGCGGATATCTCCCAATTGGCAAAAATGGCTTCTTCCATTGTATCCGTAGGAAATCAGACCGGCGAAGGCTGGTTCTTAACCGGAGAGATCCTGGAACTGATACATAACGGTACCCCAAATGTGGTCTGCACCCAGCCCTTTGGCTGTCTGCCCAATCACATTGTGGGAAAAGGAGTCATCAAAGCCGTGCGGAAGGAGTACCCCCAGGCAAACATCGTAGCCATTGATTACGACCCCGGAGCCAGCGAGGTAAATCAGCTTAACCGGATTAAGCTGATGCTCTCCACTGCCCAGAAGAACTTAAAGAAGAGTGGTTCCGGCAAGCCTGAGATCAGGTAACATTTGAACTATAAAAGGGATGCTGTCACGTAACCTGACAGCATCCCTTTTATAGTTCTTTTTAATACAACACACATATCACCGCGTTACAAGTCCTGCTTTTTAAATTCCCGGACAGCTAATACACTGCCAAGCAAGCCTGAGCAAAGAACTGAAATAATGCAGATATATAAATATTGGCTGTCCGCCGGCAGCATAGCAGATATCTGTATCGCCAGCCACGGTACAAAACTAGCCGCGGGAAGCAATTCTTCTGAGACTTGAGAGCCAACGGACTGCAGCAAAACAAAAATCAAAGTGCATAACATCGCCGGATAAAACAAAGTCCGCTGTCTGACGGCAAACCAGATAACAGGCAGAAATGCAATAAAGCTTAAGATACCTATTTGCGTTAGCAGCCGTACGGTATAGGAAACCGTAGTTATTGTAACCTGTGAACGGAATAAGCACAGTGAACCTGCTATAGTAATACATTCTGTAAAAATCATTACTGACAGATACCAGCAAAACCATACAGCAATTTTACTCAACACAAAATTTTTTCTATTTACAGGAGCGGTTATAATATTTATAATTGTCTTTTCTCCATATTCCTTCTGCATGGATTGTGTAATAAAGAAGCCGCTCATAATTGGCAGAATGATGTTTACCAGCATAGAAACTGTCTGCAGCCACTCTTGATAACCAATCTTAGATTTATCAATCAGAAGGGATTTCAAAACCAGCAGAATAGGTATGGAAATCGTCGACGCAAAACCTATAAGGGCCATTTTGTTTTTCTTTAATTTTAATATTTCTGTCAGAAACACATTATTCAAATTTGGCACCTCCAGTCAATGCGGTAAAATAATCTTCTAATGTTTCGTGTTTAAAATACAGGGATGATAAGCCTACCCCGTGGGTAACAAGGCAATTTGCTATAGATACTGGATCTAACGTATCCTCATAGATCTCAACACAGTTTTTATCGGTGACTGCATAATTATTACAGTTTAACAGGTTTTCCAACAGCTGCGTTGCTTTTGGAACAGAATCTACTTTAATTTCAATATACTTCTTATTCTTTTCTTCTAATTCTTTCATAGAAATTTCTTTTACTAAATGGCCCCCGTGTATTATCCCAATATCGTCTGCAAGCAAGGCAATTTCAGATAAGATATGACTGGAAATAATAATGGTCTTCCCCTGCTCATGGCACAAATTTTGCAAAAACTTTCTGATTTCAACTATGCCAACCGGATCAAGGCCATTTGTAGGTTCATCCAATATCAGTAGCTCGGGATCATTCAATATGGCGTTGGCAATTCCTAATCGTTGTTTCATGCCTAACGAATATGATGAAAATGGCTTCTTGTCTTGATAGGGAAGCCCTGTAACTTCCAACGCGCTTTTTACAGCATCTTTTTTGATTGTTCCCCGCAGCCGGGCAAATATCTCTAAATTCTCCGTTCCCGTCAGGTAAGAATAAAAACTAGGTGTCTCGATAATAGAACCTATACGTTTATAAATATTGTTTTCGTTTCCCTGCAGCTTTTCTCCAAAGGCTTCCACTTCCCCGGATGAAATGGAGATAAGACCCAGTACCATTTTCATAATAGTAGTCTTTCCAGCCCCATTTCTTCCCAACAAACCGTATATACGACCTTTCTTTACGTTTAAATTAATTTTTTCCACAGCCATAACATTCCCATAGGTTTTAGTCAGCTGCTTCGTGCGCAGAATTATCTGGTTTTCCATATACCGCCCTCCTTTTCCTATTACAATTAAAGCATAGAAACCCTGCTGAAACCTTGCCGTAATTATGCTTTATTCATGCTTTTGGAAAAGTCAGCCGAAAAGTTGTACCTCTGCCCCAGCAGCTTTCTGCATGAATCTCTCCATGTAAGGAAGCAGTCAGCTCTTTGGCTATGGACAAACCCAGACCGTTGCTGTTTTCCGTTCGTGATGTGTCACACTTATATAAGCGGTCAAATACAAATGGTAAATCTTTTTCTGCTATTCCAATCCCATTATCAGCGATTGAAAGATTAAGTTCATTAAGGGAGCAGCTTATCCGGACCGACAGTTGTGTGGCATGGCTGTGCCTGATCATATTTGCCATCAAATTAGTAAGGATTCTGGTATACGCGCTTTTATCAAGAACGACATATACAGCTTCCTCCGGTATCTCAAACCTAAACTCTATCTTGTTTTCTTCCAATTTTATAACCCAATCTGCAAGTATCAAGCGGGTTAATTCACATATATTCTGCTTTTTTAAGTCATAAACCCATTCGCCGGACTCTATTTTTAAGAATTCAAATAATGACTGTATATAATCCCCCAGATTAAGTGCTTTTCTTTTAGCGATAGTCAAAAACTCATCATGCTCCTCACCGGTAACACCATTCTTTTCTAATACTTCCAAATATCCGATAAGTGAAGCTAATGGTGTGCGGATATCATGGGATAAACTGGTGACTAATTTTTTATATGCCTTTTCCGACTTGTCTTTTTCCATAAGTTTTTCTTTATCGCGGATCACGATAGCATTGATTTTGTAAACAAGTTCACTAACTATACTATTTTCAACGGCCAGCAGTCTTCTGTCTAAATTGCCGCTGCCTATATCATCCAGAATATGAGAAATTTCCTTGATCTGCTTCTTCGTATTGCAGATATAAATAAATTGAAAGATAATAATAACACTTAAAACAGTAATAATTATCCCTAACATGATTACACCTCTGTGCGGAAGCGATAGCCAATGCTGTGAATGGTTTGAATATAATCTAAATCCATCTGCTCATTTCTTATTTTTTTACGCAGTTTGCTGATAAAGGACATGATATTTCTATCGTCAAAAGAATACTCATTCTTCCACACATGATTATAAATTTGTTCTTTTGTGAATACTCTGCCTTGGTTTGAAGCCAAAAAATAGAGAAGATCAAATTCTTTGGCGGTTAGCCGGACTTCTTCCGTATTTACAAAGACACTTCTTAATGAGTAATTAATTTCTAAGCCGGTAAAATGCAGTGTTGAATTTTCTTCGGACTGGCCATTAAAGACAGTGTATCTTCTGATCAGTGAATGAACCCTTGCCACAAACTCACTCATTAAAAACGGCTTTGTTAAATAATCATCCGCTCCCAGCCTAAGCCCTGTTACTTTATCCACTTCGGAGTCCTTTGCCGTAAGCATTAACACAGGCACATGATCCTTGATTCGTATGTTTTCTAATACCTCAAACCCATTGAAGAATGGAAGCATAATATCCAGCACAACAAGCTGATACTTATTATTTTCAAAAGCCTCCAACCCGGTTTTACCATCGTACTTTACCGTAACCTCATAATTTTCTTGCAGCAGTTCTCTTTCAATCAACATACACAAATCTTTATCATCGTCTATTAACAAGACCTTACTCTGCTTCATAAAAACTCCTCCTGCTCTATAAGTTCCCCCACATTATATACGGTTAACGGTATAATAGCAATGGGGCTTCCTAATCCGGCTAACCAAATTTCAGTTCCGGAAGACCTTTCTTTCACAGGATACCGCAGCGCAGTTCCTGGAAAGGAAAAAGTCCGCATAGCCTGTGAAAGGCTTTGCGGACTAATCAAATGCTAATAAGAGCGGCCCAAAAATCATTTATATAAGCGCAGTTTTTTAGCCAGTTTATAGATAATATTTCCAGCCGGGAGTCTTCTCAGCTGATCCTCGGGCGCCTTCACAATAGCTACAAAGAGAATAATATATGTGAACACTGCCAGAGGCACTGCCACAGCCAGGCAAACAATATTATGGGGAAGTAAATGATGCAATCCATAATAGCTCCCCCAGGCCACAAGTCCCATCCCGGCAGAGGCCAGAAAAGGCTTTCCGTAGGAGTCTCTGAATTCATTCTTATATCCCAGATACTTTTTCAGATAGATCCCATTCAGGATACACATACTGACAGAATACAGGATAGTGGCCACCAGCACTGCTATGATCCCAAGCTTGTCGGTAAACCAAAGTCCACAGAACAAAAATACCACATTGAGCACAAGGGCAATGGCTGCATTGCGAACCGGAATCTGGGGTTTTCCTATCCCCTGAAGAACGCCGTTGGTTATGGTAGACAGCGAGGAAAAAACTATGGATACCGCCCCAATCATAAGAAGGTTGCCCGCAATTCCTGTGGTTGTGGGGAAAAACAGCTGAATAATAGGGTGGCCTAACACCGCCAGCCCCACAGCAGCCGGGACAGAGATAAACATGGTCAGCTGTACAGCCTCATCTATCTTTTGATTGGCTTTTGAGATCTCCCCCCGGGCATAATGTCCCGATATATTAGGCACCACCGCCGTGGAGGATGCACTGGAGAGACTGAGGGGTATATTAATCAGAGTCATATAGTAGCTGCTGAATTCTGCATAGGTTGCGCTGATCAGCTCGTCATCAATTCTATGTCTGCCCATAATTGAGGAGAACATGTAACCGTCAATATAACTGCTGACATTATAAATAAAAGTACTGAAAATAACCGGCGTCACCATCAGCAGAATAATCCGGAATACTTCCCGGTAGCTGATGTCCACCCCTGTACGATCCCGTTTCAACTGACGTCTCAGCGTGCCCCGGTTAATATAATATACAAAGGTCATAAAAAGCAGACCTGCCAGCACCCCGGCTCCCGTACCCACGGTTCCTCCGGCGGCCCCCCAGGTAGCTTCCTCTACGGCATCTGCCGCCAGATACTTAATCAGCAGCCACGCTGCAAGTACACTAACAATAGCATTCAGAATCTGTTCTATGATCTGTGAAGCAGATGTTGGAATCATTGTATTATGTGCCTGAAAATACCCCCGCAGGACTCCGAGGATAGCAGATAAAAAGATGGTTGGAGTTAATACCTGCAGTGCCGGAATGGCATTTGGCTGATTCTGAGGGATCAGATAGGGAGCCCCGAACAGAGCTACCAAGGCTGCAATCCCTCCAACAATACAGGCATAGATCATAGCGCCCTTAAAAACCTTATGAGCACTTCTGTACTGGCCAAGAGCCAGACGTTCTGATACTACTTTAGAAACAGCCATGGGAATACTATACGAAGAAATTAAAAGCAGTATAGAGTATACCGAAAAAGCAAAGCTGTAATACCCCATCCCTGTTCTGCCAACGATAGCATTGAGGGGAATTCGGTATACAAGCCCGATGACTCTGGATACCAGAGCCGCAATCATGAGAAATGATGCATTCTTCAAAAAAGTATTCTTTTGTTTCATAATTATTCATCCTTCGTTTTATACATTTTCTATCTGCCAGTCAATCGGCGCAATTCCATGGCTTTGCAGAAAATTATTCGTCTGGCTGAAAGGCCTGCTTCCGAAGAACCCTCTGCCCGCGGACAGAGGACTGGGATGGGGAGCTTCCAGAATAAGATGGTTTGGGTTGTGAAGCATGCTCTTTTTCATCTGTGCCGGCCTGCCCCACAGGATAAATACCATGGGCCGGTCAATTTCATCCAGAATACGGATGGCTGCATCTGTAAACTGCTCCCACCCCATTCCCTGATGGGAATTGGCCTGGTGAGCTCTCACCGTTAACACTGTGTTCAGCATCAGAACTCCCTGGCGGGCCCATTTTTCCAGATATCCATGGTTGGGAATGTAGCAGCCCAGATCATCGTGCAGTTCCTGGTATATGTTAATCAGAGAGGGCGGAATATCCACCTCTGGCTTTACAGAAAAACATAAGCCGTGGGCCTGCCCGTAATTATGATAAGGATCCTGTCCCAGAATCACAGCCTTTACCTCTTCCAGAGGAGTAAAATGAAAGGCATTAAAGATATCGTCAGCCGGGGGGAACACCCTTTTTGTCTGATATTCCTGGTTTATTTTTTCAAAAAGCGGTTTGTAGTATGGTTTGCTGAATTCCGGTTTTAAGGCTTCCAGCCACTCTCCCTGTAAAGGGGGCATATGCACTTCCTCCTGTTCTTATAATCTGACAGAAACACCCTTATTATGTAAGTATCTCTTAACTTCTTTGATTTCCAGTTCCTTATAGTGAAAAAGAGAGGCCGCCAGAGCCGCGTCCGCCATTCCTGAAGACAGCGCCTCATAAAAATGCTCCATAGTTCCGGCACCCCCGGATGCAATCACAGGGATATCAACTGCCTGGGCAATCTGTCTGGTCAGCTCTATATCATAGCCGGCTTTCGTCCCGTCGCAATCCATGCTGGTGAGAAGTATCTCCCCGGCACCCCGTTTTGCCGCCTCTCTGGCCCATTCCACTGCATCGATTCCCATGTCAATCCGTCCGCCGTTCTTATAAATATTCCATCCGCTTCCGTCCGGCCGCTTTTTGGCATCTATTGCCACAACCACACACTGGCTGCCGAATTTGTCTGCAGCGTCATTGATTAAATCCGGTGTATTGATGGCCGATGAATTGATAGAGATTTTATCTGCACCCTCCCTCAGGAGCATTTTAAAATCATCCACGGTTCGGATACCTCCCCCCACAGTAAAGGGAATGAACACATTGGCAGCTACCTTCCGGACCATATCTACTACCGTATCTCTCTGATCCGAGGAGGCGGTAATGTCCAGAAAAACCACCTCATCCGCACCTGCCTTATCGTAAGCCCTTGCGATCTCCACCGGGTCACCCGCATCCTGGAGGTTCACAAAATTAACACCCTTTACTACTCTGCCCCGGTTCACATCCAGGCAGGGAATAATTCTCTTGGTAAACATAATCAGCGTCCCTCCCTGTGTATATTTGTAAAGTTTTCCAGCATCTTAAGTCCCATAGTGCTGCTCTTCTCCGGATGGAACTGACACCCAAAGAGATTCCCCTTCTCAACAGAAGCGTGGATCTGCGTACTGTATTCTGTGGTTGCTTTGACAACAGATGGTTCATCCGCTTTCAGGTAATAGGAATGCACAAAATAGACATACGTTTCTTCCGGTATCCCGTCAAATAACCTGCCCTGATTTTGTATATGGAGAGAATTCCATCCCATGTGAGGGATCTTCAGACCCTCCTGCTTTGGTATGTGAAGAATTTTACCCTTTAACAGACCCAGTCCTTCCACGCCCGGACTCTCCTCACTCTCCTCAAACATAAGCTGAAGCCCCAGGCAGATGCCCAGAAAAGGGATCTGTTTCTCTGCAACTTCGTGTATTACCGGTACCAGTCCGTATCTGTTCAGATTCCCCATAGCATCGCCGAAAGACCCCACCCCCGGAAGGACTACCCGATCTGCAGACAGTATCTCCTCCCTGTCTCTGGACAGCACTACTTCTTCCCCCAGAAGGGCGAATGCTTTTTCTACACTTTTTATATTTCCTGCGTCATAATCAATGATTGCAATCATATGTATCTTCCCCGTTCGTTCCTTAAATATTCAAAAACGCCCCTGTATTCCTGCTTCGGAGCGCACTCCATGCCAGGTATGGCATAAGCATACATGGATAGTTTAACACAGCTAAAAAAAATATACAACGGATGAAAACACGAAAAGAGGGCATCTGACATGCCCTCTTTCGATCATTTTCACTGTTTTTCTAACTCAAACCAGAATTCTACTCCATTGTCATAATTCTGTACTCCGCACTTCTGATTCATGGAGTCCATAATAGCTTTTACAATAGAAAGTCCAATGCCGCTACCTCCGTATTCTCTGGTTCTTGCCTTGTCCACTTTATAAAACTTTATCCAGATTTTATCCAAATCCTCTTCCGGTATGGGATCTCCTGTATTGAACACAGTAACCCTCACTTTTCTTTCTTCCTGAAGGATCCGAATCTCTATGGTATTGCTGTATTTGACATGGTTCAGAGCATTGGATACATAATTTGTAACCACTTCCTCTATCTTAAACTCATCCCCCCATACATAGACGGGATTCTCCTCCTGGAAGATCACCCTTACTTCTTTCTGTTCTGCCAGTATCCTGGTAGACTGCACCACGCCACGGATTAATTCTGTCAGTTCAAACCGCTCCATGGTTACCTGATCCTTGCCGAACTCCAGCTGATTCAGAGTCAGAAGCTTTTTTACCATCTCATTCATCTTGGCTGATTCGTCGATAATGACATCACAGTAGAAGTCCCGGCTCTCTTCATCCTCATTGATACATTCCTTCAGGCCCTCCGCATATCCCTGTATCAGGGCAATAGGGGTCTTCAGTTCATGGGATACATTGGAAAGGAATTCCTTTCTCATCTCATCCACCTGAATCTTCTTCTCTATGTCTTTCTGCAGTTCGTTGTTGGCAGATTTCAGGCCTGAGATTGCTGTCTCCAGTTCCCTGGACATCCGGTTAAAGTTATCTCCCAGAATACCTATCTCGTCCTGCCCCCCGCTGGTGTATCTGGCATTAAAGTCCAGATCCGCCATTTTCCTGGAAATATCCGTAAGTTCTGTAATGGGCTTTGTGATTCTCCTGCTGAAAAACAATATGATTACTATACTGATAAGAATCATCACCAAACCAATATAAATATAAAACATATTGGAAATCTGCACGCTGTCCCGAATGCTTCCCACAGGGGTGCGGATCAGAAAATATCCGCTGTTCTCCAGCTTCCCCCACATCTCCAGATAATCGGTCTGCAGGTTGGTGTCCTGAATCTTCTGAATAATATAATCATCGGTCTGCTTTACTGCTTTGCCGTTGGCATTGCGCAGGCCATTGATATACCCAAAGAGGGTGGGATATAATACATCACTCTCTCTGCCCTCTACGATACGGTAGGACTGGTAGTCGCTGGCCACCCAGGAGATATTCTTCTCTGAGCAGTATCTTCTGAACTCTGAGGTTACATCGGAGTCTCTCACATTGGATGTCACTACCAATTCGTTGATCTTACCGTAAACTGTCCTCAGCATATCTTCCTTTTTTGAGGTATAGTAAGATTCCAGAAAAAAAGTATTGATCAATCCGATAGCCAGAAGCATTACCAGCATTAGCCCGGTAAAGGTAAATGCCAGTTTTTTATTCAATGATCGTTTCATGTCTATACCTCAAACTTGTACCCCATACCCCAGATGGTTTTGATATATTCCCCTCTGTCTCCCATCTTGCTTCTTAATTTTTTTACATGGGTGTCAATGGTACGGGCGTCCCCAAAGTAGTCATAGTTCCATACGGAATTCAATATCTTTTCCCTGGACAGAGCAATGCCCTGATTCTCCATAAAATATGCCAGAAGCTCAAATTCCTTATAGCTGAGTTCAACGTTTTCTCCGTCAATAGACACCATATGCGCGGCTTTATTCAGCTCAATTCCCCCAGCGGACAGGATATCGTCGGATGCTATCTGATTTGTCCGGCGCAGGATAGCTTCTGCCCTTGCCACCAGAATCTTAGGGCTGAAGGGCTTAGAAATATATTCATCCACTCCCAGCTCGAATCCCAAAAGCTCGTCCCTCTCATCCCCCCTGGCGGTCAGCATAATGATGGGGACCTTGGATTCCTTGCGAATTTCCCTGCATACCTCCCAGCCGTCCATCTTTGGCATCATAACATCTAATATAATAAGTGCTATGTCCTTTGTCCCATAAAAAATATCCAGAGCCTCTTCACCATCCCCGGCTTCCAGCACATCAAAGCTTTGCTTTACCAGAAAGTCCCGGACCAATTTTCTCATCCTGCTCTCATCGTCCACAACTAATATCTTACATTTTTCCATCTGGTCTTCCTCCAACATGATCTATCTTTCTTAACTATATCAATCAAATATGTTAGAACTGTGAAATTTCCGGATCTTTTTACTCTTCCTAGAAAAACAGGTTTCTATCCGTCTTTTCAAAAGCTTTTCCTTATTATACCCTCTGTACAGACACATTGCAACCAAACCGGCCAGCATGTGTAAAAGCTGCGGCAGGCAACTATTCGTCACCTGCCGCAGCTTTTATTTGTCTTTATCTCTTGTTAAATATCAATTGCCCGGTAATACCCGTTAGAAACGGCATCTACAACACGTCCTGCCCTGATGCAGTCTCCAATCTCAAAGACTCTGGGCGCTGCATTATAAAAGCTTTCCGCCGTCTTACGATCTGCTTTCATACCTGCAGCCAGAAGAATGGTGTCAGCCTCAAAAAGGACCTCTCCCTCAGGAGCAGTACACAGGAGACCTTCCTCAGTAATGGCTTTGGCTGTGGTATTGACCTGTATTTTAATAGTACTGTCCTTCATATAAACCTTCATGGCATTTTTGTGCATGAAATAGGAATCCGCTGCCCAGTCATCCTTCATTTCAACAATGGTAACCTCTTTCCCAAGCCCGTCAAGATAGATGGCACATTCACTTCCCACAAGGCCGCCTCCAAGAATAACAACCTTCTGTCCAATTGCAGGAGGCGTTTGATGAAGAGCTTCCAGTGTAACCACTTTATGGTTATCTATACCAGGAATGGGAGGTACAATTGGCTTTGCTCCAACCGCTGTCATGATGACATCAGCGCCCAGTTCAGCCGCCTGCTCTGCTGTAAGCTCTGTATTCAGCTTCACAGTAACCCCGGCTTTATGGAGTCTCCGTTCCAGTACTTTGACAAACTGGAACATATCCGCCTTAAAGGGAATGTGCTCCTCAGATAAGAGCTGTCCTCCCAGACGGCTGTTCTTCTCATAGAGAGTGACGGAGTGTCCGCGTTTGGCTGCTGTTATGGCCGCCTCCATTCCCCCGGGGCCCCCGCCTACGACTACTACCTTTTTGGGAGAAGTCGCGGGAAATCCAAATTTATTTTCCAGCTCATTTCCAACCACAGGATTAAAAGCACAGGAATAGGTTCTGTTCGTCAGATAATTGTAAAAACAGGTAAAACACCGGCAGCAGCGGGTAATATCATCTTTCTTTCCGGAAAAAGCTTTTTCCGGGAAATAGGGATCGCAGATAGACTGCCGTGCAATCTCTATAATATCCGCTTTCCCGGATGCAATAATTTCTTCCATCATATCTGGATCGTTGAGTCCACCTAAGGTGGCAACCGGGGTCTTTACATGCTTTTTCACCTCAGCTGCCAGGAATACATTACATCCGTGTTCGATAAACATAGATGGATGCGTAATTACAAATACTTCCGGATCCTCATGGACACCTGCGGAGACATGAATTATATCAACTTTTCCGTCAAGCACCTTAGCCATCTCTATCCCTTCCTCAACGGTATACCCGCCGGGTGTGAACTCTGCCCCGCTCATCCGGTATTCAATGGGGAATCTGCATCCCACTGCTTCCCGAATCTTTTCGATTACCAGAAGTGGGAACCGCATACGGTTTTCTAAACTGCCCCCCCATCTGTCCGTTCTCTTATTCATAGACGGCGACATAAACTGCCCCAAGAGCCACCCGTGCCCTCCATGGATCAGTACCATGTCAAACCCTGCCTCTTTTACCAGCTTTGCAGCACTGGCAAAACAATCCGCAACTCTGTAGATATCCTCCTCAGTCATGCTGCGCACGGTAAGGCCATCCGGGTTAATTTCGTCGTTGGGACCGATTGCACACTGTCCGGAAGAACCGTCATGGCTTCTGGCGTTGGCATATTTTCCCCCATGGGCAAGTTCCATAACGGCATTGCAGTTGTGACGGTGCATAGCCTTCGCCATCTCCTTCAGGGATGGCAGTGACATAACATCGTAAAGTGTAACCTCCTTGGTATGGGTCCTGCCCACAGCATCCACAATGCCAAGCCCTATGGCTACGCTTGCAAGGCCGCCCTGTGCCCGGTTTTCGTGAAATGCCATATCCTCTTTTCTCATATGGCAGTCTGGGTCCAGCTCCGGATTTGACATGGGAGCACCGAAAATCCTATTTTTAAAGGTGACTCCATTGATGGTTATGGGGCTTGCCAGATTTGGATAATACTTATTGTTCATAGATATACCTCCTCGTTTGCTTGTACATCCTGTTTTAATATGTTATAAATATAACATACCGATTCTTTTATTAGAAGAATCCTTTTCGTTGTGACCCTACAAGAAAAATATTGTATCTTTGTGCAGGGAGGGATCCTATGACATTTAGACAAATAGAATTTTTTACCACTGTATGCAAATGCAAAAGTATCAGCAAAGCCTCCGCCGTGCTGCGCATATCCCAGCAGGGGATATCAAAGGCACTGCTTGACCTGGAGGCCGAACTGGGCTGCCAATTGCTGAAAAGGACCAGCAGCGGGGTGACTTTAACTAACTACGGAACTTATGTGCTGCAGGAATTTGAAATTATCCTGAGAAAAAAAGAGTACATATCCTCCTATGTCCTCCAGATGAAATCCACAGCCAGAGAGCCGCTTCTGGTAGGTATGTCCTTTGGCGTTCTCTCCGCTCTGCCCCACAACTTTTTATCCGATTTTATAACCCAACATCCCTATATTGAGTTGAATTACAGCGATTATACAGATATCACTCTTGAGAACAGGTTATTAAAAGGGGAATGTGATCTGGCACTTATTGCCGGACCAGTGAATTGCGAGGGTCTCCAGATGGAAGTTATAAAGGCCGAAAAGGTATATCTATGCATCCCTTCCAGACACCCACTGTATGAGGCACAGGAAATCACCCTGCAGGGTTTGGCTGCCTATACCTTTGTCATGTTCAGCGACCAGTTTTATATCCAGCACCACTTTTGGGATTCCTGCAGACACGCGGGCTTTTCTCCCCGGGTATTTCTGTCATCAAACGATTTTAATTCCCTGAAAGAGCTTGCCTTTGACACAGGGAACCTGTTTGTGGTGCCGGAGCATACCATTCCCAAAAAGGATTCGCAGTTCAGGTATTATCCCTTTCCGGATCCCTATTTTACTTGGGAAATCACCTATGCCACACGCAAAAATAAGCTGATGACGGAAGGTATGATGGCCTTTTATCAGAGTTTAAAAGAAACTGTCGGCTAAGGAAAAAGAACGAGAGCTTCCTTTTAAAAATTCTTTAGAAAGTCTTTCCTGTTACTTTAGATTCTCATCACAGATTCGTCACAATCATCCTGTAATATAATAATTGTTAAGAGGCCAACAACCTAACGCAAAACTTTTTCTTTTTCAAGCCAGCATCCGAATGGGTGCTGGCTCTCCTTCATTAATTCTTTTAATAACCAGAATATTCAAGGATAGCCCTGGCAGAATACACCAGGGCTAGTTTTTGTTAAACAAGTCTTCTTATTGTTATAATTGTCCTGTAGTTTGCAGGGGTTAATTTAATACCTCCGTCCGGAAATGGTGCTGAATTAGAAGCATTAACCATTTCTCCATTTCCAATGTAGATACCAACATGTCCATCATAGCACAAAAGATCTCCTGGTCTGGCCGCTGATAAAGAACCTACGGCCGTACCACTGCTTCTCTGTTCACCGGATGTGCGCGGTATTTTAATTCCAAATTTTTCGAATACTTTCATCGTAAAGCCTGAACAGTCGCATCCATTGGTCAGACTTTCTCCGCCCCATACATAAGGATTGCCGATAAACTGCATGGCATAATTCACTACTGATTGTCCCATATCAAGAACGCCGTCACTGGAAAAGTAATATGGGATTCCTTCAACCTGGTAAGTTCCGCTTACGCGAACTCCTGTAGATTTGCAATAATAAGTTTTTCCTCCTACGTCTACCCATCCGGTTGCCATTACCCCGGTGGAATAAAAGTAATACCAGGCATCGCCAATCTTCTTCCACTGATTGGCCGCCATAACTCCCGTAGTTTCAAAGTAATAATAATTAGCACCTATGTGTTCCCAGCCAATTGCCATTACTCCGCTGCTATAAAAATAATAATCATTTACACCTAGATGTACCCAGCCAGTTGCCATAGCCCCACTGGCATAGAAATAATACCATTTATCTTCTAATTGTACCCAGCCAACTGCCATAATTCCGCTGTCATAAAAATAATACCACTTATTTTCCAGCTGGAACCAGCCTTTCACCATACCGCCCCAGCTTTTTAGATAATACCACTTTCCTTCATATTTTAGCCAGCCTGTAGCCATAATACCGCTATCAGAAAAATAATAGTAATTATCTTCAACCTGCAGCCATCCTTTTGCCATCGCTCCCCAGTTTTTTAGATAATACCACTTGCCATCCAGCTGTAACCAGCCTGTGACCATAATACCATCACTTTGGAAATAGAAGTACTCATCATCTATCACCATCCACCCGGTAGCCATAGCTCCCCAATTTTTTAAATAGTACCATTTACCCTCTAGTTGTATCCAGCCCGTCTGCATCCATCCGTAATGGTCAAAATAAAACCATTCGCCATCAATGTATTCCCAGTCACTTATCGTAAAAGATCCATCCGCATGTCTATACCACCACAGTCCGTTTTCTTCTTGTACCCATTCTCCTGAAATCGCTGCATTTGCAAGGTACTGGACATTCTCTTGAAGTTCTTCTTGCTCTTCTGTAGAACTTGCCTCATCTTCTACATAATCAACTGCCTCGTATGGAGCATAGTCTTCCTGAATATCTGCCGCCTCATCGGTTCGACCTTTATTCTCCGTATCAGTGTTTTCATCCTCAATATCTATAAAATTTTGCTCCTCTGGAATTTGATCTGCGCCTTCCACTTCATCTTCGCCAGAATTTATTACAATATCTTCCCCCGTCTCACTTGCATAAACAGAATTTGGACAGCTTCCGATTACCATAGCAGCTGCCACCAATGCGATCATTAACTTTGCCTTTCTTTTTTTCATATAACGCCCTCCCAAGTTCATTTGTTTTTCAGTTCATTTATATCTTTTTAATTCTCCATTGGACCGTACCTCCTTAATAAAGCCAATATATATGTACATATTTGGCATTTTTATGCATAGTTATAAGTTTTCTAATTTTATTAACTATATATTATTTTTAACGATTTATATCCGTATTACGCTCACTATTTTTTTTCTTCAATTATACTATCGCCTTATTCAATAATCAATTTTAATCGTTCGACTAATTTCGACAAAACGCCATCAAAAAAAGAGTCTGCTACATAAGACTCTTTCATAAACATTCTATTATTCATCTTTACAATTAAAAAATTGGGGTGCTACACATAAAACAAAATCCAAACTCTATAACGAGTTCGGATTTTGTTTGTTCAAATGGAGTAGACGGGAATTGAACCCGTGTCCAAAAGCCTCTCCCATGTTCTTCTACTATCATAGTCAGTTCTTTTACATTCCCTCTGCCACCCGGGAACTAACACCCTGGTGGGTTCAGTAGCTTCATATTACGTCTACCGGCTCAAAGCTTTGCCGATAAAGTTTCTCACAAAGTCGATGCCAGATTCTTAAAGTGTGAGTGCTCTAAGGCTGACAAGCTGCAATTAGGCAGCTAACGCTAAATTTTCGTCTGCGTTTAATTTAAGGTTGTGATTTAACGCATCACCTGCGGATAGCTTCACCATCTTCGAAACCCCTGTCGAAACCTTTACTACCCCCTGTAGTAAAGTGTACCCGGAACGCTGCAATGCCTGCCCCTGGGTGTTCATACAGCTTTAGCCGTATACATCATACAAACGAATCGCTAACTTATTATATGATACTCACGCGCGTACTGTCAAGGCCGAGAAAATAAACTTTTTGTGAAACCAGCCAGGCACAGGGAATCATCGCAGCGCCCCGGCGAAACTCGAGGGGATGTGCCATAATCAGACACATCCCCTCAGACCTACTGGTGCTGTTTGTTATAGATCCCCAGCATAATTAGGATTCCCAACAGACCGGCAAGCATTTCCAGAAGATAGCCTGCCCCTACGGTTCTCTGACCGTGAATTACCAGTGCAAGACATACAATAAAAAGCACCAGGCCAATAATTCTCACTATCCATTTCTTCATAACACACACCTCCTGTGTTCTCTCCTAGCCCTTGAGTCCTCCAAGGCTCATACCTTCTGTCAGTTTCTTCTGCACACAGATATACAGAATCAATGTGGGCAGCATTACAATAACCAGACCGGCATAGAGACGGCCATAGTTTGCGGCTGCCTGCTGTGCCTGCATCAGCTGCATCAGTCCTACCGGAAGTGTCTTGGATTCTCCTGTGAGCATGGTCATGGCAATGATATATTCGTTCCAGAAGGAGAGGAAGTTAAATAGAATTACCGTTATAATACTTGGCCTTGCCATGGGCATCATAATTGAAAACATCGTTTTGAAATACCCGGCACCGTCTACAAAAGCTGCCTCCTCGTAATCTTTGGGAATTGATACAAAGAAACCGGACAGCAGGTAAATGGTAAAGGGCAGTGCGGTGGAGGCATATACCAGCGCCAGCACAAAAAGGTTATTTAACAGAAAACCGCTCCCGAATACCCGGTTCAGGAATTTGTCTCCGTCCACAAACATCAGGAATATGGGGACAACAATGTAGTTTACATTGATAAATAAACCTCCCATAAACATAATATTACACAGTTTGCTGCCTTTGAAGCGGTATCTTGCCAGAACATAAGCTGCCGGCAGCGCGATTACCAGGAGAAGCAGCAGCGCTAATACCGTAACTATGACGGAATTAAGCATATATTCTCCCATTTTGGCACCCTGAAAGGCATCGATAAAGTTCTGAAAATAAATGCCTTTGGGCAGTGTCCATGGATTGCCGTAGAACTCTGCATTTTCCTTAACGGAGGCCAGAAATACCCAGCCCACTGGAACTGCAATACTGATTGCCAGAAGCAGCAGTACAATGTATATGAACACCTTATACAGCGTGTCTTTTCCATTTTTCTTCATATTCTCACCCTCCTAAAATTCCAGCGGCTCCCGCTTTGTAGCCAGGTTTACAAGTCCAGCCAATCCAAATGAGAACAAGAATACAATCACTCCTATGGCCATACCATATCCGTAAGATGAGTTCGTATACGCCTGGCCGTACATATAGCTCAGAAATACTTCACTGGCTCCGTCGGGCTTACCTCCTGTCATGGCCTTGACAAAAAGGAAACTCAGATTAATGGTACTGATGATAAAAAAGGTAAGTGTTGTTCTGATATTTGTCCAGATAAGGGGCAGGGTTATATTAAAAAATTGATGAAGTCTTCCCGCTCCTTCCAGATTGGCTGATTCATATAAGCTCTCCGGTACGCTGGACATACTTGCCATATACATTACCATATAATATCCGATTGCCTGCCACACCATAGCGATGACAAGGCTGTAGATTACCAGCTTTTGATTGCCCAGCCACAGAATAGGATCCGCTTTTGCGCCTCTGAATATGGACAGGATACTGTTCAGCAGACCCTGGCTGGGGTCGTAAATTGCGGAAAAGATGGCTGATATAACAACAACAGACAAAATGTTGGGGATGTAGAAAATAATTCTGAAGAAGTTCTGGCCCTTGATCTTTTCTCTGGACAGAATCGCTGCAAAGACAAGGGAAAATACCATTGTAATAATAGTAACCATCACAATCAGCAGTACTGAGTTCTGGAAGGACCGATAGAATTTGGGATCCTCAAAAAGTATCCTAAAATTATTCAATCCCACAAATGTCTTGTTATTGGAAAATCCGCCCCATTTATATAAGGACATTTTAAATACATTTATTGTTGGGACTATCATGAAAATTATGAAAAGAATAACTGCTGGCAGCACACACACTGCAATAAAACCATTTCTTCCTTTCCTATGTTTCATTCCCGTTCCTCCTTTCTCCCTTTTGCGAAGAAAAAAGGACATTATAGAATGCCCTTTTTCCTGTTGTATAGATTACTCCATAGCTTCTCTTAACTTATCGCTAGCTTCCTCTACTGACTTCTGCCAGTCTGCAACTGTTTTATCTCCGCTTACGATACTATCCACTGCCCTGAACAGGGTGTCATTCATGGATACACCTTCCACCGGATTAGTAGAGGCGAATCCGCCCATTACAGGTACTGCTGCGTCGTTATCATATACACTGTAGAACATTTTATTGTCGCCTGTAAGTTTTTCTGAAATCCCAACTATTGGCTGAATGGCATTAGACTTCGCAAAGATGTCAGCTGCTTTGTCAGAGTACATAAATGCAATCCACTCTTTAGCCAGATCCTGGTTCTTTCCTTCCGCCGGAATCCACATCTGCTCAAAGAAGGTAAAGGAAGAAGGTTTCTGAGAATCTGATACTGCAGGAACTGCTGAGAATCCCCACTCAAATCCTTCTGCTCTCGGTGCATCTGCCATTTCTCCCGGAAGCCAGGTTCCGTTCGGACAGAAGATTGCTTTGTTGTCCAGGATTAACTGCTGATTTTTTGTAAAACTTTCTTCATTGGCATTACCCAGAGTTGTAGGTTCTACATACTGTGCCAGTTTGCCGATTGTCTCGAATACTGCGGTTGCCTCCGGTGATTCCCATATGCCGTCTTTATACGTCATGCATTCGTTATAGAAATCCGCACCGCCCGAAGACTCCAGGGTTGCGTAGATAAATGCGTCGAAGTATCCCGCATGAGGATAGGTGAATAAGGAGATTCCCTCAGCTTTTGCTTTATCACCCAGCTCCCACATTTCATCCCATGTCTTCGGAACTTCCCAGCCTTTTTCTTTCAGCAGGCCTGCGTTGTAGAAAAGTCCGCAGGGGCTGTAGAACATAGGCGCATAATATGTTTTTCCGTCATTGTAAGGCATAGTTCCCAGGGTATCGAGAAATCCCGGAAGGATTTTTTCTCTTACTGTGACCTCTTCTCCCGGAACTGTCATATCCAGCACATCATCCAGACAGGTAAGGCCTTTTTCCTTTGTAATTGTCTCAGTAAGACCGGCATCTCGTCCTGTGGCACAGTGGATTACGTCCGGGTAGTCACCGCTCTTCATAGCAGGCGTAATCTTATCTTCAATCTTTTTATCAACCTGCAGTTCAACGGTTACACCCTCATGGGTTTCCTCAAACGCTTTGGCGACCTCACTCCAGAGTTCTGCGCCGTAACCGCCTTCAAATGCAGCTACTTTCAGCACCTGTCCCCCGTCCCCTTTAGCGTCATCACCACCCTTTGAACTGTCGTCTGTATTCCCACAGCCTGCGAGAATGGTGGTTGACATTACTGCTGCAAGTCCCAAAGCAAGCCATCTTGTTACTTCTTTCCTTTTCATACCTTTTTCCCTCCATAAATGATATTTCCTTGAGATGTTTTTATCATAGCCTAGTTTTACTTCTAATTCTATAAATATCTTGTCTTTACTTTTATATATTTTGCTTTTTACACAAAAGAAATACTATTTTATTAAAATAATCAGTGCATTTCAACCACAATATGAGCTGTGTAGATTTTGGCAGCTATCATTTCCAATAAATTTCCAGGTTGAAAAAAAAGTATCCTGCCTTTATAATTATGGCAACTTCAAAAGAGAAAGGAATGTACAGCAAATATGAATAAAAATGGCACTCTTTGGTATGATACGGACGGAAATCCTATTCAGGCTCACGGAGGAATGATTCTTCAGCACGGCGATACCTATTATTGGTACGGAGAAAACAAAAACGGCCCGACTTCCTTTGCTCCCTCCGGTGATATCCGGGTAGATTTCATAGGTATCTCCTGCTATTCGTCGAAAAACTGCATGGACTGGAAAAATGAGGGGATTGTCCTTCCTGCTTCTGCCGCACCGGACAGTGATTTATACCGTGATATGGTCTGCGAGCGTCCTAAGGTAATCTACAACCAAAAAACCGGAAAATTTGTCATGTGGATGCATATAGATACCCCGGACTACCGCTCCGCCAGAGCCGGCGTAGCTACAGCAGACGTCCCCACCGGCCCATTCACCTATTTGTACAGTGATATTCCCAATCGCTCGGACTGCAGGGATATGACTCTGTTTCAGGATCTGGATCAGCGCGTATATCTGATTCACAGCTCAGACTGGAATAAAACGCTCCGAATCAGCCAGTTGACGGAGGATTATCTTCACTTTACCGGTGTCTGCACAAAGATATTTCCAGATCAGGAGAGAGAAGCCCCGGCTGTTTTCTTTCACCAGGGCCTGTATTATATGATCACCTCCGGCTGCACCGGCTGGGATCCCAACAGCGCCCTGTACGGCATCTCTTCTAATCTTTTAACAGGCTGGAAGCTCATCGACAATCCCTGCGAGGGGGAAAATTACCGCAAAACCTTTTACGGCCAGAGTACCTTTGTTTTTGAAAAAGACGGACACTTTTATTTGATGCTGGATCACTGGAAGCCTGAAAACCTAAAAGCATCCGGCTACAGTATCCTGCCCGTAACTGTGGATGGAATGGATCTGAGTATTTCTTTTACAGAATATCCGTTCCAGCACACAAAATAAAGGGGGCATAAGCCCCCTTACCCTATCTCATACCATATAATCTCATTGGCATCCAGCTCTGCCCGGAAGCTGCTGCCGTCTCCCCGGTACACTACCGTACTCTGAGGCTCATAGGTATTGTTAACCACACAGTATTTATTATTTTTAATATAGGCATGTACCTCCACATTATAATTTGTGCTGAACCAGTGTCTGATATTTTCTTCGTCTGACGCGGCCCAAAGCACAGCCCGGTACAAAAGCCTGCTGTTCTCAAAACTGTAAGGAAGCCCGCTGATGTATACACTTCTTCCCCTGCCGAAAGAATTTACCGCCAGCTGCACTTCTTTGTCAATCTGTTTTAGAACCGTTGTTCCTTCCAGGGCAAATATATTCTTCTTTCCCTCACCAAAGTCAATTTCACCCCGGCAGTCTTCTGTGATAAAGTGCGCATGTTCTTCCCAGTTATACTTATCCTTATTCAGGTTGAATCCATTTTCTTCCTCAACCCCCATTACCGTGGCCAGCTGGAAAAACCTGCCTTCCCACTGATAGGCGGCAGGTTCCCCGACACCGATAAAACCGCCTCCCTGGTATATAAATTTTTTCACAGCCGTAATGATTTTCTCATCGATCCAGTTTTCACCTCCGCTGTATGCCGTGCCGGCATCCCCCACGTTGATGATAACATCAATACTGTCCAGGAGATGTTCGTCCCTGCGGATATCGTCAAAGCTGATAAATTCAACCGCAAAGGGTGCACCGCTCAGAGCCTCTATAATGCCTGCATAAGAATAGTTCTGTTTATAATACAGCGCGTGATGAACCATGTGATTGCCCCAGGCACGCATTCTTCCCCAGCAGTTCAGGACAGCCACTTTTTTGATGCAGTAAGGAGTGGTTCCCTTTATATTGGAATACAAAAGCCGGAATTCCTCACACACGCTCTGCACATAGTCCATAAATTCCGGAAATTCCAGGGCCAGTTTCAGGTATCCCCCATAGCCGATCCGGTCAATGGGTTTCCTGAGGATCGCCCGTCTCGCAGTTACCCAGTTCACTTTTGCCTCTTTCACCGGGTCTCCTCCTTCATGGAAGACATCCGGGAAGAAATACGGAAGGAATCTTCCCTCTGTATATTTTACCCCCGGTATATCACTGATAAGACGGAGGGTGGAACCGTTGCCCACACTTCCCACCACAGCGTCAAGGCCAATGCTTTGGAATTCATCCATAAAGGGCTCCATGCCAATCCAGTGGTCACCCAGGAACATCATGGCTTCTCTGCCGTATTCATGTGTGATATCTACCATTTCTTTTGCCAGTTTGGCTACCTCTTTGCGCTGAAAATCCTGAAAGTCCCTGAATTCCCTGGAAGGTATCCGGTAGGTGTTATTCATATATCCCTGATCAATAATAAATTCCGGGCGGAACCGGTAGCCTGCCTCCTGCTCAAACTGTTCCAGTATATAAGGGCTGACCGATGCAGAATACCCGTACCAGTCCACATATTTTTCTCTGGCAAGTTCATCAAATATCAGGGTGAACTGATGGAAGAACGTTGTAAAACGTACCACATTCACATGAGGATTTTTCTCCAGAAAACGGCGCAGCCGCTCCATGGAATAAGCTCTGGTCTTGGGCTGACGCACATCAAAGGTCACCTGATGCTCCACATCCTTCCATCCGTTTGTGACCGAGTTGTACATATGAACCGGATCCCACATAATATAAGCCAGAAAACTCACCGTATACTCATGATAAAGGCTGGCAGGCTCTATGACAACACTGCCGGATTCTTCGTCATAGTTCCACCGGTCCACAGGAACCACCTCACCTGTGGTGCGGTCTATGACTTCCCACCATCTTTTTATATCATCCCGGGTATTCACCTTCAGCATATCCGGATAGAGATGGTCCATTAAATGAATGCTGAGCTTCTCTTTGTCTGCATTATGAAAGGAAGTCATGATATACATCTGCTGGATTTCGTCAGGGTTCGCCTTTGCCCACTCATTATCTTTCCGGGTCGTATAATAGGTTGAGTATACCTTAACTCCGATATTCTTTAATTCATCCGGATAATCTGTCCCGTCGCAGTCCCGAATGGCATCCGCCCCCCAGCGCTTTACCACTTCTTTTGTCTCCTGTACAATATCCATATCTGTTGGTATTGTCACTCTTCCAAAACCATACTCTTCCATAGTTTATCTCCTTACCTTCCCGTTTCTGCATTCTGTTACTAGATCTACATGATTAAATTCAGTATAAAAAAATAGTTTTCTGCCTTCAACTCCATTGTTGCTCAATAAGTTATATATCTTGTCTTTCCCCACTGAAAATGCTATAATTATACTATTATTTTTTTAAGGAGTCTCTTATGGCACATGTACAATATTCCATGGCTGAGGTCTACAACCGTCAGCCTCTTGAACGTTTATTATATATTTCCTCTTCCTCTTACGGAAAGGATTGGATCAGCCTGCTTCATACCCACAGCTTTGCAGAATTATTTTATGTGGTGGAAGGCAGCGGATATTTTTGCACGGAATCTCACCAGTTTCCCATCTGCAAAGACACTTTAATTATCATTAATCCCAATGTAAAGCACACAGAAAAGTCATCTACAGACAAACCACTGGTTTACATTGCACTGGGGATAGAAAATCTCCGTTTTCAGTTTTTCTCCGACACCCTGGACTGTCACATCTATGATTTTCAGAACCACAGAAGCAGCATCCTTCCTCTGCTTCAGACTATGCTGGATGAGGTAAAGCACAAAAAAAGTTCCTATGAGCAGATCTGCCAGCATTATTTTATGATTTTTCTTCTGCGGACCCAGAGAATAACCGGCGACAGTTTTTCACTGGCAGCCCCCAAAGATATTCCGGCTGAATGCGAGTTCGTGAAAGAGTATATTGATACCCACTACCAGGATTCCCTTACCCTGGATTCTCTCGCGGAGCTGTCCCACTTGAACAAGTTTTATCTGTCCCATATGTTTTCAAAGGCCTATGAGACCTCACCCATTAACTATCTTCTGGAGCGGAGAATCCTGAACAGCAAGGAGCTTCTGAAGAATTCCGATTACAGCATTACTCAGATTGCTCATATGACCGGTTTTTCTTCCTCTAATTACTTTTCTCAGTCTTTCAAAAAATATGCGGGCGTTACCCCCAATCTGTATCGAAAGAAGCACAGAATCGGAAAAGCAATGCTGCAGGAATCCTGATTCCGCAAAAAAGGGGAGAAGAAATCTTTTCAGTAGATTTCTTCTCCCCTTTTATTATTTCGTCACTGCACCGATAAATTAGAGTATCCCATCAGACTGATATCCACTTCTCTGGCTGCCTCCCGGCCTTCCCGGATGGCCCATACGACCAGTGACTGTCCTCTGTGCATATCTCCCGTTGTGAATACATTAGGCACACTGGTAGCATATTCCCCTTCTCTGGTGGCCACATTCGTCCGGGGGGAAAGATCAACCTTAAAGGCATCGGCAATATACTTCTGGGCGCCCAGAAAACCTGCTGCGATCAGCACAACCTCAGCCTTCATCTCCTGCTCGCTGCCTTCCACCGGCGCCATAACCATGCGCCCTGTTTTCTCGTCTTTTTTGCTCTCCAGCTTTACCGTAATCAGCTTTTCCAGCTCTCCCTTTTTATTCTTCACGAATTCTTTCACTGTAGTCTGATAGATTCTGGGATCATGACCAAACATAGCAATGGCCTCTTCCTGCCCGTAATCTGTCTTGCAGATCTTTGGCCATTCTGGCCAAGGGTTATTCGCCGCCCGCACATCCGGGGCCTTTGGCATCATCTCCAGCTGCGTTACATTGGCTGCTCCCAGGCGGATAGAAGTTCCCACACAGTCATTGCCGGTGTCGCCTCCACCGATAACAACCACGTTCTTTCCCTTCACGTCAATATATTTTTTATCTGCAAATTCCGAATCCAGCAGGCTCTTTGTGGCAGCCCTCAGGAAATCCACCGCAAAGTGGATCCCCTTGGCATCCCTCCCCGGCGCGCTGATGTCTCTGGGATTGGAAGCGCCGCAGGCCAGAATTACTCTGTCATAATTTTTCAGGAGATCCTCAGCCTTATAGTTTTTGCCGATATCTGCATTTGTGACAAACTCTACTCCTTCCTCCTCCATGACTGCGATTTTCCGATCAATGACGGATTTGTCCAGCTTCATGTTTGGTATGCCATACCTGAGAAGACCTCCGATTCTGTCGAAGCGTTCAAATACCGTCACGGAATGCCCCCTGCTGTTCAGCTGATCCGCAGCTGCCAGGCCGGAGGGACCGCTCCCCACAACAGCCACCTTTTTACCGGTTCGGACCTTAGGAGGATTGGCCTTTGCATATCCCTCTTCATACGCCTTTTCGATAATTGCATATTCATTTTCTTTTGTGGATACAGGCTGACTGTCCAGATTGCAGGTACAGGCCGCCTCACAGAGAGCAGGACATACCCGGGAAGTAAATTCCGGAAAATTATTTGTCTTCTTCAGGCGCCGGTATGCCTGCTTCCAGTTGCCAAGATACACCAGATCATTCCACTCCGGCACCAGATTGTGGAGCGGACAGCCAGAGGCCATCCCCGCCAGCATCATTCCCGACTGGCAGAAAGGCACCCCGCAGGCCATGCACCTGGCCCCCTGGAGCTGCTGCTCTTCCAGAGGAAGGTGAACATGGAACTCATTAAAATGTTTTATTCTTTCTTCCGGTGCTTCTGCATCTGATGTTTTTCTTTTATAGTCTAAAAATCCTGTTGGTTTTCCCATCTTCTTTTCCCTCCTATCTTCTGGTATTGGCATAAAATGCTTCAATCTGTGCCTGTTTGCTGCTCAGCCCTTTTTCCTCCATCTGCACAATCGTCTGAAGCATACGGCTGTAATCATGAGGTATAATTTTCTTGAATTTGGGGAGGTATTCTCCAAAGTTATTCAGAATCTCTTTTCCCTTTTCCGAATTGGTACAGGTAACATGATCCTGAATCATTTCTTTTAATTCCTGCACATCGTATTTAGATGTGATTTTTGACACGGAGATCATCTGTTTATTTAATTTTGTATAGATATCGCTGTCTTCGTCCAGCACATATGCCACACCGCCGCTCATTCCTGCGGCAAAGTTCTTGCCGATTTTTCCAAGAACCACAGCACGGCCCCCTGTCATATATTCACAGCCGTGGTCTCCTACGCCCTCCACAACTGCAATTGCCCCTGAATTTCTCACACAGAAGCGTTCTCCGGCTACGCCATTTACATAAGCCTTTCCGCTGGTGGCACCGTAGAGAGCCACATTGCCGATAATAATATTTTCATCCTGCTTAAACTGCACGCTCTTAGGGGGATACACTATCAGCTTGCCTCCGGAAAGCCCTTTTCCGAAATAGTCGTTGCTGTCTCCCTCCAGCTCCAGGGTCAGACCTTTGGGGATAAAGGCGCCGAAGCTCTGTCCCCCTGCCCCGTGGCAGAGCACTGTATAAGTATCTTCGTCCAGGCTGTCCTGGTATCTCCTGGTTATCTCAGCCCCGAAGATAGTTCCAAAGGACCTGTCGGTGTTGGACACATCCACTTCAATGCTCTTCTTCTGTCTTCCCTCCAGCGCAGAGCCCAGCCGTTTCAATAAAATTTTTTCATCGGCTGTCTTTTCCAGATGGAAGTCGTATACCTGCCTGGGGTCAAAGGTTACTTTTGCCTTTGGGGAAGCATAGGGATTATCCAGTATTCTGGCAAGATCAACCTTTGATGCCTTACTGTTTTGGATCGTATCCTTTACTTTCAGCAGATCGGTTCTCCCTACCAATTCATCCACTGTTCGGACGCCAAGCTCTGCCATATACTCCCTCAGCTCCTGGGCAATAAATTTCATAAAATGAATGACATACTCTGGTTTCCCCCGGAACCGTTTTCTAAGCTCTGGATTCTGTGTCGCCACGCCTACCGGGCAGGTATCCAGATTGCATACACGCATCATCACACATCCCATGGTTACAAGGGGTGCTGTGGCAAAACCGAACTCTTCCGCCCCCAGCATAGCGGCAATGGCTACATGGCGGCCGCTCATCAGCTTGCCGTCTGTCTCAATGACTACTTTATTGCGCAGTCCGTTCCGTATCAGTGTCTGGTGGGTCTCAGAAAGCCCCAGTTCCCAGGGCAGCCCAGCATTGTGGATAGAACTTCTGGGCGCCGCTCCGGTGCCTCCGTCATAGCCGGAAATCAGGATAACCTGGGCACCCGCCTTGGCAACACCTGCTGCGACTGTGCCCACACCGGCTTCGGATACCAGCTTTACGGAAATTCTGGCATTTTTGTTGGCATTTTTCAGATCATAGATAAGCTGTGCCAAATCCTCAATGGAATAGATATCATGGTGGGGCGGGGGAGAGATCAGACTCACCCCAGGGGTTGAATGTCTGGTTTTTGCAATCCAGGGATATACCTTGCCTCCAGGCAGATGTCCGCCCTCCCCCGGCTTTGCCCCCTGAGCCATCTTAATCTGAATCTCCTGGGCGCTGACCAGATATCTGGAGGTCACTCCGAAACGGCCCGATGCTACCTGCTTGATAGCGGAGCAGCGGTTTTTGCCGTCCTTTCCTGTTACCAGGCGATCGTAGTCCTCTCCGCCTTCTCCGCTGTTTGATTTGCCGTGGAGAGTGTTCATGGCAATTGCCAGCGTTTCGTGAGCTTCCTTAGAGATAGAACCGTAAGACATGGCTCCGGTTTTAAATCTTTTTACAATAGCCTCCACACTCTCCACTTGATCTAAAGGAATTCCTTTTTTCGGATACTTAAAGTCTATCAGATCTCTGAGCGTACCCATCCGTTCCTCATTATCTATGAGATGTGTATACTCTTTAAACTGGCTGTAATCTCCGTTTTTCGTGGCTTCCTGCAGCAGATGGATAGTCTGCGGATTGTACAGATGTTCTTCCCCTCCACGGCGCATTTTATGTCTTCCCATGCTGTCCAGGGTTGTATCTACCTCAAGTCCCAGAGGATCAAAGGCCTGGCTGTGAAGCTCATTTACTTCCCTGGAAATATCCTCCAGGGTAATACCCCCGATTCTGCTCACAGTGTTTGTAAAATATTTGTCGATCACAGTCTGGTCGATGCCGACTGCCTCAAATATCTGGGCTCCCTGGTAGGACTGGATGGTAGAAATGCCCATTTTGGAGGCAATCTTTACAATCCCGTGGAGCACTGCATCATTATAATCGTTCACCGCCGCATAATAATCTTTGTCAAGCATATGATTGTCAATCAGTTCCCGGATTGTCTCCTGAGCCAGGTATGGATTAATGGCACAGGCCCCGTAACCCAGAAGCGTTGCGAAATGGTGAACCTCTCTGGGCTCTCCAGATTCCAGAATCATTGCCAGAGAAGTTCTTTTCTTAGTTTTTACAAGATGCTGATGGACTGCCGACACAGCCAGAAGGGAAGGAATGGCTACATGATTCTCATCCACTCCCCTGTCTGAAAGAATTATAATGTTGGCGCCGTCCCGGTGCGCTCTGTCAACTTCCACAAATAAGCGGTCAATGGCTTTTTCCAGATTGGTATTTTTATAGTACGTAATGGGGAGCACTTCAACGGTAAAGCCTTCTATCTTCATACTTTTGATTTTCATCAAATCCGTATTTGTCAGTATCGGGTTATTCACCTTCAGTACTTTACAGTTCTCCGGCTTTTCCTCCAGGAGATTGCCGTCCTCTCCCACATATACCGAAGTACATGTCACGATCTCTTCACGAATCGCATCAATCGGCGGATTGGTTACTTGGGCAAACAGCTGCTTAAAGTAGCTGAACAGGGGCTGATGTGCGTTAGAAAGCACGGCCAGAGGAGTGTCAATTCCCATAGCCCCAATTCCCTCACTTCCGTTTCGCGCCATGTTCAAAATGGATGTACGGTATTCCTCAAAGGTATATCCAAAGGCTTTCTGCAGACGCATTCTCTCCTCGTCCGTGTATTCCGGCACCCTCTTGTTGGGAATCTTCAGTTCCCTCAGTTCCACCAGGTTGCTGTCCAGCCATTCACCGTAAGGCTGCCTGGAGGCATAGTATTCTTTTAACTCATCATCCGAGAACACCTTGCCCGCCCTGGTATCTACAAGGAGCATCTTGCCCGGATGCAGCCTCTCCTTCTGTACGATTTTTCCGGGAGCAATGTCCAAAACACCTACCTCTGAGGAAAGTATCATATATCCGTCTTCCGTAATATAGTAGCGGGAAGGACGCAGGCCGTTGCGGTCCAGTACCGCCCCCATAATATCACCGTCTGTAAACAGAATAGACGCCGGTCCGTCCCAGGGTTCCATCATAGTTGCGTAATACTGGTAAAAATCTTTTTTGGACTGGGACATGGTTTTATTGTTGGCCCACGGCTCCGGGATGGTAATCATAACCGCCAGAGGAAGAGGCATGCCGCTCATTACCAGAAATTCCAGTGTGTTATCCAGCATGGCGGAATCCGAACCCTCTGCGCTGATTACCGGGAGTACTTTGTGGAGCTCTCTGCTCATGGCACCGTGATCCATGGTTTCTTCACGGGCCAGCATCTTATCCGCATTTCCGCGGATCGTATTAATTTCTCCGTTATGTACCACCAGCCGGTAGGGATGCGCCCTCTCCCAGCTGGGAGTGGTATTGGTACTAAACCGGGAATGCACCAGGGCAATGGCGGATTCATATTCTTCACTCTGCAGATCTGTAAAGAAGGTTCTCAGCTGACCAACCAAAAACATCCCCTTGTAGGCAATGGTACGGCTGGAAAAAGAAACCACATAGGTATCTTCATTGCTCTGCTCAAATACTCTCCGCACCACATACAGCTTTCTGTCAAATGCCAGGCCCTGCTCCACATTTTGGGGACGCTTAACAAAGCCCTGCATAATAAATGGCATACACTCCACCGCCCGATGCCCAAGAACCGAAGGAACCGTAGGAACTGTTCTCCAGCCCAAAAACTCCAGTCCTTCTTTTTCTACTATGATTTCCAGCATCTTTTTCGCCTGATTTCTTTTCATCTCATCCTGAGGGAAGAAAAACATGCCCACACCATAGTCTCTTTCTTCTCCCAGCCGGATACCAATGTCGGTGCACGCCCTGCGGAAGAACTTATGGGATATCTGCAGAAGGATTCCGACTCCGTCACCAGTCTTGCCCTCCGCATCTTTGCCTGCTCTGTGCTCCAGGTTTTCTACAATTTTCAGCGCATTGGCGACAGTTCCATGGGTTTTAACACCATTGATATTCACAACCGCACCAATACCGCAATTGTCATGCTCAAACCGGGGTTCATATAAGCCCTGGACTTCCGGGTTATTCGTTGTTTTCTGCATCTTATATCCATCCTTTCTTAATTTGTCTCCTGCAGCATAACTGCCTGCCGCTTTTTATCTTTAGCAATTCACTGCACTAAATATACTACATTTTTTCGTGCCTGTAAATAGGTTTTTCCCATTAAATTGACAGATAATTTGATATTAATTAATATACAAAAATATTATCTGTTTATATCAGTATTAATCTCAAGTTTTTATATATGTAAAAACAATTTTACCACTTTTTGTTCTGTTTTGCTCATAAAAAAAGACAATCCACAGCCATGCGGATTGCCTCTTTTTAAAATTGTGTCTAAATTGTCTGACTGGATTTCCCAGTTTTCTTATAATTTTGGCTGAGGTAATAGCAGCCCCATACTGCAATGAGTATCTCAGCAACAATCAAAAGTGGATACCAGGTCCAAAAGCCTGAGTCTGATGGAATATAGGTTAATATACAGGACCATACGTTCACCGCAACGTGAGCCAGAATTGGAATCAGCAGATTGCCGGATTTTTGATACAGCCAGGCAAACCAGCACCCAAGGCAGAAAGCAAAAATGAACTGAACCATATTGCCGTGATAAATCCCGAAGATAAAACCCGACAGCAGGATCCCCCATCTGCCTCCCAGATAGTCTTTCAGTCTGGCATACACCAGTCCCCGAAATACCATCTCCTCAGCGACAGGTGCCAGCACTCCCACGACTGCCAGAATCACTATAAAGCTGCTCTGCGCATACATCTCATCCGTCATCTCTCCGTAGTATGGAAAAAGGTCCGGTATCCGAAGTACTGCCATTCCCTGGCTGAGCAGATCAGAGAGTGCAGCTGCCGCAAACAGCAAGATGAGTACAAGGACAGGAGAAGCTTTTGTCTTTATTCCTTCCGCACCCAGATTTTCACGGAGTATGCGGTCTTTTTTCATAAAGTACAGCAAAAAGGGGATTGCAAGAATCTCCATCAGCCCCGTAAGCCCAATGGTGCTCACCGCATCTGCACCGGCGCTCCCTCCCATAAGGGCATACACCGTCATTGGTATAATCACTATAAGAGAAGCTACGATACTGGCAGCAAAATGTATTCCTACAGGGTACAAAACCCTCCATACCTTAAGCAGGGGCCTTCCTCTGTGCAGATCCAGCCTATCCTTCTGCCCGGTTTCCTGCGGCTTTGCCGCCTCCTGTCTTTCCAGCCTGCCGTCTATTAAAAAGGCTGCCAGTTCAGGGACTGAATTGACAATGGCAAGAGGCTGGGCCCTCAGGAGTTCCTCCCTGCTGCCATAGCCGTAGGCCACGCCTACACAGGGAATCCCGACCCTTCTGGCTCCGTTCACATCATGCTCTTTGTCCCCTACCATCAGAACTCTCTGCCGGTATTCTCTGATCTGAAGCTGCCTCAGGGCTTCCTCAATCACCTCTGCCTTATCGGTTCTGCTTCCATCCAGTTCACTTCCCACCACTACCTCAAAATACGGCAGAAGTTCAAACCGTTCCAGAATCTGTTTGACAAAGTGTGTAGGCTTGGAGGAGGCCACTCCCAGTGTGTAACCCCTGGTGCAGAGCTTGGCCAGCATCTCCTTTATTCCCATATATGCATGGTTCTCCCAGATGCCAATCTTGCTGTACCGCTCCCTGTAGACCCGGACAGCTTCCTGCCCCTGCTCCTCACTGAACCCGCAGTATTTCATAAACTGCTCCTTCAGGGGAGGTCCCACAAAGCACTCCAGCTTCTTTAGATCTGTTTCCTGAATTCCGAAATGTGCCAAAGCATACTGAACGCTCTTTGTAATTCCCTCCGCCGAGTCTGTCAGTGTGCCGTCTAAATCAAATAATATTGTATTCCACATGCTATCCCAATCTTTCTGTGTGTATATTGTATCTATTCATGCTCGGTTATTTCACAGAGTACGGCTGCATCTTGAATCTCCGTATCAATGAAGTGTTGCTAATGGAATACATTATAGCACAGTTAATTCCCGGATACAAACCCCAGCAGGCTAGGATCTTCTGATTTTTTTCCTGTGTTCCGCCAACATCAGAGAACTCCCGCTTATCAGGAAAACGCCTTCCCAGGGAAATGCCTTTTGGCTTTCCTGTTCCAACGGCTCCTGAACCTCTATGCCGCTGTCCGGTTCCTCTTCCTCCTCTTCTATCATAAATTCCCACGGCTCCATCTTTGTAAGATTTCCCGCTCCGTCTCTCACTACAAGAATAATTCTGTTTTTGCCGGTTTCCAGGGCTTCCCTGTCCACATAGATTTCTCCCTCTTTGATGGTACACCGGACTTCCTTGCCGTTCACGGTACAGGATACAACCTGGATTTCATCCGGGTTCTCCCACTGGATTCTGGGGACGAACTCTTTTGAGTAGGTAACTTTCTCCCCCTCCCCGTTATAGTAAAATCTGGTTCCATTCTGATTCACCGTAAACATCCAGGTTTTCTCTGTACAATTGCCAAAGAGATCTTTTGCTTCCAGACGCAGTGTATATTCGTCATCCTCCGTAATAGGTGCGAAAGACAAGGTCATCTGACGCTCCCCTTCCTTCCGGGCAAATACCGGTGTGAGTGTCCCCTGACGCTTTCCCTGCAAATGAATCCTTAGAAACCCAGTATCCAGATGGTCGTCTTCAATCGCAACCTCAGGAGCCACCGCACAGGCATTGGAGGACAAATCCTCCAGGTTCTTCATAGTGAGGACAGGACAGGAAGAATCCTGGACTTCATAGGGTCTTCCTATGCTGTGCAGCTCCTCCTCAACCTCCTCCTTCTCCGGTACTTCCGGTTCGCTCTTTTCATCCTCCTCATTGACAGGCTCTTCCGCATCATTATTTTCTATCCTGACCGTATATCTTACCAGGATCTCTGTCTCTCCCGGCTCCACCGCTTCCAGGGTTCCGTCTTCCCGGCTCTTCAGTTTTCCGGTATCCAAAACCTCTGCATAGCCTGCCCACGGGCTCGTCCAACACTCTCCCGGCTTTAGCCTAATGGGCTGTCCATCCGGCCCAACAGCACCTGATTCCCCTGCCATAACAGGCCGCGGAATCAGAAGCAGTATGCCTATAGCAGTTATCATCAGTCCCCAGTCTTTTTTCATTCTTGTGGCTCCTTTCTTTCTCCCGATTCTTTTAAACGCTCTGTGAGAAGCTTGTAACTGTAGTTCTCCCGGATTCCCCTGACTTCCTTCCCCCTGTCCAGTATCTCCTCTGCCTTTTCCCTGTCCTTTTCCTCCATCAATGCCATAAGGCTGTAGGCACAGTAGGGCTCCGCCTCCTCCGGAAAGTCCTGCAGCAGTCTTTCATAGATTCCTCCTGCCTTTTCACAGTCCCCCTCCATACGGCAGTTCCAGGCAGTCATCAGCCTGATCTTAACCTGTTCTTTCTCCGACATGGGGTAAGCTAAGGTTTTATCATACTGGGCATTCGCCTCGTTCCAGATCCCTCTGTACTCATATGCCTTTCCTGTAAGCAGGCATAATTCACGGGCATAAACAGGGTAAAGAATGTGATCTCTGCAATGCTCCAGTGACTCTGCCCCCTCCTCTGCCAGGGCAATCCCCTGTTGCCAGGGGTCCTCAAGATATTCCCCCAGTTCCTCCTCGTAAGAAAAATAAACACCGCACAGTGTCATACATTCCTGTGCTTTTACCAGTGGATTCTCTTCCTCCCCAAGCAGGCCGCGCAGATATTCCAGCGCTTTCCCGGCCTCTTCCCAGGGGATCTCGTCACTATAGCAGGAGAAGATACGGCACAGATTCAGGTAGCTGCGCTTTTCCCTGGAATCCTTCGGATCCATAGAAAAATACTCCTCTGCTTTTTTATAATTTACCGAAAAATAGGGATCCCGGATGCTGCCTCTGAAATAAAGCCTTCCAATCTCTGTCCACAGCTTATGCTCCCGGGGCAGCCTTTTCTCATACCTTTCGGCCAGTTCCCGTATTCTCTGTATTCCCGCCTTTGTCTCTCCCCTTGCTATATAGGTGTTTAGCAAAGCCAGGTACACCTCCTCCTTCTCCGGCTTCATTTTGACAGCCTGCTCATAGGCCTGTGCAGCATCCTTCTCCTGCCGGGCTCCTGTTTCAAGAGCCTCCTGGTAGGTTTCCTCCTGCTTCTGGATGTTTATCTCCTGTTGGAAAAGGAGCAGACACCCTGCCATTACAAATACTGCCCCCGCCGCCGACAGCAGCCCTGTCTGCCTCTTTCTGTACAGCAGTCTGGTGAGTCTGTGCTTTACTGTCCGGACACTTTGATATCGTTCCATGACGTTTCTTCTGGTACACTTCTCCATAATCTGTTCCAGGGCACAGAGATCCTCTCCCTGATATCTTCCGCACTTAACCAATTCTTTCAGAACCATACCCAGTCCATAGATATCTGACTGTACGGCCGCCCTCCCCCGGTACTGCTCCGGGGCTGCATATCCTGCGGTTCCTAACCGATCTTCTGCCGAGTGTCTGTCTCGAATCAGTGCAATGCCAAAATCTACAAGGAACAGTTTTCCTTTTTTTCCGATGATCAGATTTTCCGGCTTCAGATCCCGGTATATTACAGGCGGTTTCTGATTGTGCAGATAGTCCAGTACATCGCAGAGTTCTATTCCCCACCGAAGAATTGTCTTCCCGGGAATCTTTTTTTTCGCTCTACAGAGCTCCTTTAAGTTAATTCCACAGATATAGTCCATTACAAGATAGGTATACCCTCTCTCCTCTATAATATCAACAATGCCGGGAAGGGCAGGGTGCTTCATTTTCTTCAGCACATCCCTCTCCCGGAGCACGCCGCCTCTGCCGCTTTCTATTTCTTTTACTGCCCAGTTCTTCTCCAGTCTGAGATCATAAGCCAGATAGACCTTTCCCATTCCCCCTTTGCCTATCAGCTGTATAATCTGATATCTGCAATCTAATATTTCTCCCTTTGATGCAATCGTTCCTCCCCCTCTCTGTCTGTACGCCGCTGCGGTCTGTCCACTGCCGCCGTCTGCGCTTACCCTTAACAGAGAAATCTCACTTCTCTTTTAAACCTATAAAAATGGAAATATGGCGGATCTGCCTGAAAAATAGATACTTAAGATCTTGAATGTGATTCAAGTATAGTACAATCCCTTGCAAATATCAAGTGTAAATTTGCATACGCAATCTTACTATGTGTTTTTCGCAAAAAAAGGCAGACAAAACCGCTGTTTCAGCAGTCCTGTCCGCCCTGTGTTCTTTCCTGTCCTACATTCTCTCGGGAGCCGAAAAGCCCAGAAGCTCTATACCAGTCTCAAGCACATCTCTGGTAAGTACTAAAAGTCTTATCCAAGAGGCCTTTTTCCCGGAATCTTCTTCCCCCAGAATCTTTGTCTCATGATAAAAACGGTTAAACGCATTGGCCAGATCGTAGACAAAGGAACATATCTTATGAGGAGCTTTTTCCTCGTAAGCGTTCTCCACCACACTGTTAAACCTGGAAATCGTAAGCATCAAATCTTTTTCACAGTCATTTGCAGGCGCTTTGATGCAGCCCTGCTTCCAATCGCCTCCCTCTTCCTGATACCTGCCGAGAATAGACTTAATCCGCACAATTGTATATAAAATATACGGACCTGTATTCCCTTCAAAGGAGGTAAAACGCTCCACATCAAAGATATAGTCTTTGGATGCCTGGTTCGATAAGTCGCCATACTTAATCGCAGACAGGCCCACAATCTTGGCCGTCCCCCTGGCATCCTCTTCTTTTACGCTCCGGTTGTCCACAATTTTTTTATACATTTCATCATTGATTTCCCGGATCAAGGTCTCCAGCCGCATCACTCCGCCTTCTCTTGTTTTAAAAGGCTTCCCGTCTCTTCCATTCATAGTTCCGAATCCAAGAAAGCTTAATCCGGTTTCTTCTTTTACCAGCTTTGTCTTTCTCGCACACCGGAAAACCTGTGTAAAATACAGTTCCTGGCGTTTATCCACAACGTAAATGATCTCATCCGGACAAAACAGCTTCATCCGCTCTACAATGGTTGCCAGATCTGTAGTATTATACAGAGAGGCCCCGTCTGACTTCAGAATCATACAGGGAGGGATCTCTTTGGTGTCAGACTCTTCTTTTACATCTACCACAAGTGCCCCTTGATCCAGATGTGCATATCCTTTTTCCTTCATATATGCAACCATCTCCGGTATATAGGGCTGGGCATCGGATTCTTTTTTCCACAGATCAAAGGTTACATTCAGCTTTTCATAGTTTTTCTTCAAATCACTGACTGAGACATTCAGAATATGGTTCCACAGAGCCTTATATCCAGGATTCCCATTCTGCAGCTGATGCGTCGCCTCCATAGCCTCTTCTTTGTATTCCGGATGTTCTTTGGAATATGCACTGGCAGCCGGGTAAATCTCTTCCAGTTCAGCGATGGTAAATGGAGGTTCTGTGGGGTATTCCCCTGTATAATCAGGCTGGAAATACACCAGCTCTGGTTTTCTCTTTTTCAATTCCGTGATAATCAGTCCCATCTGAAGACCCCAGTCACCCAGATGTACATCCCCAATCATTTTGTGACCCAGAAAACGCCCCATGCGTTTCAGACTCTCACCGATAATTGCAGAGCGAAGATGGCCCACGTGCAGCGGCTTTGCAACATTGGGACCGCCGTAGTCGATCATCACCGTCTTGGGATTTTCTGTCTGTTCCACAGAGAGATGATTGTCTCTTTGCATCTCATTGAGATACTCTGACAGAAATTCCCCGCTGATTTTCAGGTTAATAAAACCGGGAGGCACCGCTTCTGCCTCCTTAAGCACCTGGCTTTCCCCGATCTGCTGTACCACATCGCCGGCGATCATAATCGGAGCCTTTTTATATTGTTTTGCAGCAGCCATCGCACCGTTGCACTGATATTCACACAGATCCGGACGGTTAGAGATGGTCACCCTGGCATACGTCTCGTCATAATCTGCTGCCTTGAACGCTTGTCTCAATTCCTCTTCTATTAGTTCCAGTATCTTTTTCATAACTCCTCCACTACAATTCTATCTCAACTTTTTTTGCACAGGCTACTGCCAGCGCTCCATATCCAATATGGCAGGCAACACTTAAGGAAAGGGGATCCATATGAATCGGCATTCCGGGGAAAGCAGCTTCCAGTTCCTTCTTCCATTCCAGGGCTTCCTCCTGATTTCCTGTATAGGCAGCCTCCAGGCACATCAGACCGGACTGCACATACCCTGCAAATCTCCCCTCAAAATCCTTTTTCATTGCCTGAACCATGGTTCTTTTCGCCTGCTTTTTGCCTCTTGCCTTAGACAGGGCATCCAGCTTTTCTCCCTGAATCTGCAGGACAGGCTTCAGGTTCAGAACCGTTCCTATGGCCGCGGCGGCAGGGGTAATTCTGCCTCCTTTTTTCAGGTATTTCAAAGATTCTACCGTAATATAGATACTTGACTCGGCCTTCTCCTTCTCCAGGATTTCCCGAATCTCTGACGCAGACCTGCCTGCAGCTGCCAGTGTAATGGCATCCAGAACGGACTGTCTCTGAGTCACTGATATTCTCTGATTATTCACAACCTGTACCTTGCCGTTATACTCCTTAGCCAGTGCCTGCGCTGTCTGGCATGAATTACTTAACCCACTTGACATAGGGATATGGACAATTGCTTCATACTCCTCTAAAATTTTCTCCCAAAGCTCCATAACGTCCGCAGGAGATGGCTGCGACGTAAAGATCTCAGCATCATCCTCCAGCCTCTGATAGAACTCCTTCTGTGTCAGTGTTATATCCTCCAGAAAAAGCTGTTCGTCGATATAAAAGGGCATTGGGATTACATAGATTCCCAAATCCCCAGCCTGGGACTGGGTAATGCCGCTATTACTATCTGTTACGATTGCTGTTTTTTTCATATGGCCTTGTACCACTCCTTTTATATTCTCGTGTTCAATGTACTGATCAAAAACGAACCGAGTTTTAGCCGTTACATTTCATTTTAGCATAACCAAACAAATATGACAAATCATTTTCTAAAACTTCCATTGTTTATCAAAAAATATGGTACAATGATACTATCTGAAGAAAGGAGGTCATTTTATATGTCATACAAATCTCAGTCCTACGCCAATACGGCAGAAACATTGATAAAAAATCTAAAAAAGCGAAACATGGAGGGATTCTACTGTCCGACTGCAGAGTCCGCCGTAGAAAAAATCCGGGAATTAATCCCGGAAACTTCCTCGGTAACCTGGGGCGGATCAGAAACTTTAGTAGAGGCAGGAATTCTGAAAGGACTCCAGGGGTGCGGCTATGAACTCATTGACCGAATGTCCGCAAAGACTCCGGAAGAGAAACGGGCACTTTACGGCAAAATTGTAATGGCTGATTACTTTTTGATGAGCAGCAACGCCATCACTATAGACGGTGAGCTTATCAACATAGACGGTGCCGGCAACCGGGTTGCCTGTCTCTGTCACGGTCCCCGGCATGTAGTGATAGCGGCCGGTATGAATAAGGTGGTAAAAACCATAGAAGACGGAGTACATAGAGTCCGAAATGCAGCCGCACCGCCCAACAGCCTCCGGGTTGGTGTAAAGACGCCCTGTTCCGTAACAGGAACCTGCCAGGACTGCCTGTCTGACGGATGTATCTGTTCTGATCTTGTAATTACCAGACGTTCCATGGTACCCGGCAGAATTAAAGTAGTTCTCATCGGAGAAGATTACGGCTTTTAAACGCAGAAACCTCTGCCCTCGGGAAAATTTCCCGGGACAGAGGTTTTTCCTATTCTCTGCGCAGTGCATCAATAGGATTCAGATTTGCAGCTTTCACAGAAGGTAGAAGTCCGAAAACAATTCCGATAACCATAGAAAAGATTACAGAGCCCACGATAGCCGGAGGACTGATGGCAACCGGCGTCTGAGACATCTTGGAGATAGCCTGGGCCAGAACAATACCTGCAATGATTCCCAGAAGCCCCCCGATACTGGTAAGTACCGCGGCCTCTGTCAAAAACTGTGCAAGAATCTTATTCTTCCGTGCGCCTATCGCTTTTTTCAGACCAATCTCGCTGGTACGTTCTGTCACAGATACCAGCATGATATTCATAACGCCGATCCCCCCTACCAAAAGAGAAATACTGGCTATCCACAGAAGCTGCCGGTTTGTATTGGCGCTTACTTCCTGGAGATTTTTGGCTTTTTCCAATAGATCTGCCGCTTTATACTTAATCTCTCCGGTGCTGTCAAACAGATACCCATTGAGCAGATCGGCTGTTTTTCTGCCTGCACTGCTCATAGTTTCTGTGTCAGGGGCCTTCACAATTACGTTCTGGGGTTCATCATAACGGTATACTACAGGCCAGGCGGCATCAGGCATCATCAGCACGCCGCTGCTCTCCTGGTTATAATTGTAGTAATCCTCCATAGAATTAATCACCGGCTCAAAGGCATTGGTTCTCTTTACCACACCAACCACGGTAAAAGGCTCACCCTGTATCTCAACTGTCTTTCCCAGGGGCTGTTCATCCTGAAACAGACTGTTTTTGGAGTCCTCATCCAATAGCACTACTTTGGCAAATTGACGGTAGTCCTTTTCTGTTAACCCTCTGCCCTGAACGATTTGGTACCCGCAGGTATCCAGGTAATCTTTGTCAATCCCCAGAACCTTCCCCCCTTCCAGACCATTGTTCTGATAATAAATCCCATCCGCATAGGTCCTGCTCTGATACAGGGAAGCCTTTTCCACCTCATCCAAATTCAGGATTTCCTCTTTCACCTCAGGAGTGATCACGGGAACTCCTGAAGGGATATCATTATAGCCCATTTCATAGGGATAATCTCCCTGATTCAGCGTTACATCTACTGTGTTGTTGCCTGAACCAATCAGGTTCTGTTTGATCTGCTCGTTTGTTCCCTTAATAGTAGAAACAATAGAAATAATAGATGCAATTCCTATGATAATGCCCAGCATTGTCAGGAAGGAGCGCATTTTATGTGACCAGATGCCCTGAAAGGACAATCTTATGTTTTCCAGCATAACTTACCTCCTTCTAATAATAAAGTTCATCAATAGACGCATCCTTTGTTCTGGCATTCTCCTTTACCCCTTTTCCATAGGGAAAGGCCAACTTATCCTCTCTTGTGAGTCCGCTTTTTATCTCTATAAGAGAGCCCCACAGTGTCTTGCCTGTGATCACTTCCTGTTTTTTCAGCCTTCCTTTTACAGAACAGTATACGTAGCTTTTCCCGTCCTCCGTCCTCACAAAGGGCTTTTGAAGATACAGGGCATCCGCACCCGCACCGGTGTCTATATCAGCCTGAAGACTGACATATTCCTGGTTTTTTAATCCCTCTGCCTGGGCGATATAGGCAGTAAAAGGATAATAAGATACATTGCTGTTGCCGCCGCCCCCAAAGAAATTGCTGCTGGCCGGATATGGGGAAATTTCCTTTATCTCAGCCTCAAAAGGAGTTCCCGTCTCCATAGAACTTCCCGTCAGCATCTGTCCCGGCTTTACATTATCCAAAAGAAGCTCACTGATGCTTCCCCGCACATATAGACCTTCACTGCTTACCACCTGAATAAATGGTTTGCCGTCTGTTTCACCTTTCTCGGGATCGCCTACTGCTTTCACCGTGCCTTTAATCGTACTTTTAATGGTCTGATTCTCCAGTTTGCCGCTGATCTTCTGTATTTTCAGGTCACTTTCTTTGATATCCAGCTCCAGCTTTTTCAGATCCTTCTGTTTCTCCTGGATCGCTTTTTCCAGCTCTGCCTTGGTATAGCCTGCAATAATATCATCCTGTGGAATCTCATCGCCGATATCAAAAAATTCATCTCCCTCCGGATTTTCTTCCGGCTCTTCTCCCTTTACGGCACTGAGACGGATCTGATATTCTTCCTCCGGGATACATTTTTCCACAATCTTTCTTCCGTCCAGGTAGAGGGCCGTCAAAAGCAGTCCGTCCACCGTATCTCCTTCCCGTATTTCCAGCTGGGCATACTTTTCGGGAAGTGTCTTGGTATCCCCTTCCCCAAAGCCCCCCAGCATATTCAAAAGGGAACCCATTAGTATGGGATTTTCTTTACACAGATAGACAAAGGGGTCCTCTTTTGTCCCACTTCCTTTGTAGGGCTTGGAATTCTCATCAATGCGCTCCAAAGCCTCTGCCTTGACCTCTTCTTTGGGCGGTTCCTCCTTGTCGGGGTCCTGACCTGGGTCCAAAGTTCCCGGATCCGGATTTCCTGCCTCGGGATCTTTTTCATCCATGTCTTCTTCTCCCGGTGCACCTGTCTTTGGCTCCATTGCCGAGCTGCCAAAGAGACGGGTAAATCCGCCGCTCACCCCTGTGAAGGATGTGGTTTGGGCTGTACCTGCTGTCTCGTCTTTCCCCGGAGAAGAAACTTTTGAGGATTCCGGCACAGGCTTTTGCTTCTTCAGCTTCTCAATTTCCTGTTCTGTTCCTTTCTTCTGGATCTCCATCCCTTCTTTATTCAGTTTTTCAACTTCCAATTCTATATTTACAAGGGTCATATCATAGGAGAGCAAAGGGTCACCCACATCTACCTGGTCTCCCTCACTCACATAAACCTCTTCTACGATCTGCTTGTCGGTCAGATGTACATCCTGGGAAACATCGGAGGAGATCATTCCGTTTAAGCTCATGGGATCTCCCCAGTAGCCCTGGGCCAGATCACTGACATTGTATACCTTTACCGTTGATTTACTCATTTTGCCGTAGCCGTACCAGATACCCACGGCTGCCACGCAGACTCCTGCGATTCCCCCTATCACTAATCCCAGTCTCTTTTTCATTCTCTGCCCTCCTCTTCCGCCAGGATACCGTCTTTGATGGTTACAACCCGCTGAGCATAAGACGCTATCCCCGCATCATGGGTAATCATTAAGATGGTGACCCCTTCTTGGTTCAGGCGTCCGAAAAGTTCCATTACCTGTTCCCCGGATCTGGAGTCCAGCGCACCGGTAGGCTCATCTGCCAACAGTATCTTTGGATTATTGACCATAGCCCGGGCAATGGCAACCCTCTGTTTCTGCCCGCCGGAAAGCTGCGTAGGCTTAAAGTCTACCCTGTCCTCCAGCCCAACGCGGGTCAGCGCAGCAATCGCCTTTTCCTGTCTTTCTCTGCGCCCCACACCTGCATAACTCAGAGGAAGTTCCACATTCTCTAAAGCACTCTGCCTGGGCAGCAGCTGAAAGCTCTGAAAAACAAACCCGATCTTGTTTAGACGAATATCTGACATGGCGTTGTCTGAACAGCTGTTAATATCTACTCCATCCAGGAAGAAGGCTCCGCTGGTAGCCTTATCCAGGCATCCGATAATATTCATTAAAGTGGTTTTCCCGGAACCGGAAGGCCCCATAATGGCCGTATACTCCCCCTCTTTCATGGTGAAGTTTACATTTTTAAGTACAGGGATTGTCATTTTGCCCTGCATATAATCTTTACAGATATCTTTTAGCTCAAGTATCATTGGGCAACCGCACCTTCCTCTCCTTCCGGGCTTTCGATCATATCGTCAGAAGGTATGGGTTCCTCCGAAGACATCCCCTCGTCTGAAGGCATCGCCTCGTCCACAGGCATGTCCCCCTCTGCAGGTGCTGACATATCCCCCTCATTCATCAAAGCGGTAGGGCTGTCCGTTGTAGGTGCCCCCTCCTTTAGGGTTTCCAGGGGGAACGCCACCGCATCCTCCCTGGACAGTCCGTCTTTGATTTCATACTGATTCAGCGCTTCATCGAACTCACCCAATACTACACTTCTCTTTTCCAGCTTTTCTTTGCCGTTATCTGCCCATACGTATGGTTTGCTGTCAAGATCCGCTATAAAGGAAGCATCCAGCCATACCCCTTCTTTTTGTTCTTCCTGTCCGGCGTTCTGTTCTATATATACATGCTGCCCCAGAAGAAGTCCGTCCGAGGACTCTAATTCCACATAAAAGTAATAGGAAGTGGAGGCTGACTGATCCGAACCTCCCTCCGAAGACATCCCCATGCCATACATTCCGGAATTGTTGCTGGCGGCAGGATTATCCACATCAATCTTCCCAAAGGTTCCGTTCCATATCCGCTTGTCATCCACACGGGAGCGGACAATAGCCGGTTCCCCTTCTGTCACGGCCGAGAGATTTTGTTCGTTTACTTTCCCCTTGATCCTGAAATCTCCAGTGGCAAGGATGGTCATAAGCGCCTGGCTTTCCCCTCCTGTCATATCCTGGCTTTCTCCATTGTTGATGGATTTTACTACACCTTTAATCTCACTGGTAATCGTCGCATTCGCAATCTGTTCCTTCATCTGCTCAATCTCAACAGATTTGCTTTTTTTCTCATATTCTGTTTTCTTTATATCCGTCTGAGCAGTCTGAATCTGGGTTGTATAAGATAATTTTTCGTCATCACTGGCTTCTTTTTTCTCTTTTTCCAGCTGCTTAATCTGGTTGTTCAGATTTGTGATATCATTGTCAAAGCGTTCCAGCTCCAGCTCCGCCTGCTTCAAGTCGGTCTCCATGGTTGCTGTATCGTAAGTCAGAAGGGGGGTTCCCACATCTACATCTTCCCCTACTTCCACTAATATCTCCTTAATGGTTTTGTCCTGCTTTTGCTGTATCTCCCAGGTTTCCTGGGATTCTACCACACCGGAGAACCTTCCCGGATTCCCCATACCGCTGCCCAGTCCCATCAGTTCGGAAACCTTCTCCACATACACCAGCTCGTCCGTATTCTTCCCCTTGTCCCTTCCCCGAAGCAGCCAGAAAGCCCCTGCTATCACACATACGGCAGCAACTGCAGACACCGCAATTAGGATTTTCTTTTTCATACATCATCCTCCATCTTCCTTATATTTAATTTTCACTGTGTATTTAGGATAAACAAAAATATTTTATACAGTATAGCAAAGTCTTATTAACTTCTCTATGTAATTTTCTTAAATATTCTTTAATTCTGCATGCCGTATTGTTAGGGTTTCCAGAATACTGCTGCTTATGTGCCCCCAGCCTTTCTTTTACGCATACGGTTCACGCCTTGTAATTGCTTAGTTGACTTTTTTCCCTTATCTGATAAACTATATGAATAAAAATAAAACAGTAAATTGGAGAAAATGCATGAAATACAGCAGAAAACTATTGCTTTTTACACTGTTGCTCCTGATTCTTGTCTGTCTTTTTGGGGGGTGTCAAAAGTCAGAAAAAAGTCAGGTAAAGGCTGCTGCTACCAGAGAGCTGGATTTGTTAAAGGATTTGGATGATAAGACCATTGAGAAGTATATTTCCTACGAAGATCTTTACCCCTCAGGGGAAATCCATCAGGAAGTTTCCTCAAAAATCAAAAATATATTCTCCAGGTTTTATGAGAACTTTTCCTATAAGATCCTGGACATTCAGGTGAAAAACGAAACCGCCAGGGTAACGGTTCGTCTCAACACCATTGACGCCGAAACACTGGCAAAGGACTATTCCCGGGCTTCCATGAAAAAACGCATCGCCAGTTCTGCCAACCCGGAAGGAGTCGAGTATTCCCTGGAAGATTATTATCTTCTTCTGGGAGAGCTGCTAGATGAGAACCAATACGACACTGTGGAGAATAACTGTACTCTGAAATTATCTAAGGAAAGTAATACCTGGAAGCTGGAGCACAGCAGCCGCCTGGACGACCAGCTGGTAGGAGGTTTCGTGTCTTATCTAAAAGATCCTAACCTATTTGCCCCGGAAGAGATTGTGGAGATTCATTTTGATACTCTGAAGGAATTTGACACCGAACAGCTGAACCGTTATCTGGGGATAGACACCTTGTTTGATGCAGACGACGCCTATAGCCGTTCTCTCACTCAGGAACTGACAAATCAGATCAGCGATCATTTTGACTATCGTATCTTAAAAGAGTCCGATGACAGTCATACTGCTACGGTAACCGCAGAGATTACCAGCTACGATGCCAAGAGTATTTTGAATTCCTACGAGAAAAAACTGGACTCCTATCTGAACTCCTCTCAGGCCTTTGCAGACGGTGAAAGCGGCCGGCTGAAGAAATCCAGTCAGCTGCTTCTGAATTCTATAAAGGCCAATAAAAGCGCTTCCTCCACAAAGCTGGATCTTACTCTTATCAATGACGGGACTAGCTGGAAGCTGCAGATGAACGAAGATGTGGCGCAGGCTATTCTTGGGGGGATGGGAGAGGCAGTGAAGGAGATTTCCAGTGATGTGAAATGATCTGTCTTATCAGGACGGACGGGAAACAGATGCCGTTCCTACGCAGGGTCAGGCGGGAGATAGTACAGCTCATATGCTTGCTACTGCGCTTCTCCTAAGCTAACTGCCTACCGCTCACTAAGAATCTCCGGAGAGCCGTCGATTCTAAGTGTTCGGTGGCAGTGGATCTTAGGACGCGCTACGTAGTCTGCGCATATGAGCTGTACTATCTCCCGCCTGACCCTGCGTAGGAACGGCATCTGTTTCCCTGGCAGTATATTCAATTCACATACTGTGTATATTGGTAGTATATTTAGTATGTAGTATTTTTTATGGTTTGATTATTTGTTTCTGCAAGTGTAAATTTTTTCTATTTCATATTCCCGTGATTATTTTTATGAATAAGAGTGCCAGTACTGCCAGGATGATGGGTCTTACGATTTTGGTGCCGGTTTTCATGACCATTCCGGAACCCAGATAGTGGCCGGCTATGCTGAAGACGGAGGCGGCTAAGCCCAGGGGGAAGATGATCTTGCCGTGGAGGAGGAAGGTTGCCAAGGCGGCCATGTTGGAGGCAAGGTTTACCAGTTTGGTGTTGCCGGCAGCTGTTTTAATGTCCATGCGGGCCATTCCGGTATAGATGAGTATCAGGAAGGTGCCGGTTCCCGGACCGTAGAAGCCGTCATAGGCGCCGATCACAAAGGACGCTGTAATTACAATTGCATATTTTGCCCTCCCTGAGATTGCCACGGAGGATTTTCTTTCCATGTCTTTGCTGCGGAACACGTAGAAAGCTGCCACAGGCAGAACTGCCAGAAGTGTAATTTTCAGGATTTTGTCGCTGGTTATGAGCGCAATGTTGGCTCCAAGAGCGGAGCCTGCCAGAGCCACCAGAACAGAAGGGATGGCCAGGGGGAGATCCGCGTATTTATTTTTACAGAATCTCCAGGTGGAGATGCATGTGCCTGCGGCAGAGGATAATTTGTTCGTAGCTATGGCATTGTGGATAGGAACACCAGCCAGAAAATAAGCAGGCAGGGAGATTAGGCCTCCTCCGCCTGCTACTGCATCTACAAAACTGGCCAGAAATATAAGGGGACACACTATCAGAAAAGCAGTAACTGTCAGTTCCATATCTGTCTTCCTCCATTAACCCGCTGCATTGAATACGTCTCTGTCCAGGGCTTTGTCCTGACTGGCAACGATGGTTGTGCATACAGCGTCCCCTGTGATGTTTACGGCCGTTCTGGTCATATCCAGGATACGGTCGATTCCCATTATAAGTCCGATTCCTTCTACCGGAAGACCCACGGAAGTAAAGACCATTGACAGAGTGACCAATCCTACAGACGGCACTCCGGCAGTTCCTACGCTTGCCAGGGTTGCTGTGGCAATCACCGTCAGGTAATCCACGGGAGTCAGACTGATATGGAAAGCCTGTGCTACAAACACCACGGCAACTCCCTGCATAATAGCGGTTCCATCCATATTGATAGTTGCCCCAAGGGGAACCGTAAAAGAGGAAATACGCCTGGATACCCCCATCTTTTTGGCAAGGGTATCAATCGACAAGGGAATGGTGGCATTTGAGGTTGCTGTTGAAAAAGCGAATCCCATTACAGGCAGAAATTTTTTCACAAACTTGATAGGATTCAGACCAGTAAATAGCTTCAAAAAGATTTGATAGACCCCAAAGCACTGCAGGGCCAGTGCCACCAGCACTGCGGCCATATATTTCAGCATAGGCACAAAGGCATCAAATCCTATATTGGCAAATGTCTTTGCAATCAGACAGAACACGCCCACGGGAGCCACTTTCATCACTGCCATGGTCATATCCATCATCAAGTCATTCCCCTGGCTGAACAAATTTGCCAGCCCTTCCGCTTTTTCTCCCCGCTTTGCCAGAAGAATGCCCACAATCAGCGCAAAAAATATTATCTGCAGCATATTTCCCTCTGCAAGAGACTGAATGGGGTTCTTGGGTATAATATTCAGCAGTGTATCTGTCAGACTGGATGCCTCTGCCACCTGCGTCTCCTGTGCCTGAACCGATGTGATATCCAATCCCACACCAGGATTAATCAGGTTCGCGATTCCAAGAGCAATAGAGATCGCCAACGCTGTGGTAGCCAGATAGAAGGCCATGGTCTTTACACCGACTTTTCCCAGCTTCTTTGTATCTCCAATGGCCATACTGCCGCAGATCAGAGAGCAGAGAACCAGCGGTACTACCAGCATCTGCATCCCCCGGATGAACCCGGTTCCAATCACTTCAAAGATACCGCCCACAATGATGTTATCTCTGACATACCCTTCCGGGAAAAAATAATGGATCAGAATACCGGCAGCAGCTCCCAGAATCAAAGCGATAAATATTACCGTAGTCAGCCCCGGTTTCTTTCTCTCTTTCTTTGCATTCATATACAATCTCCTCATTTTCCTGATAAACTAGTTTTTCAAGCTGCAGATATAGGTTTCCAGCGCTTCCTGCCAACTCACAGGAGTCTCCATACCGCTGATGCGCAGCATCATATTATAGAGCACCGAGCGGGCAGGGCGCATGGATATATCAGGTAAATCTCTGGAGAAAGCAGGAATAATCCTGGCATCAAGACCTGCAAGCTGCATAATCTTCGCAGCAAATTCATATCTGCTGCAGGAGCCGCTGCAGACAGCGTGATAGGTTCCGTATGCTTCCTCTGTCAGAAGACGCAGGATACACTTAGCCACCTCCAGAGCACTGGTGGGGGCCGCCACCTGCTCCTCAGGAACCGGTATCTCTTTCTCTTCCTTTGCCGCTTCCAGCAGGTCATTTACAAAATTTTTTCCCTCACCGTATACCCAGGAGCTGCGGATTATCAAATGCTTGGGCGCCAGATCCTTCACAAAGTTCTCTCCTGCCAGCTTGGATTTGCCGTACACGGTAAAAGGGGCCGGCTGATCGAATTCACTGTAATAGGTATCTGTCTTTCCGTCAAAAACATCGTCTGTGGACAGCTGGACAATGCGGGCATTTACCCTTCTTGCCGCCACTGCCAGGTTCCTGGCTCCCAGCGCATTCACGCGGTAGGCAAGTTCCGGCTCTTTTTCGCAGAGCTGTACATCTGTGATTCCTGCACAGTTAATGATGACATCCGGCCGATTCATTTCTGCAAACATGTTTACTCCATCGGCATCTGAAACGTCCCTGTCTTCCCGGTCTGTAAGAAAAAGCTCTGCTTCCCTGGCATCTAAGAGTTTTACAAATTCTCTCGCCACCCTTCCGTCAGCCCCTGCAATCCAAACCCGTCCTAACTGTGTATTCCTCATCGTTGACCTCCTGTTTATTGTTCTGTCTGTCCTACTGTCTTGTCTATCTTAAGTCCCAGCTCCTTCAGCTGTATCTCGTCCACCTCACCAGGTGCCTGGGTCATAAGGCAGGAAGCATCTTTTACTTTAGGAAATGCGATAACGTCCCGTATACTGTCTTCTTTAGCCATCAGCATCACCATACGGTCGAGTCCGTAGGCAAGGCCCGCATGAGGAGGCACCCCATATTTGAAGGCATCCAGAAGAAAGCCAAAACGCTCGTAAGCCTCTTCCCTTGTGAATCCAAGAGCCTCAAACATCATTTCCTGAACGTCATTCTGGAAGATTCTGACGCTTCCGCCCCCCAGCTCTGTTCCATTTAACACAATATCGTATGCCTTTGCCCTTACAGCCCCCGGATTAGTCTTTATCATGGGCAGATCCTCTTCCATGGGCATGGTAAAGGGATGGTGCATGGCAGTAAAGCGGTTCTGTTCCTCTGACCATTCCAGCAGCGGGAATTCTGTAATCCACACAAAGCGGTATTCCTCCTTGTCCAGCAGCTCCATCTGCCGGGCCAGTTCCAGCCGAAGAGCCCCAAGGACGTCCCAAACTACCCTGTTTTTATCGGCGGCAAAGAGAAGCAGATCTCCGGGCTTACCGTTTAGAGCGGCGATTAGCCCCGACATCTCCTCTTCCTTCATAAATTTAGCAAAAGAAGACTTTACGCTCCCATCCTCCTGAAGGGCAATATAAGCCAGTCCCTTTGCACCGTAATCTTTTGCGTAATCCACCAGCTTGTCTATCTTCTTTCTGGGCATGCCTCCCTGCCCTGGAGCATTGATTCCCCGCACGCTGCCTCCGGCCTCCAGTGCATTCTTAAACACGGCGAATTCACAGCCCTTTACAGTTTCTGAGACATCCGTAAGCTCCATGCCGAACCGGATATCCGGTTTGTCGGATCCGAACCGGTCCATAGCTTCCTGCCAGGTCATCCGCTGTATGGGAAGGGGAACTTCCACACCCAGTACCTCTTTGAATAGATACGCCAGCATTCTTTCATTTACATCGATTACATCGTCCACATCAACAAAAGACAGCTCCATATCGATCTGGGTAAACTCAGGCTGACGGTCTGCACGCAGGTCCTCGTCCCGGAAGCATTTTGCAATCTGAAAATAGCGGTCATAGCCAGAGCACATGAGAAGCTGCTTGTAGAGCTGAGGGGACTGTGGAAGTCCATAAAAGCTGCCCGGGTGAACACGGCTGGGAACCAGATAGTCTCTGGCGCCTTCCGGGGTGCTCTTCCCGAGAACCGGTGTTTCTATCTCCAGGAACCCCTCCTCTTCCAGAAAGCGGCGGGTAAGCATAGCCACACGGCTGCGCATCATAAGATTCCTCTGGAGATCCGGACGGCGCAGATCCAGATAACGGTATTTCAGACGCAGTTCTTCCTTTGTTTTGCTCTCCTCTTCCACCGGGAACGGAGGAGTCTCAGCTTCAGAGAGGACACGGAGCTGTTTGGCACGAATCTCAATCTCTCCTGTCGCCATCTTTTCATTTACCGCTCCGGAACGAGCCTCTACTTTTCCCACTACAGCAACTACAAACTCACTTCTGAGTCTCCCTGCCTTTTCAAACCCTGCTGCATCAATGCTTCCCTCCTCAAAAATCACCTGTACAATCCCGGAACGATCCCTGAGATCCAGAAAGATAATGCCTCCCTTATTCCTGTTTTTCTGAACCCATCCCATAAGGGTCACTGTCTCACCAATATTTGCTGTAGAGACTTCCGTACATCTGTGGGTTCTCTTTAATCCCTTCATTGATTCTGCCATAATCCTCTTCTCCTCTATACTCTGTCCTTAAAGAACTCTTCAATCTCCTGATAGCCTTCCTGCATCAGCTGTTCTTTCTGGAATTTCTTATTTTTCTTCATCATGGAAATAGATACCTGTATGCCTGCCTGGCGCTCCTTCGCTGCCTGAGCAAGAAGCTTTATCATACCTTCCGCAGGCATTCCCTTTTCAATCAGATACGCTTTTTTCCCCTCTCCCTGGGGAACCTGGTATTCCCTCTCCAGAAGCAGCATAACAATACGCTCAAAACCAATAGAAAATCCGCAGGCACATGTCTGATTTCCAGTAAATTTTCCAATCATCTCATCATAGCGTCCGCCCCCGCCTACTGAGCCGCCGAACCCATCGATAGAGATCTCAAAAATAGGGCCTGTGTAATAAGACATGCCCCGCACCAGCGTAGGATCGAACTGGATTTGAAAATCAGCTGTCTTAGCAGCATCAACGCTGGTAATAATTGTTTCCATATCTTCCGCAGTTGATGCATCCAGATATCCTTCCAGCTTTTCTTTACAGTACCGGACACCCTGAATATCACTGGTGATCTCCTGAAAGAGATCCAGATATTTATGGATTCCTTCCACCGGGAATCCTTCTTTTTCCAGCTCCTGGGCCACACCCTCAGCGCCTATCTTGTCCATCTTATCCAGAATAATAAAAACTGTGTCATAGCTTTCTTCAGAGAACCCGCTGTAGGCAGCCATTGCTTTCAAAATCTTCCGATCGTTGATGCGGATTGTAAAGTTCTCAAAATCCAGCTTTCCAATAAGAGTAGAAGTGGCAAGAATCAGCTCAATCTCCGCCAAAACTGTTGGTTCCCCCAGTATGTCTATATCGCACTGCATAAACTGGCGGAAGCGCCCTCTCTGGGGACGGTCAGCCCTCCACACATTTCCCATCTGCAGGGCTTTAAAAGGAGAGGGCAGTTCATTGGCATTGTTGGCATAAAACCTGGAGAGGGGTACCGTAAGATCGTAGCGAAGTCCCCCGTCCACAAGATCTGCCTCACAGGCTGCTGTCTCCAGCTTGAGCTTTTCCCCTCTTTTCAGGATTTTAAAGATTAATTTTTCGTTTTCTCCTCCCTGTTTGCTGGAAAGATTCTCTATATGTTCTACACAAGGGGTCTCAAGGGACAGAAACCCGAAGCTCTTATACGTATCTTTAATCATGCGGATCACGTAATCGCGGATCTCCATTTCTTTTGGCAGGATATCCTTCATCCCGGTTACCGGTTTCTTTTTTAATGCCATAGTTGTTCTCCTCTCTTTCATGTTTAAAATTCTTCATGCACAATCTTCTGAAAGGTCAGAAAAATCAGCATGTCATAATTCTTTACTTCATCAATCATCATTTCCAGAGCTGTATATTTATCAAACTTTTTACGGTACGGGCGATCCGTAGTCAATGCCGCAAAGACATCGCACACTCTCAGAATCCTTGCCCCAAAAGGTATAGTCTCCCCTGCCAGATGCTCCGGATATCCGGATCCGTCAAAATTCTCGTGATGATAATACACACTTCTCAAAATAAAAGGAGAATAGTTTCTCTCCTTCAGTATCTCATGGCTCAGAGTAGAATGAAGCCGCACATATTTTAGTTCTTCCACAACCAGAGGGTTTTCAATGCCTGCGATGTAACCTGCCAGCTTTAGCTTGCCGATGTCATGGAGAACTCCCGCAACTGCCAGCTCATATGACTTCTCCTCCTCCAGTCCAAGCCCCTGAGCTGTCTGATAAGCCAGATTGCTCACCCGGATGCCGTGTTCGATCTCTTCTTCCAGATCAAAGCTAATCAAATGATGGGGTTCCTGATCCCGCCGGAAATCCGTCATCTGAATTCTCCTTCCTGCAGATAAGTGGCAATTCCCACACGTTTTCTCTCAATCATCTCGTCTATTCTGGTAATATAATGGGTTACATCTTTCACATTTTCCACCCGCTCAATGCGCCTGCCGCTGTCAAATACCAGTTTTGTGGATGCACCCGCTCCGGCAGCAATAATGGTCTGCTTTTCTTCCATAATCAGTATATTGTATATTCCTGCTTTGTCAACCCTTGCATACCCAACATTTTCAAGATTGCCTGTCATATTCTTCTGCCGGTACAGATAATAGGGACCCATCCCCATACTTCTGGCACAGTCCTGCACCATATCCATAATCTCCTGGTTATTCTCAAAGGTCATCTCCTGATACTGTTCTTTAAACATATTCAGCCGGGCTGCTCTTTTCACTGCCAGTGAGTGCACGGTTAAACTGTCCGGGGAAAGTTTCTTCACTTCCTCTAACGTACAGGTTACGTCATCCTTTGTCTCCCCGGGCAGGCCCACGATAAGGTCCATGTTAATATTGTCAAATCCGGTTTCCCTGGCCAGGGCAAATGCCTCCCGGATATCCTCCACAGAATGTTTTCTCCCAATGAGGTCCAGAGTTCTCTGATTCATGGTCTGGGGATTCACTGAGATCCTGGTAACCGGATATCTGCGCACTGTCTCCAGTTTCTCCCGGGTAATACTGTCAGGTCTGCCGGCTTCTATTGTGAATTCTTTTACCTGCTCCAGGGGAAATCTGTGCTCCACATGGGTGAGGAGACGCTCTGTCTGCCTGGGGGTGAGGGTAGTGGGGGTTCCTCCCCCTATATAAATCGTGTCCAGCCTTCGGTTCTTCATGGTCTCGCTGATAAAATCCAGCTCTTTTAAGAGGGCATCCAGATATTCGTCTACTCTGTCCTTCCACCGTTCCAGAGGATAAGAGCTGAAGGAACAATACAGGCAGATGGAAGGGCAGAACGGGATTCCGATATACAAACTATAGCCGTTTTCATAATCCACAGGCTCAAGCAGCACCCTTTCTCTGTTGGCAATGGTAATCGCCAGCGCTGTCTTTTCATTGCTGGTATAATAGTTTTTGCGCATATAATCAGCGGCCTCTGCATTGGACATGCCTGACTCAATCAGCCCCATGGCGATCTTGGTCGGGCGTATCCCGGTAAGGTTCCCCCAGGGCAGCTCTCTGCCTGTGAGCTTTGCCAGGTTTCTGTACACCATCTGTTTCAGCCTGTTCTTGGCTGTTTTCCTGTCTACACAATCCAGGGCAATGGCATCCGAAACGGAGCATTGCCCTGCCTGATAGACGAATAATGATGCCTTTCCTTCCTGGTACAATACCTGAAGCAAGGTCTGGCACAGCTTCTTCTCTGCTTCCTTCTCTGCCTCCCCTTCGTAGAATATCCGAAGCTCTTCCCGGGGATAAAAGGCTTTCACCAGCGTATATACATCATATTCAAAATCTCTCTCATTAAATTCGATTCCTGTCATCTTCTGTCCCCCGGCCTACACAAAGGGATTAAAAGCCTTTTCATGGGCTGCTGTGGTAGCTTCTCCGTGACCCGGATACAGTTCCGTATCATCCGGAACCGTGTCCAGGATTATGTGAATACTTTTTCTTATCTGCGACATATCCCCCGTAGGCAGGTCTGTTCTCCCACAGGATTCCAGAAAGATAGTATCCCCGCAGAAAACCACATGTTCCTCTTCCATGTAATAACAGCAGGACCCTTCCGTGTGCCCGGGAGTAAGAATCATACGAATCTCAAATCCTGCCAGATGCAGAACCTCACCATCCTCAGCCCAGTAATCTGTCTGTACATGGTAGGGCTTCATCATCCAGCCTCCAGACAGATTCTTGGCGGAATCTGCCAGAACCTCCCGTTCTGCCCTCGGCGCATAGATAGGAATATGATATTCTTTTTTTACCTGATTTGAGGCCATCATGTGATCGTAGTGACCATGTGTCAGAAGAACAGCCACCGGCTTTCCCTCTATTTTTGATACAGCCTGTTTAATCTTTGCCGGGTCATCCCCCGGATCTATAATCACCAGCTCCCTGGTATCTTTATTCATAACTAAATAACAATTGGTCGCTCCCATACCCACAGGAAGATACCTAAGCTCTAACATTCCCATAGCAACTCCTAACCGGTGGTACGCTCAATGTCAATGACACTGTCCACCTGCCTGATTTTTTCAACTAAACTGTGCAGTTCTTCCTTGCTCCTGATATCAAAAGACATACTGATCGTAGCCGTCCCCTGCTTTGTCGTCCTGGTATTCACTGCGCTTAAGTCAATTCTCCGCTCCGTAAAGATTCGTGAGATATCTACCAGGAGTCCTGTCCTGTTGGTAGCGTACACATTAATCTCAGCTGTGTACAGCTCACTATGGGCCACGTCCGGCACCTGCCATTCCGCGTCGATGAGACGCGCCCTGTCAGCCTCTGACATATGCAGCACATTCACACAGTCCGTGCGGTGGATAGATACCCCCCGCCCACGGGTGACAAAGCCAACAATTTCATCTCCCGGTATTGGGCTGCAGCATTTGGAAAAGCGTACTGCCACATCGTGAATCCCTTTCACCACAATTCCATTTTTGGACTTGCCCACCGGAAGCTTTTCTTTGGCCTCCGCCGCCGCTTCCAGCACCTGTTCGTCTGTCAGCTCTTTTTTATGCTCTTTCTCATAGCTTTCCATGAGCTTATTCAGCACCTGGCCCTCTTTCAGTCCCCCATGCCCAAGGGCTGCCAGTACAGAATCCCAATCACGGAAGCCGTATTTGCGCATCACAGATTCCATGTATTTATTTTTCGTAAGGCTGCCCAGAGCCACACCCTTGGCTTTGGCATATTGGCTCAGCATATCCTTGCCCTTGGAAATATTGTCTTCCTTTAATTCTTGTTTAAACCATTGGTTAATCTTGTTTTTTGCCTGGGTACTTTTCACTACCTTCAGCCAGTCCCTGCTGGGTCCCTTGGAATTCTGTGAGGTGATTACTTCAATTCTGTCCCCGTTTTTAATAACGTATTCTATAGGGACCAGCTTTCCGTTCACTCTGGCTCCCACCATCTTATTGCCCACCGCACTGTGAATGCTGTACGCAAAGTCAATTGGCGTGGAACCGTTAGGCAAGGTTTTTACATCTCCTGCAGGGGTAAAACAATATACATTCTCTGCAAATAAGTCTAAATCACTTTTCAGAAGGCTCATAAATTCCCGGTTATCCGACATATCCCGCTGCCATTCCAGAATCTGCCGCAGCCAGCTCAGCTTCTCTTCTTCCTGCTGGCTCACGCTTTTTTTGCCGTCAGAAGCTTCTTTATACTTCCAGTGAGCGGCGATGCCATACTCTGCCGTCCGGTGCATCTCAAAAGTACGAATCTGAATCTCAAAGGGCTGTCCTGTAGGTCCTATCAGCGTCGTATGTAATGACTGGTACATATTAGGCTTCGGCATGGCGATATAATCTTTAAATCTTCCCGGAATCGGCTTATACATCTCATGTATAATTCCCAAAGCCGCATAGCAGTCTTTGACCGTATCCACTATGATACGCACCGCAAAGAGATCATAAATCTGATCCAGGGTCTTATCCTGATTCACCATCTTTTTATAGATGCTGAAAAAGTGTTTTACTCTTCCGTCTATCTGCGCATGTATATTAGCTGCTTCAATATGCTTCCGGACCTCGCCCACAATACTGCCCACGAACTCTTCTCTCTGACTCTTTTTTAAAGAGATCTTCTCTACAAGGTCATAGTAGACTTCCGGCTTGAGATATTTCAGCGCCAGGTCATCCAGTTCCACTTTAATCTTAGAGATACCAAGACGCTGGGCAATGGGAGCATAGATGTCCATCGTCTCTCTCGCCTTATCCTTCTGCTTATGCTCCGGCATATACTTCAGGGTACGCATATTGTGAAGACGGTCAGCCAGTTTGATGAGTATAACCCGGATATCCTTGGCCATAGCCAGAAACATCTTTCTCAGATTCTCTGCCTGTACCTCCACTTTGTCGGCTGAGTAGGACAGCTGTCCCAGTTTTGTAACTCCATCCACCAGAAGCGCTACCTCTTCGCCAAACTCCCGGATGATTTCATCCGTGGTCATTACGGTATCTTCCACGACATCGTGCAGAAGGCCGGCAACGATGGTTTCCTTATCCAGCTCCAGGTCAGCCAGTATAATTGCCACGCACAGGGGATGGATGATATAGGGTTCTCCAGACTTCCGCGCTTGCCCCTCATGAGCATCTCTGGCGATTTGATAGGCTTTCTCTATCATGGTAATATCGGTGGACGGATGGTATTTTCTGACACTGGAAATAAGCTCTTCATATAATACTGAGGGGCTGGTAAAATCTTCCATGGCCTTGACGCTTTCGTCTGCCTTTTTGATTTTATATAACTTTTCTTCCCGATCTACTGTGTGTTCATTTTCCATTCGTTTGCTCACCTACCAATTTATTTTCCGTCATAACAGATGACAGACGCTACATCGTAACCCTTCAGTCTCTCCCTGCCCTTTAAGCCTGCCAGCTCCATGAGGAAGATAATCTTTACCACTTCTCCTCCCAGTTCCTCCACAAGCTTTACGGCAGCTTCAATGGTACCTCCGGTTGCAATGAGATCGTCTACAACCACAACCTTCTGTCCGGGTTTAATGGCATCTGTATGAATTTCAATCTCTGCGCTGCCGTATTCCAAATCATACTCCATTGCCAGCGTCTCGCAGGGCAGCTTTCCCTTTTTGCGCACCGGCACAAAAGGCTTATGAAGATTGTATGCAATAGGAACACCAAATATAAATCCTCTGGACTCTGTGCCCACAACCACATCTATATCCAAATCCTTTACAAGATTCTGCATAGAATCCACTGCCAGCTGCAGCCCGTCCGCATCCTGCAGTACACTTGTTATATCCCTAAAGATAATACCTTCCTCCGGGAAATCCGGGATACTTCTTACGTAATCTTCCACTTTCTTCATTTCAATTATCTCCTTAACTGCGTCTTATGCAGTTTTTCTTTCTATCTCTCCATATTACGACACAAAAACTGCATTTTACAGACATTATAGCATCTTTTTTTTGCAGAATCAAATTCTATTGTAAATTCTGAACTACGATTTGTAAAGTCTCTCTTCCCATATAACTGTTCAGCTCCGGATAATATGCCACACTCCACTCCTCTTTTTGACGGATCTCCTGCACAAATGCTTCTCCGTCCCCAAAGTAAACAGCCTCCATGGGATAACCCGTCTCATCTACCGCCTTCATTTTTACTACATTTTTATTCTTCCCAAAAACTCTCGCTCCCATAAGTCTCAATTTTTTCTGGGCAAACAAGGGTTTTTGGTTTCCCTTTCCAAATGGCTCTAAGAGACTCAGCTGGCTGATGAGGTTTTTGTTTATATAATTCAGGGGCATGGGGACATCAATGAGCACTTTAGTGACAAAGTCCTCCTCCGTAAGGCTGCAGCCGCTGTTTATCTTTTCCCTGAATGGTTCAATATTCTTTTCTTCCAGGGACAGCCCTGCGGCCATGGGGTGCCCTCCGAATTTTGTCAGGTATTCCCGGCATTTCACCAGCTCATGAAACATATGAAATGCCTCAATAGATCTGCCGGATCCCTTGACCCCTTCCTCCGCTCTGGTAAGTACAAACGCAGGCTTTCCATACCTTTCACGGATTCTTCCTGCCACAATTCCCGCCAGACTCTCATGGCACTCCGGCAGGTAGATCACCAGCACTTTGTCCCGGCCCAAAGACGTGTTCTCTACCATCTGCACGGCTTCCTCTGTGGCCTTTGCCGTCATATCCTTTCTGCTGTCATTGAGGCTCTTGAGATCCTGGGCCAGCACTGCGGCCTCTGACGGATCCCGGCATTCCAGAAGAGACAAGGCTCTCTTGGCTGTGCTAAGACGTCCGCTTGCATTCATACATGGCCCCAGAATAAAACCGATATGGTAGGAGGTAATCTTCCTGTCCTCCAGCTGATTGGCCCGAATAAGTTCCCTGAGGCCAGTATTCCTGGTGTTTTGTATGCGCTTCAGTCCTTCCTTTACCAGAATTCTGTTTTCCCCCTGCAGGTCCATCACATCCCCTACTGTGGCAATGGCCACAAATTCCAGTAATTCTTCCAGTGCGTCTTTGGAAACCCCCAAATGCTCAAACAGCCCGCATACAAGCTTGTATGCCACACCGGCTCCGCAGAGGCCTTTAAAGGGATATCTGCACTCCTTCTGTTTTGGATTTACTACCACATCCGCAGGGGGAAGGATCTCCTTAATTTCCCCTCCTTCCGTCTCCTGAAAAGGAACCTCATGATGATCTGTCACCACAATAGTCATTCCCAGCTCTTTTCCGTAGGCAATCTGTTCTGATGCGCTGATCCCGTTGTCACAGGTAATAATGGTGTCAATCCCCTGCTCATAAGCTCTGGCAATGAGTTCTTCGTTCAGGCCGTATCCATCCTTTATCCGATCTGGAATATCAATATCTACAGACGCTCCTGCCTGCCGGAGCCCCTGAAGCAATATGTAGGTAGAACAAACTCCGTCAATATCATAATCTCCGATAATACGGATGTTTTTTCTCTCCTCAATTTTCATATAAATCAGAGAAACTGCCTCCCTGAGGCCTTTCATCCGTGTCCATGAGGGAAGATCCCCCAGGGTGCCGTAAAGATACTCCCGGATTGCGTCATCCCCAACAATATCCCGGTTGCGTATCAGTCTGGCGATCACGGGGTCAATCCGGAATTCCTCCCCGATCCTATTAAAGTCTGCACTTTTCGCTGTTATCATCCATCGTTCCATGGTTTTCCTCCTGTAAAACATTACAGGGGATGCCCGTCGGACATCCCCTGAAGCTTGTATTATGCTCTATTTTTTCCAATCTTTGTCTTCATCACATACCACAGTGCACCTGTAATGCATACAGAAGAATATGCACCGCAGAGAATGCCCACCATCAGAGGAAGTGCAAATTCCCGGATAGAAGATACACCCATGACAAACAGCAGAAATACCATAATAAAGGTAGTCAGAGAAGTATAAATACTTCTGGTCAGCGTCTGTGTGATACTTGCATTAACAATTGTAGCAAGCTCATCCTTTTTCTTCATCATACCCTTATTCTCACGGATACGGTCAAAGATAACAATGGTAGCATTGATGGAATACCCAACAATGGTCAGCATACATGCGATAAAGGTATTGCTGATAGAGATTTTGGCAATGGCGTAGAATGCCAGCACCACCAGCACGTCATGTATCAGAGCCAGTACGGCGCTGCTGGCAAAGCGGATATCTTTGAAGCGGAACCAGATATACACCAGCATCAGCAGGGTAGCTACCACCACTGCGATGACCGCGTCTTTTCTCATCTCTCCGCTGATCGTGGAGGAGATACTCTCTGTAGTAATCTTGGTCTCATCTACCTGGAAATTATCCACCATAGCTTTGTTCAGCGCTTCTCTTTCATCCACTGACAGAGTTCTTGTCTTGATGATTACCTGGTTGGAATTTACTACCTTTGTAGGCTGTACATTAGCGTCTCCGGTGATATCTTCCACAAGAGGAACTACCTTGCTGTCTATCTCATCCATGCTTAAATCTTCGTTAAAAGTTACATTCGTAGAAGTACCTCCCACGAATTCCAGGCTGTAATTCAATGCCTTCCCTGAGGAAGCCTGATTTACCCCCATCATAACAGGTGCCAGCAGCACTAGTACAATGGATATGGCAAAGAAAATCTTTTTCTTTCCCAGAAAATTAATTGGCTCTCTGGGTTTGATTTTACCGTAGAACTTAGCGTCTCTGACTCCGACTGCATATAACGCATAGATAATCAGTCTGGATACCACCAGTGCGGTAAACATAGATAAAACAATACCAAGGGCCAGAGTCTGAGCGAATCCCTTGACGCTTCCTGATCCCAGCCAGTTCAGCACAAAGGCAGCGATTAAGGTAGTTATATTGCCATCAAAAATAGCAGAAAATGCCTTTTTAAATCCTGACTGTAGTGAGGTTCTCACAGATTTTCCGGAAGCAATCTCCTCTTTGATTCTGGCATAGATAATAACATTAGCGTCCACAGCCATACCGATGGACAGGATAATACCTGCGATACCCGGAAGGGTCAGTGTCAGATCAAATGCATTCAGACAGATAAGATCCAGACATACATAGATGATAAGTGCAATACCGGATACCAGTCCGGGAATCAGGTACACGATAATCATAAACAAAATCACCAGCGCCAGACCAATACCGGCTGCCTTCACACTGGTATTAATCGCCTGAGTACCCAACTGAGCCGCCACTACATTAGAACGCAGTTCCTGAAGCTCCAGCTTCAGAGAACCAATTCTGATTGCAGATGCCAGGTTCTTGGCTTCTTCAATACTGCTCATACCTGTTATCTGTGCATTCCCGTCAGAAATTACGCTCTGCACCACAGGGGCACTCAATGTTTCATTGTCGTAGACAATAGCAATCTGTTTATTTAAGTTAGCCTCTGTTGCCTCGGCAAACTTTGCGGCGCCCTCTTTTGTCAGCGTCAGGCTTACCACGTACTGTTTGTTCTTTGTGGTATTATCTTCGCCTACCACACCCTGGGCGTCCGCCACATCGCTGCCTTCAAGAACTACATTTCCCTCTGTATCCATAAACTGCAGAGATCCCGGCTTGCCTAATTCCGTAAGAATGGCATTGGCATCTGTAGCACCTGGGATTTCCACACTGATTCGGTTATTTCCCTCCTGGTACACCTGAGCCTCTGTACTGTACTGCTCCACACGTTTCTGAAGCTTATAGATAGTATCAGACATATCGGAGGCGCTTGGGTTCTCTGCTTTCGTCTCATAGGTTATGCTGACACCGCCGGCCAGATCGAGACCTGTCTTAATGTGTTTTGCCGCCCCTGTTCCGGTAGGCCCAATTCCCACGGCTGCTGTAAATACCAGGAAACCGGTAATCAGCACTGTCAGAATTAAAACAACTATTCCTTTGTTTTTTTTCATCTTTCTTCCCTTCTTACTTTCTTAAGATTAGTCAGCCAACGCTGCTTTTATCATAATGGCACATTCCACACGTTTTCTCTGAAGCTCACAGCCCACTTCATATACATCATGTATTGTGTCATGGAAATGATAGGAGTTGGCGGCACAGCCGCCGCTGCAGTAAAATCTAGCAAAGCATTCCTGGCACTTGGGCTTGGAATACACATTGCAGTCTTTAAATTCTTTGACAATGTCCTTTCTGACCACACCCTCGTCCACGTTGCCCATAAGGTATTCTTCTTCCCCCACAAACTGATGGCACGGATAGAGATCTCCCCAGGGCGTAACTGCCAGATATTCGGTTCCGGAACCGCATCCGGAAAGCCGTTTGTATACACAGGGTCCCCCTGTAAGGTCTATCATGAAGTGGAAGAAATTAAATCCTCTTCCTTCTTTTTCTCTTTTAATCATTTCTTTTGCCAGGATATCATACTGTTCACAGATGATCGGCACATCCTCAGGACGTATGGCATACTCTTCCTCGAAAGGAGCAACCACAGGCTCCACAGAAATCTGCTTAAAACCCAGATCAGCCAGGTGAAGCACATCCTCAGCAAAATCCAGATTATGGCGGGTAAAGGTCCCTCTCACATAATATTTATCCTGATTTCTGCTCTCCGCAAACTTTTGAAACTTGGGAACAATCAGTTCGTAGCTTCCCTTTCCCTTCCGGAAGGGGCGCATATAATCGTGGATCTCTTTCCTTCCGTCAATGCTCAGAACCACATTGCCCATTTCCTTATTGGCAAATTCCATAATCTCGTCGTCAAGCAGCACGCCGTTGGTAGTCAGCGTAAAACGGAAGTTTTTATTATGAAGCTTCTCCTGTTCCCTGCCGTAGGCTACCAGCTGCTTCACAACGTCCCAATTCATCAGGGGCTCTCCGCCAAAGAAATCCACTTCCAGATTCTTCCGGTTTCCGGAATTAGCAATCAGAAAATCCAGTGCTTTTTTTCCCACTTCAAAACTCATCAGAGCCCTTCTGCCATGGTATTCCCCTTCCTCGGCAAAGCAGTAGCGGCAGGCAAGATTGCAGTCATGTGCTATATGCAGGCACAGTGCTTTTACTACTGTCTCCCTCTCTTTAAAATGAGAGATAGCATCCTTATAGATATCCTCAGTAAAAAGCATTCCCTCTTCTTTCAGCTCCCGGCACTCCGCCAGCGCTGTTTCCACTTCCTCCAAAGCATATTTTTCGCTTAGTATCTTTGCTGTCTCCTCAAAAGACAGCTTGTCTTCCAAAAGACCAACCGCATCGTATACAATTTCGTCCACAATATGGACGGAACCACTGTTAACATCCAAAACGATATGGCAGTCATTATTTATATAACGATGGACCACAACGAATCCCCTTTCTCTCTCTAAAAAAGTCCAGCGAACCTCCTCAGCATGCATTACAACACAAACAAGCAGCGGCTTTTGAACCGCTGCTTCATTGTTCCGTATTACAGCTGACTATTTGGAATGTTCACAGCTCTGGTTGCCAACGGTGCAAGATGTCTTGCAGGCTGACTGACAGGATGTCTGACATTCTCCACATCCACCTTTTTTCACTGTATTTTGTAAACTTTTCGTATTTAATGTTTTAATATGTTTCATTACTTTTCCTCCTTAATATCGTAAACTGTGCTAATTATATCACAAGACACCCCTTTTTAAAAGTATTTTTTTACTTGTTGAGCGCCTTACGACAGCATTCCTCCCAGGGTCCCTCCCGCCACACAGAGAAACAGTGAAGAGAGCAGAGACGATGTGTTTTCGCTTACCCGGTGTTCCACCAAAAAGGTGACTCCCACCAGCAGGGCTGCATAGATTGCACCCAGCACCATACCCCAAAGGAATTTCCGGGTCCCCGCTCCCTTTCCCACGAGAAATCCGCCAAGAAAGCAGGATAATATGTAGATCACTGTAATCCCAAGATTTACTTTACTTTCTCCCAGATCGAATTTATACAGGAGAAATGCCAGCAGAAAAAGCAGCAGAGCGGTAAGCACATAGGATGCCAGCAGGGATTTCATTAGTAACATTGGTATTGATTTTTTTGCAGCTGTCTGTTCCATAAACAAACCCTCCCATATAGTAAATATATGGAAGGGTTTCCCGTTCTATCACTTTTTTCTATTTTTTCTTCTTTTTTCTGGTAACAACAAGAATAATTATGATAAGTAATGCTGCTGCTCCTCCAATAATATAAGGAAGCAAAACACTGGTATCTCCTGTACTCGGATTGGAAGCTTTGGTCTGCTGGGTCTTGGCTGCAGCTGCTTTCGCAGTTGGGGTCTTTTTCTTATTGGTTCCCGTCTTGTTGCTGCTGTCCGTACTGCTGCCATTATTCCCGGTCAGGCTGCTGTTATTGTTGGAGCTGCCTGTACTGTTCGTTTTCTTGTCGGATGAGTCACCGCTCGGCAGCCCCACCAGAGGTTTGCTGCCTCCTACGTCAAAGGGACTGAAGGATGACGTCTCAAATGTCATCAGTCCGTCGGCAATGACTGGAGTGATAAGCTCTACGGTGCCATCCTCCAGATAATGGACAATGGTAAAACTTTCATACCCCGATACCTCCGGTGCTTTCATCACTACGGTCACTTTCCTGCCGTGAGGAATCTCATATTCAGTGTCCGTCATAAGGTCCCAGAGCTTCATCTCATAAGAGGATAGCAGAGTATCTATGGTGGGAATCGCCAGTGACGGGGCGTCATGATTCAGATTCACCTGAAACTGTACATACCATGGAAGGAAATCCCCTGAAACACTTACCCCGTTGCTGGTACGGTTTACATACCCCGCTGCCTCCTGGGCGTCTTTCAGCTTTTTCAGATCATCAGCAGCAGTCATTGCCTTATCCGCCGGGGAGAGTTCCTCATATAGCTTCGATGCGGCAACCACTCTTCCCACCTGGGACTGTTCCGTGATTCTCACGGGGAGGGATTCCACTGCCAAATGGAAAGCACTGCCCTTATGGGAGGCCACCGTCTTTTCCGTCTCTTCCCCTTTTAGTGTTTCTTCATTATCAGCCCCTATCTCATCGCTGCTTTCCTTGTCCTGAACAGGATCCTTATCTGGGCTGTCGCTTCCCTGGGGAGTATCCTGTCCCTTTGAACTGTCTGTGCCTGGCTGCTTATCCTGACTTTGCGTATCGTTCTTTTCAGGTACGCCTCCCGGATTCTCAGCCTTGTCTTTGTCCTGTGTTTCCTGATCAGGGGTTTTGTCTGTTCCCGGTTCACTGCCCTGGGTTCCGCCGCTGTTTTCCGTCTTCTCATCAGTCTCAGTCTTACCAGTGTCGGATTCTGTTTTCTCTGTGTCCTTCCCTGTATCCTTCAGAGAGGCGGTGTAAACAGTGACTGTCCGCTTTACCACGCCTTTCTTCTCATCCCAACCTTTTATCTGAGAATAGTCATACTTTTCTTTATCACTTGGAGAAAAGATAACTACACAGGCGCTTTCATATGTATCAGGTACAAAGCTGCTGTCTGCCCAGGAAAAAGTTCCGTCTCCGCTGCAGCTTTTCAGGGACAAGTTTGCCAGAGCCTCCGGCTTTTCCATAGTAAAGGAATCCGGAAGAGAGATATCCTTTGCAGGCTTACTCTTTCCGCCGTCTTCTTTCTCTATATTTTTATCGTCATCCGTATTTTTATTGTCGTCTGTCTTCTTATCTTCCGTCTCTTTTTTCTCGGTCTCCTGTTTTTCCTGTTCTTTATCCTCTTTTAACGGCTCTTTCTTGGATTCATTCTTCTTTTGAGCTTCTTCTTTTTTTGGTGTGCTGTCAGCCTTTTCTTCCCCCTTCACTGCAAGGCAGCCGTCATCCCCCAGGGACGCGTCTTCTTTTCCAAAATAATTGGCAGCCAGAGTAAGCTTGCTGCCTTTCCCTACATTAACCAGAGGTTTGGTAAAACCAGGAGCTCTTTTTAAGCTGACTCCTGAGGGAAGGGACCATTCCGCAGTACCAGAGATGGTTACAGTACCGCTGATATAGATTGTCCCGCTGCTTCCCGCCAGGGATTTAGCTTTTTTCCACGTCTTCACCGCAGTTTCCGCCGTACCCCCTCCTGCCGTGTCATCTCCGGAAGCTCCGTTCAGATAAACAGTAGTTCCGGCCTCAGCCAGTATTGTCTGGGTATTCCCTGCCAGTCCTGATACTATGAGGGACAGTACAATGCTTAAACCTATAATATTCGAAACAAGATTATGAAAACGTCTTTTTTGACCTCTGTTTAGTTTTTTCATTTTTCCACCTCTTATGTTTGCTCTTCTCAAATTGATGACTGTTTATATTCAAGTATATCCCAAAATAGGGCATATACATTTCTACATTTTCCCAAACATTATATCATAGTTCTCTTTCTTTCGACACCCCTAAAATCATATTTTTTGAATAACCATATTATGGAAATCCATCCGTGCAGCAGACCGCTCACACAAGCACTGCTTTTAGTTCTCACTTGCAATTATTACTGAAATACTGTATATTTTTCTTTATATATAATTTATACAGATAAAGGAGTGACATTCATTGGATCCTAGTGATGCCATACAGTTAATGGTTCTGCTGCTGTTATTAGCACTTTCTGCTTTTTTCTCATCAGCAGAAACCGCAATGACCACAGTGAACAAGATCCGTATTCAGACAATGGCTGAGGACGGCAACAAGAGGGCTGCCACCTTATTAAAAGCGGTCAACGATTCCGGCAAGATGCTGAGCGCAGTTTTAATAGGAAATAATATTGTAAATCTAAGTGCTTCTGCCCTGGCAACTTCAGTAACGATTAAGCTTTTCGGCAATGCTGCCGTAGGGCTGGCAACAGGTATCTTAACACTGTTGATACTGATTCTGGGGGAGATTACACCTAAGACAGTCGCTACTATCTACTCAGAACAGCTGGCGCTGGCCTACGCTAAGGTAATCTACGGACTGATGGTACTGCTTACCCCGGTGATCTACCTGGTGAATAAACTGTCACTTGGGCTGCTGCTTCTATTCCGAATAGACCCTAACGGCAAAAACAGTACGATGACCGAGAGCGAGCTCCGCACCATTCTCAACGTCAGCCATGAAGAGGGAGTGATTGAGAGCGAAGAACGCCAGATGATCTACAATGTATTTGATTTCGGCGACTCTCAGGCAAAAGATGTAATGGTACCCCGCATTGATGTAACCTTTGTGGATGTGGAATCCACCTACGATGAGTTGATTGAAATTTTCAGGGAGGACAAGTTTACAAGACTTCCTGTCTACGAAGAGACTACGGATAACATCATTGGAATTGTTAATATGAAGGACTTGCTTCTGCTGGACTCCAGAGAAAACTTTTCCATCCGTTCGATTCTGCGGGAGGCATACTTCACCTATGAATATAAAAATACTTCTGAGCTTCTGATGGAGATGCGGGAGGATTCCATTAATTTTGCCATTGTTCTGGATGAATACGGAGCTACAGCCGGCCTGGTGACACTGGAGGACCTTCTGGAAGAAATCGTGGGAGATATCCGGGACGAGTACGATGATCAGGAAGAAGAAGAGATTACGGAGATTGTGCCGGGAGAAGAATACCTTTCCCTAGGCTCCACAAAGCTGGATGATCTCAATGAAGAACTTGACATTGAACTGGAATCCGAAGACTATGATTCCATCGGCGGATATATCATTGAACAGCTGGATCGTTTTCCGGTAAAGGGCGAGGAGGTTACCACCCCTCAGCAGATCCGTCTCACTGTGGACAGTGTGGTGAAAAACCGGATTGAACTTGTGCATATCTATCTTCCCTCCAAGGAAGAAACATCTGAAAAGGAGAAATAATACTATGGGTAGTTTTTTTGGTCTGGACAGCCCTCTTATGAGATTTTTATCCAGATTAGCTGATATCTTTATTCTGAATATACTGTTTTTAATCTGCTGCGTCCCGGTTATCACCATCGGGGCCTCAGCCACAGCCCTTTACACAGTCACCCTCAAAATGGCTCGAAATGAAGAGTCCTACATGGTAAAGGGCTTTTGGAAAGCCTTTAAGAGCAATTTTAAGATCAGTACAATTGTATGGCTGATTATGCTGGTTCTGGGTATCATACTCGGTCTTGATTACCGGATTACGGCAGCCTTTACAGGGGTTATGGGAAAAGTCATGCAGATAGCCATTCTTATTATCGGTACCTTTTATACTATTACCATGCTCTATCTTTTTCCCTATATTGCCAGGTTTGTCAACGATGTGAAGAACAGCCTCAAGAATGCCCTTCTGTTCAGTATTCTGAATCTTCCTTACACCATACTGATCGCAGTGATCACAATCGCTCCGGTATTCCTGACTTTTCTCACAGGAAAAACACTGGCATACGGACTTTTTATATGGCTTTTCTTTGGATTTGCTGCCATCGCATATGTTAATTCCCTGCTGTTCCGAAAAATATTCGCTAAATATGAACCTCAGTCTGAGGACAGCTCTCCGGAGCAACAGGGGGCAGAATAAAAAAAACGCCGTGCAGGCACAGAATGGATTACTTTCACAACAAGTACCATCCTACACCTGCATGGCGTTTTTTCGGAGTTTTTTATACTGTGTCTGGCCTACAGGCGGAAGCATCCGCCGCCCACAAATTCTCTGAGAATTGAATTATGAGGGATATCTTCACTTGGCACACCCACAAAATAGTCCAGAAACTTCAGCAGCCTCTTGGCCTCCACATATTCCGGTGCATCCCTCTCTATGCCAAACAGAATAGGCTCTGCGTAAAGCTTCAGAATCGCCAGCTCGTAGATAAGAGCAGAGTTAAACATAACATCCGCGGATTCCTGGTAGGGGAAGATATTCTCGCTCTCTCCCCTTCTCACAGATGGCCACATGGCTATGGTATTTTTAGCTGAAGTACCTCTGGTTCTGGCATCTCTCACAATACGCCTGATTAGCCGCCCGTCTGTGGTGGGAATCCGGTTGTGTTCATCAATATTCAGCTGGGTCAGGGCACTGATATAAATCTTATATTTGCTGTCCGAGGGAAGGGAACTGCTGAGTTTATCGTTCAGGCAGTGAATCCCCTCTATGACCAAAACATCCTCAGGGCCCAGCTGCATGGTATCCCCCCTGTACTCCCTCTGGCCGGTAACAAAGTTGTAGGTGGGCAGCTCCACACACCTGCCCTCCAGAAGATTGCACATATCTTCATTGAACTGTTTTACATCCAAGGCCTCCAGACACTCGTAGTTTTTGTTTCCCTCACTGTCCACAGGCGTATCTTCCCTATTGACAAAATAATTATCTACCGAGATCTGATGGGGCTTTAGCCCATGCGCAGACAGCTGAATGGAGAGTCTGTGGGAAAATGTAGTTTTACCGGAAGAAGACGGGCCGGCTATCATAATAAACTTCTTACTCTTCATCCCTGCTATATCTTCCGCAATCTTGGATATCTTGCCTTCCTGAAGTGCCTCAGCGATGAGTATCATTTCTCTGGCGCCCACGGTGGTAATCATGTCGTTCAGCTCTCCCACCGTAGCCACATCCATCCGCTCTCCCCATTCCTCAGATTCCTTCTGCACCTGAAAGATCTTAGGCATGGGACGAAACGGCGGCACCTTCTCCGGATTGGTGGCTTCCGGAAGCTGGAGAACGAATCCCTCATCGTAGAGAAACAGATCGAAGTATTTCAGATAACCTGTATGATTGACCATAAACCCATAAAAATAGTCCTCAAATTCATCGATACTGTAAATATTGACTCTGGAGACCCTACGGTAGCGGAACAGCTTTTCCTTATCATACATACCATGCTTGTGAAAAAGATCTATGGCATCGTTAGTTCCCACACTCCGCTTCATAATGGGAATCTTCTTCTCCACCATTTCCATCATATAGGCTTTTACTTTCCCTAGAAATTCTTCATCCACTTTCACCTTTCCCTGAATTGTAAAATAGAATCCGGAGCCCACCGCAAAGTGAAGGACTGCCTTCTCTACGTTTTCGTGTCCGGCCACATGGTACACTGCTTTCAGAAGAAGAAGAGAGGCGCTTCTTTTGTATGTTTTATGTCCAATGGAGTCTCCGGTGGTGATAAATTCTATGGTGCACTCTCTCTTCAGACGTTTATGGAGTTCTTTTAGTTTTCCATTCACTGTAACCAGCACAATAGGATATCTGGTGCTACCCTCATAATCCTGTGCAATTTCTCCAAAGGTAATTCCCCATGGATACTCCCTCTTTTCCCCGTTAATTTCCACACAAATTTTCTCCTGTTCCATAAGCAACCTCCATTTATAAAGTAAGGACGAAGGAATACACTTCCCCGTCCCAATTCTGCTCTGCATGATCCAATCAATGATTTTATATCCAGGTAAACGGCTCCTTTACCGGCATTCCCTCCACAGAGAGCTGCGGGTATTCTTTGGCAAGTACCTGTCTCATAAAATCAATAAACATAGCTTCTGTTCCGTAATGCCCTGCATCAATAATGGCTATCCCTCTGGAAGGCGCATCAATTCCCGTATGATAGTCAATGTCCCCTGTCACCAGAACTTCAGCCCCTGACGAGATAGCCTTTGCCACCATACTCTTTCCGGATCCGGTAGACACGGCTGCACGTTCCAGACTCTGCTCCATATCCCCGTAAACGGTTACATGGGACAGATTCAGGGCTTTTTTCACAAAATCGGCGCACTCCCTCAGTGTCATCCTCCGGGGAAGGGTTCCCACTCTTCCAATCCCTTCCTCTCTGCCGCTGTCCTCAAAGGTAACATCCAGCACGGAGGTGTCGGTCAGCTGAAGATACCCGGCACTCAGTTCTGCCATGCCGCAGATATCAAAATTTGTGTGCATGGCATAGCAGGATATGTCCTCTTTTATCATTTTTATGATCCGTCTTCCCAGATAATTCCCGGCGTTTACTTGTTTGATCCCGCTGAAGATCATAGGATGATGGGTTATCATCAGATCCGCATGAAAATTTACTGCGGCATTTAATGTCTCATCCGTCACATCCAGGGCAAGAAATATCCTGGATATCTCTGCTTCCTCATCTCCCACCAACAGTCCGACGTTGTCCCAATCCTCTGCAAAGGACGGGGGATACAATCTCTCCAGCGTCTGTATAATTTTCTTACATTTCATAGTGTTGTAAAGCAGCTTTTATATACTGCATCTCCTGTTGAATTTCTTTTTCCCGTTCTCTTGCCTGAGAGGTTCCGGATAAAGAAAGCGTATCCAGAATCTGCAGGCAGGTATCTCTTTCCTTCTCCAGGAACTGTCTCAGAACAGGATGCCCGGACTGAAGCAGTTCTCGTCCGTACCTTAAGTAAATCTCTTCCGTATATTCCATCTCTCCATGGACAGCCCTCATCATGGGATAGTATTTTCCATCTTCCAGCACCATTGTCTCATCTGTTATGAAGTATCCGTTTTTCTGCAGAAAGAATCGTACCTGGCGGATCTCTGACTGGGGCTGAAGAATGAATTCCGATACACTGCGGAGGACTTCTTCGCCGTCCCTGAGAATCTTCTGTACCAGACCTCCCCCCATCCCGGCAATGATAAGCGTGTCTGCTTCTCCGGGCTTCAGGGCCTGTACACCGTCTGACAGGCGTGTCTGTATGTATTCCCTGAGCCCATTTTCCTCTATGTGTGCCTCAGCCCGGGACAAAGGGCCTCTCCGGATGTCCATGGCGATGGCGCATGGTATCTTTTTCTGCTGTATCAGATAAATGGGGATATACCCATGGTCACAGCCTACATCTGCAACTGTGTTTCCCTCTGTAACCATGCCGGCCACAGCTAAAAGCCTGTTGGATAACTGCATACGATTTCTCCTGTATTAATCCAAATAGTCTTTCAGCTTGCGGCTGCGGCTGGGATGGCGGAGTTTTCTAAGGGCCTTTGCCTCAATCTGACGGATACGTTCCCTGGTTACATTGAATTCTTTTCCCACTTCCTCCAATGTTCTGGCGCGGCCGTCATCCAGGCCGAAGCGAAGACGGAGCACCTTTTGTTCTCTCTCGGTAAGGGTTCCCAGTACTTCCACCAGCTGTTCCTTTAACAGGGTAAATGCTGCTGCATCCGCGGGCACAGGTACATTGTCATCCTGAATAAAATCACCCAAATGGCTGTCTTCTTCCTCTCCGATAGGAGTTTCTAAGGACACCGGCTCCTGTGAAATTTTAAGAATCTCGCGCACACGGTCAACTGACATATTCATCTCCTCTGCGATCTCTTCCGGCAGAGGTTCACGGCCAAGCTCTTGAAGGAGCTGTCTGGATACCCGGATCAGTTTATTAATGGTCTCCACCATGTGAACCGGAATACGGATGGTACGGGCCTGATCGGCTATGGCCCTTGTAATTGCCTGGCGGATCCACCAGGTGGCATAGGTGCTGAACTTGTATCCTTTTCTGTAGTCAAACTTTTCCACTGCCTTGATAAGACCAAGATTTCCTTCCTGGATCAGATCCAAAAACAGCATCCCCCGGCCTACATAGCGCTTTGCTATGCTCACCACCAGACGGAGGTTCGCCTCTGCCAAACGCTTTTTGGCATTCTCATCCCCGTCTTCCATCCGCTGGGCAAGCGCAATTTCTTCCTCCGCGGTCAGAAGGGGAACCTTTCCAATCTCTTTCAGATACATCCGCACCGGATCCTCAATGCTGATCCCCTCAGGCACAGTCAAATCTATATTCTCTACATCAACCTCGTCTTCTTCGTCCAACTTAATATCTTCATCATCGTCCAGCAACAGCACATCCGTATCCGTATCGCTGATTCTCAGCACGTCGATTCCATTGGCTTCCAGATAGTCAAAGACTTTGTCCAGATATTCAGCATCCAGCGGGGTATCCCGGAAAAAGTCATTAATCTCCTGATATTCCAGAACATTCTTTTTCTTTTTGCCCATTTCCAGAAGCTCTGCTAATTTTTCACTGAATTTTGCCATATTCATTTCCATAGGTGTTCCATCCTCTCATAACTTGTTTATATTTTATCCTTAATCGAAAGAAATATGCAATATCACCCGTTTTGCCTCTATCTCCTCTAATCTGCGCTTATCCGCCAAAATCTGCTGTAAACCCTGCATATCAGTGGGAGACAGGTGTGCTGTCCGATATTCGATGCTATTTCTCATAATTCGGCATACCGTATCGGTTAATGCCTGCTGCCGTTCTCCGTCTGTCTCCAGATGAAGTGTGGCATTGAATAAAGAGGCGATCTCTTTTTGTTCTTCACTGTCTGTAAACCGGTTCAGTAGCTTTGCCGGATTCACTTCACCCTGTGCGTGCTGTTCATATAAAAGCTCTGCCACTGTATGGTACAGAGGGGTGGTAAAATCATCCGGGCCAATATAGCCTCTCACCGTGTCAAACATGGACGGATAGGAAACAAGCCAGGTTAGCATCAGCTTCTGGGACGTTTCTATTCCGCTTTCTTTATTGTTTTTTTTGTGAATGCCGGATTTAGGCTTAATTCTCTCCTCTGCCGGTGTTCCGCTGAGGGCCAGCTTATTCACCAGCCGCTTCAAATCTTCATAGGCAATATGGTACTTAGATGCAATGGATTCCATATAGTTGTTCCGCTCGATCTCCTCCGGAAATTCCAGCAGCTTCTTGGCTATTGCCCGGTAAAAATCCGTCTTGCCCTGGGGATCCCCAAGATCATACTCCCCTTCCATCACAGAGATTTCGAACAGAAAACTGTTCATTGCTTCATCCAGACGCTCTTCAAAAGCTTCCCTTCCCAGTGCCTGTATAAACTCATCCGGATCCTTATAGGGGGACAGATTCACCACCCTGGCCTTGAGTCCTGCGGCCTTCACTATGGGAATTCCTCTGAGTGCTGCTTTTCTTCCCGCCTCATCGCTGTCATAGGTGAGGAGGACTTCCTCTGTGTACCTGCGCATCAGGCTGGCATGCCCGGACGTCAAAGCTGTCCCAAGAGAAGCTACCGCATTGGTAAATCCTGCCTGGTGCATGGCAATGACATCCATATAACCTTCACATATAATCAGATTTTTCTTTCTGGAGGTTCTGGCGATGTTCAGTCCATAGAGGTTCCTGCTTTTGTCGAATATCTTTGTCTCCGGAGAGTTCAGATATTTGGGTTTTCCATCCCCCATCACACGCCCTCCGAATCCAATCACCCGGCCGTTCACATCCTGAATGGGAAACATCACACGATTCCAGAACTTGTCATGCATTCCTCTTTTCTCATCAAACTGAAAGAGGCCGGAATCCTTTAACAGCTCATCCGAATAGCCCTTTTGTTTCAGGTACCGGTGCAGCATGTCCGAATATTTAGACGAATAGCCGAGTCCGAACTTTTTTATGGTTTCGTCACTGAGACCTCTGCCGGTGAGATAGCCGTAAGCCTGTCTGCCCGCCTCCTGGCGGAGCTGGTAATAGTAAAAGTTCGCAGCCTGTTTCTGAATCTCCAGCAAGAGAGCCTTCCGGTCAGCCTGCGCTTTCTGTTCTCTGGAGTATTCCATCTCAGGAAGCTCCACTCCGGCACGTTCAGCCAGCATTTTGACTGCCTCTACAAAGGTATAATTCTCATATTCCATAATAAAGGTATATACGTTGCCTCCGGCTCCGCAGCCAAAGCAGTAATACATCTGCTTTCCGGGGCTCACAGAAAAGGAAGGAGATTTTTCATTGTGAAAGGGACAAAGACCAAAGTAGGAACTTCCCTTTCTCTGAAGCTTCACATAGCCGGAGATGACATCCACGATATCATTTTTCATTCGTATCTCTTCAATTAAATCATCTGAATAATACATGTTCTTCCTCCATATGCTATATTACACGTTACTTCCCGGTTTCCTTTTCCTTTTTCTCATTTTTTTGTCGGAAATTCCTGTCAATATACTTCCCATCCCTTCGGAATATAGATTTCCCGGAACTTATTAATGGAAAATTGGTCGGTCATTCCCGATATGTAATCGCATACCACCCTCTCCTTTTCCTCTCCGTTTTGTATTAGTTCCACATACTCCTGGGACATAGCTGTTTCATGTAAGCTGTAGTATTCATACAGCTTTTCTATCATATTGCAGGCTTTCTCTTCTTCCTTTTTCGCCACAGGATTCAGATACACATCCTGAAACATAATGCTCCTCAGATCCCGCATGCCCTCTTCTATCTCCGGAGACATTGTGATCTTGTCTCTCCCCTGGCTGTTTCTGATAATGTCATGGATAAAGGTATTGAGCCGCTCTCTGGTCGTGTACCCCAAAAGCATTCGGATTGTGATGGGAATGTTATCCTCACTGATAATCCCCGCTCGTTCTGCGTCATCCATATCGTGGTGTATGTAGGCGATTTTGTCACAGTAGCGCACAATCTGTCCTTCCAGTGTGCTGGGGCTTCCCGCAGTTCGGTGATTGCGTATTCCATCCAGTACTTCCCAGGTCAGATTCAGTCCTTCTCCCCGCTTTTCCAGCCGCTCTACCACCCGCACACTCTGTTTATAGTGGGCAAATCCCAGAGGACATATAGTGTCCAGCACCTTTTCTCCGGCATGTCCAAAGGGCGTATGCCCCAGATCATGTCCCAAAGCAATAGCTTCCACAAGATCCTCATTCAGACGGAGTGCTTTTGCAATGGTTCTTGCAATCTGAGACACCTCTAAGGTATGTGTCAGCCGGTTGCGGTAATGATCCCCCTGAGGAGACAAAAACACTTGTGTTTTATCTTTCATCCTCCGAAACGCCTTGGAATGCAGAATCCTGTCTCTGTCTCTTTGATAGACGGTTCGCACATCACACTCTTCTTCATGCCTCCTGCGTCCTCTTGAATGTCTGCTGTAAGAGGCATAGGGACTCAGAAGTTCCATCTCCAGTTCTTCAAAACTTTCACGAATTGTCATACTTTGCACCTCCATGGGAACAAGTAAAATCAAAGTGTCTATATTTAATATATTCCGCAAAATACAAAAATTTCCTCTTTTTTGTAAGAAAAGGCCTTATTTTGTATGGTGCCTCCTCCCAGTAATTTTTGCTTTATAGAGCCCGCCCTGCAGAGTAAAAAAATACGGATACTGTCTGTATCTGCTCACAGACAGGTATCCGCATTTCTGCTCCTATATAAATCTGGCAACCATCGGAACCAAAACAACCGTTATGATTCCTGTAACTACAATGGCAAGGCTGCTCATAGCCCCCTGAACCTCACCCATCCCAAGAGCTTTGCTTGTCCCGATGGCGTGTCCTGAAGCTCCCAGTGCAAGTCCCTGAGCCACAGGGTCTTTGATACGACATACCTTAAAGACCAGATCGGCGACCACGGTACTAAGTATTCCTGTGATTACCACCGCAGCAACTGTTATACCTGACAGGCCTCCGATCTCCTCTGTCACGCCAATGGCAATGGCTGTTGTGATGGATTTTGGGAGCAGAGACAGGGTCATGGTTCGTTCCAGATGCAGCAGGCAGGCCATCCCTCCAATCAAAGCCATACAGGTGACTGTACCTGCGGTAAGTCCAGCCAGTACAGGCACAAGGTTCTCTTTCAGAATCCTGAGCTGCCGGTACAAAGGCAGTGCCAGGCAGACCGTAGCCGGAGTGAGCAGATACGTGATATACTGCGCCCCCTGGTTAAACGTCTGATAACGAATCCTGCCGGCAAGCAGCACCGCAATAATAAATACAGTGGAGATAAGAAGGGGATTGCACACTGCCAGTTTCGTTTTTTTCTGGACTGCCAGCCCCAGCCCATACCCCAGCAGGGTAAGAAAGAATCCAAAATATGCTGAATTCTCAAACACCGCATTCATAATCCTCACCCCCTGACTCTTTTTCCGTTTTTTTCACCTTTGCGCACAGCCGCATTGCTCCCTGGGTGACTGCCCCTGTTACCCCCATAATTGCCGCAGTTGTAATTACAATAATCACAGCAAACCCCAGCAGCCCCTGGGATATACTGGCGTAATTCTCTATTACTCCCACACTTGGCCCTGTAAACATCACAGGCATCAGCACCAGCAGAAAATCGGCAGTTTCTTTTATCTGTTCTTCTTTAACGAATCTCATACACAGAGCCAGAAACAGCAGAATCATTCCATACACACTGGCCGGAACCGGCAGAGGCAGCAGATAATTCAGCAGCTCCCCTGCAAAGGTAATGCCTCCGATAATCCCAATTTGCTTTACATACTTCATAATAATTAAGACCCTTCTTTCTGTTACACTCTAATAGCCATTCGCCCTTTATGATAGCACAACTGGGATCCTCTGTTAATATTGCCTCCCACTTTTCCACTAATTTCAGATGATTGAACAATATTATTTTCTTTTTCTTATACTTTCTGGTTATTTTTATACGGTCTGCCGTTAACGGTATGCCTCTCTTAGAAGCTGGATTTCTCTGGCATAGCCCTCCAGATCATTTGGCGTTTCCAGATAAAAAGGCAGCTCTCTCAGTGCAGGATGATTGATGATACGGATCAAGGCCTCTTTGCCGATATGCCCCTCCCCTATCCTGGCATGCCTGTCCTTATGGCTGCCCAGCTCATTCATACTGTCATTTAAGTGGATCGCTTTTAAACGCTTCAGTCCGATCACCTGATCAAACTCCGTCAGCACTTCATCCAGATCATTTACAATATCATACCCGCCGTCAAATACATGGCAGGTATCCATACAGACTCCCATTTTATCCGAGAGTTCCACACGATCCAGGATCTCCCGCAGTTCCTGGAAGTTTCGTCCTACCTCACTTCCTTTTCCGGACATAGTCTCCAAAAGCACAGTCGTGGACTGTTCCGGCCTCAGATTCCGATTCAAGACATCAGCAATCAGAGCAATCCCTTTTTCAGCCCCCTGCTTAACGTGGCTTCCCGGATGAAAGTTATAATAATTTCCCGGTGTATACTCCATTCTTCTGAGATCGTCTGCCATGGTTTCAATGGCAAAGGTGCGTACTTTTTCATCTGCTCCGCAGGCATTCATGGTATAGGGTGCATGAGCCAGAATACAGGGAAACCCATGGGCTTGGGAGAGGTTCTGAAAAGACTGCACATCTTCCGGCCGTATCTCTTTTGCCTTCCCCCCTCTGGGATTCCTGGTAAAGAACTGAAAGGTATTGGCACCGATTTTCAAGGCTTCTTTTCCCATAGCTTCATACCCTTTTGCAGATGATAAATGGCTTCCTATTGTTAACATCATAATTCTCCTTTTTCTTAACATTTCATGCAATATCTGATATATTATTATTTGAGCTTAACAGCTCCTATTCTATCACAAATCACACAAAGAAAGAAGAGATACTATGTTCGGAGAATGTCATGCCCATATTATTATGGACGCTGTTAACTATAAACATGCGGTAAACCGCCATCAGACCGGTGTAGACGAATCTGTAATTCATGCCCATTTTTCAGCCTATCAAAAACTGGGTATCCGGTTTGTCAGGGACGGCGGGGACAGCTTAGGTGTATCCAGGCGGGCACGGGAGATTGCCCCCTCTTACGGAATCGACTACCGCACTCCTATATTTGCAATACATAAAAATGGCCACTACGGGGGCATTGTAGGCAGGGGCTTCGACACTCTTCCGGAATATACTGCCCTTGTCAGAGAGGTAAAGAAGCAGGGCGGGGATTTTATTAAGATCATGACAACGGGAATCATGGACTTCGATACGGACGGCCATATCACGGGGGATGCCCTGCCCTATGCCCTGGTTAAAGAAATGGTGCATATCGCTCATGAGGAAGGTTTTGCGGTCATGACCCATACCAACGGAGCCGGCCCTGTATACGATGCCCTGCTGGCCGGCGTGGACAGCGTGGAACACGGCAATTACATGGATGATGAGTGCATCCTGGCCTTTTCCCAGTCTGAGGCTGTGTGGGTGCCTACGGTCACTGTAGTTCCTAACCTCATAGGCTGCGGGCGGTTTACGGACACCGTTCTGGAAAGCATCTGGCAGGAAGCCGGTGATAACATAAGAAAAGCCTGGAAAGCCGGCGTCACCATGGCTTTGGGCAGCGACGCAGGCGCTTATCTGGTTCCCCATGGACAGGGACTTTTAGATGAGTTGAGGCGGTTTAAGAGTATTCTTTCAGGGGAAAGGGATCTGGAACAGAGATTGGAGTTGGGGGAGAGGAAGATTAAAGAAAAATTTTAGTTTTGTGTAATTGTTTTGTGTATGTAAAGTTCGAGATAAAATAGTCGGCGAGCGGAGTGTCGCAGACGGACGGTCAAGGGAGGAGGTCTTGGGGCCAGGGGTACTGTGTGGATCTGCTTGCTACTGCGTTTCTCCTCAGCTAGCTGCCTGGCCGTTCACTAAGAAGCTCAGGAAAGCCTTCGCTCCTAAGTGACCGCCGACAGTGGATCTTCGGACGCACTCCGTAGTCTGCGCAGCTCCACACAGTACCCCTGGCCCCAAGACCTCCTCCCTTGACCTGGCAGAGACTCACTTCACATTCACGGAAAACGGGGGAAAGGTTGGGAGTTGTACACTTTTCCTCTTATTTCGCACCATTGTCCGCTTGATGTTTTGGATAGATAGCGCCCCCCCTGGAACTTCTCTCACCGTCCCCCCGCCACCTCACACTTTCCGACTTGAATCACTTTAAGCTGAAGTCCAAGCGCTACACCCTTAAATCCCAATTAGACACAAAAAAATCTCTGTAAACTGCATTTACAGAGATTCTACTGCGGGAGATGGGACTTGAACCCACACGAGCATACACCCACAAGATCCTTAGTCTTGCCTGTCTGCCAATTCCAGCACTCCCGCTTATCGCCTTGGCTTTACTGCCGAACGACAAGTGATATTATAGCATCCAGTTTATGTTTCGTCAACACCTTTTCAGAATTTTTTTCAACTTTTTTCCCCTTTTTTCCAAGCCTTAATTCTGTCAAGCTTTTCCTTTACTTCTTTCTCTTCCCCCTGAGATGTGGGCTGATAGTAACATCTGTCTTTCAGGGCATCCGGCAGGCACTGCATACGAGACAATTTCTCCTTTGTATCATGGGCATATACATACCCTTCCCCATAGTGAAGTTCACCCATCAACCCTGTGGGAGCATTTCTAATCTGAAGGGGAACTGGTTCCGCAAGGTGATTCATGGCATCATTTTTACACTCTTCATAGGCGGTATATAAGGCATTGGACTTCGGTGCCATAGACAGGTACACGACTGCATGGGTTAGATTCACATTGCATTCAGGCATTCCATTAAAGTGGCATGCCTGGTAGGCAGAGACTGCCAGATTCAGGGCATGGCTGTCCGCCATTCCCACATCTTCACTGGCAAAGCGAATCAGACGCCTGGCCACATAAAGGGGATCCTCCCCTGCTTCCAGCATTCGCGCAAGCCAGTACACTGCCGCGTCCGGATCGCTGTTGCGCATAGATTTATGAAGTGCGGAGATCAGATTGTAATGCTCCTCTCCATTCTTGTCATAGAGAAGTGATTTTCTGCTGATACACTGTGACATTCCCTCATCTGTAACAGTGACACCCCCGCTGCTGTCAATTGCACCGTTTAACACCGCCATTTCCAGAGTATTAAGAGCAATCCTGGCATCCCCGTTCGCAAAGGCAGCCACAGCCTGAAGCTGTCGGTCCGTAATACGGATATTCTGTCCCCCGAATCCGGCAGGACTTTTAAGTGCATGCGTCAGAAGTTTTACCAGATCTTTTTCTTCCAATGCCTTGAGTACAAATACCTTACACCGTGACAGGAGAGCCGCGTTAATCTCGAAAGAAGGATTTTCTGTAGTAGCACCGATAAGGATAATGCTTCCCTTCTCCACATAAGGCAGAAAGGCATCCTGCTGTGCCTTATTGAAACGGTGAATCTCGTCTACAAACAATACCGTGCGGATTCCCATTCTCCGGCTGCTTTCCGCGCGGCTCATCACATCCTTAATCTCCCTGATTCCGCTGGTAACAGCACTAAAATTTATAAAATCTGCCTTGGTGCGGTTTGCTATGATGCTCGCAAGTGAGGTTTTACCTATTCCAGGTGCGCCCCAGAAAATCATGGAGGATATCTGATCCCGCTCTATAAGCTGGCGCAGCATCTTGCCCTCCCCCAGCAGATGTTCCTGCCCTACAAACTCTTCCAGACGCTCCGGCCGAAGTCTGCTGGCCAGGGGAGCGCTCCGGCCTCTGTCATCAAATAACGTCATCTGTTCCATATCTATACCACTCCTTACCGATCCTTAATTCTTATTTTCCTGTGGACAACTTATATACGAAATTCTATAAATCATCATTACTATTTTATCAAACATTTGTTCGGACATCAATGCTTTATTTCATGTTGCAGCCTTTGATCCTGTATTATACCCGTACAGACCTGCAAAGGAGACGCAAAAAACAGGTGCCCGGACTCTGATAAGAGTCTTCAGCACCTGTTTTTTATCACGCTTCCATCTCGACGGAGGCCACCAGCCTTCTGGCATCCTCATCTGAGGGTTTCTTTCCCGTCCAGATCTCCATTGCCCGGATTCCCTGGCATGAACTCATGGCTTTTCCAACATAGGACTGGAATCCTTTTTCTTTTGCCGCCCGGGGAAGCTTCGCATCTGAGTATCAAAGGTGCCGGAACACGAGATCGGATAGTCCGCAGTTAACGCTCTGCGCCGTTATGGCGTAGATACCTCATCGGTTCTTCGCGGCGGTCCCAGGCTTGGCACCTATTTTGTTGAAAAAGCCGCCAAGGAAATGGGGCTGACGGTCAGCTGCGATTTAAACTACCGCAAAAAATCATGGTCCAGAGATGAAGCAAAGGAGGTCATGAGCAGATTACTGCCATACGTAGACGTCTGCATCGCAAATGAAGAGGATGCCGCCGATGTATTCGGTATTCATGCTGAAAATACTAATATTGAAACCGGTAATATTTCAAAGGACGGGTATATTGGCGTAGCGCAAAAAATCTGCCGGCAGTTCGGCTGTAAAAAAGCTGCCATTACACTGCGGGGAAGCCTGTCCGCTACGGATAACAACTGGGGCGGCATGCTTTATGACGGTAAGAATGCCTTTTTCTCCCGTACTTATTCCATTCACATTGTGGACCGTGTAGGCGGTGGCGACAGCTTTGGAGGAGGGCTTATCTACTCTCTGATCTCCGGCTATTCTTCTCAGGAAGCCGTGGAATTCGCAGCGGCTGCCTCTTGTCTGAAGCATACCATTGAGCATGATTTTAATCTGGTTACCCCCGATGAAGTCACCTCTCTTGCAGGCGGCAATACAAGCGGCCGTGTACAAAGATAAAAAATCAGGACAAACTAATTACCCATTTAAACGATTCCGGTTTAAATGGGTAATTTGCTTATTATGCTCCTATATATTTTGCCTTTCTGTTCTGGCAATTCACCCTCTTGCAGATGGAGCAGCTGACAAAATCTTCCTCTGATGGGAACATGATTCCTGAGACTGACTTTGTAGGATACATCAGAGTTCCCCCAGTCAATTCCACACCTGTAAGTTCTTTGACATCCCCTATCAGAGAGAACAGCTGAGCCTGCTGTCTGATGGGCCAGGTGTCTGCGTTCCCGGATCCGGGATTCATAACGCCGAAGGTTTTAATCCCGTACTTTTCGGATAAACGATTCCGGAACTGCTTTCGCGCCTCTACCAGGATCATTTCCTTGAGCATATCCAGCCAAAGATTCACAATGTAGTCATCCTCCCGGCGGCTCCACTCATCCACCTCTGTACCACAGGTTGCTACAAAGGCAAAGACATTGTGAACACCTTTTAGTTTGGCCGCAAGGGTAGGGCTTTGGAATTCGGTATCCTCTATGGTTACTTTATCCCCATCAATTTCCGTCACCTCACAGATTTTATACACTGCTTTAGGCTTTGCAGTCCGAAGGGCATCCTGCAGCTTTTCTCCCATCATTTCCACATCGTCCTGCTCTGTCAGATGCAGCTTCTCCGACAGTGTCTCTATGGATATCTGTACTTGAAAGTCATCCATCACAAAACGTTCCATTGGCATCCTCCTTTACAACTTCATATTCTTATGTGTCACGCGAATCATCTTACTGTGATTGTACTATTCCTCCGGCCGGTTTGCAATGAAAAACCATTTATTTTAGTATCACTGCAGCATAGTGGAGGACAACATTCAGCGCCCCGGCGATGCCCATAACCTTTATAGGGTTCATCTTTCTTTTTCTCAGCAAAACCATGGAAACCACAAAAATTGCTCCTCCGGACAGGCTCAGCGTTTCAAAGGAAATCCCCCGGCTGCTGTCGCTCCAAAGTGCCTGTACCAAAATACCAAGGCCCGCAGAAGCAATCAATGCCACAACCGCAGGCCTGAGCGCCTGCAGAATCGTCTGAAGTACTTCCAGCTCCCGGTATTTGAAATAAAAATAGGCCAGAACCGACATGATAATACATGATGGGAGGATACAGCCCAATGTAGCAATCACTGCCCCCAATAAGCCGCCCAGACGCAGGCCCACAAATGTGGCTGCATTAATGGCGATTGGGCCCGGAGTCATCTGTGAAATTGTCACCAGATCCGTGAACTCCCCCGCAGAGAGCCAGTGCTGAATATGTACTACCTGACTTTGTATCAGAGGAAGGGCGGCATATCCCCCGCCGATGCTGAAGGCGCCTATCTGAAGAAAACTGAGAAATAATTTTATATAAATCATTCTGTCCCATCCTTCCTCATATTCCACAGCCCACGTATGGTCCCAATCCCCACACATACCAGTATGATAATAATCACATTTATATGAAACACATAAGCACAAAGGAAAGCCCCTGCCATAATCAGCAGAGATACCACATTCTTCTCCCCCGTAATCTTGGCGCCCAAATCGATAACCACATCTGCTATTACCGCTGCGACTCCCGCCTGCATTCCTTCCAGAACCAGACTAACCATCTTATTATCCCGGAACGCCGCATAAAACATGGAAACGATCGACAACACAAAAAACGGAGGCAGTACTGTCCCTGCTACTGCGGCCAGAGCCCCTCTGAAACCTGCGATTCTAAATCCTACTATAAGAGACCCGTTCACCGCAATCGCCCCAGGGGCCGACTGAGCCAGAGCAGTAAGGTCCAGCATCTCCTGCTCCTCCATCCAGTGGTATTCATCCACAAACTTCTTTTTCATCAAAGTAATAATGACATATCCTCCTCCGAACGTAAATGCACTCAGATAAAAGGTGGATAAAAATAGCTTTTTTATAATTCCCTTTTCCATCTTTGAAAGCCTCCTCTTCCATCAGTATACGTCCTGAGGGTTGATAAGTAAAATAATAATCTCCCATGAACTATATAAATATATCCCTATTTTGATAAAAAATATGCATATCCCATATTTGGGGACAGGCCTGATCGATTTTGGGACGTGTTCTTTCTAGAAAGAACACGTCCCCCCTTTTCCCTCTACCAAACTATCCTGATTTCTGTACCGCTTCCCTGAATGCTGTCCATCTCTATACAGGCTCTATGAAACATAGCCCCGTGTTTTACAATGGAAAGCCCCAGCCCTGTACCTCCCACCTGTTTTGAGTGGCTTTTGTCTACCCGGTAAAAACGCTCAAATACTCGCTGCTGATCTGACTGAGGGATGCCAATACCGTTGTCTTTGACTGCCAGTACGGTATGCCCCTCTCTGTCCTCTACACGAACCTGTACATATCCGCCTTCCCGGTTATAGATTATGCCGTTGATACAGAGATTGTATATCATTTCATCCAGTATCTGACGCACTCCGTTTACGGTTCTGGATTCTCCCAACAGGGAGAGAGTGACACTATGGCCGGAGGCGGTTGCCTGCAGGCGCTCCACAACTTCTCTTGCCACGGAATACAAATCCACCTCTTCTTTCTGCAGAGCCACCTGGTTCTCGTCCAGCTGGGACAGCTTTATAATATCACCTACCATGGTTATTAGCCTCCCGGTCTCTTTATAGATATTCTCTGCAAATCTGGGAATGTCCTCCTGTTTTACCAGGCCGTTTTTCATGATCTCAGCATATCCGGAGATCGATGTGAGAGGCGTCTTAAGCTCGTGTGAAACATTTGCGGAAAATTCCCTGCGCATCTGCTCTCTCTGCTGCTTTTCTGTAACATCCATGATCACAATAACCGCGCCTTTGATCTGCTTTTTGCTGGTCACGGGATTCGCCATGATCTGGCAGTATTTCCCCTCTACCTGTATTTCCTGTTCACTTGGATTGCCCTTCAGCGCCTCGTCCACTACATTCTGGAGTCCCACACTGCGGTTAAAGGTAAGTATATTTTGTTTCTCTCCGATGGCCTGTTTCATCCCCAAGAGCTCCAGTGCGCTGCTGTTGTAGGAGAGTACATTTCCATCCTGGTCAATCACCAAAAATCCTTCACTCATATTTTCGGTCAGCGCGGTAAACTCTCTTTGTTTCACCTTCAGTTCCTCAATTTGAAGCTTAATGGTCTTGTTTTGCTTTTCCAGTCTGCCCAGCAAAGGTGCCAGCTCATCGTAAGTATCATTCTCTTCCGGTTTTTTCAGATTCAGTTCATTGATAGGCTGTACAATCTTTTTCGTCTGGCGGGTAGCTATCAGCATGGTAATTGCAGATACTATAACACAGATGAGAAGAACCAGGGGAATAACCCGCAGGAGGCTGGCATATACACTGCTGCTGGTATTCGCCACCCGAAGTACCATACCGTTGTCCAGCTTCAGGGCATAATAATACGTCTCCTGCTGCAGGGTATCTGATACCCTGCTGCACCTCCCTGTCCCCTCTGTCAGGGCAGCCTGAATCTCGGGGCGCTTCCTGTGGTTTTCCAGGGACTGGGGATTATAATAACTATCAAAAATAACCGTGCCATCACTGTTTACCAGGGTGATACGGTTTCTTCTGTTTACCTCCGGCTGGCTGAGGATCTCATCAAGATACTCCTCTCCCATCTGTTCCACGGCAGTTTTGATATATCCTGCCTCTGTCTCCACTTCGCTCTTCATCTTCTCTACAAAATCCCCGTAAAATACACCCACAACGAAGATAGAAGTGACTAAGATAGCCAGTATAGAGATCACACACATATTCCCAAAGATTTTTTTTCTCATTATCTGGTTCCTCCTATCCGGTATCCCACACCCCGGACAGTCTCTATCATTTCTCCGCAGCCGCCCAGCTTCTGCCGAAGAGTACGGATATGTACATCCACCGTACGTGTCTCCACATCAATGTCATATCCCCAGATACGGGAAAGAATCTTATCCCGGGACAGCACAAACCCTTTGTTTTTCAGCAGGTAACAGAGCAGTTCAAATTCTTTCAGGGTAAGTGTAACCTCTTTTCCGTCAGCCATAACCAGGTGCTTGTCAATATCCACAGATATGCTGCCGGCTTCAAATACGTTTTCATCCTTCACCGGCTCCGTGCGGCGCAGGACTGCTTTTATCCGGGATACAAGCTCCATCATGCCAAAAGGCTTGGGAATATAGTCATCCGCACCGCTGTCCAGCCCTACCACTTTATCATATTCCGTGCCTTTTGCTGTGAGCATAATTACAGGAACCTTCTTTGTAGAAGTATTTCCCCGGAGCTTCTTCAGGATCTGAAGACCGTCCTCATCCGGCAGCATAATATCCAGCAAAACCAGGGCCGGCATCTGCTTTTCTATTCCCTTCCAAAAGTCCTTTGCACACATAAATCCCACAGCTTCAAACCCTGTGCTGTGCAGCGTGTAAATCACCAGTTCCCGTATGCTGTCATCATCTTCTACCAAATAAATCATACGTTCCTCCATCCTATCCTTATTATCTAAAACTCATGCTTTCCGGTAATTGAAAATTCTACCCACTGGGCAATATTTTCTGCATGATCACCGATTCGTTCAAAATACTTGGCAACCATGATAAGATCAAAATAAAACTCTCCATTCTGGCTGTCTTTTACAACCAGTTCAATCAGCTCACTTTTTACCTCCTGAAACAGATCATCCACCACGTCATCATACCTGACAACCTCCTGAGCCATTTTCAGGTCTCGGTTTACATAGGAATCAATGCTCTCCGTAACCATTTTAGTAGTCGCCTTAGCCATGTCTCCAATATGAATCTTGCTGGCATTTTGGCGCACCTGAACATATTTGGAAATCTCTGCAATATCAGCCGCCTGATCTCCAATGCGCTCCATATCAGAAATCATCTTCAGCGCAGAAGAAATCTGTCTCAGATCCCGGGCAACCGGCTGCTGCTGCAGAAGCAGCTTCATACACAGGGCTTCTATGTCCCGTTCCTTCTGATTGATTTCATCCTCAATCCCCAAAACCTCTGCCACGCACTCTTCATTTTTATCCACATTGAGCAGCGCTTCATTTGCCTTATTAATGGCTGATTCACACAGGGCGCCCATCTTGATTAATTCAATATTCAGCTGTTCAAGCTGCTGTTCGAACCTGATTCTCATTATCCAAACCTCCCGGTAATATAGTCCTCTGTTTTCTTGTTATTAGGAACAGAAAATACCTGCTCTGTCTCCCCATACTCAATAACCTCTCCCAAAAGGAAGAATACTGTTTTGTCAGAAATACGGGCCGCCTGCTGCATATTGTGCGTAACCATAATAATAGTATAATCTTTTTTCAATTCTATCGCAAGATCTTCGATTTTTGAGGTCGAGATAGGATCCAGCGCCGAGGTAGGTTCATCCATCAGGAGCACCTCCGGCTCTACCGCCAGCGCCCTGGCGATACAGAGACGCTGCTGCTGCCCTCCGGACATGCCCAGGGCGCTTAATTTCAGCCGGTCTTTCACTTCCTCCCAGATGGCGGCATCTCTAAGAGACTTTTCTACAATATCGTCCAGCTTTGCCCTGGAATGAATTCCGTGGGTTCTGGGACCGTATGCAATATTGTCATAGATGCTCATAGGGAATGGATTCGGCTTCTGAAACACCATGCCCACTCTTTTGCGCAGATGATTCACATTCATATCCCCGTAAATATCCTCCCCGTCCAGCAGCACTTTTCCTGTGATTCTGCATCCTTCCACCAGATCATTCATCCGGTTCAGAGATTTTAATAAGGTTGATTTTCCGCAGCCGGAGGGGCCGATAAAGGCGGTTATTTCGTTGGGCGGCAGATTCAGATTTACATCCTTCAGGGCATGAAAATCATCATAATATAAATCCAGATTTGAAATCGTAAACTTATCCATGTCTTTATCCTTTCTTCACTTTTTTGGCCAGAGCACCAGACAGCCAGTTAATCAGCAGTACAATAATAAGGAGAACCACCGCAGTGGCATACGCCTGATCGGTATAGAGGCCTTCACTGGACAAGGCATACATATGCACAGACAGAGTTCTCGTGGAAGACAGGATGCTGTTTGGCACTTCAGCTACCGTTCCCGCCGTATACATAAGGGCTGCTGTCTCCCCCACAATTCTTCCGATAGCCAGAATTACTCCGGAAAGGATTCCGGGGACAGCGGACGGAAGGACCACTACAAAGACTGTTCTGAGACGTCCGGCCCCCAGCCCAAAGCTCCCTTCCCGAAACGTATCAGGCACAGCGCCCAGCGCCTCCTCTGTGGTTCTCATAATTACCGGCAAAATCATAATTGCGAGGGTAAATGCGCCCGCAAGAAGGGAAAATCCCCATTTCAGTGTTGTCACAAAAAACAGCAGGCCGAAAAGACCGTATACAATAGAAGGAATTCCCGTCAGAGTCTCAGCCGTCACACGCACAATTTCTACTAATTTATTGCCCCGCTTGGCATACTCTACCAGATAGATCGCAGCAAAAATTGCCAGGGGGCCTGCAATTAGCAGGGATAACAGTGTCATAAGTATGGTATTGATAAGTGCAGGAAGCAGTGAAACATTCTCCGTGTTATATGTCCATGCAAAAAGAGACGGCGTCAGGTTCGGAATCCCCTTTATCATAATGTATCCAATGAGAAATAGAAGAGCACATACTGTAATCAGAGACGCCAGTGTCACTATAATCAGCAGAAACAGGGACAAAGGGCTGCTCCCATAGGCTTTTACTTTTTGCTTCCAGGTTTGCTTATTCATTGCCTGCATTATTTCTGCCTCCTTTTAAGTAACGAGAATAATAGATTGATAATCAGGATAAACACAAAGAGTACCACTGCTGTTGCAATGAGCGCTTCTCTGTGGAGATCCGCCGCATACCCCATTTCTAAAACAATATTAGCAGTCAGGGTTCTGACCCCTTCGAAGAGTCCCTTGGGCATACGCGGCTGATTGCCAGCAATCATAATCACCGCCATAGTTTCTCCGATCGCTCTTCCAACCCCGAGTACCACTGCGGCCATAATGCCTGACTTAGCTGCCGGAAGCACTGTAAAAAATACACTTCTTTCATGAGTTGCCCCCAGGGCAAGCGCCCCTTCATAATATTGATCCGGCACTGCCCGGATTGCCGCCTCTGAAACGCCGATCACTGTGGGGAGAATCATAATTCCCAAAAGAAGAGATGCCGTAAATATACTGCTGCCGTTGCCATTCAGCTCAAATGCTCTGCAGAACTGCCGCACAAGAGGGACCATTACTACCAGCCCGAAAAAGCCATAGACAACTGAGGGGATTCCCGCCAGCAGGTCCACAGCAGGCTTCATAAACCGGTACATCCATTTTGGACAGAACTTTGCCATAAAAATTGCTGTCAGAATTCCGATGGGAACGCCTGCGATAATTGCTCCTGCCGTAACATAAATACTGCCCAGTATCATGGGGAAGATGCCGAAGAGATTATTATTCGGTCTCCAGGTCTTTCCCAGAAGGAATTCCCCGGCTCCGATTTTGCCTATGGCCGGAATTCCATTTGCAAAAAGGAAGATACAGATAAGGGCCACTGCCAGTATAGAAGCGCAGGCAGATATCAGGAAGATAATTTTCATTATTGTTTCTTTCATGTCTTTCATGTTTTACGCTCCTTCAACGCGAAAAAGGGCTGCGGCCTCTTGTTTCTGCCACAACTCTTTCGCCGTAAAATGATTACTGAATATCTCCCCAGGATGTTGTCTCGCCTGTGTAAATAGCTTTTACCTGGTCACTGGTCATGTCTTCTACTGAGTTTTCTTTGTTTACAATTACTGCAATTCCGTCCAGCGCAATCTGAGTTGCTGTCAGACCGCCGCCTGTTTCAGAGTCCTTCAGTTCTCTGGAAGCCATTCCGATATCGCAGATGCCATCCATCGCGGACTGCATACCTGTTGTTGAATCACTCTGCTGTACTTCAATTTCAGCTCCGGTATTCACTTTCAAATATGCCTCCTTCAGCGCTTCCATAACTGGTGTTACGGAGGAAGATCCTGCAACTACAATCTTTCCTGACGGTTTGCTGCCGGCATATGCTTCTGCGGAATCGTTCACAGTGATATATCCGCTATCCTCAACTACCTTTTGTCCTTCACTGCTTAAGATAAAGTCCACAAAGTCCTGAGCCACTTCACTTAAGCCTTCTTTTGCAGCAATATTAAAGGGACGGGAAATCTTGTAAGTACCGTTTTTAATGTTGTCTACCGTTGCCTCAGCCCCATCGATTTTTAATGCTTTTACAGTGTCATTCAGGGAACCCAGAGAAATATAACCGATGGCATCAGGATTTCCAGCCACACTTGTCATCATAACACTTGTGCTGTTGGTGATTTCCGCGTCCTGTGTGGTGTTGTCCACTTTTTCCCCGCTGTCATCTTTCTCTTCCACGCCAAACAGTTCAATAAACGCTCCTCTTGTGCCTGACCCGTCCTCCCTTGAAATAACAGTGATGGGATTGCTATTTCCAGACGTATCCTTTGCATCCGTATCTCCTGTGTTGTCTGTACCCTCAGTCTGTGTGCCGCTGTTGGTATCCCCTGTGTTATCTCCGCATCCTGCCAACATGCCAAGGGTCATCGTTGCTGCCAAAAGTCCTGCTACTAATTTTTTCATCATAACCTTTTACTCCTTTTGTTGTTTGCTTCACTTAATACATTTAGATAGTAACAATCCCTTGTAAAATCCAAAAGCCTGGGCATGTTAAATAAATGTAAAATGTAAAATCTGCCTCTCTTACTCATGATTCCCACAAAAGGCAAAGGATATGAGTTTCTCTCTGAATTTTTCCAGAAAAGTGATTCACAGGTACATATTAAAGACTGCTGCATAAAATATTACGAAGGTTCTATTTTGCGAGGTACTTATGAATTATTCGCATATGCGCGCTATGCAGGATAATCGGGTGGATCGGGGCAGGCTTATGGTAACTGTCCAGTCCTCCATCCGGAATCTGCCCATCACAAATGCAAAGGTCACTATCTCCTACTCCGGAGATCCCGAAAGCCCTATCGAAGAATTAACCACAGATGCAAACGGACAGACACCTGAGATCGAGCTTCCGGCACCTCCGCTGGATTACAGCATGGCTCCCTCAGAGTATCAGCCCTATTCGGAATACACAGTTCAGATCAATGCTGACGGCTTTGAGCCTATCGACGTCTCCGGCACAGAAGTTCTCCCGGAAGCCGAGGCACTTCTTCCGGTTCGTATGCAGCCCACAGCGCCCGGAGAACAATTTCAAAACATCGTGATTCCGGCTCATACCCTGTATGGAGAATACCCTCCCAAGATTCCTGAGGATGAAATTAAACCCACCAATGAATCGGGGGAAATTGTTCTGAGCAGGGTTGTAATCCCGGAATATGTCGTAGTGCACGACGGCGCCCCCAGCGATTCAACGGCAGCAAACTATTATATCCGATACAGGGACTATATCAAGAATGTTGCATCCAGTGAGATCTACGCCACCTGGCCGGATAATACCATACGTGCAAATGTTCTGGCCATTATGTCCTTTACCCTGAATCGTGTTTACACAGAGTGGTATCGGAACAAAGGGTATGATTTTACCATTACTTCTTCCACAGCCTATGATCACAAATTTATGTACGGCAGAAATATTTTCAAAAGCATTTCCGATATTGTAGATGAATTATTCTCCAATTATCTGTCACGGCCGAATGTTAAACAGCCTATCCTGACACAGTACTGCGACGGACAGAGGGTCTCCTGTCCCAACTGGATGAGTCAGTGGGGTTCAAAATACCTGGGGGATCAAAATTATTCAGCCATTGAAATCCTCCGGCACTATTACGGCGACAATATGTACATTAACTCCGCAGAGGAGGTTTCAGGGGTTCCCGCCTCATGGCCCGGCTATAATCTGGATATCGGCGCCAGCGGAGACAAGGTACGCCAGATGCAGGAACAGCTTAATACCATCGGAGAGGTATACACTGCGATTCCTTCCATTGCTGCTGACGGCATCTACGGGGAGGGCACACAGAATGCAGTCCGAGAATTCCAGAGTATTTTCGGTCTCCCTCAGACCGGAATCGTAGATTACCGCACCTGGTATAAGATACAGGAAATCTTTGTAGGCGTTACAAGAATTGCGGAACTTCAGTAGCTGCTGCCGCAACAAGGGCCGGGGACACATGGTTCCCGGCCCATTTATTTATCTTTTTGTCATACTAGTTTAAATACCTTGTCTTTTTCTCCCTCCAGGTAATAGCGGATGTTTTCCATAGAGATTCTCTCACAGGCTTCGATGGAATCATCGGAATAAAAGGCACTGTGGGGTGTTATAATCACATTCTCCCTGTTAGTGAGCTGGCTGTTTGCAAGGTCAGGGGATTCACTGTATAGCACATCCAGACCCGCGCCTCTGACAAGCCCCTTATCCAGCGCCTCCGCCAGGTCCTCCTCATTGATCATACCCCCTCTTGCCACATTAATGATAAAAGGATGCTTTTTCATTTTAGCAAAGGTATTTTTATTGAAAAAGCATTCATTCTCTTCCGTCATGTTCATATGGATGGTGATAATATCAGAGCTTCCCAAAAGAGTGTCAATATCCGTCAGCAATACCCCCATATCATTGGCGGTTTTAGCCTCAATGTAAGGATCATATGCAATCACTCTCATCCCAAAGGCCTGCGCCCTTTTCGCCACGGCCCGGCCAATCTTTCCGAATCCTACAATCCCCAGAGTCTGGCCTTCAATCCGCCGGACCTCACGATCTTTTAAGCTCTCAATCTCCCATGCCTTATCCTGGTTTATTCTTCTTGTATGATAGGGAAACATCTTGCAAAGTGCCAGCATAAGTGCCATCGCATGATCTGCTACTTCCTGGGTACAATATTCTCCCACCGCACATACAGCAATCCCCTTCGCCTTAGCATAATCAGAATCAACGAAATTCCAGCCTGTTGCCTGCACAGATATAATTCTGCACTTTTTCAAGTGATCAATCGCCGTTCTGTCAAGGGGGGCAAACCCCGTCAAAACGGCATCTGCGTCTTCTAAAGCCTCATAATATGCCTCCAGATGATCTTCGTCATACACCGCGAATCCGATCTTTGCGCCGTCCGGCAGATACATAAGCTCTGTTTTAATATCCCTGTTTCTACTCTCTGGATACTCAGCAAATACAACCTTCATATCATTAACCTCCTTATACATTGTCATACGGCATAGCCGCATGCCCGCCAATTATTCTGGTGTAAAAGTAAATTTACTCTTGAAATTGGTCTGACCAATTGTTATAATATTATTATACACTATAACCGCTAAAACGTAAATACATTTTATCCTGTTATTTATTTAACTTTCTAAAAGGAGAAGAAACTATGGAATTCACAAAAACCACCACAAATTGCAACGAAGTATTCAGAAAAATCGAGCAGGATATTCTCACCGGGGAGCTGGAATGCGGGGACAAGCTTCCTACAGAACGAGATATGGCTGCCAACATGTCACTGAGCCGCTCGTCTGTTCGAGAAGGACTGAAGGCCCTGGAAATTATGGGGATCCTGGAAAGCCGCCAGGGGGGCGGCAACTATATCACCCAACATCCGGAAAACACGATCAACAATACCCTCTGTATCATGTTTGCCTTAAGCAAAGGAAAGCTGGACGATCTTCTACAGCTCCGAAAGGTTCTGGAAACGGAGGTATGTAAATATATCGTACGAAATGTCTCTGATCAGGCTATTCTGCAGCTAGAATCCTCCATTATTCCTCCCCAGGCCCACATGGAACCTGGCAAGGAACTATCTGTGGAACTTCTCACGGCATATGACAGCAATTTTCATATGGCGCTGTTGGATCTTTCCGACAATATCCTCTACAAATACCTGTATCAGACCCTTTTTGTTCTGATTCAGCAGTACTTTCAGGGGATGGCAGAGGTCACCTATGAGAAAGCCGAATACCAAAAAACTTACGAAGAACACCTGGCAATCCTTACCGCTTTGAAGAAAAGAGATGAAAAGCTGCTGGAAGAGATGATTGAAGCGCATATCAGAATTGACGAGACTTACAGAGAATCTCTTCCCAGACACACCAAGATGGGGATCTCCATATAGGAGAGCATCCGGTTATTCAGATTCCCTCGCAGAAGCACAGTTTCCTGGGTAGTAAGAAAGATTGCGCGAAAGCGCATTCTCCGCCTGCGGCGGGCTGTCGCAGACAGCACCTTCCTTTCCGCAGCAGTGTGATCCCCCGGAGGGTTTTTTATTACATAGGGAACGAAGTTTCCTATGTAATAAAAAAACGCAGCCGGAAGACTTTGTCTGCCTCCGGCTGCGCATATCTATACATCCTATTAAACTCAGAACAGTTTGCGGATATCATTAAACATTACAAATACCATCAATGCCATTAAAAGCATAAATCCGGCAAAATGAACCATACCTTCCACATTCCGGTTCAGTGCCTTGCCCCGGATGGCTTCAATTATCAGGAAGACAAGGCGTCCTCCATCCAGAGCAGGAATCGGCAGCAGGTTCATGACCCCAAGGTTCGCCGACAGAAGGATGGCCCAGTAAATCATCTGCAGGGAAACCATCTTCGTCCCTTCCGGCTTTGCCTGATCAATCGAGTCGCCGATGGCATTTACGATTCCCACTGGTCCGGAAAGATCGTTTACGGTAAACTGCCCCTTAACAAGCATAAATAAGCTTTCCACTGTGGTACGGATCCAATATTTTACTTCTATGAAGCTATACTTCATGACCCCCAGGAAGTTCGTTTTCTCCCTGCCCAGATTATAAGCGAACCCCAGAGAGATATTCTTATTCATCCTGGGAACTACAGATACTTCCTTTTCTTTGCCGTCTCTCTCGTACCCGATGGTTACTCTCTGGCTGCTAAGAGGATTTTCCTCCAGATACTTTACCAGCCCATTGGCATCTCCAATGGGGGTTCCGTCTATACTGGTAATTACATCTCCAATCTGAAGACCGGCTTCCTCCAAAGGCAGTCCTCTGGACAGGCTGGTAATTTCTGCCGGGCCGTCAGGCGTATAGCCGAAACCAAGCATATATTTTTCCACACTCTCCGCCTGATAGCGGATTGACTGCTCTTTTCCGTCTCTGGTGTAGGTAAGGTTTATCTCGTCGCTGGTAAGTCCGTGAAGGGCAATGTACGTATCCATATCCCTGGCGATATCTACGCTGCGGCCCTCAAACTCTGTGATTATGTCTCCGGCCTGAAGACCCGCCTCTGCCGCCGGGGATCCCTCCGGCACTTCCATCACCTCGGCAGGATCATATCCCACCACACTGACAATAATCATGGCAAATGCAAAGGCCATAATGAAGTTAAAGATTGGCCCCGCAGCTACCACGGCAATACGTCCCCAGATAGGGGCATTGTTAAACGTATTCTCCCCTTGTTCGTCCCCGTCTTCTCCTACCATAATGCAGGAACCGCCAAAGGGCAGAAGCTTTACGGAATACCTGGTTTCCCCTTTCACTGTACTGATCAAACGGGGACCCATTCCCAAAGAAAACTCCACAACACCAATGCCATTTCTCTTTGCCAGCAGAAAATGACCCAGTTCATGAAAGATTACAATGACGCTGAATACCAGCATTGCCACCAAAAGTTTTACAAGAAACGGTCCTGCGTTACTTACCATATGAAATATATTGCTCATAATTTACCACCTGCTTTCAATCCACTTGTATGTATCCTTTTCTATCTCCAATATTTCGTCTACAGTTGGATTGCTAACCACCTGATGTCTTCCCATAGATTCCTCAATAATACGGTAAATATCCAGAAAACCGATACGTTTCTTCAAAAATTTGCCCACTGCCATCTCATTGGCGGCATTAAATACCGTGGGCATAGAGCCTCCTGCTTCGGAAGCCTCCATAGCCAGGGGCAGCCCCCGGAAGGTTTCTGTATCCGGCGCCTCAAAGGCAATGCCGGCCAGCTGGAAAAAGTCAAGACGTTCTCCGCCCAGATACTTTCTGGTTCCCCCATACAGGGCATACTGAATCGGCAGGCGCATGTCAGGGGTGCCTAACTGAGCCATAATACTTCCATCCTGAAATTCTACCATAGAATGTATCACGCTTTTCGGCTGTACCACTACCTGAATCCGGTCCAGTTCAACGCCAAACAGCCACTTTGCCTCCATAACCTCCAGGCCTTTATTGACCAGCGTCGCTGAGTCTATGGTTATCTTCCGGCCCATAGTCCAGTTGGGATGTTTCAGGGCATCTTCCACCTTTACATTTCTTAGGTCCTCTGCCTTTTTTCCCCGAAAAGGCCCGCCGGAAGCTGTAATCAGAAGTCTGCTCACCGTCCCGGTGTCTTCCCCGTTCAGACACTGAAAAATTGCACTGTGTTCACTGTCAACGGGAAGAATTCTCACGCCCCGGGACTGCGCCAGGGGCATAATAATATGGCCGGCGGTTACCAGCGTCTCTTTATTGGCAAGGGCAATATCCTTTCCCGCTTTTATTGCTTCTATCGTGGGCAGAATTCCTATCATCCCCACTATAGCAGTTACAAGAAGTTCCGTTTCCTCTAAGACAGATAATTCCAAAAGACCATCCATCCCGCTCACCACCCGGGTATCGGTATCGGCAACTCTCACTGCCAGCTCTTTTGCTTTTTCTTCCTTCCATACAGCTGCAAGACGGGGATGAAATTCCCGTATTTGCTCTTCCAGAACCTCAATATTGCTGCCTGCACTCAAAGCCAGAACCTGTATATCCTGATTTCTGCGTACCACATCCAGCGTCTGTGTCCCTATGGAGCCTGTGGACCCCAAGATTGCTATTTTCTTCATATGCTTCCCTTCGCTATAACAGCACTGCCGCTAAAAAATAAATAAACGGCGCTGTGAATATCACACTGTCGAACCGGTCCAGGATTCCCCCGTGTCCCGGTATCAGCGTACCATAATCCTTAATCTCACGGTTTCTTTTGATGGCAGAAGCCGCCAGATCCCCTATCATAGAGATCAGCGCGCCGACAGCTCCAATGACCGCATACATGGCAATATCACTGTGGACGGCAGCCGCATAGACGGCACCGATAAGAGCTGCACCGACGACTCCGCCGACTCCGCCTTCTACCGACTTTTTCGGGCTAAGAACAGGAGCCATCTTATGTTTTCCTATCAGCATCCCCACACAATATGCGCAGGTATCACTTCCCCAGGAGCAGATAAAGATAAGCCATACAATAAACTTACCATCCTCCAGGTTCCTGGTCTGGTAGATATAAGAGAGCATCACCGCTACATAAACAATGCCGAAGAACGCCGCCATAACCTGTTCCGCACGGTACTTTGGATAGGCGAACACATAGACACACATAATACCCACCAGCCCAAAGAGCAGGGCAATCATCTCATACTTCGGCTGGCCCAGAAGGATGGTGAGATAGAAAATCACTGCCCCTCCATAGCCTGCCAGTTCCAAGGCATTAAACCTATCTTCTCTCACACCCATGGCACGGTACAGCTCCTGCATCCCTATCAGAGAGATGCCCAGAAGTGTACAAAATAATACAAGATTTCCTGAAATAATTGTAATCAGAGCCAGAATCACCAGTACAATCCCGCTTAACAGCCGTGTCTTAAACATTATGACTCCTCCTTGACGCCTCCGTAGCGTCTGTCTCTACTATTATATTTCTCGATTGCCTGGATTAATTCATCTCTTCCAAAATCAGGCCACGGAACAGGAGTAAAATAAAACTCTGTGTAGGCCAGCTGCCACAGCAGAAAATTGGACAGCCGCTCTTCCCCGCTGGTGCGGATCATCAAATCCGGGTCCGGCAGTCCTGCGGTATCCAGATAATTTGAAATCGTGTCCTCAGTTACAGTTTCCCATTCCAGTTTCCCCGCTTCCTGATCCCGCATCATTTTTTTTACCGCACGGGCGATCTCATCCCTGCTTCCATAGTTCAGGGCCAGCTGAAAATGAAGTTCATCATAGTCCCTGGAGAACTCCTCCAGTTCCCGGATGCTCTCCTGGAGGTCTTCGTCGAAAGCAGATGGCTCTCCCAGGATACGGACTCTCATCTTATTCTTTTTTGCGATTTTAATGCATTTCTTGGTGTAATTCCGGAACAGCTTCATCAGTCCGTCAACTTCTTCTTTGGATCGTTTCCAATTTTCCGTGGAAAATGCATATACCGTCAGATATTTGATCCCCAGATCTTTTGCAATCCCGCATATCTTCTCCAGATTTTCACAGCCCTTTACATGGCCGTAATTCCGGGGCATTCCTTTGGACTTTGCCCACCTTCCGTTGCCATCCAGTATGATGGCTACATGATTGGGAATATTCATCCTAAACTCCTCTCTACGCGCAAAGAGGCACGTGCCCATAAGATACTTATGGTAGTGTGCCCCTCTCCTGTCTTTCCTATCAATTATACGGTCAGGATTTCTTTTGACTTATCTTCTACAACTTTGTCAATATCTTTTCCAAACTTATCTGTGAGCTTCTGTACTTTTGACTCCAGCTCTTTGATTTCATCTTCAGAAACATCCTGTTTTGCCAGCTTTTTGTAAGCATCGTTGGCGTCGCGGCGGATATTGCGGATGGCCACTTTGCATGCCTCTCCTTTTTTCTTAACATCCTTAACTAATTCTTTTCTGCGCTCCTCTGTCAGCTCAGGGAGCACCAGGCGGATTACTTTTCCGTCATTGGTAGGGTTGATTCCCAGATCGGAAACAAGTATTGCTTTTTCAATGGCCTTTACCAGGGAGCCTTCCCAGGGCTGAATCTGAATCATTCTGGGTTCCGGCACGGTAACATTTGCCACCTGCTGAAGAGGAGTCGGCGTACCGTAATATTCCACCTGAATCTTGTCCAGGATATGCGGGTTGGCACGTCCTGCACGGATCGTTCCCAACTCAGAAATTAAATTTTCCAGTGATTTCTGCATTTTGTTTTCGTATACCTGCACTCTTTCGTCCATATAAAGTTCCTCCTAAATCCTTTTATTTAATAAGCATTTGAATTCTATACCGTTACTCTTGTGCCGGAGCAGTTTCCATGGGCGGTATTCACAATACTGTTTTCTTCACTCAGTCCGAATACCAGCATAGGCATATGGTTTTCCATACACATAATAGATGCTGTCATATCCACAACTGCAAGCTTCTGGTCAATGACCTCCTGGATGGTTACTTCCTCATATTTTTTCGCGTTCGGATTAATCTTAGGATCGCTGTCATATACACCATCCACAGCCTTTGCCAAAAGAATGGTCTCCGCCTCAATCTCAATGGCACGAAGTACGGTAGCGGTATCTGTGGAGAAATATGGATGGCCTGTTCCCCCGGCAAAAAATACTACCATTCCTCTGTCAAAATATTTATTCGCCCTGTCCTTGGAAAATAATTTTGTAAAAGATCCACAGGCAAATGGTGTCAGCACCTGAGTCTTTATTCCCACATAGCGGAAAATCTCGGATACATAGATACAGTTCATCACGGTAGCCAGCATGCCAATCTGATCTGCTTTGGTTCTGTCGATAGTCTCACTGGTTCGTCCTCTCCAGAAATTCCCGCCTCCGATGACGATTCCTACCTGGGTTCCCTCATCCGTCAATACTTTTACCTGTCTTGCTACTTCCATTACCGTAGCTTCATCAAACCCTGTCTTATTAGGACCTGCCAAAGCTTCTCCGCTTAACTTCAACAATACTCTCTTCATGAATTACACCTCAGTTATTTTAAGTCTTGCCTTTCAGCATTCACAGGACATGGATCATGTTTGTCCCATGCCTACCGACATTATACCATAGAACTGCATAAAATCCATATTTTTTTTCTATAGTTTCTGCCGGTACGCTCACCCGCATTTGCTGTATCCGCACTGGCGGCAGATGACGCAGCCGCCCTCATGCTCTAAGGATGCACCGCACTCTGGACAAAAATGCATATTTCCAGGGACTTCACCGGGTTCAGGGATCAGTGGATCTGCTGATTTACGCACTGTGCCTTTTCCGTCTTTTTCGGTCTTTACTACGATTTTGCTGGCAGGAGGAGCCCAACGCCCTAGTTTTACCTGCTCATTATAGACTTTTTCGATTACCCGGGCGATGGCGTCCGGGCAGGATGTACATTTTAACTTTGGCTGCCTGATAGTGGACGGACACCGGATTCCCCGAAGCTGATTTACGATAGATTTTACATCAATACCGCTGCGCAGAGATATAGAGACCAGACGGGCGGTAGCCTCACTCTGGCTGGGACAGCCTCCGGCTTTCCCGGTGTTGGTAAACACTTCACAGATTCCCTCATCGTCATAGTTTACGGTTATATAGAGATTGCCGCATCCTATCTGTACCTTTTCCGTAATCCCGGAGACAACAGCCGGTCGCAGACGGGGAACTACTCTTCCCGCTATCTCTTCCTCTTCCCCGTCCTTTTTCACCTTGCCGATATTCAGTACCTGCTCGTTGCGGCTTCCGTCTCTGTAGATGGTAACCCCCTTGCAGTCAAGCTTAAAGGCCTGGGTATACACCTCTGCCACATCCTCTCTTGTGGCATAATTGCTGAAATTAACGGTTTTTGACACTGCATTATCCGTATATTTCTGGAAAGCAGCCTGCATGCGCACATGATAAGAGGGGCTGATGTCATGGGTGGAGACAAAAACTCTCCGCAGATCCTCAGGAAGCTCTTCCATATGGGCCACCGTACCTTCCTTTGCAATCTTCCGCATTAACTCTTCTGAGTATAAGCCTCTTCTTTCCAGTTCCTTTTTTAAGATGGGATTGACCTCCAGCAATTCTGTCCCATCCATAATATTTCTTATGAACACATAGCCAAAGATGGGCTCTACTCCCGAAGAACAGCCGGCAATAATAGAGAGTGTCCCTGTGGGGGCTATGGTTGTGATTGTTCCATTTCTCTGGGGCATATCCTGAGGAAGGATACTTTCTTCGAAGAGCGGAAACGCTCCCCGCTGTTCTGCCAGCTTCCGGCTGGCCTCACGGCCGCTTTCCGTGATGCATTTCATTACCTGTTCTCCCAGCTCTACTGCTGCCTCTGAATTATAAGGGATTCCCATCATAAGCAGGCAGTCTGCCCACCCCATAACGCCAAGTCCGATCTTTCTTGTCTGTTTTGTCGTGTAATCGATCTGATCCAGAGGGTATTTGTTCACATCAATTACGTTATCCAGAAAATGAACTGCCTTTTTCACAGTATTTTTCAGTTTTTCCCAGTCAAATACATAACCTGCTCTGCTCTCCCTTAACATCTTTGTCAGGTTGACAGACCCGAGATTACAGCTCTCGTGGGGAAGCAGGGGCTGTTCTCCGCAGGGATTGGTGGATTCAATCTCGCCCTGCTTCGGAACTACATTGTCCCTGTTCAGGCGATCCAGAAAAATAATTCCCGGCTCTCCGTTTCTCCACGCGGCATCCACGATCTTGTCAAATACCTTTCTGGCTCTGTATTTGCCGGCCACGGTTCCGGTATGGGGCTCGATCAGATTGTATTCTCCATCCGTCTCTACTGCCCGCATAAATTCTTCTGTAAGCCCTACAGAAATGTTAAAGTTCGTGATCTCTTTATTATCGGCTTTGCAGTCAATAAATTTCAGGATATCCGGGTGGTCAATTCTAAGAATTCCCATATTGGCACCCCTTCTGGAGCCGCCCTGCTTTACTGCTTCTGTTGCCATATTAAATACCCGCATAAAGCTTATGGGGCCGCTGGCCACACCTCCTGTAGAATTAACCGTGCTTCCCTCCGGACGAAGTCTGGAGAAGGAAAATCCAGTCCCGCCTCCGCTCTTATGGATCAGAGCAGCCTGCTTGATGGCCTCAAAGATAGAGTCCATACTATCCTCCACCGGAAGAACAAAGCAGGCAGACAGCTGACCCAGAGGACGTCCTGCATTCATAAGGGTAGGGGAATTAGGCAAAAATTCCAGTTCCGTCATCATATGATAAAAGGCTGCCGCCGTGGCATCTACATCTGCGTTTTCATCGTGGAGAAGATCTCCCCGGGCAATTGCGTTGGCCACACGGTGGAACATTCCATCCACCGTTTCCATTGCCTCTCCATTTTCATCTTTCATCAGATAGCGTTTTTCCAGTACCATTCTGGCATTCTTTGATATCTCCATTCATTTCCTCCTTTTCCGTGAAAAAGAACCGCTGCAGTTTTTTTGCCTGTGGGCCTTTGACTGCAACAGTCCTTTTCTATCTTTCGTTCTGACATACCATATATTGTAGCATAGCTTCTAAAAATGTCAATACCTGGTGGTTTATGTCCGATATTATTTTAATGCCTGCACCATCTGCTCTAAGCGTTCGTCATACTCGTCCATCCCCGACAAAAGGGATCGGAAGGGTTTGTTGCCGCAGGCCTCATCGTAGATTTGAAATCCATTTTTCCCCATACGCTTTGACATATAAAGTGCCTGATCTGCTTTATGAAGAAGAACATCGTAGGTGTCTCCGTCCTCAGGATAACGGGAGGCGCCGATACTCACAGACACATGCCAGCCGTCCACATTCTGCCTCAGGCTTTCACACATCTGCTCCAGCTTTCTCTCAAGGGCTTCTCTCGTAGAAATCTCCCTGAAAAATACGATAAACTCGTCACCTCCGATTCGTCCTATATAGTCTGTTTCTCTAAGTATACTCCTCAGAACCACGGCCACCCGCTTGAGGACCTCATCTCCGAACATATGACCGTAGCTGTCATTTACCGTCTTGAAATTATCCAGATCAATGAACCCGATGGCCCCGGCGTGAATTTGCCTGGTCCTCAGAAGATGGGATACTTTCTTCTGCATTGCCTGCCTGTTCAAAATCCCTGTGAGGGGATCACTGTCTGCTGCCTTCTGCAGCTGCAGGTTCCTCTTTTTCTGCTTCTGGATATTTATCAGTTTTCCCATATAGCCGATGCATACCCTCTCGAAGCCAGTATCCCAGATTGGATATAGATATACCTCATACCACTCATAGCCTTTTTCTTCCAGATCAATCTGCATCTCCAGCCTGCAGTCTGGCTTATCTTCTGATATTTCTTTTATCTTTTCATAAAGTCTGGGAATATCTTCTTTCAGAATCAGCTGTTCTTTGGCGCTTCCCCGCCAGAAATTTTCAAAACCTGCATCCCGCCCTGTCAGCACCTGGTACTGATCCGAAAATATCAGTTTGTCTGACTTGATATTATACTCAAATAAAATTTCTCCGGAAAGCTCGGAAAGAATTCTGTATTTCTGCCTTTCTAATTCCAACAGTCGGAGAGTACGGGTTGACAGCTCATACTCGTTGTCCTGGTGGCTTTCCATATCTGGTACAATGATACCGCTGTCCTCATCTGTCAGATTATTTTCCTCTGACTCTCTGCGTATGCCCTCCTCAAACTTGTAGACTACTTTGAGAAAACAGTCCAGCATAAGAGGGTTGAACACTCCGCATTCCCCGTCTTTTATCATCTGAATCGCCTTCTGGGAGGAATAGGCATCTTTGTACACCCGCTTGCTTGTAAGAGCATCATACACGTCTACGATAGACACCGCCTGAGCCCAGATAGGAATCTCGTTTTCCTTCAATCCGTCAGGGTAGCCATTTCCATCCCATCTCTCATGATGATAGCGGCAGATATCATAACAGTAATCATAGTAAGCCAGGCTCTGTACGGTAGCCAGTTTTTCCAGAATCTCACACCCTTTCAGGGTATGTGTTTTCATTATTTCGAATTCTTCCTTTGTCAGCCTGCCTGGTTTATTTAATATCTGATCGGGAATTGCTATCTTTCCGATATCGTGCATGGCTGCTGCCTCGGAGATACTTTCTATCTTTTCTTCGTTCAGGGCATACTGTCTGTGTCTGCGGGAGAACTCCTTCAGCAGAATCTTGGTAAGTGTACGTATATTATAGATATGCTGCACCGACTCTGTATTTTTAAACTCGATCACAGCACTGAGCGTGTCAATCATCTGGGCGCTGTTTTCTCTGAGCTTCTTGGACTGGCGTCTGAGAATCTCTGTCTGTTCTTCCACTAGCCGCTCCAGCTTCTGTTTGTAGGTATACTGTTCGATGATATTGTGGATACGCTGACGGATAATATTGGGATTAAATGGCTTAGAGATGATATCGGTAGCTCCCATCTCATATCCCTTCTGCATTACTCCGTCGGATGTCTCTACCGTAATCATAATTACCGGTATCCGCCCAATCCATCCCTTTTGGCTCATCTTATCCAGCACACCGAACCCGTCCAAAATAGGCATCACAATATCCAGAAGAACTACCTGAATGCTGTCGCTTTGTTCTTCCAGCACATCAATAGCCTCCTGGCCGTTTTCAGCCTCCAGCACTTCATATTCTTTGCAGAATAGTTCACACAATATCGCCCGATTCAGTTCCAAGTCATCCACGATGAGAATCCTGGGTTTCCCTCTATGCAATTTCTCATCTGCAGTCATGCTTGACACCTCCTCTTTTACCCCTGTATCTGACGAATACAGTACTGTCTCATATTCTTTCTTTGCCTGCTCAAAATAAGGGGAGATTTCTTCATACCGCTTTTCTCTCACTGCCGTTACGATTCCGGCGCACTCCTGGCTCAGCTTGTCAAATCCTAAATTGGCTCCTACACCTTTTAAGGTGTGAGCCTGCATGAGAATCTTATCATAGTCTTTTTCTTCTATTCCTTTTGTAAGCTCGCAAAATGTGGTATCATCTACAAATTTACACAAAAACTTTTTCAACAACGCCTCGTTGTTTGAAAATCTTCGTAAAGTAGTTTCATATGGAAAACCGGCTGTTTCCATAATTTCTTTTATTTCCATATTCTTAATATCCTTTCCGGGCTTTTTTCCCTGCTGAATAAATTATTTCATTTTTTACTATTTTACTCTTCTTTCTATCAAAAGTAAAGCACATGTAGCGTTTGGCAATCTCCTTCTGACACTCCTAGGGCTAAAACTTGTTGGATTCTTATATACGCCTACTTCCAAATATACTCGAAAGTATCTAAGACCAATGGATTTCTATAAGACTTTTACTACCAATGCTTCTTATGAATCAATTTACGATGGCATAAGGCTCGTGTCTAAACCTGTTTGGTTTCTGATTGTACCGTCAGTATTATAATTGTCTACATTAGTCGTTCGTCTACTTCTGTCCATTTTTCTGAGAAGTCTACGCTTTGTATTTTCAATGTTCTGTACCTTATCAGTTAGTTCTAATATTTTTACATCGGATTCTCTTGCAATAGCAATAAAAGACCTGGCATCTTGGACAGTTGTGAAAATTCTTCTCTAAGTTCCTTACTTGTATAACCTTTGATGTGTTGCACGATATCTGATGGGCTGAATGTTGGAAGACAATTTAAAAACATATGATACACTATCCATCCAACCCCTAAAGGAGTTGGCTTTTCGCTATTTTATTGTAAAAGTTTTGGTTTCATTTTATAATAAGTACAGTTTTAATTACCACAAGGAGGTATACTACATGAAACGATTAAAGATTGAACCCGCAGTTACTGATGCCCAGATTCTGACCATCGCCGGCCTTGCCAAAGAAATATGGCAACAGCACTTTACCCCTATCATAGGCGCTGAACAGGTTGCATATATGCTGGAACGCTTCCAGTCCTACTCGGCTCTCAAGGAACAGTTAGGAGAAGGATATGAATACTTTCTTCTCAGTCTGGAAGGTACTCCTATCGGGTATTCCGGAATTCACCAGGAGGACAAAACGCTGTTTCTCAGCAAGATTTACATAAAAAAAGCGCACCGGGGCAACGGCTACAGCTCCCAAGTGATTGATTTTTATACTTCCCTGTGCAGGGAGAGAGGACTCTCCCTCATCTGGCTGACGTGCAATAAAAACAATACAAATTCCATTGGAGCTTATGAGCATTTGGGATTCCGGAAAACAAGAACGCAGGTGGCGGATATTGGGAATGGGTTTGTGATGGATGATTATATAATGGAAAAGAAATTATAGTTTTGTGTATGTAAAGTTCGAGATAAAATAGTCGGCCAGCGCAGCGTTGCAGACGGACGGATATAGGAGGGAGCACCGGGGGGCCGGGGCTCCCTCCTATATCCTGGCAGAGACTCACTTCACATTCACGGAAAACGGGTGGGGAAAGTCGAACGTTGTACACTTTTCCTCTTGTTTCGCACTATTGGTGGCTTGATGTTTTGGATAAATTGCGAGCCCCCTAGAACTTCCCCATACCCAGGTGAGAGGAATTCTGCGGCGGTGGGCGGGCTGGTTCGGGCGGGAGGGAGGCTTAAGTTCCGGGGACGATTCCGCAGGAGTGAGTAGAGAGTCTTAGGCAAAACCGGGATTCACGCNAGATTTTTTCGGCAGTCAGGGCCGAAAAAAAGTGAGCATGGGCAGAGAATGCACATCAAGCATTCTTTGCACATACGAACGGTGCTCCGGCGGAGATTCCGGTTTTGGCTTAGACTCTCTTCGCGACGGAGGTGTCCCCGGAACTTAAGCCTCCCTCCTGTCCGAACCAGCCAGCCCACCGTCGCGGGATTTCTCTCACCGTCCCCCCGCCACCTCACACTTTCCGACTTGAATCACTTTAAGCTGAAGTCCAAGCCCTACACCCCTAAATCTCAATTTTTCGACAACAAATACCTCTTCCGATACTTCAATTTCACATACCTCATTACCCGGTTAAAGTAGGACACATTAACAGCTCCGCCTAACACTCCCACGACAGGTATCCCCTGAATAAACTTCATACACAGCATATCCTCTGCCATGGCATCCGCCGTCTGCCGCATCTGTTCTTCCACCAGATAAGGGACAGCGATTCCCTGGCTTAAATACTCTGTAATCTCATTTACCTTGTCGTCCAGCGTTCGCTGTGTTTCCTCATGTGCAAGCGCTGCCTCTATCATCAGAAGAATATAATATTTCTCTTCCTCTTTTTCATAGGAGAATCCATAACTTATAGCTGCTTCATAGATTCCCTTCAGAAGCACCCCAATAAACACAGGAATATCAGCCAATCCGATTCCCAGGACCCCCATGACAGTTCCCTCCAAAGCTGTCAGTCCCAGATTAGACATACTGCTTCTGGAGGAAACTTTATTCAATTGTTTGATTACTCTTTTCTGATCTCTCTCATATGTATAATCCTCTGCTTCATACTCCAACATTCGCTTTTCTTTGTTGTATGTTTTTTCGATCCATCCTGTCCCTTTTGAAAAGACCAGGCGGAATCCTTTATAGAAAGCAGTTTCCAGCTTAACTTTTACCCCTTCGGGAATCTTATTTTCTAACTTTTCCGAGACTGCCCGAACAGTCCCCTTCTTATTCTTGTCCAGCAGTTTCTTCTCTTTTTTGCCAATCTTTTTCAGCTGGCTTCTCATAACATTATCCATAATATTCTCCCCTTATAACTATACAGGCACATCTTTATGTGCCGCCTTCAGCAATTCTAAACCGGCCCCTTTTTCCGGTTTAGAATACCCAATAATCATAACATATATTATTCTTGACAGCTGTTAATTTTTCATGAAACATTGGTGGGAATATTTAAAGAAAATTTATATGTTTTGCAATACATTAGAGGAATATAAAGAAAAAGGGACAGGGCAAGATGAATTAGGGACAGGCTGGATCGATTTTGGGACGTGTTCTTTCTACAAAGAACACGTCCCCTCTTTTACATCTTTTAGATTTGAGTCATGATAAAGATATCATATATTGCCTTTATTGCTGTTTCAAAGTCACTGTCTTTTACACCGATAATGATATTCAGTTCACTGGATCCCTGATCAATCATTTTTACGTTTATATTGGCATGAGCCAGCGCAGAGAAGATTCTTCCGGCCGTTCCTCTGGTAGCGCGCATTCCCCGGCCTACTACCGCCACAAGGGCCAGATCGGACTCCATCTCTACTACATCAGGCTGCACGGCTCTGTGGATACCCGCTATTACCTGCTGTTCTTTTTCTTCGAACTCGCTTTGGTGGACAAATACTGTCATGGTATCAATTCCTGACGGCACATGTTCGAATGAAATACCCTGTTCTTCGAATACCTGAAGGACTTTGCGCCCAAATCCGATCTCTGCATTCATCATAGATTTTTCGATGTAAATAGAGCAGAATCCCTTCTTGCCGGCCACACCTGTAATGGTGTATTTTGGTTTTCTGCAGGTGCTTTCTACGATGAAGGTTCCCTTATCTTCAGGTGCATTGGTGTTTCTGATATTAATGGGAATTCCTTCTTTTCTTACAGGGAAGATGGCATCTTCATGCAGTACAGTTGCTCCCATATAGGAAAGCTCCCGAAGCTCTCTGTATGTGATAGTTTCAATCACCTGAGGATCTTTAATAATTCTCGGGTCTGCCACTAAAAATCCTGAGACATCCGTCCAGTTTTCATACAGGTCTGCCTTGATCGCCTTTGCCACGATAGATCCTGTAACGTCCGATCCCCCTCTGGAGAAGGTGTGAACCACCCCATCCTCTGTGGCACCATAGAATCCGGGGATTACAGCAGTCTTTACATTTTCCAGGCGTGCAGAAAGTATCTCGTCAGTTCTGTCTGCTTCAAAACTGCCGTTTTCGTCAAAGATAATAACTTCTGCCGCATCTATAAATTCGTATCCCAAATAGGCAGCCATAATCTTACCATTGAGGAATTCCCCTCTGGAAGCTGCATACTGCTCTCCCGCACCATTTTTAAATGATTGCTCAATTACCGCAAATTCTTCTTCCAGTGACAGAGAAAGGCCAAGACCGCCGATGATCTCCTGGTACCGCTCCTGGATACATCTCAGCAGATTTTTAAATTCTTTTCTCTTCTCTGCAGCTGCCTGATAGCACTCATACAGCATATCCGTAACCTTAATATCATCGGTAAATCTTTTGCCGGGTGCAGAGGGAATCACGTACCTTCTTGACTCGTCGGCACGGATAATATCCCCCACCTTCTGAAACTGTTCTGCACTTGCCAAAGAGCTCCCGCCGAATTTCACTACTTTCTTCATTGCTGCTTTTCCTCCCGATTGTATGATTCCATTACAACATAATACATAATATTATCGTTAAATTTTAAAAAAGTCCAGAAAAAATTGTCTTTTTTACAAGGAAAATGTCTTTTCCTCTATCATGTGCAGGATTTTTTCGTTTGCCTGGTTATTCTTGCTGTTATCTGCTTCGAAGCGTTCCAGCATTCCCAGATAGTCTGCGCTCTCTCCGCACACATCAATCCCCAGGACCCTGTGATTTCTGCAGATCTTTCCGTAAACCTCGTTCAGCTGCTTTAGGGTCAGACCACCCTGATCCCAGTTGGTAGCAGCCTCCCCCGTGTCTATTACATCTTTATCAATAGAAATATATACCGGATAATGAATATGCCGCGCCGCAAATTCCTCCCAGACATCGCTTTCCTCCACCGTCTGCCTGCTATATGCTGTAATCCGCTTTCTGTATGCAGGATCAATGGCCTCCAGCTGCCTTTTTTCCATTCCGATCATAATTACTTCCTGAAGATACTTATGTTCCTCCAGAGTTCTTCTGACCCAGCACCCGCAGGATAATAACTCCTCAAAAAGCGGCTGCTGCATATCTGTGTGATGGTCAAAGAGAACCAGGGCAAATGGTTCTCTGATATATTCCAGCAGCAGATAAGTCACATAGTGATAATTGCCGGAATCAATAAAATGAATTCTGGCATGGGGTCTTTGTCTCAGCCGTTTTCTCAGTACAGCCATGGCATGGCTGTCACAGTAGCCATTTACCCCGGATACATCTGTAAGATCGATCCAGGTATACTTCTCCTTCCGGTAAAAATCCTGTTCCTCATAGACATGATCAAAATTCAATACTGTTATGGGTTCTCCCATTTATTTCTCATTCTCCCTTTTTCTGCTGTCAAAATAAACAAACCTGTCTACCGCATCCAGAATGTCCTGAAACTCTTCCCTGGGTGCAAGGTCAATATACCTTTTAAGAAGCTCCCGTTCCTGTTCCTTATATCTGCCATAAAAAATATCAAAAAGGTTATGGCCCCGCAGGTAAATTTTCACTTCCTCCATATGGCTTATGAGTTCTTCCTCAGATTCCAGGTTCTTCCCCAGCACTTCTGTCAGATGCTGTCCGCTCCGTATTCTCCAGAGGTAATCCTGCCATTTTCCGAAGAGGATGCGGTAAAACTCTTCCGGAGTCTCTATCACTCCCAGCTGTGCCATAATCTCCGGATTCAGGAAATAGTTTTCAAAGGAATAGTATTTTAAAATGAGAACATTTCTCCTGGTTACCTTGGGAAGCTTATCAATGTCCTCCAGGCTGCGCTCATCGTAATATCTGCAGAGCTGCTTTGCCAGCTGTTCCGGATTCTTCCCGTCCCCGTCCCTTATCATAAGAAACTGGTCCCTCATATATATCTGGTTCATATACTTCAGATTAGCGTAAGTTTTGATGTTCGTACAGCTATTGGTCGTTATAATAGCAATCCGCGAAAGCTTCCCTTTTTTGTCATAAATCTCAGAATAATATTTTTCAAGAAGCAGCGGCAGACGGTTTTTATCCTGTCTGCCCTCTACAATAAATACAAAGCTTACATTCATCAAATCGCTGGCCGAATATCCCAGGTCATCGAGAATAGCGTTTATATTCGTCTTTTTCCTGGCAACAGAATATTCATCCTCCCCCAATACAATCTGACGAATCTGCCTGCTGTTAAAGTTAAAAATCAAATTCGGAGAGTGGGTAGAAAAAATCACCTGATTCTTTTTCGACAGCCGATACAGAATCTCACTGGAAACCTTCTGCAGCTTGGGATGGAGAAAAATCTCGGGATCTTCTATCATGATAATACTAGGGATTAGATTTCCCTGTTCCACGTATGCCTCCAGAAGAGACAGCATATAGATACTTTTCATGCCTTTGCTCAAATGTTCAATAGGCTGCTTTCTGTTTCTGCCGCTGTGATACGTTTCTACCGTAACCTGAAACATATGATCCGGACTGCATTCCATCGTATAGCAGATTTCTTCAGAAGAACCACCGTTTCTTCTGAAATTCCGGTTCACCTTACGGGAAAAATCGCTTAGGTTCATATGATACATCTTATACTCCAGAAGCTTTGATGTCTCGAACACATCCAATTCCCGGGGCGTCTTCTTCTCAATCAGCCCTATGCAGGAAAAACAGTGCTGACACTGCTTCCCCTCATGGAACATACAGCTGCCAGAGCGCATTCTGCCGAGAAGTTCGTTTTCCTGAAACATCAGCAGATCATCCTGTATTTCTTTAACCTCCCGCTGTATGTCAATAAAATAAATTTTTGGAAAAACCTCCCGAATATGGGAGTTATTCTTTTTAATGCCATCGTGATACCGTATTTTCCCCTCATAATTGGCTGAAAACTCAAAGAACAGCTTACCGTCCTTATAGGAGGGCAGCTTCTGGCAAAAGTCCTTCTCCCACAGCTCATAGCGTTTATACTGGCTGACCATCCCAAGGCTGTGAAGAAGCCCTAAATCCTGAGGAGAAAAGCTTAACGTAACCTGAATCTCTATATTCTGGCGCTTTTCATTAAAATCCTCTTTTTTTATCTCATACACCCCGCCCACTGCACGAATCGCATCCAGGACAGAAGTTTTTCCCGTATTATTTTTCCCCACAAGAATCAGGGCATTTTCAATTCCCTCTATACGCATTTCACGGATAGATTTAAAGTTCCGAATAACAAGGCTCTCAATCTGCATAATCTGCTCCTTTTCTGGAACAACATGTAACTACGGCAAAAGGACGGAGAGTGTGTCCCCGCCCTGTATTCTCAGGCTAACCTGGAGATAAAGCTTTCAATCTTGTCAAATGCAGTCTTCAATTCTTCAATAGAATACGCATAAGAAATCCGAATAAATCCCTCTCCGCATTCCCCGAACGCAGTCCCAGGGATCACAGCCACCTTTTCCTCCGAAAGCAATCGGTTGGCAAATTCTTCCGAAGTCATGCCGAACCTGGATATATTGGGGAAAATATAGAATGCTCCATACGGTTCAAAGCAGGAAATATTCATCTGCGCTAACCGATGCATCAGATATCTCCGCCTTTCATTGTAAGACTGGCGCATTAAAAGCACATCCTCATCCCCATATCTCAGTGCACTGACAGCTGCATACTGGCTGTTTGTTGGCGCTGACATAATGGCAAACTGGTGGAGCTTGATCATCTGCTTCATAATCTCACCGGGCGCCAGAGCATAACCAAGTCTCCACCCCGTCATGGCATAGGCTTTTGAGAATCCATTGATAAGAATGGTTCTCTCCCGCATTCCCGGAAGACCTGCTATGCTCACATGGGGATCTCTGTATGTCAGTTCACTGTAGATTTCATCTGATATGACAGCCAGATCATGTTTCATAATCAGGGGTACCAGTGCCTCCAGATCTTCTTTCTCCATAATCGCCCCGGTAGGATTGTTGGGAAAGGATAAAAGAAGCGCCTTCGTTTTTGGGGTAATGGCCGCCTCCAGCTCTTCCGGCTTCAAACGGAACTGGTTTTCCTCCTTCAGGGAGATCGTTACCGGCACTCCGTCAGCCAGCTGTACACAGGGTACATAAGATACAAAAGCCGGCTCCGGAATAATTACCTCATCCCCCGGCTCCAGTATGGTGCGGAAGGCAATATCAATGGCCTCACTCCCCCCTACGGTAACAAAAACCTCACTTAAGGGATCGTAGCTAAGCCCCTGTTTTCTCTTCATATGTCTGCATATTTCTTCCCTGAGCTCCTTGAGACCGGCGTTGGAGGTGTAAAAGGTTCTGCCGGCTTTCAGAGATCGGATACCCTCCTCCCGGATATGCCAGGGTGTATCAAAATCAGGCTCCCCAACCCCAAGGGAAATGGCATCCGGCATCTCGCTGACCAAATCAAAAAACTTTCGGATACCTGAGGGTTTCATCTGCTTTACTTTATCAGTCACAAACCGGCTCATGGAGTGATCACCATTCTTCCATCCTGTTTTTTCTTAATCAGGTTGACTCCCTGCTCCTTATATTTTGTCAGCGTAAAATAAGTAGCCGTGCTTTGCACTTCATCCATAGACGCCAGATTTTCTGATACAAACATGGAGATTTCCTTTATGGTTTTCCCCTTCAGCTCTACCAGAAAATCGTAAGCCCCTGACATAAGATATAAAGTTTCCACTTGGGGATACTGGTAAATCTGCTCCGCGATTTTATTATAGCCATCTCCCCCCTGAGGAGTTACCTTCAGTTCTACCAGTGCAGTTACCAGTTCCTCCTCTTCCTTGTTCCAGTTAATCAGCGTATGGTAGCCGCATATAACCTGCTCATTCTCCAGTTCTCTGATAATCTTCTGTACCTCGTCTGCCGGCCTGCCTGCCATCACGCCGATCTCCTCAGCGCTCAGACGGGCATTCCTCTCCAACAGCCGCAGAATCTCTTTTCTCAATTCTATATCCATATTCTGTCTCCTCATCTCTGCTCACACGGTCTGGTTTACTGTCTTTTTATTCCAGCACTCTAAGCTTAGCCAAAAATTCATATCCCAGGGTAGTAGTCCCCACATACCCCACATCTCCGGTCATAAGAACTTCGCCGTCCTCTTCGATTTCTACCTGAAGTTCTCCTCCCGGCATATGAACGGTCATCTTATTGCTGGCAAGGCCCAGGCGGTATGCCACACCTGCAGCCGCACAGCTGCCGCTGCCTGATGCCAGTGTGTAACCGGCGCCCCTCTCGTGAATTTCTATGGCTATATTGTATTCATCTATAGGCTTCATGATCAGCGTATTCATCCTGTTCGGAAAACAGGGGGCGTCCTCGGAAAACTTTCCAATAGAACAGACCTTTTCCCTTGAGATTTCATCCATGGGAATGACACAGTGGGGAATTCCTATAGAAACACAAGTGGTCTTATAGGTCTTTCCTCCAAACTCCATCTCCTCATTGATGACTTCCCGCCTGGGTCCTGTGACAGGAATCTCATCACTGAAAAAATTGAGTTTTCCCATAGATGCCCGAAGCCGGCTGCCGTTCTCATTGAGATAGGTCACTTCCACAGGCCCTCTGTCTGTGTGGAGAACAAAATGTTTTTTCTGAACATAGTCATTATCCTTGAGATAACGGGCAAAGATTCGGATTCCGTTTCCGCTCTCCTCTGCCATGCTCCCGTCCGGATTATATATTTTCACATGTATGCCGTCTTCCTCAAAATAAGGCCCCACCAAAATTCCGTCAGACCCCACCCCAAAATGCCTGTCACAAATCATCCTGGCCCGCTTAGGTGTCAGCTCATAAGTGTTTTTAATACAGTCGTACACCAGATAGTCATTCCCCAAACCGTGATATTTTTTAAATGTAACTGCCATAATTCATACCTCCCTATTCTCTCTTTTCCTATCATAGCAAGCATTATTTGATCACAAAATCGAAATGGTGCTTTTTATATTGCAAATTATGCTGTATAATACAAAAGAGGTGTCTACTATGAGTATATACGAGAAACGTGGGTATTTAAATAGTGAATTTCAGCTTTTTCACCTGACAGATGCCCCCATGACAGAATTTGAATTCCATTACCATGATTTTGATAAAATAGTTCTTTTTATCAGTGGTAAGGTAAATTATATGATCGAGGGAAAAACATATGAACTAAAGCCCTATGATATCGTATTCGTCAACCACAATGCCATTCATCGTCCGGAGATAGATGTGACAGTGCCATATGAACGGATTATCGTCTATATCTCTCCTAATTTTATTAAAGATTACCGTACCGGCGACTACGATCTCAGCTACTGCTTTCAAAAGGCACAAACGGAGAATTCCAATGTCCTGCGCATGCATACCCTGGGCAAAACGACTCTTTTTGATTCCGTTGTGGCGCTGGAGCAATCATTCTCTGATTCCGCCTACGCCAGCAGCTTGTACCGCCAGCTGCTTTTTCTGGAGTTCATGATACATTTGAACCGTGCCGCCCTCAGCAATGACCTGGAATACCTGAATACCAGCACCTGCAATTCCAAAATCATGGACCTGCTGGCTTACATTAACGAACATCTGGCAGAAGATCTCTCCATTGATCATCTGGCTCAAACCTTTTATATCAGCCGCTATCACATGATGCGGCTTTTTAAAGAAGAGATGGGGTATACCATTGGGAATTATATTTCATACAAACGGCTGTCCCTTGCCAAAGAATTGATAGAGAAGGGGATGCCTGTAACACAGGCCTGCTTAGACTGCGGGTTTAAAGATTACTCCACATTTTCCAGGGCCTATAAAAAGAGGTTTGGGCATTCGGTGACCGGGGATAGATAATGGAAGAGTGTATGTAAAGTTCGAGGTAAAATAGTTGCCAGCGGAGTGTTGCGGACGGTCAAGGGAGGAGGTCTTGGGGCCAGAGACAGGCCAGACGCACGTAAGAATGGGCAGAGAATGCACATAAAGCATTCTCTGCCCATACGAACGGTGTTCCCACTGGGGTATCCAAACTTAGGAAGCTATTTCTCTCCTACTCGACAATTTTATAATACGTCCTAGCCGTCACTCCGTAGACAATTCCATACAGTACCCCAAACACCAATATCACGCCAAGCGTACAGGCAGCAAACAGTCCTACATTCGTCAGATTCATAATTGCCATTAATCTGGTTACTATAGGAAAGGCAAAAGCAATGTGAATGACAGCCATAACCAAAGGCAGGAAGAACACGGTAAGTACCTGACTTCTGATAGATGATCGGATTTCCTTTTTGCTCATTCCCACCTTCTGCATAATGGCAAATCTCTCTTTGTCATCGTACCCCTCCGAAATCTGTTTATAATAAATGATCAGTACGGTTGCCATTAAGAAAACCAGGCCCAGGAAGATACCAATAAAGAACAGTCCTCCATATACCGAATAAAAATCTTCTCTGCCGGATAATCTTCCTTCCACAAAGACGGCCAAATCCCCGTCTGTATTTTGCTCAAACCGTGACTTCAGGTCACTCTCAAAGTCCCGAATCTCATTCTCATCGCCCTTTAAGTCAAACCCATACTTATACATAAGTCCGTTGAGATTGGCTTCTTTAAAATCCTGTTTCTGCATCTGCCTCTTCACCGCATCTGCGTCCGGGAGAATCATGTAATATACCTCTATGAGTTCTTGATCCTCCGGTCTCTCTGTATCAAATAAGTGATCCAGATGTTTTTTCACCTGAAAGGTATCGCCTTCTATAGTAATCTGAGAGTCACTGGAATCGTTTTTTGAATACATGAGGATTTCGCCCGGATTCAGTGTTTCCTCTTTGTGCTCCAGGCGGTTATACTCCTCCAGAGGAATCAGGCATATCTCTTTTAATTGGCTGCTGTTAAAGTCCTGCAGTTCGGTGATTTCAAAATCGCTGCCATCTTTATAAGCAACCATGCTTCCCATACTGACAGCAAACTGATTGACTGCCTCCATCTGACGGTCTTTCAAGGTCTCCTCCACTATGGAATTGACAATCTGCTTCTTTTCTTCATTGATATCATATCCTGTAACCTGTACTTCTCTGGGGTATCTGGTTTTAAGAGCATCCTCCTGTCCCACATACAGAGATACCGTGCCTGAAATCATAACCAGCACCGCTGTTGATAGAATGCAGATATTGGCCAGACCTACCGCATTTTGTTTCATTCTGTAAATCATTCCCGAAACGCTGATAAAGTGCTTCGTCTGATAATAATATCCCGGGTTTTTCCGCAGAAGCTTCAATATGGCCACACTTCCTGCTGTAAACAAAGCATAGGTGCCGATAATGACCAGAAGGACGGCTACAAAGAAAAGCATCATTGCATCGAGAGGAGATTTTGTGACAATTGATATTGTATAGCCAATGCCTAAGCAGATAACTCCCACCAGAGCCAGCAGCCATTTTGTCTTAGGTTCCCGCTCTCCTCTCTGTCCCCCTTTAAGGAGATCTATGGGATTTATGAGGTGAATCTGGTGCAGATTGCTTGCCAAAATCACCAGGAAAATCGCAGCAAAAAGGCAGATCGTAGACAAAAGGGCTTTACCGTATATTGCCGATTTCAAGGTCACTGAAAAATTTAAAAGTTTTAGCAGAAGAAGGAACATGAGACGGTTCAGCAGAAGCCCTCCCACCAGTCCTCCCACTATAATAATCAGTGCAATCTGCAGGGTTTCGCAGAACAGCATCTTACCAATATGTCCTTTATTCATTCCAAGAATATTCAGAAGTCCTATCTCTTTCTGCCTCTGCTTCATTAAGAAACGGTTCGTATAAAACAGAAAAATCACCGCGAAAATTCCGATCACCCAACATCCCAGATTGAGTATAATCTTCAGACTGGCGCCCCCGCTCATGTGATCCAGTCCCTCATTTAAGGAGATGGAATTCAGCATATAGTACATCATCGTAGTGAAAATCCCTGCTAGAATATAAGGGATATATACTCTTTTATTCTTTTTGATGTTATTGGCTGCAAGTTTGTGATAAAAGCCTTTATTCACGTTCCTCACCTCCGCTCATCAGCACCGTCAGTGTATTGTTAATCTGGTGCATAAGTTCCTCACTGTCCATATTTCCCTTATAAATCTGATTGTAGACTTCCCCATCCTTGATGAACAGCACTCTGCCGGCATGACTGGCCGCCCTGGCACTGTGCGTTACCATCAAAATGGTCTGTCCCTCTTCGTTAATCTCTGAAAACATATCCAGCAGTTGATCTGCGGAACGAGAATCAAGAGCTCCGGTAGGCTCATCCGCCAGTACCAGTTTGGGGTTTGTAATCAATGCTCTGGCGGCGGCGGCACGCTGTTTTTGTCCCCCGGATACTTCATAGGGATATTTTTTTAAAATTGCCTCTATGCCCAGCTGTTTGGCCAGGGGAAGGAGTCTTTTATTCATTTCCTCATACGGCACCTTTGAAAGAACAAGGGGAAGCAAAATATTATCCTGAATGGAAAAGGTATCCAAAAGATTGAAATCCTGAAACACAAAACCCAGATTATTTCTTCTGAATTCAGCAATTTCCTTTTCCCGTATCCCCACAATACTTTTTCCGTTCAGCATAACATCTCCCCCTGTAGGTTTATCCAGGGAGGCCAGAATATTCAATAAGGTGGTTTTTCCGGAACCAGACTCACCCATTATTGCAACATATTCTCCTTCCTCTACAGAAAATGATACATTGCGCAATGCCTGCACTTTATTGCCGCCGAATCTGGTAGTATATGTTTTTTTTACATTTTTTACGTCCAATAATTTCATAATTAATCCTCCATCCATATGATAGCAGGTTTTCCCTGCGATTACATACATCAGAATACCAAACCTACAGATCTTCTGCCATAGATTGGGCTTACATTTCATTGAGGCAATCTTACGAAACCGTAAGGTTGCTTAACAATATAATACCCGTTATAATCGCATATATCTGCATATTTACAGCATTTTTCATGGATTTAGTTGGATAATTATTCAGATAACCCTTTATAATTCTTTATATTATCTTGGGCAATTGGTGTAAAAATTGGTGTAAAATACGATTTATCAAAAATCCATTGGTGTAAAAACTTTATCTAACTAAAGTACTGTTTTTGCTTGTGGTTGACAGCTTTCCAGGAGGTTTTAAAAACTAGATACTATGCTGCAAGTATAAATGGTCCACTTTTTCTATCTCACTTCGCATCCTACTTATGTCAACATGATTATAAACTTGCATTGTTAGATGTAAGTTGGAGTGCCCCATTATCTCCTGTAGGGTTCTTTGATCCATCCCACTCTCGGCCATTCTGGTGCATCCAGTATGTCGTAAAATATGTGGGGTAATATTCGGTAATAACTCTGGATCACGCCCTTCCCGTTCAGAATCATACTTCTCTTTTTTATTGTAACCGCACACTATACGTTTTAAAAGACGCTCGATAGTGTTAACACTCATTAATTTACCTTGGGATGTTAAAAAAACAAAATCGTGGTAATCACCAACTGTGTGATTTTTTATCAATCCCCTTCTAAACATTAATTCTTTTTGGTTTACTATACTCTCGATTGCTCTTTGGCTCATAGGTACATAACGATTACTTTTAAATGTTTTGGGGGCATCAACAAAGAAATGATTTTCTTCTTTTTCATAATATGAGTGTAATAGCTGATGGTCTATTTTAATCATTTTTGTATTAAGTTTAATATCATTCCAAGTCAACCCACAAATCTCACTTGCTCTACAAGCTGTTTCAATCATAAACACGAATAGCCAATAATATTCTCTATATACTGATGAAGAAGCAACGTATTTTAAAAAAACACCTTGCTCTTCTAGCGTTAGTGCTTCTCTGGCATTTGATCTTATACCTAATTCTTTAACGCAACCTTTTGCATAATTCTTTCTTATGAAGTCCTCCGATGCCGCATAGTTAAGAACTGCACATATAACTTTTCCAAGTAATATAATGTTTCCATTACCAACATAATCATCTTGCATATCTTGATACATAGTAATGAAATGATGTTTTCTTAATGAATTTATTGGAATATTTACTTGTCTTCTTTTACTTATATGTTTATCCCATAGCATTTTATAATTGCTATATGTCCTTTTTTTGACATGTCCAAGTTTTATTTTAGATTTATAATACAAGTCAAATAAATCATTTAAATTCATTTTCCCAGAAGTGTATGAAATAAAATCCTCAGCCTCGGTTCTTATCTTCTCTTCTTTTTCTCTTAAAGAGATGTCCTTTCTTTTACCCTTAGGGTGTGGATCTTTTTCCACAAGTCTCCAACTGTATTCCGCTTTTCGTTCTCCTGAAATATCGGTATAGCGAAACATATACCTCCCATCGTTGCGTTGACTTTCACCATCCCTTAAAATACGTCCTTTGTTATCTTTGCGCTTTTCAGACATTATGCTCTCCTTTCCAAATCTGAAAAGAGCCTTAATATGATATATAAAATATACCATAAGAAGGCTCCGTATTCAATTAAAGTGCCTGAAGTTTGTCGTTAAACTCCTCAAATTGCTTGCGCTTAATCAGTCGATGAGTTCCTTTCCAGATAACAAAATTGCAACTGGGGTCTCTAGTTAAATTGTCCAGCTTATTAACTCCTATGTTGAATAGAGCTGCAGCTTCTTCTAATGTTAGATTAACTTTTTCCCATACTGGAATTTCTATTTTCCCTATATTAAACACCTCCTCTAAATTCCCAACTCAAATTTCAATTGCGGCTGAGTTGGATTATAATCAGTCAATATGAAATCCTCATATGTAAACTCATAGAAATTATCCTTCGTAGTATCTAAAGCAAAAACAGGTTCTACGTCTTGAGATTTTCTTTTTAACATTTCCTCAGCTTGTTCGACATGCCTATCATATATCTGAACATTTGTCATAAAATGAGTAAATACCCCTGGTTTATAGCCACAATGCTTTGCTACCATCATCTGAAGCGCTACATACTGTATCTGGTTAATATTCCCGGCGGTCAGCCAGTCGCTGGAACGCTGAATTAAGCACATATCCAAATATTCGCCGCGTACATTCCAGATAGTCAGGAAGCAGCAAGGCATAAGTCCATCAGTCATTTCAAAGTCTGTATTTTGCCAAAGAGACATTATGTGCCTCCTGCCATAAGGATTATTTTTAATGTCATCCAACAATCGTTCCAACAAATTATGCCTCTTGACAGTTGCACCGTACCTTTGGCCGATAGTGCCTGGTATATCTTTGCTCTCCCATGGCCTCCACCATTTTATATCTAATATATCTTCTAAAATCTCAAGAGAATTGCTTTGCCACTGATAAATCCAAAGAATTTCGTTTATTGCTTTTTTGATTTTAATTGGACGTAAGGTTGTGATAGGGAATTCGTTTTTAGATAAGTCATAAGAATGTAAGACATGATTAATTGATATTGTATGCGCTGGAGTCCCATCAGCATATTGAGGTCTAGGATCTTTATCCCAGTAACCCTCATCCAAAATTCGTCGAATTGTTTCTTTCATATATCTATCGGCTTTAGTCACTGTGCTCCCTCCTTTACTTTCCACTTTTCCAGTGTTTTATAGAACATATCTCTAACCGATGTTCTTTCAGTATGTATCACCACGGTTATCGGCTGGGATAAATCTAAACTTAAAAGCCCAAGATACGATTTGCCGTCAATTACCGCACGTTTCTGCTTAACATCTATGTCTTCCTCATATATATTGCAAACTTTCATAAAGCAATTTAAGTCTTCTATCTCAGGCAATTTAATATTAATTCCCATATGTCCTCCTATTTTATGTATACATCCGATTTCTTGGTTCCCAGTTCTAGTGCTTGCTGGTGACTGGAAACGTATATATCAATTTTATTCCCTTTAATAGCGCTCCCAGTGTCTTCGGCTACATATGTCACACCGTCTATAATGACCTGGCTGTCTAAAGGTATGACACGCGGATCGACTGCTATTGTTCTGCCAGCGGTAGGCATTGTCCCACTTTTTGTCGCTCCTCCAGCCCATTTTCCACAACATTTTCTGCAGTTACAGTAATATGTAATCTTAAACTTTCCTAGATAGTTCAGAGCCGTATTCGATGTTTCAGTTACATCTGGCTTTTTGTCTCCTAAATACTTGCCATACACATAAGCCTTTCCCTCTTGGTAAGTCACCTCAACCCATTCACTATCGTCTGTTGATTCTATTATCTCAATCTCCGTTCCGAACGGTACAGCAGTTAACTTTTCAGCTTCTATGTCCGGTGCACTTCTTATATTAAGGCCGTTTTTTGCTGTAACGTATTTCACATTATTTGTTGTTTCAGCTGCATATATAGTACTCGTATTAATGGCAAGTGCTGCCAAGATAATTCCAATTATTCTTTTGTGATTCCTAATTTCTTTATCCTCCTAATCGTTCTTTCCCTAATTCCTTTACCCATTAAGATTTCTCCACTGCCATTACAAACTACCAACATGTTTTTAATATCTGCTCCATGTCTCTCCTTTGCAAAATTTCAGTTTTATTGAATAAACCCATCCTCTATCAGGTCCATCTGTCCCTCTATATTTTTATCTTCCATCCACCAGAGGAATACTTCATAACCATTTTTCCATCTTGGCGGATTCTTTTTACAATTTACTTGAAGATATTCCAACATTTTATCAAATGCCCGTATATATGCCCTTTGATATGTCGGGAAGTCAGCAAATTGTTTCCATCGCCCTTTGGAAGCCATAGGGCAACCAATACACCCTACCCGTGAATATCCATGATCATACAGAGGATTATATTCTATTCTTTCTGACCGGATATACTCCCATATATCACGGTGCTCCCAATCAATTATAGGATTTACTACCATTTTGTTTTTCTGCATACAGTGTTCGGTCATTTTACGTTTTTCTAAATTATCATTCATGAGCATGATTTCATCCGTAGCTGTAATTTTATCTGCTTTTACCTTGCTAATCGTCTCATAGGCTTGTCTCTCCGTTCTGGCAGTGCTTTCATCCCAGCGGACTCCCGTTCCAATAAATCTATTAGCACACCCTGTTTCTTTTAATATCTGACAGCAATATCGCATAAGCCTGGAAGGGGGCATTCCTTTTTGGGGTATAAGTGTCCACATACTAACCCGCTTTCCCTTGTACTTAGGCATTTCAATAGCTGCCTTAATTCCCATATCCTCCAGTTCCCCGAACCTCTTACGTATGTGATACACTGTCGGTGGCGCATCAACAGTAGTATGGCTATTATGCACCTCAAATGGCACTCCAGACCGCTTGAACAGCTCCAGCATCACATCACTGTCCTTCCCGCCGCTATATGTGCATACCAGCGGTTTCCCGTAGTGCTGCAGACTCATTTCTGACGCCAGTTTGATTCTTTTTATTGACTTCTGCTCTAAATCCATCATTGAAAGGAAGCCGATGCATCTTTCCCGGCCGGGGCTTCCGCCTCCTTTCTTATTTGCTCAAATCTTAATTTACATTTCAAAGCAGATATTCTGCCATTTTTTATATGCGTCCATGTACAGCTCGTTCCTATCCCCGTTAAAAGTCATTTCATAGTACATACCGTCCGGTGCAGTCGTTGATAATAATGCCTTATGATTCTGCAACGTCTTACAGTACCAAACCACATACACATCATTGACAGCAATATCTACTACATCTGTTTTCTCACAATGCTCATTATAGTAATCAACCACTTTAGCTTTGCAGATGTTTAAAAATTTCTGACTTCCCATATTTCCTGCTTTCTCCGGCACTCAGCAGCCGACCGCTAAATCCTAAGTTACTGACCTTGTTCGTAATATGTTAAATCTACAATCGCCTCTAAAACCTCATCTTCATCCATGCAAGTTAATTGTTCAATTGTTTTTACGTGCTCATCCAAAAGGTCAGGAAATGCTGCCATTACCTCTTCTTCAATGCAAGAAGAGCAGCATGTCCCATCCTCTACCCAAATCTCAGTAAATTCTTTCCCCATAAAAGTGAGAGTTTTTGTTATCGTATTTCCTTTGATTTCCACTTTATACTTTGCCATCTCTTACCTCCTTAAATCTTAATTTGTTCCCGACATTTATGTCGGCCGCTAAATCCTAAACTAGTAATTCCTTTCACCGAAACAATTATGTTTAAAATCCGGTTTTGGTACATCATTTCCATAATAATATAATTGTTTATCATAAAGCCTACACATGGTTATTTCACCAATCATTCCATGTCTGTATGTGTGTGTAATTTTATATTTATTAGGACATTTATAACAATTTTTCACTTAAATCCTTCCTCTTAATCCGCATCTTTATATCCAAAGCAAAAAACTCTTTCTCAAATCATAGTTGAATATACCTAACGCTCTAAACAATATCCACATCTTGGACACTCATACCATTTGTCTTTATAGTAGTTGTTCAGTCCATAGTCTTCTTCCTCCTCAGTCATGTAACTGCCGCACTCCGGACATGTCTTTAATTGTGACTCAAATAACTCCTGTCTATCATTCTCATATTCATATTTCATTTTAAACTCCTGTGCTCCCAAACCCGCCATTCCGAACTCTATCAGTAGCATCATCGACTGTGATCCCATATTCCACGAAGATTCCTTGCATGAATCCTTCGCCCGGATTAATCCTCAACATCTTGGCCTCATTGCTGTCATTCGTCATTTTTGCAAATATGTGCCCTTCATTTTCTGAGTAAAAGTAATCGCTGTCAATTATCCCAACAGTATTATTCAGCTGGAGGCGATATTTAAAACCCAGTCCGCTCCTAGGATAACATTTCAGCACCCATTCGGGCTCCATCTCAACACGAATTCCCGTGGGGATTTTTATTGTTTGACCGGGACTTAAAATGATATGATTAGGGGCAAAGAAGTCATACCCGGCAGAACCCTTAGTTGCGCGTTTTGGTAGTTTCAAATTATCATATATTTCTCTTATATCTTCTGTGGAGGAGTCGGGAAATACATCTTTCCAATCTTCTAAAAATCTATCCCAACTTACTTTGTGAAATTTTGCGATTCTCTTCATATTTTAATTATTCCTTTCTTTTCCATAATATAAAATGAAATTGTTGCGGATACTAATTACCAAAAGAGGTGATTAGAATGGCAGTTGCACACAAGTCCGCTATATCATATGGATTTCTATATGTCCCAGTTGGACTCTATAAAACCACTAGAGATATTAGCGTAAATTTTAATCAATTGTGTAAAGATACTCATGAACGAATTAAATATAAAAAATACTGTCCTTCCTGCAATAAGGAAGTGACTAATGATGATATTGTTAAGGGATACGAATTCCAAAAGGGTAGATACGTAACGATTACTAACGATGAAATAGAAATGATTAAAACCAAGAAAGATAAAACCCTACATTTGGAAGGCTGCGCTAAAATGTCAGATATAGACCAGATATACTTTGATCGTAACTATTATGTGGTTCCGGAACCAGGGGCAGAGCAGTCCGTAGAACTTATACGTCAGGCATTATTAAATTTAAAAATAGTCGCTATTGCTAAAACTGTGATTAATGTTAATGAAGAGTTAGTTGTGCTGTATCCTACAAAAAACGGATTATTGGCAAAAATACTGTATTATCAGGAAGAGATACAATCTATTCCGGTAACATCGATTAAACCAACTATAGATAAGCAACAACTAGAGATGACCAAGACATTGTTTAAGACAATGATTAAGCCGTTTGATATCTCAGCATATCACGACGAATACCAAGAAAGGCTTAAGGATGCTATTGAAAAGAAAATCGAAGGAAAGCAAATTGTTTCCGCAGATAATAGTGGGCCATCAAATATCATCAATTTTATGGATGCAGTTCAAAAAACTCTTGAGACTAAGATTTCGGGAACAGCATGATAACAGAAGATTTATTTCTAACAAAAGGGATTCATCCAATGCTGATAGGTGAAGAACGTGATCCCTTTGATTCTGACGATTATATTTATGAATTGAAGCTTGATGGAATCCGATGCATTGCCTATCTGGATAAAAATGGAACGGATTTGCATAATAAGCGTAATAAGCAGCTCCTTCCGTGCGTCCCGGAACTGGCCGAGATACACAAACATGTATCCTGCAGGTGCATATTAGATGGAGAATTATTTGTATTAAAAAACGGCGTGACTGACTTTTACGAAATCCAACGTCGGGTTATGCTGACATCTCCTTTTAAAATCCGTCTGGCAGCCCAACAATATCCCGCTTGTTTTGTGGCGTACGATATCATTCAAAAGGAATTTCGAAACGTCACTAAGCTCCCCTTGATGGAGCGTAAAGAGATGTTAAAGAGTGTAGTGGCAGAAAATAATTACTTTGGATTATCCCGCTATGTAGAGCGTAACGGTGTAAAATTTTTCGAACTTGCCCAGGAGCGGGGGCTAGAAGGAATTGTTGCTAAAAAGAAAGATAGCCTGTACTGGTTTGGAAAGCGCACAAAAGAATGGATTAAGTCTAAGGTATACACCTCTGGAGACTATGTAATCTGCGGATATATACAAAAATATAATGACATGACAAGCCTGGTATTAGGTCAGTATGACGGAAATATCCTAAAATATAGAGGTCATGTAACACTAGGCGTATCCCTGCGCAAACTGAACGAGCATCCATACCTGATAGTGGATGATTCTCCTTTCGGATATGTGCCAGAAGGAAACGGTGCCGCCACATGGTTAGAACCCAGGCTGGTATGTATAGTTGAATCAATGCCTACTGATAATGGCAATTTCCGCCAGCCTGTACTCAAGGCCATTCGAGATGATAAATCACCCATAGAATGTCAAATAACTTCTGAGGCCGATGCTTAACGCGTTGGCCTTAATCGCATTTACTCCAGCCGCATGATTTGCATATATTGCAGCCGCCTTCAAAAAAAAGTTCTTCTCCGCATTCAGGACACTTAGGTTTATTTGATTTGTTTTCTTTGATTTTTACTGGCTTATTTTCAGTTTTTAACGATTCATCATCATCACCGATATCATTTTTCATTTCTTTATACATAGCTATTAATGCATTCCCTATTGCTACCGGACAGCTGCTTCCTTTACTTGTATCATGCTTCGTAGCCTTTCTTACAGCATACGACGGACACGTCCCGCTACTTTGGAGCTGATCGACTATTGAATATACATCAATCCCCCCTCTTGCAGCCAGGGATATCATCCGGGAAAGACCGATCATGAAATTATGGCATCCGCCTGTCGAGCCTTTGCTAAAATATGTCTCCAGCAATTCACCTGTATCTGGATCGAAGAAAGCTTCGCAATGTAAGGTTCCACATCCAGTTATAATTGTCCTCTTCTTACCTATACAATTATCATCTGCTTTGATAATCATCCCACGCTCAAGCTGATTTGATGTATTATCCTCTTGAGTATTTTTATCCGTGGTCAAAATACCTCCTCTTTTACACCCATCACGGTAAATAGTTACACCTTTTAGACCTTTCTCCCAGGCTCTCATATATAGAGCTTCTACTTCCTCTATAGTAAATGAATTTGGTACATTGACTGTGGAACTTATTGATGCATCAATGTGTTTCTGCCAAATTGCCTGCGTATCGATTCTTTCTTTATAATTTAAATGTTGTGCCGTTATAAAATATTTTGGCAATTCAGTATCGTCTTTTAAGCCGTGCTCACTCATATATCTTTGTACAATGGGCGTATATACTTTATAGTATTTATCGCATCCATGAAGAGACTCTGTTTTTCTGGTATAATAGTTGGCAAATATAGGTTCTATCCCGCCAGAAATACCAAGCATAGACCCCGTACTCCCTGTTGGTGCTATAGTTAGTAATTGAGAATTGTGTAGTCCATATTTTTTTACTAATTCTTTCGTATACCCTAAAGCATTTTTAGTAAAATAAGCAGATTGTTCTATGGCTATTGGATTATACATTGGATATGGTCCATACTCTTTAGCCAATAGTGCTGAAGTTTTTATTGCTTCATCCGCCATAGCATGACCTATCATATCACAGGTATGTAAGGCCTCTGAGCTTCCATATCTTATTCCCATCTTTATCAGACAATCAGCTAAACCCATAATTCCTAGACCCACTTGACGCCAATCTCTTACAGAATCCCTTTGCTCTTGCAATGGATGTAGTGGCAACCCCTCATCGAGAACACCATTCAATCCTTTTATGGCTATAGATACTGTACTTCTAAAATCTTCGAAATCAAAAGTTTTATTTGGTGTTACAAATTCGGATAAATTTATGCTACCTAATAAACAACTGCCACCTGCCGGAAGAGGTTCTTCGGCGCAATTATGTACCACATAACCTTCTACAATTCCCCAATGTCTCTCAGGTTCAATAAAGTCATACACCTTAATTTCTTCATATGGTTCTACATTATAAACATAGGAGGGCCTATTTTTCATCATTATTTCAAGTTGTTCCCTCTTGTACTGTTGATAAAAATTGATTTCAGCGATAAACTTAGTAATGTCTTTATATTGGCCAATATTTACATCATAACTTTCTCTACATTCATATTCTCCATTTGGAAATTTTATCTTTCTAGGTTTGTTTGTTGTAATATAAACTCCATGAATATCAAAATCCTCAAATAATGTCTGTGATAGTTTTTCAGCAAATTTCTTACAAGTGGTTTTATATAAAACTCTTCCGTTTTTAATCACTGAACCATTGGCGGAATAACATCCATGTAAAAAACTAGCCTTCTGATTATGCGTCCAAGAATCATATGTATCAGGAAATTCTCTATCCGGTAGATTGGTTTTGGAAAAGCCTAATCTCAGTAACTCTTTTTTATATCCATCTAAATATATAGATCTTTCTGATTTGATTGTAAATTTTTCATTAGCAAATAAGTCATAAATATCAGTGTCTTTCTTACCAATATTAACTTCAATCCCTCCATGATCTTTACTATCAAGTCTTTTTAATTGCCCATCCCCTTGTATAAAACCGCATTTAACAAAAAATTCATCAAATGATTTATTTGATTTTGTATATGGCATAATATACTTTCCTTTTAAATCTTTAGCCATACACTCTTCGCCGTCAATAGTCATAAATCTATGGTCTGGTGTACAAATAATTTCGTCTTTTGCCAATTTTATTTTTACAGTTTTTTTTGACCCTGAACACCATACTTTACTCTTAACAATATTTCCATTTACATTATAAATAAAAGGTTCTGTTCCGCATAACTCTTCAAATGTTTTATATCCTACTGTTGTTAAAAGTCTCATTTTCCCTGAAAAGCATGGATTTGTTCCAGAATAATGAAAAGCATCATCACAACTAAGTAAATTCCAGTTTTCTATTCTATCCCAGAAAAGCATCCCCGGTTCAGCATAATCCCAATTGGCAACACATATTTTGTGAAAGAATTCGTATGCATCTATCTCTTTTGTGATAGTCTCTCCTGTAGCTTCTCTTGTAAAACTTAACGTAAATGGTTGTCTATTTTTTACTGCCACCATAAACTTATCAGTTATACGAATAGAAATATTTGCCTTGGTAACTCTCTCAAGATCGGATTTAATATTGATAAACTCTTCTAAATCCGGATGTTCACAGGATAAGGAAATCATCAATGCTCCGCGTCGTCCCTGTTGACAGATGAGTCCTGTTATTAATGAGTATAAATCCATAAAGCTCACAGATCCCGTTGTCGTTTTTGCAGAATTTCTTACTATTGACCCTCTTGGAGCTAGTTTACTAATGTCAATTCCGCATCCGCCTCCATAACTATATGTTCTGGCTAATTTGGTTGCACAGTCGAAAATCGACTCAATAGAATCCTCTGGAGGTGATATCACATAACAATTACTATATGTCGTCTTTGGATATTTATTATCTGAATATGCCTTTTCTAAGCATGTATTTACATCTGCTCCATGCATCAGATCTCTTTTATAAATTCGTAATGGGTCTAACGCATTTCTGTTCGAGAGAATTCTTCCACCAAATAAAAATTTCTTCTCGACTATCAGTTTTTCAATATCTTTATCCCCTCCTGAAACTCTTAAAAGCCATTCATCAAAGCTTTCATTATTATTTCTGTATTTCTTCTCCCATATATCTATTCCCAGGGTATTTTCCTCCCCCAGCCACTCTTGAACTGTCATTTATGCCTCCATTCTAATTACATATCCTTAATTTTTACTTTCAGTTTTTCTAAAGCCCTGTAATTATCAGACCCATATTTGCTATGGTCTTTTATAATCATATGAATCTGCTCATTACTAATTAGCTCTATAAGTATCTTTCTCTCTTTATCAGATAACTTTTTCAATATTTTGCTCCCTTTCTAACCCAACAATTCTCTTCTAACATCTTCCCAGTTACATAATCTTTTACCAGCCCAGTCCTCATTCCAAGAGTAAATATCTCCAAAGACTGCTTTATACTTAGCGTTGCTTGTTCTTATATTTCCGGAGCTGTCGTCTAAGAAAAATCCATCTGACATATCAATATGCGATTTATCTTTATATTTTTTAAGATTTACACCAATCATTTCTATACCTGGAAGATTATTTTCTATCCACTGTTTTTTCAGGCGTAAATTCGGCTTGAATCCATGTGTAATAATTTTTATATCATAAAAACCTTTAATTTCCTCAATAGCCTCTTTTGCATTTGGCATAAATTCAAGTCTATTAAAGAATCTAGGCTGATTAAAGTATGTATTTATATATTCTCTGCTCGCACACATGCATTCTTTGAAATCCCATGTATTTATATCCCACCATTTTATAGGCTGAAATTTTTTATAAGCGACAAAATCCTCATTATACAAGGAAACGATTGCTTCTATAGTGTTTGCAATGCAACCATCAAAATCAAAAAAAATCGTTTTAACTCCTTTAAGCATTTTCACCTCGCACTTTATTAATTATTCTTACTAACTTACCTACTGCCTCCTCCAAGTCATTATCATTCAAAATCCGATACTCAATAATATTAGACTTTTCAAAGCTTCCAAACTCATTATTCTCTTTGTCATAATTTTCTTTCCAGGATTCAAAGCCTCCACGTTTCTTAGCTCTCTTAATTGCAGTCCTATAAGGAACGGTGATGTAGATAGGAACTAACATAATATCCATGTCTTTAGTTTTAAGCTTTAGTTCATAATATCCGGATGGATTTATGATACATATATCTGATTCCATTAATTGTTGACGGGTAGTGAATGAGCAATATCCACACCTTTCAGTATAAGCAACCATATCTTGGCGGAGAGCATCCACCTCTTCAGCTTTGATAAATATGTGATCAGATTCCTCCTCAGTTTCACCATTTCGTTTGCTCCTAGTGGTATAAGATTGAAGCACTTTTAATTTTAACTCTTCAGCAGCTCCTTTACAGATTGCACTCTTACCAGAACAACTTCTTCCTATTATGCAGTATACTATATGCATCTTAATTCTCCTCATGTTGAGCCTTCATATCTAAATATGTAACCCCAACGGCCATCGCCGCCCATATATCGGCCTTAAATCCATAAAACACATCCGGGTTCTTCTTATTTCCTTTCCCATTCTTGAAGTCAAATTTAGCAAAGCGATCAATAAGAGCTATTCGAATATTGGAGTCTTTAGCCTTCATACTTCCGCATAGGTTGATTTTCTCGTCCTTGCGATATATAAAATCTTTCACTTTTGCATTGGCAACCTCCCAGAAGCGTCCTATCCAAATGCAAGTGTCAAACACCTCTCTTCCAACACCCATACCATATGATGCTATATTTTCAATAACAAATTCGTCATAAGTTTCTTTTCTCAATTTCTCAAGTAGTACTTCGTTTTGAACTTTATCAAATCCGTATATTTTATAATGATCGTCTAATATAACATATGCTGTTTCTGCAGAGCCTGGGTCTATAGCTATTAGTATGTCAAATCACTCCCTTCTTCTTATCCTTTGAAACTACTCTTTCATTGCATTTCTTATTTTTGTATTTCTTCATTCCATATGTGATTTTTGAACCTTGCTCCACACTTAGGGCATTTAATAAAAAATGGAACATCGACTTCATTAATCTCAGGTTTATATTTTCTACTAGCAATTACGTATCTACAGTTGCCGCACATGCAAACAACGACAGAATAGTCTTTATCTGATGGATTTTCCGAATTATGCATGTCTATACCAATTATTTGATAACCGTCTATTTATATCACCTCCAAACTCCAATGAAAGAAAGGTTTACTCCTTTTCCATTACATACATTATTCTTTAATCTTTCTTATAAAATCTTGCTCTGAGATAATCGGAACTCCCAATTCTTTTGCCTTTTTATTCTTAGAAGAACCGGATGTCGTATCATTGTTAATAAGAAAATCCGTTTTAGAAGATACACTTCCAATTACTTTGCCGCCTTTAGACTCAATAATCTCCTGTATTTCCTTGCGATTTTTAAAGTGTTCAACTGACCCAGTAATAACAAATACTTTACCAGTTATTGCACTGTTGATAGATTGTTCTCCTATTACAGTATTCGTAATATGCAGATTCCTTACCAACTGTCCTACTCTGTCCTCATTCCACATTGTATGGAACCACTGGTGGATATTCTTATTTAATACATCCCCAAAACCATCTAATCTAGCGAAATCATAATTTCCAAATCCCGCTGCCTCAAAATCATCCCATGTGGAAAATGTCTTTGCTAATTCCTTGGACTGTGATGTTCCAATATTAGGAATACTTAGGGCTGTAATAAAATTTTTCAGTTCTACTTCCTTACTCTTTTTGATACTTTTGTCAAGTTTTTCTACAGAACGAGTCCCGAAACCTTCCATATTAATAAGTTCGCCATAATGACAACCGAGATTGTAAACATCAAATAGACACTTAATCCATCCAAGGTTGATAAATTTCTCTAATGTTGCTTCGGAAAGTCCTTCGATATCCATCCCCTTCTTAGATACGAAGTGCGATACTCGGCCAAGCAACTTACCTTGACACATTTCATTCGTGCAAGTAAGCACTTGCGTATCGTTATCCTTAATAACGGCTGTAGTCGCTCCGCATACTGGACACTGCTTTGGAAGTTCTAAGTATTCAATTTTATTATTATTTAACATATTCCCAATGATAACCTCCCGCTGTTTTTCTATTTCTATATCCAGTACAACACATACATATACCAGATACGTCTATACTATTAATTTTTGATGCATCATGAAAGCTATCGTAAACTATATCTTTTTCAACACATTTTACTTTAAGACCTTGAGTTTTTGATAATCTCTCGTTTCTTGTTCCATAATTACGATTTTCTTTTGGCGTCATCCATTCTAAATTTTCCAAATTATTATTAGTCTTATTTTCATCTTTATGGTTTACTTCATATTGTTCCGTATTGTATATTGGGTAAAATGTTGATAATACTAATCTATGAACCAAAAAATATCTTCTTTCATTTTCACAGCATAGTCCAATTTGCAAATACCCATGTTTTCCTTTTCTCTGTTTTAATATTCGCCTGTTCTTATATTTATTTGAAGCTATTCTTCCAAGATTACTTACTTCGTAATCTGGTGCTTCATTAATTCTTTTCCAAATTTCTTTTATTACTAATCCATTCTCCTTCCTCGTTTTTTGCCATTATCACGCCAGGGATTATCATATTAAATTTACATACTATAATTTCTTGTCCTTTATATGGGTGTCCCAATACGTCTTTCATAATGCTAACGTTGTGGAGAGACGCCCGGCTTACCTCGGTTTCATCCAGATCAACCGAATCAAAAATTGCAACTGGTGTCAAAATTCCCGATTTGCCCATGCTCCATTCTATATCACGCAAGATAGTGACAGCCTCTTCATCATAAAATTTGTAGGCAATTTGTGAACGGAGGTGATGCCCAGTAGCTCCTAATGATTCACCATAAGACACATCGTCAAAGCCGAAGACAATACCGTCAATTGGAAAGCCTTTATCTTCTGCTTCAGATTTTAATTCTTCAATAATATTCTCCAAATCTACTCTCGTTACATCAGCTGGGATAGCCCTGTGCGGAACCACTTCAAATCCCAATTCCTGCATTCTATAAAGTCTATTGAAGAAACTATTTCCACCAATACCCTTTATACATTTCCATGCAATAAACTTTAAATTTCTACTCGCTGCCACACTACTATCAAGTTGTCTGATGGAACCGCTCGCTAGGTTGCGGGGATTTTTGTACTTATCGTCTTTATTAATAATAGTAGTGTTAATTTTCTCAAAATCTGCTCTGGTTATAATAACCTCTCCATCAACTTTAATCTCCTGAGTAACAATCTGTTGTGGTAGATTTATAATAGTTTTGGCATTATGTAATACATCCTCGCCAACGATTCCATCACCTCTAGTCTCTGCTGAAACTAACTTGCCACCAGAATACGAAATTCCGGTTGTCAATCCATCCATTTTTAACATAGCAATGCCAACTCTTCGATTTAGGAAAGAGATAACTTCATCTATTGATTTAGTTTTATCAAGGGATAACATGGGATGGGAATGTTTGACTTTTTGAAGTTTAGATTTGACTTCATATCCTACAGATTGTGTCGGACTGTTATTTAGAATGAATCCTGTTTCGTTTTCTAGCGCCTGAAGTTCATCGATAAGACTATCGTATTCATAATCAGAGACCGGCGATTTTGAATCATTATAATATACGTCTCTGTATGTATTTAACTGTTCTGTCAGTTCTTTTATTCTTTGTATTTCGTCCAATTAATTCCTCCTGCCTAAAATTCATACGTGGCTTTCACTTCTAAAATTTGAAACTTATCAGGTTCGTCAAAATAACCTAACTGAGTTTTCATCTCATCATATGTTCCAAGATAAGCTTCATTAAAATCGTTCACTGCATTACCAGATCCGTCATCAAACTCTAACGGAAAAGATTTTGTTGCTATAACATATTTCTTATTCTCTATAATCATCTTGTTTTATATTTATCAATTTCATCAAACAATTCTTTTGAATATTTAAGTAAATCAATATGTCTAAATGTTGAGGTAGAACCCATTATTACATTTTCAAAAACTTTATTTCTAAATATTTTGGGTTGCGATTCAACTGCTTTTGTATATCCATTACTACCAAGACTATCACACCCAATCCATGTACATTTATTTTTCTTATCTAAATAGCCTATAATACAAGTCATTTATTGCTCCTTCTTTTTTCAAGAGAAATGCTTCTTTATTGCTAAAGTTCAACTTTATTGGTTGCAAATTTCAATATGCAGATAAATAATCAGTAAATACTTCTATAGGTTTATTTTTCAACAAAAATATGTCTTCCATTTTTTCGTAGAATTCATCATATGTAGGTATACTGTACTTATAAATATTTTTCAAATCGACCACATAGTCTTCCAAGTGTTGTACTGATTTATCAAAATCGTTCTCATCAGATGTGTAATAGGCATGATAATTTTCATTGCCATCAAACATAATAATGTTCCAACCACCATCTACAAAATCAAACATAAATCCATATCTGTTATCTTCATTTTCCACGAGTATCTCCTTTCCTTAATCATAATTAGTTTCCATTCTCCGAATCTAACTCCCAAGAAACATACGTTTTCACATCATTCCAAAATACTGTATTCCTGTTCCTTTACACTGAATACATGTTCCTTTCATTTCTGGAATACCACAATCAAAAATTCCTGTTCCTCTACATTCTAAGCAGCCAGAATATATGAACATATTGCTCTTTATATGAACTTTCTTTTTAATTATGGTATCTCTCATAAAACCACAATATATATTCATTCTCATAAGTTAATTATCTATTGAATTGCGATTCAATCTGCAATATAAAACTATCTTCTATGATTTATTTCTATATTAAATGCGTCATCTCGATATTTTGCTCTTGTATTCCAATTACCTTGTTCATGTGCTAATTTCAACATTTCCCATGGCAAAGCTGAATCGTCAAACACAACATCTTCTGACTCAACTTTACTATCATATATTATAGGTCTGCACCATAATTGAATCCATTCGTAAGCAATTCCATCAATATCTTCACATTTTTCTTTTGCTTTCTTTAAATTAGAAAATACATATGCTTCTTTATTGTCTCTTGAAATAATTAAATACACATGCATTGTTAATTCTCCATCCTTTCTCCGAATAGAACCGTGAATCTATGTACATTCTTCAAATATAATAATCTGATATTTTGGTTTATCCTTGTGCTCATAATCTTTTGATATTACACCAATTTCTTGTAATTCACGTAAAGTTTCGGACACATATTTTAATACATAATTTATATCAGTACCAATATCAATCTTTGTTGTTTCAAATTCATATTCGTCTCCACAGGCTAAGACATACCCAAGATATAAGTGACTATTATTCATTGGATCATCAAATAATTGAATTTCATCTTTTACTTGTTTACAAGTATATTTTTCTCCTTCATCTGTCCATTTCCAATCCTTGAATTTATCCGTTTTAAACTCAGTCAAATCATATCCTGCTATAACGTAATAATTCTTTACTATACTCATTGATTACTCCTTATTCGATTTTCTGTAGTTTCTACATACTTTAAATCCAAATCATTAACAATATAAATTCTTCCTGTATTCTGTGCAGCATTAGCAGTTGTGCCACTACCACAACACACATCAACAACTCGTCCACCTTCATCAGTGTAAGTCCTAATAAGATGTTCAAATAACTTAGTAGGCTTCTGTGTAGGATGAAGACCTTTCTCTAAATTGAATTTGACAACACTTCTTGGATACCTTCTACCTTCATATTCTCCATCTGTTCTTTCATAATTGGATGAAGTAGCCAAATTCTCGGTCATTCCACTTCTCTTCATCTTATAAGGCTTACCGGCTGTAAACTGTGGATTGTATTTCATATATCTTTCAGCTTTGTTATATGTAGTTGGTGCTTTCCCAAATATCAATACAGATTCATGCACTTTAAATGGCTGGTGATTTACGCTTGCAAAATTACTACCATTATCCTTTTCCCAAATCCATTCATACTTAAAGTAATCCAAATGATTCATTACCAAATAACTTGTAAATGGCTGACTTGCTGTTAATGCTATACAACCATCAGGAACAAGCATCTTCATAGCAATATCAAAGAATTCCTTATCATCAATCGGTAAATCCCACTTATTTGCTGTTACTCTATTCTTCCCTTTGAATGTATAAGGAAAGTCACAAAGAAACATATCGATGCTCTCATCACCATAATCTTCGTATAATGCGTGAAGAAAATCTAACGCATCATAATTGTATATCCCATTGTCTCTAATTAAGTTTTCTTCCAATCTCTATAAGGAGTAAATCATGATTTCTTGTGCGCACAAACCTCATTTCCTCCTTCTTATTTATAATTTTTCTGCCATAAAACGAGCGTTCTAACAATATTTATTTATAACCTCGATTAATTCTTCTCTTAATTCTTGGTTTAAAGATTGAACTTTACTCTTTATATAATCATCAGGGTTATCAAGCGTTACAGCAATACAATCATCGCCACAATCTCTATCTTCATCATCAACCATAACAATTTCTGCTTCGTAGAATTCACCTTCGTCTTTATTAAGAAACCCAAAATATATTTGCGTTTTGTCATTATACCCAAGTTTTTCTAACTGTTTTATCAATTCTACAACTCTCAAAATATCCTCCTTTCTAAAACCACCATGAAAGTCCTATTTTATTGGCAAAATCGGCTCATTTTTATCTATATATAGTGGTTGTTTTGTATGTATGCCACCATATATAGACTGTAAATTTTTATCTAATTCTCAAACTTTCTCCCTGTGGTTCTAAGTGAGCAAAATCACAGTTAAGTGAACCATCCTGACCTTCAAGACCATTCTCTTTCAGATATTCTCTAATTGAATCACCGTCAATTGCGTCTGGCTGCTTAATTCTGTACTGTTCAGGTACGTTTTCTACATCCACATCAATAACTAACTTTCTCTTACCACCATTCTTCTGAATACCAAATGAGAATAAATCAGTTGTAAACTTTCTCTTACCAGTTGCTCTCATGCACATTTCAAGATTCTGCTTTAACCACTTAATACGGTTCTCATAAGTCTTCTTTCTTGCTGTAAGTCTATCTGCTTCCTTAGATAATCCTTCTACATTAGATTCAAGAGACTTGATAATCTTTGCATATCCATCTGCCTTATCTTCAATTTCAAATTCGATTGATTCTAAAGTGTCCATAATGCACTGTTCATCGCATTCTTCATCTTGTAACATATCCATAAGTTCCAAGAACTGTCCTGTTAATTCATATAAAGCACTCATTCATTATCCTCCTATGCACTTTCTTTTAATCTATAAGCGTTCTCTAATAACATATCTCTCAAAAACGTCTGCTTTGTTTTTACTTCTTTGGTCTGAATTGCCTTAGAAATAGCATAATTATTACCAACCAACACACAATATTTCTTTGCTCTTGTGATAGCTGTGTATAACAATTCAGAGTTATTCATGATGTAACTACCAGTATCCATACCAACAATAGTCGATGTAAAACCACTACCTTGCATCTTGTGAACTGTACAAGCATAAGCCAATTCAAGATTCTTTGAATCACTCTTGCTAAATAATACTTCTCCAATTCCAACAAAATCTATCATGCAATATCCATCATCTGCGATTTCTTTTACAATTCCTATATTTCCGTTAAATACTGGTGTTGTTTCACCATCCACATTGACACATTTATAATTGTTCTTGGTATTGAGAACCTTATCTCCTACTCTAATAAGATACTTCTTCGTATCTTCATTCTTTTTCTCTAACAAAATCTCAATCTCTTTACTATCGTTGAATTTAGGATTGTAAATATTCTGAATTTTTGTATTGAGATTGTAGCAAGATAATTCACCTTTTAATCTCATAGGTACGCAAACTTGAACTTCCATAATGTCGCTATACTTACTCATTTCTGTTTGGAAATGGTTTAATATAGTATCTGACATGGACTCTTTACTACTTGTAATATCAAGTTCCATATCCTTTAATTCTCCAAGAATCTCATTTCCCTCAAAGCTGTTACCAAATATCTGCTCTTGATTTGCAACCTTGATAGATGTAGGAATGATACCACTCATCAATGCTTGTCTATGTGGCTTAGTTAATTTAACAACAGGAAGAACGTTACTATCCAAAATGTCAGCAAATACTTGACAGTTACCAATAGGTGTCAACTGCTGAACATCACCCATGATAATAACTTTCGCACCAGTTGGGATAGCTTCTAATAAGGAAAGGAATAATGTACCATTTATCATTGTTGCTTCGTCAATAAGAACGATATCTACTGCTAACTTATTCTCCTTGTTAAATAGGAAAGTACCGTTCTGATAACCTAATGCTCTGTGAATTGTACTTGCTGGAAGTCCTGTTGCTTCTGTGATTCTTACACTTGCCTTACCAGATAATGCACAAGCCAAGATGTTGTAATTGTCATATAATGAACAAATACCATTGGCTGTACTTGTTTTACCTGCACCTGCCAAACCAGTGAGTGCCATAACATGATTATCAAGACTCAATTTAATAGCTGATTTCTGTTCATCTGTAAATGAAAATCCTTGATTTTCTTCTACTCTCTGAATGATAGTTTCCCAATTTCCAATATTAAAAGATTTTGGGATATAATCTTTATGTAACTCAGATTCAAATTCATCAAAATCGGATTCAATAACCTTGATTCTACCAATCTGTAATCTAAGTAATTCACTCATTATATTCTTCTCCAAATCGTAGAATCTTTTGAGTGCAATTTTTGAACCGTTATCAAGAACTACAACATCCTCATTAACAATCATTGATTTCGCAGTAGCATTTACAACTTCTTCTGGTACAAAACCAAGAGTGTCATATAATGCTTTCATAAGTTCTTGGTAATTCAAATAACTCTTACCAGCTTCTCCTTGGTCATTCAAATGATGTAATAAGAAACCTTTAATTCTGCGAATGTCATATTGTCCAATACCTACTTTACAAGCAACCTCATCTGCTTTCTTGAAACCTACGCCATCCACACGCACAAGGTCATAAGGGTTATTTCTTACAATATCAATGACTGTATCAGGCGAATGATAGAAGTCTACTAACTTTTTAATGAATGTATGAGTTAATCCAAGTTGTCCTAATTCCATATAAATAGCACTATAATCCTTAGATTCCTCATACTCATCAATCATTTTAAGAGCCACCTGATTACCAATTCCCTTAATTTTCATAAGAGATTTCACATCTCTTTCTTCTAATAATTTGATTACGTCATCATACTCATCAAACAATTTGTCAACCAAGTTCTCATTCAATATATTCTTCAAAAACTCTCTCTGCTTATCCTTGCTTGAAATATCAATACATTTACTGATATATACAAGTTCATAAGTATCTCCATATGTTTCGTGACTTTCCGCTAACTTACAGAAAACTTTATATGTAGTACCATATTCAAGAGTACACGTATTTCCTTTGAGTTTTACTGAATATAAATCTTCATCACAATTTTCTAATCGTTTGGTTACTATCGCACTGAAGATTGCGAATTCACCAGAATTTACTTTCTTTGAATACTTTGGATAGAAAATCCTATCCAAAGTACACTCTATTTTCAAAATCTTTTCTTCTTCCACTAATACCCCTCGCAATCTGACAATAGTGTTTTACTCTTGTTGTAATCTCTGTAAACCAAATCATACTGAGTAATAATGTCTAACTCCTTATCAATATCTGCTGCTACGATGTTAATACCATCATCATCCTTACCGATTATTTTCTTTGCAAATTCCTTTTCGGAATTCATAACATCAATAATGTCACCATCTTGTAGAGGTAAAATCTTAAATATCTCTTTTCTTATCTTTCTATACTGAATTTCACCAGTTTTCATATTGTAAAGAATAAGATTTGGAGCAATGATATTTCGTGTATTTAACACAAACCATCTGTTACCACTAAGAGTTTCATCTTTATATCTCACTTCATTAAACTTCTCTACTTGTGTTTTCATTATTGAATAAGCGTCAATGTGCTTATCTTCAAGGTAATCAAATATCTCTAACAACGCCTGTTTTGAGTTGAGATTGTTATAAGATTTACCACTCTTGGTCAATTCCGCATTTCTGATGATGATATTTTTAACATTCTCATCCGTATATTTCTTCTCCAAAGTAGTTAGAGTAATCTTGTCTTTACCGTATAACAACTCAAAGTAATCTCTAAATCTAAGTAATTTGTCTGTTTTACCATAGTTTTTACAACAATCAGCAATTAAATATCCTTCAAGAACTTTCTTTGTGATACCACTCTCTTTACACTTTTCCAAAAATGTATAGAAATCGCTACTCTCACACATACACTTAAATAAGATATTTGGTGTCTCATCCACCTTTTCTTCATCTTTGGTTAAGAACATTTCAACTCTTTTCTTTGCTTCGTTGATATAATATTCTCTATCTAAGTATTCAGGAATCTCTTTACCATGAATATCCTCGTTATCAATGAATAAGTTATCTGGTGTATTTGCAAATTTTTCATATGACTTAACTCCCTTTTCTACTTTTAATTTATAGATAGAACCGTCAGTCTTCTTTGCACTTGCGAATACTCTATGCACCTTACCCTTTAACAACTCTCCATCAATGCTTGTAACCTTTGTAGTTCCATCACTTGATTTACCATAAACACCTGTTCCATACCAAACTTCTCTAAATTTAGATGACAGTTTGATTACTTTTTGGAACTTAATTAACTCATTACACTCGTTTATAGTCTCTTCAATAGGTTTACCATTCGCCAAATAATTTCTAACTGCATCATTCAGAATAGGTAAATCGTTGTCAATAGGTTTATTTTTCTTAACCATCGCACCTTTACATTCAAGTTTTCCATTCTTCATAACAGCTATGTAATTGTTTACATCCTTCTGAATGAGTTTGGTGTACTCTTCAATTTCAAACTCCATTCGTAATCTCTCACCAACTGAATGAGTAATCTCTATTACCTTATTCTTCATTTCTTCATTCTCACAGAGAACGAAAATACCATCCGTGTTAGTCTGTAACAATCTGCAATATGGTTCTAACTTATCAACCAAATCCAATATGAACATCTGACCAAAGATACAAGTGAGATTTGCCATTAATGGGTCATAAATAGCACCATTTCTATCTTTTGAAGCACCATAAATACCATTAATCATAGGCTTCAAAGCCTTATTCTTTGAGTTACCTTCAGATTTAAGTTTGAGTCTGAAATCTCTCATCATTCTAAAATCATCAGGATTCTTAAATTTTCTACTTAAAAGATGATATTCAATATCAGTCGTTGGGTACATACTCGAAACGTCAGCGTGTAAGATAATACCTTCAAATACCGATTGTTTATCATCTGCTCCGTGACATCCTCCCCATGCAAATACATGAGGAATACCTGCCACCATACAACATAACTGATTATTATGCTGATTATCTTCTGAACGAAGATGCTCTTTGTATCTCCAATTCTTAGGATTCATATACCATTCTGGAATGAATTTATACTTGTCCGATAACTGAATTGTTTCTGGAAGTCTAATGTCAAACTCATCGTCCATCGTGTGTTGGTCAACAGCATTTAAAATCTTTGCTGCTAACTGTACCTTTGTCTTTGTGAAATAGGACATATCTAAATTGTAAAGTTCAATGATATCCAACTGACCTTCAAAATCATCCCAACACTCATCTAACACTCTAAGCAACTCGGAAACATCGTGAATGTTATAAAACTTAGTCTGTTCTATTTCTTCATCTGTTAATGGTCTGTCAATATCGAAATCTACTTCTGTCTCTCGAATATCATCACCCATAAATGCTTCTAACTGCTTTAATGACTTATCTTTCAGAATTGCATCGTAGTCATTTAACGCATAATTCTTTGAATTTTTAACTACTTGGAACGGCTTTTTGCCTTCTTTGATTAACTTATCATTCACATAACCGACATTCATTCCATCCAAAATTCCTTTGAATATTCCTGTATCATACTGTCTGCCGTTATATGAAACGAAAATCTCATCTTTATGAGCATCGTAGAACTGCATAAGTTCTTGTCTATTGTTAATGATGGTTATAATATTCTCTCTATTTTCATAGTTGATGAATGTTACACACCACCAATTAATCTTGCTGTATACCTCGAAGTCATAGCCCCAAATCTTACTTTTATCTATCAATCATCTCTCACTTCCTTTCGTTAAAATCCAAAACCTTGCTGAATATTAGACTTTTCAAAAATCATATCTTCTATAATTACTTGTGGACACTTACCATTTCTTGTATCAAGTGAAAATCTACCAACCACATCAAATTTCACATTGTCTCCAACTGACAATATTTCTTTGTATAACTTTGCTAGAGAACTACCTTTTGTCTGTTTAGTAAATTTAATATTGTGATATGTGAACTCTATCTTATTCTGTTTAGAACCAATCAGATTGATGTTATATTTATTACAAGGAATATTCTTTATTAAGAAGATTGGTTCACTAACTGTGTTACCCCAAACGTAGTCGTACTTTGCTACATTCTTGATAATCTGGTCGTGTAACTGTGAAGCGTCATATACGTTATAAACATAGTAAGTAGCTTCATCAATCTTTCTCATAGTGGATAACATTTGGAACAACTTATTTGTATTTTCAAATGAAATCTCGCAACCGAAAGCACCTGCATGTCCATCTACTTTATTGAATAATCCTGTGTCTTTACACCACTGATTAAAGTCTCTAATCTCACATTTTTCATATCCTCTACCACTACCTTTACATACATTTCCTTTTCTTCTCATAAGCAAACATGGTCTTTGGTATTGGTCTGCTAATCTATTTGCAATAAGACCAGTTGAGTTGCTATCAACATCATCTCTTGCGTTACACACGAGAATAGGTAATTTATCCATACCAAACTTCTCAATTTCTTCTGAAAGTATAGAAGCACTTTCTTCTGTCATTTTTTTCTGCTTTCTATTAGATGACTCACACGCTTTCAGAATGTATTCTTGAATTGTCATTTCAACAATTCCGTTACCTCTAACTTTTCTCTCCAACATTCTATCAGAGTTAATAAGTGCCTCAAACATATATCTCTTATCTTCAAATTCTCCCAATCGAATGAGTGAATTTATCAACGGACACACATAAAAACCAACACCATTTATGGTAATTTTGTAATCCATAGAATACATTTGAGCATCAACCAATGTTCTAATTAACTTATTCTTATTGGTCTTATTTCTAATCTGATTCAATCCTTCTAAAATCAAATATCTTGTCTGTAAGTTCATGGTGTCAGCTCTATCACCTATCATTCCTAAAGCAACCAAATCAAGGTAATCATCTGCATAATTGACACCATAATACTTATCAAGTAACTTAGTTAATTTGTATGTAATGCCAACACCTGTCATAGCCTTGTCGGTTACTCTGTCAGATAATTGGTTATTTACTACTATCGCTGGATTTCCTTTATCTGAAATAGCGTGGTGGTCTAAAATAATCACATCTTTACCACTTCCTACAATCTTCGCACATTCATCAATATCACCTGTTCCTGCGTCTGGAACGATGACTAATTGTGAATTATCCAAGCAAATTTCTTCTACAAATTCATCCAATCCGTGTGATTTTCCTTTATGTATGAAGTATCGAATTTCAATAGATGGCTTAATTCTCTTGATGTACTGATAAATATTTGCACCAGATGTATTACCATCCACATCACAATCGACAACTAAATCAATCACACTGTTCTTTTCTATATGTTCAACTAATGTATCTCTCGCTTTTTCAATGTTGTTGAATAACAACTCACTTTCTGTATTTTTAACAGTTGGATTTAGGAAGGAGTTAATATCTGTGATACCTTTTAATCTCAAAATATCTTCAAGCTCATTACCAAATCTCACCTGACCTAATACTTCATATTTAAAACTCAATCAATCTCTCCTTCCTAATCATTTGTTCCAACATAGATTTTGTTATCCATTAACTGCAATAATGTTTCTTTACCTCTATCCGTTGGTGAATCTTTATAACCAAGTAACCCATTAGTGTCCCAAAGAACCGTGACGATAACATATGGACTCAACTTGTCAATTATCTTTTCTTTTATGTGTTTAGCCCACTTCCTACACTCTTCTGAATTAACATTCTCAAACTGTTTATCCAGTGCAATAATTACTTCTCTAACACCAAGCATAAGAATCATTCCTCGTTGATAATCTGTTAAATTGCTACCACATAGAGCAACTGTAAAATTATATTCTCCAAACATTGTGTCTGTTTGAAACACGGATTTCTCAGCTTCTACCAACATAATCTTTCTTTTCTCTTGAATTGCTTTCATATTGTGATTCAACCCAAATAAATTCTGACCAAGTGAATGATTATAAAATCTTCTACCAACCTTAAAAGGTGTATACTTACCAAATAACTCTATATCTTCATCTATTAAAGAACGTCCTCTCACTCCTATAAGCTGGTTATTCACATCAAAATGAGGAATGATAATCTTTTGCTGCCATGTGGAATACATAATGTTGTATTTCTCCATAGTTTCAATTGATATACCTTCATTAATCCATTCTTGCGTATATAACTTTTGGAATATATTGAGGATACTTTTGTCATATGGAACTAAAGGTTTATTCTCAACTTCTTTCTTTGTATTTCTCTTATACTTTCTAATGAATTCCCAATCTGAAATCTGTTCTTGCTTTCCAAATCCATATTCACAATTATCTAAATTAAGTTTTACACATATCCAGTTAATTGCTTTATGGAATTCTTCTTGCTCATATCCTTTAAATCCCATAACAACACCAATCACATCTAATTGCCCACATTCTGTATAACAATGAAATGATTGAGATTCCTTATAGTAATAGAGTTTCTGCTTACTACCATGATGACATACGGTGTTTGAAATCCACATGTCATCATCTTCGTAAGATATAATTGCTCCCATATGGTCTGTGAGCAAAGTTCTAATATCATCTTCTGATAATTTCTCTTTCAAGTCTTGGGCGGTCATTCTATACCTCCCTATTTCGATAATTCTGTTGCTAAGTCTGAACCTGATACATCAACATCAGATTCAATCATTCCTACATCACCTACATCATCTAACTGAAAATCAATTATTGTCTTTTCGATGTCAGTGATGAGTTCATAGTTATAATCTGTTACAAAACAATCAACTTCTCTCATTGTTCCCATATTGAGTTTTGTCCAAATTATAATAGTCTTCCATTTACCACCACGATTTTTGAATATGTAATACGACATATTAGGAACTAATGCTCCAAAGTTACCAGCACTCTCTAATATAGGTTTTAAGCGTTTCAAATCCTTATGTGTAACAGGAAGTGCCAATATACCACCATCTGCCTTTTCAATAATCGCCTTAGAACCTTTCAACGCACCTGCGTCTTTGTTATTATCTTCTTTGTAGTTATCATTTAACTGTGTTGCAGAACCAAGATATATACCAAACTTGTTACATACAGACTTCAAAGCTGCACTAAATAAGAATAAAATCTGGTCTGTTCTCAATCTTGTGTGTGTTTTATTGTAGTAATACTCATATAATGATGGAGAATCGTTAATATAATCAAAGAAACAAGCAGTTATGTTGTGGTTCAATATATACTTCTCTATTGTTTCAGAGATAACATCAATTGTGAAATCTGGCATATATTCAACAAAGTACTCATATCCTTCGATGTACTTTGCCGATTCTTCAAGAATCTTTTCTTCTTCTGGTGTGATATCATCCCATTCTTCTATTCTGTCCTGTTCAATACCACTAACATGAGCTAGGATAATATCTTGAATTTCTTCTTTTTCCAACTCAGTAGATATGAATAACACAGGTTGGCTTTCACCAGTTGAAATCCATTGCTTCTTATTCCAATCGTAAATTCTGTCAGAAACCATGTTACATCCATCGGCTAATGAACTTCTTGATTTACCACCACCTGATACAGAACTTCTAAGTATGTACTTCTTTGGTCGCATACCTCTATAAACCGTTGTTAAGTAACCAGATTGAAATGGATAACCATAAACATTCTGTTGTTCTTTGTGCTCATGTAATCTATTTTGAATTCCGTCACCTGCTTTAAATGCGTAGTTATCACCAAAAACATTCTTCCACATAGCTTTGAAATCCATAAACTTATTATTTATTGCATTCAGAACATCCATGCTTGTTAATTCATTGAATGTTTCTAACTTCTTCTCGTCAGATTCATCGTAGATAAACGTAACGTCTATCTTCAGTTCTTCACACGCATTTCTTATAATTGAATACTTTCTAACATCGTCATAGTATTTACCAACGTTCAAAACTTTATCTTTTGACATTGATATTGCTTCTTCGATATATTCCCAACCATTATTGTTCTTCCACAATGACATCGCAGTATCAAACTGTGCAATTTCATTTTCTATATCAATAGGAGATATTCTTTCAACATTGCCTTTCTTTGCAATATTTACTAAAGCACCCCATATCATTCTGTGAAAGTTTTCAGGATAATCATTTGCATTAGTTGCGTATTTCTCATCTAAAATGAGTCGTGGGTTAATGCAATAACACCCAAACAATAAAAATATTGCCTTTTTGTCTACTTGTTGACTGAAATTAATGAATGTCACCACCTTCCAATAGATTTCCTAAATTGATAAGTGATGAATTACTGTTAGTAGATTTACTCTGATTTCGCTTAACAACCTTTGTTTTAACTTCTACATTTTCCAATCGTTTCATCTGCTCTTTCATCTTTTCTTGTTGAGAATAATAATTACTCGCTTCTTCATAGAAGTGTTTAATCAACGCAACTCCATATTTTTCAAGTAATTGCTTTCCTAATACTTCTTTGCAGTACCATAATGTATAAGTCATAGCTGCATAAGACCATCCAAATTCTATTCTCATATCTTTTATCTGTTTCAACATGAAACCAGTTGGTCTTTCAATCTCATAATGAGTACAAATAAACTCTATTAACTGCTTATATTCATCACTATCTCTTAGGATTTTTTCATAACATTCTTTGCAATATGTTTTGGAAGCGTGACTACATTTTTCTTCTGGTTGTAGTTTCTTACCACAACTCTTACATGTTGATAATCTAGCCATACGCACCTACTTTACATTGGGAGGTGTTACCCTCCCATAATAATTAGTTTGTCTTAATACCAAACTTCTGAATGAGTTCTTCGAGTTCCATAACAATAACCTTAGTTAAGTCGAGCTGTGTATCTCTCAAAGTATCAAACATCTTCACATTACCGTTATCATCAAGACCGAGATTTCTCTGTAATACTGCTGTTGCTTCAGCTAAGTGTCCGTTAGATGCTAATAAACCACCTAATTCAATACCCTTTGCTTTGATAGATTCAAAATCTTCAACAGGTGTAGTCTTATCAATAGTCTTCTCCTTTGTAGTGAAATCTCCACCCAAATCTTCAACTGCCTTAGTCCACACAGATTTCAAATCTTTAACATTGATTTTTTCTGGTAAACCAAATGTATCCTTGAGGTCAGGGTACTTATCAGACTTCTTGAATGTGATATATCTCTCACCCTTACCATCTGCATACATATAACCAACTAAGAAAGCAGCTTCTCTACAGTAAGAGAATGTATTCTTATTTAACTTGAGAGCATCACTTTCCTTCTTTGTATCAAAGTCCTTGGAATGTGTAGACTGTGCAATAAAATGAACAGTATAACCAAGACTCTGAATAACACCGATATTTCTTAATGCGCTCTTGAAACGAAGAGAACCTTCACCAAATGCACCAACATCTTTAAGAATCTCAGCGTCTCTATTCTCTAAGACATATCTCTCACAGAATTCTTCATACTTGTCCAAAGTGTCGATTACGATACAAGAGAACTTTTCCTTCAATGCAGGATTTCTTAACTGACCAATAACTGACTTAAAATCAGACATTGTATCAATCTTGACTGCCATAATACCAGGGATATTCTGGAATCTATCTTCAAACTCTAAGAAGAACGGCTCTTTATCAGGTACTAATTCCTTTAAAAACTTCATAAGTGTAGTTGTCTTACCAACACCTGTATCACCCATAAGAACTGTTGAATACTGTGTTAAGTCTACGGATACCTTATTTGGTGTTAAATCTAATAAATTAATCATCATAAATTATGTGTATCTCCTTTATAAATATTTTTTAATATTTGCCTATCTGAGATAACTCAGATAGGCTTTGTCATGTTAATTAGTTCTGAGCGAATGGATTGTATGTAGTCTGTGGAGCTGGTGTGCTAGTATCAGGCTTGAAAGGCAAATCTTCTCCGCTATTTGCATTACCACTCTTAATTTCTGCTAACTTAGCCTTTCTCTTAGCCTTTAATGCATCTACAATTTCCTGAGTAAGTTCATGCTCAAAGATTGTGCTAACTGCTGTACCAGACTTGACTTCATTCTTACGAATAAAACTTCTTACTTCCTTCTCGATATCTGTACCAAACGCAGCCTTTTCCACCTGTTTAACAATTTCAACAGAGTTGATAACTGTACCAACTAACTTTGTATAAGCACCTTCGTAGTAACCAGCCTGTCTAAAGGCAGTAGCCATAGACTTATCAACAATCATCTTTACAGGAATTAACTTATCTGCTGTGTAAACAGCATCCTTGCCAAATCCATCTGCTGTCTGTCCAATAGCGTTCATAACTACTACAAGATTGCCAGTAGGAACACTCTTAACAACTTCATCTTCAATCTTCTCGATAATACCTTCTACCTCAAACTTAGCTTCCAATACTGTAGAATCATAATCCTTTGGCTCTACCTTATTGATGAATCTTGCAGAGATAGTATTTGTAGAAACTACATTACCATCGTTACCCTTGAAGTCATTGTCTGTGAACATACCATCTGTAATAGAGATAATGTCAGGATTTTCACCTTCTGAACAATGCTCAATATCCTTCAGATTTTCTTTTGCGTCCATGTACTTCTGATAGAAATAGCTTTCTTCTGATGTGAAGTTCTTGTTTTCATCCTTCTTATACTTGTTAGCATAGAATCTGATTTCATGTTCACTGTTATCAGCAGTTCTTAAAATAAGGCTACCACCGATAGCATCTTCACCTTTCTTGGTCTTGAATTCCTCGATGTTGTTCTTCACCAACTTACCTGTTACTGTTACTCTGTTTTTTAGTTCTTTCATTTAAAAAGTCCTCCTATAATATGTTTAAAATTTGTAATAAAATAATAATTACCTAAAGCTAATAACTTATAATGAACAGCCCTTTCGGAACTGATTAAATAGGGTAGATTTATGTAAAAATCTATATCCAAAACAGCTATTTTAGGGTACAAAATCCCAAGGGTGGCTGTTTTAGCACCCAACAAAAGTTTATAATGTTTGTTTTTGTGAATTATGAACTTATGTATTGTGTGTTGTCTTAAATATTAATCTGCCGTCAAACAGGTTAATATCATCATCAGATGAAACAGAAATTTTATTTTTAAATTGTGATATCGTATTCAGCAAGCATGGCGCGAATCGTCTCAATATCCTTTTCATACGTCAACTTAATCAAAAGCGACTCTTCCGCTAAATCAATTTCTTTTATCTTTTCTCTAACGGATGCCATAGTTTCATCATTGTACTTTATGTAGGATGTTATATTGCTACCGAAAATATTCTTTGCCTCAATATTGTATCGCAAATTAGTAAACATTGATGTTGAATACCATGGTTTTGATCTTTCATATGTGCTAGATGTTTTGTATTCATCAAACGCTTCCGTAAAAGCATTGGCAGCTTTCACTAATTGCTTATATTCTTTGCTCTGTTCAACCTTTTTAAGCAGGCTATCATATTCTTTTTGTGAAGTAGTTTTTGCTTCTCTTTCGACAGATACCCTCTTTTCAGAGAACGACCTTTTAATTAAATTTTTAACTCTGTTGTTACTTTCATTTTTTGCTTATCCTTTCTTTTTTTGTTTTTATGTGTCATTCATTTATTCTCCAAATGAAAGAAACAATTCATCAACTTAATATTACTCAGAACAATGACATGTTGGTTGATATTTCAAATATTCAACACCATCTGAGGTATCTGAATATCTATATGGACTAATAATTGGATTAATCTGTGGTGAATAATAAATTGTGTCATCATCGGTAGTTTCTTCTCGTATAATTCTCTCTACGAGTTTGCCGTCTTTATCATATTTCTCTGTTGTTTCTGTTATTTTTGTTTTAACCATTATTTTGTCTCCTTATTTACTCTTAACTGTTATATTGAATACAGATTTCAAAATACAAATTACTAACCAAATACCTGTTGCAACATTCCACTTGAAAGTTAACCCAAAACATATTGTAATTAGCTTAATAATCCCACAAGTCACAATCCAACTAAACCCATACGCAACCGCAATAATCAAAATAATAACTAGTGCGGTAATTCCACCCTCTGCGATTCTACTTTTTAAATTTCTACTTCTCAATAATTAACTTCTCCTTTTTAAATTAGTTGTAATATCCCTTCCCAATTATCAGGTTTCCACGCAAGACTATCATCTGCTATATAATGTAATTCTCTAAATCCATCTCCGTCTTTTAAATATAATCCATAGTCTTTAAGCCATTCATTATTAACTTCGTTACCTTCATATGGTGCAAATATTAATATTATTACTTTTTTGCATTTGTCTATCTTGTCAGCAACAATGTATAATTCAGCTTCTATATTCCATGCTGACATTATTGCTTTTGGAATTTCTGTTTTCTTTAATGTGAAATGCCCAGAATCGCCACTAATGTTTTCATAATAAAATCTCAATTATCTTCTACCCCACCTTTATCCTCTTAATATCTCGCCAGTATCTTTATCACATAATCTAGCGTTTTCACATACTTCTCTCATAATATATGGATAATTGTTTTTGGATAAATAATCATTTGCAGCTTCTAAAAAATCATCTCTCGCTTTGTCTATTTCATTATGAGAATAATCATCTTCATAATCCCATGTGTCGAGATAATTGTTCCCTACCGCACTGTTTGATTTTAAATCCTCAATAAGCATTTCCAATTCATCACATGCCAAATGATGCATATTTTCACCTCCACCTATCTATTCTCCAAATGAAATCGAAGTTTTATCGGATTTCTATTTCACCAAATTCTAGCTCATCGTTCTGAAATACTTTTCTTTCCTTATATTTAGCAAGAATACAATCATCTGTATTAATTTCCATAAATGGAATTCTCGTTGCTATTAAATCAGTCAACGCTTTCATTGTGTTCTGACTCATAAATAAGTACGCTGTCTGATTGCTAATACACTCATATTTCTCAATTTCATCAGATAGTTTTTGATTATCTAAAGTAATAATTTTCTTTGAAATATCAACTTTCATATTTTCTCCTAATCCGTAATAGTAGCAATTCCATATTGAGTAGCACACTCATATTCAATCTTGCAGCCACACTTCTCATCCCAACCTTTTGCAAAATATGCTACATCCGCTTTTGCTAAATCAGCAATACTTCTAGCCAGATATTCAAGGGGTTTTGCGTCTGAAGAAAAATTCGTATAAAATGTATCAATTATTTCTACTTCTTCACCAACATATTCCTTTGCTTTTGTAATAGCACTTTCTCTTTCTGATAAAATTTATTCGTCTGTTTTCCTTAAGTTTTTCAGTTTGCAATTCAAGATATGTTTCAAGAATATTGCGTATTAATTTAAATATACTTATCCCTCTTTTCAAATAAAAGTCGCAATTCATTTAATTGTATCCCCATTAAATAGTTCCGGTTCTAGATATGTTATTGGAATCTGTTTTGACTTAGCATATTCAATCTCTGATCTTGTAGATGAACCAATATAACCATTCTTATTAATTACAAAAATCTCATCAGCCATATCAATTTTTCTCTTATGCATATCGTCTAACATATCTTTTGTAGCTTCTGACCAAACCTCGGTATCGCCAGCGTGTCCAAACAAACCAACCGAAATTACTATGTATTCCTGCAAGGTAAGCACTTTCTGCACTTTTATAAATTCATTTTTAAACTTCGTACTACCGCATAAAGTAATTACTTTATATTTTCCTACCAATTAATTCTCCTTCCATACCTCTTATTGTTGATTCTCTACCTGAAAATTCTCTACAATTAATATTTATAGATAATGGTAATTTCAGTTCATCAACTTGACTAATTAATTTTTCAACCTCTTCAACGACTGTTTCCTGATACTTACATACATTAGATTTACTGCAGTCTCTACAGTTTCTACCATTACTTGTCTCTACCATATCATTCACTCTCCTTACCAAACCTTGCCGACATACTCTGTTATTGGCATAACAATCCACTTTTCTGAATCTTCTGTATCTTTCGTATTTAAGTCTGCAACATAAGCTTCCACCTGAGATAGGTAGTCAAAATACATTGGATGTACCTTATTCATATGTTTCCCATTACCATAAGTTCTGACTGCAATATATTTCATTTTACTTCTCCAATCACCTCTTAAAATTCACGTTTCATATCTTATTCCTCTTTATCAAATAAAGCACATCCAGCTTGTTTAAATGACTTTACATGTTCATCCCACTTTTTATCATCCATGTCATACAATTTTTTAAGACACTTTTTGCATAGGAATTTATTTGTATTTCTACCATGCAATTTCATATTCATAGCCAATACTTCTTTTGATTTTATTCTTGTTGGCTTTGGATTTCCTTCTTTATCTTTACCATAAGTACATTCAGAACAATATTTGTTAAAATATTTTTGTGCTATCTCAACCTCTAAATTATTATATTTAGCAAACTCTTTAATGACTTCTTGTGTCGGTTCGTCTCTAAAAGTTCCACCATTCCAAGCCTGTGTTTCGTATTCTTCCATTGTGCAATTCATAATCAACCACTTTTTATTTAATACAAAATCATCTCTTAATATCTTTCTCCATCTGGCATAAGCTTTTGGATAAAAATATCTATCAAGAACCCATGTTGTCTTAGTGTAATAGGGGCAAGCACAATGGCACCCACATCTACTATATCCTTTTTTATATTTTGGATTTATATCTATATTCTTCCATAAGGTATATAGCCAAATATCTAATTCCGTCCATTTTCTAATAGGAAGTACCCCTTGCCATTTCGTGCTTCCCCATTCGGATTCATTTATCCATTCATCTTCATACCCAGCTCTTGTAGATGATTCTTCATTTCTCATTCCCATCCACATTAAATATGGATGTTCATGATCCAACTTGGAAACCATAACTCCTACTTTAAAAATTCTACAACAGAACCTTGCAAATCTAGTTGGAATCATATGGTCTGAATCTACATATTGGTAAAATCCTTTATCTGGATTCATAATTTCACAATTAGGAAAAGCTTTAACCATTAAGTATGTATCAGCACAATCAAGTGAAGTGTTATTAAAAATTGCTTTAGTATCTGGATATAAACTTCTTATTAGATAAGCAACAACCATAGAGTCTTTTCCCATTGATACAGGGATAAGCGAAGTATACTCTTTATATTTCTTCATTTTTTCTTTGATTAAATTCAAAGAATATGTTTCTATTTTTTGTAAATGATCCTTATTCATATCAATAAGTTCACGCCAACTTATCAATTCAATATTATCAATATCTGAGTAACTTTTTGACTTACTCAAAAACGAAACTTTCATTTGGAATTAGAGAATAAAAAATTAGACGGTTGCAAACGTCAATATTAGCAAAGAAAGGTAAAGATAATACTAGTTAAAAAGTAATGTACATTACACTTAGGTATTGAGTGAATCCAATTTACAATGAATATCTCACATTTTTAAGAGATGTAACTGGCGAAAAACTATCCAACTTAAAAGAAGGATATTTTTGGTTAGATAGACAAATTATAAAAGGCTTTGACAAGCAAGGCAATATACATAGTTTCTACCGTGTTAATATCAGTGATAATATGAAAGTTTCGTTTCAAATTATATTCTCAAATTTATTTCTCTTTTACACACTTATAATCATTGTTTTTTCATATCCTGACTGTTTTATAAACCAATCATCCAACTTATCGGACTGGTCAATGTATTCGACCTTGCATCCGACACGTAAAAATTCTTTCCCTACCAAATCTCTTAATCTGTTTTCAAGATTTATCCATCTCTCTTTACTACCGTCGCCATATCCAATAGCTTTATAGTCAAGAGCATAACAATACCAATCTCTCAACTTTGTTTTGTCAAATCTAGAATATCCAAATGTAGTTAAATCAGCCAAAACAAAATTATCCTCATAATATTCGGGATATCCATTTTTCTTAGTACAACAGTAATACTCCTCTTTTGAATTTTTGCGCTTAACCATTGCCTTAACGGTATATTTTACATAGAGTCTTGCAACCTCCTCTAAAGACATGTTCTCCAGTCTGGCTCTGTTTTTTACGCTTTTACTCTTCTCATACTTTTCAATTAGAAATGCCAACGGCTTCATACAGAAATACCATCCGTTTATTATCTTTTTCTTTGCTTCATGAATGTGTTTACTTGTTTTGACGTTCATATTTCACCTCATTCCCCTATGTGACGAAAGATTTGTTTCAATCCTTCTATTAATTAAATTTCACCTCTGACCACTCTCTCATTGACACTTGCGACAAATTCATTGATTTCTTTATAATTCGGATTGTCTGGTAAACTCGTATTCTCTTTTGCATATTCCAATTTCTTTTCATATTCGCTTACCATTTCAAAGAATTCTGGCGTAGGCTGCCTATTGCTATCAAGGTATTTTCCATTACGGATGTCCATAAGTAAATCATGTTCTTTTTCTCTAAAAGTGATAATCTCTTCTTTCTCCAAAATATCCAAACACATCATATAAAGGCGTATTAAGTGCATCATATGCTTTCCAAGTTTGTTATGCTCAATGGCATTTTTGTTTCTCTTGCCAACCTTTGAATAATCTTTTACAATATTATTCATTTCAGACCACATAGATTTATAATCTCTTAATGGATAATGACTTAAATTCACATCCATAAATATCTCTGTGTCGTATTCTTCTTGCTCTGATTTATCAATATATAGTTTGAAACTATCTTCTGAGAACGGAAAATATTTCTCTGGAAAAGTGTGATATGCGTTCATAATACTGTTTAAGATATGTTTCTCTCTTTGCTCTTGATTTACCAATCTTACTGCTTTATTATCCAAACGTCTCAATTGAGCAGTTGCATAGCCACCAAATGAATATGCTGCTCTCTTTGATAAGAATAAGTGTGCATTATCTAACAACTCTTGCCCAATTGGTGAAACATACAAATAATGTTCTGGTTTATTACCAAGCATCTCAATAGTGTTTGGATTCACATTACTGAGAAGTGAAATCAATTTATTAAATGAATAAATGGTAGTATCCGTTTCCTCATTTACAAATTGCTCAAAATTTTCATTCGTTAGAATCTGATTTTTGCTATTCAAAGAACAGCCTCGTATATCCAGGTCACTATTTTTATTGTTAGTGCCATAAGCATGACTACACCAAGAGTTAAGATAATGATATTGGAACCCAAATTTTTATCTTTTCTTAAAAAATCATACTCAGTACTCTTTACTTTCTCTTTAATTTGTTCAATATTCATTACCTCAATCTCCTCTTTTATTTCATGGTGTGCTTTTTTCTAAAATCCATAATATAATTCCCAATTTTCACTGTTGGTAACTTATATGAATATAACTGGATCTTTTGTAAAACATAATCCATTTTCTTTAACATTATATCCTCCTATGAATCACTTATTTCAATGTCATAATTTTTTATTCAAATATTCAAAATCTAATTGACTTGCACATATTCCACTACATAAATACCCACTCTGAAAAGGAACTCCTTTAGGAGTTGAACCATTTTCTTTTATGTAATTTACTCTCGGACTAAGCCATAACATTTCAATTTTGTTATTTCTAAACATTTCAAATCTTTCCTTATGGTCAAAAATCCCTTGAAAATTAATAAGCATTGCAAATGGTTTCCCTATTTCATAAAGTCTTTTAAACACTTCTCCTTTTAAACTATAAGGAGGGTTACTGATTATGTAATCACATTCAGGAGCTTCTACTTCAAAAAAATCTTGACCTGTTGAAATATGTCCGAACTCTACATTGAAACCATTGCTCTGTAATACTTTTACAAACTCACTATCTTCCGTATCAAAAGGGCACCAAACTGTTGAATTGCTTTTGAGTCTTTTCATTATTGGATACACTGCATATGATGGAGTGTAATACTCATCATTTTTGTTAAATTTATATTGTATTTGAGCCATTTTTCTACTAAGAGTAAAACCAGCTTTATTGTGCGCACAAAACTCTTTACTCCTTTCACTATTTTATCCTCTCTTTATTTACCATTGAAACCAAGATTTCATATTAAAATGTAATTGTCATTGTTGAAAAATCACTTCCATCAAGACTAACTCTTGGCACTAATCCCGATAATGCCACAATATTCTTTTGGTATTCTGGACAAATATCTTTTTGTTTTGATATGACTTTTTCGGTTTCAAATTTTGCCAACTTTACACCCATTGAATTTGTGGCATAGTGATCAACCGTCCGTGAACTTGGCAATACAAACTCAGGTGTATGTTTGCATTCTTTACCACAATAATCACAATAATATGTATCAATTTGTTTTGTTTTCTTCATATACTAATTCTCCTTTAAACTAAGATGAAACTCGACTTTCATCAGTCTTACTCTAACAATTTTGGTATATTGATTTTATAGTTATCACAAATTTTTGTCAGCTCCTTTTCAGTCATCCACCCATCATACCAAATTGAATAATTCTCTTCATTTACATTTAAATAGATATAAAAATTTATCTTCATTGTGACCTATTCTATGTTGGAATCCAATAATTACTCCTATATGTTGTTCTCCATCTTTCGTAACAATAAATGTATTATCATACATTAATGTGTTACTCACTTTATTGCGCTGCATTTTAGTATGTATATAGCACTCTTCACATAAAAGTGTACCGTTGTATTTAATACTCCCGATTGCTGAAGCGCATGATGGACATACATTATAATTTTTTCTCATTTTATTTCCTCACACGAAACCGAAATTCCGATTTAGTTTACTGTCCACCAGTAATCAAAACACTTTTTATAACTTTCACCATTATGTATTTCTCCCTTATATTTTCTTACAATCTGATTCGCATATTTCTTACAAAATTGATACCGATTTCCTCTATGTCTTCCACGATATAGCCGTTTATAATATGGCTTCGGATTATCAATATATCCAAATCCTTTCACCCAAATTTCATTATAATATATCACTGGAGATGGATACCACTGGCATTTGTCAGCTAAAAATTCCAAATGCGACTTGTACTTCGTATCACTTTTCAAGCGTTTTCTGCGTTTTAATTTCTTATAATCTGTTGCTGTCAATTTTACAAATTTTACAATAATCACCTTCAAATGAAAGAAAAATTTGGTCCGCTTATATCAACGGCCTGTCATATGCAACCAGTTTCTCCACAATCAAATCCATTGGCAGTACATCTCTGCAAAAGTATGCTGTCGCAAACGGGCTCCCCTTAACCGGCTTATCCATATGTTCGTTGTCATGATACGACACTCTCGCATCAAAACTGAGGAGCTGGATACCCTGGCTAAAATACTTATATCTTGTTTTACCTTGTAGGGAATTTAGCGGAAGAAGTACCGCAAAAGGTTTATTGAATGAATATAGACGATCTAACACTTTGTCTTTGATGCTGAATGGTGGATTGCTTACAATAATGTCCCAGTCATCCGGTTCATAAGTAAAAAAATCTTTCTTATCAGCTAACGAGCTTCTAATCACTTTAAATCCACACTCCTTAAATCTTTGATAAAATGCTGACCATTCCTCGTCCCATGGACACCATATTACTTTGTCCTTGGGAAGATATTTGATTATATGGTCTACAATATAGTAAGGCGAAAATAAATTATCCCCTTCTTTCGTTCTATTTGCTGTTAAATATCCTGTGTTTTCTCCCAAACGCTTTTCACTTCCTCCTCTTGTCGATATCTGTATTCCTTTTGATTTTTCCTGCTAAGTCAATAAATTTTGCCATAAAATAACTCCTCACTTTCGATTTAATGTCCCTAAGTGCTACGTAGCTCTCTTATCCTTTCTTACAATTTTTATATGTGCCAACTGTGAACTACCCACAAGCTAAAGCTTGTTGGCTTCTTAGTCAATATCTCTAACGAGACAAGTTTACCTAAGCTAACTCCGTAGTTCCTACGGTTTTCATTCTCAAACCTTCATTGAGAATATTTATCGCTGCATTTATATCTCTTTCGTGATGTGTCCCACACTCAGAGCAAGTCCATTCTCTTATTGATAATCCTTTCTTACCATCTTTGTGACCACAATTAGAACATATCTGACTAGATGGATACCATGTATCTATCTTAACAACTTCTCTGCCATACCAATCAGCCTTATATTCTAGTTGTCTAACAAACTCACTCCAAGATACATCTGCTATTGATTTTGCCAATTTATGATTACTCATCATATTTTTTACTTTTAGGCTTTCTAAAACTATGACTTGATTTTCGTCAGTTAACCTTTTAGAAAGTTTATGTAAAAAATCTTTTCTCTGATTAGTAATCTTTTCGTGCTGTTTTGCAACTTTAATCCTACTTTTTTCTCTATTCTTACTTCCTTTTTGACAACGAGATAAATCTTTTTGCAACTTTCTTAATCTCTTTTCAGATTTTCTAAGATACTTAGGATTTTCAATCATTTCACCATCAGAAGTAATTGCAAATTCTTTAATTCCAAGATATATACCAATTTCATTTTCTAATTGTGGTAATTTTTCTTGTTCTTCACAATTTACCAAAACTGAAACATAGTATTTTCCAGATGGTTCTTGTGAAACTTTTACAGATTTAATAATTCCTTTAAAATTTCTATGCTTTTTAATTTTTACTAAACCAATCTTAGGAAGTTTTATATATTTATCAGATATTATTATACTTCCATTCTGATTGTTAGTTTTGTAAGAATAGTAATGTGATTTCTTACTTTTGAATTTTGGAAATCCTACTTCGGGTCTTGAAAAGAAATTGTTATAAGCTGTTTGTAAATTCATCTGAGCGTTTGCTAATGCAAGAGAATCTACTTCTTTCAACCAAGGAAATTCTTTCTTATATTGAGCAGGTGTGTTATTTAGTTTCTGTTTTGTTTCCTTATAATGCTCAATCTTATCTGAAAGCATACGATTATAGATGAATCGTACACATCCAAAACATTTTGAAAAATATTCTTGTTGTTCTTTATTGGGATATAATCTATATTTGTAACCTTTTAACATCTATAATCACTTCCTTTCGTTTATATATTCTCCAAATCAACCTTGATTTTCGATATATTTCCTTAATTGTTTCTCACTTACATTACCAATACTGCAAATGAAATATCCATCCGTCCAAAACGTATTTTCCTTCCAAAAATGTTTTGATAAATATTCTTCATGAAATTTCCATATGTGATAAGTCGTATACGATTTCATCATTCTAACTAAATTTGATAAGTTAATATTTGGTTCAGTTTCAATCATATAATGTATATGATCTTTATCAGTTTCCATTTCATGTATTATTACATTATGCTTGTTACATATCTCATAAGAAAATTGTTTTATATCATCTGATATATTTTTATTTGATAATAATTTCTTTCTGTATTTGCAAACAAATATAAGATGATATTGTAGTAAGAATTTATGCCTGTTTTTAGATTTCCAATTATTCATATATAATTATTCTCTGTCATTCATCCCATCAGCTAAAGCTAATGGGATTTCTGACTATATTATTTAAAGTGTCATCTTGCTAATAAATGGGAAGAATACATCCAGAGGATCTCGTAAAATTGCGCTGCCATAATCTTTTTCATATTGTTCCTCTAATTTGCCGGCCTTTTTATAGGCTTCAATGACGGCATTATATCTAGCTTCTTTTTCGTCAGCCAGTTTCTTAGCTCTATTACGTTTCTCTTCCAAAGATTTTTCATATAATTCACATTGTTCTACACTCTCAAATCTTTTCCCGTCGTCAGATAAAATTTTCATAACCCTATTCTCCTTTTACACTTTTCAAATCTATATCTTTGCTTAATACATGGGTACTTCTTTTTGTCAACTTCAGCAAAAAAGTCATCCATAGTTCTAATAAATAATTGATACGGTTCATATAGTGCTTGATAAACTACCACTTTCTGTCCATCCTCGGCATTTATAGCATAATTTAATACACGGTAGAAACAATCGCTTCTCCCCAGCTATAAAATGAATAACCGTATCTCCCGGCATGATTCTATCCATAAAACTCCTTATTTAATTTTTGATATATGTGAAATTTAGGCGAAACACCTAAGATATGTTACAGAAATTATTTTACTAATCCAAACTCAACAACTTGCCATGGATGAAATAATATATAACCCATCATTCCTGCCCAGCTTCTAAAATACGTTTTGCGAAAGTATGGTGTTCCCAAGAATCTATCATTGTCATAGATTTTAACTATATATTTCTTTTTCTTTAACATGTTCATTCCCCTGCTTCAGTATCAAATATTTCTTTGTATTTGCTAATAGAGGCTGAATAAGCATTCATAGAGCCAAAGGCAACAGAATCATCGTAGTCTTCCCAGGAATCTTTCTCTTCTTGGACTCTCTTAGTTAGCCAATCAATAAACTGCTCATCTTTTTTGTTTAAACTTTGTATACCATCGCGGAACCCTATCTGATACCATCTTCTTCTGCTACAGCTACTACATTTATTAATCAGATTTTGTTCTACTATTTCTACTGTTGTTTCAGTGTCATGGTTATATGCTGCATCCATGAGTTTTTCTTCGTATTCCTTTTTCATATTCGTTTTCCTTATATATTAACAAACAATTTACTTACTTTTATATTTAGTGCCTCAGCTATTCTAAATATAACATCTACAGAGATTCCAACCCTGGTGCCAGCTGCCTCAATATTACTTAAATGTGTCCTGCTAATACCTATTTGTTTTGCTAACTGTTCCTGATTGTACCCTCTTAGTTTACGGTGGTACGCTATTGTAAGTCCTAACTCTTTATATTTGTCATTATACATGCCCATCTCACCTTTGCAAATTTATACATTGTAATTATACAATATTATTTACTATATCTCAATATACAAATTGCATTCCTGTAGGCACTCCATCTAATTTCAGTTTAATGGCTCAAAATATTTTTCTAAGTCTTCATTCGGTATCTCTAGCCATTCCGTTGTTTCTGGGTTATCAAGATGTACTGCTGCTCCAATGATATTAGTCTCATTATCACGTTCCCAGATACTTCCACAAACGATTTCAACACGTTCTTTAACATCTAACATTCCGTCATCACTATAGCTATCAACCTCAAATGACTCTATACATCTATACTGCATTATCATTTCCTTTCCTCCGATAATCCCGGAAATCCTAATATTTATGTCCAGGGCAAAAGTAATCCGTTGATACATAATCATCCAATGGCTTGCAATACACCATCTCGCCCTCTTCATTATCCTGCACTAGTTCTCCGCAAATGCAGGTAGCGCAGCATCTATCATCTTCCCATTCTTCTGGACTATCCATACAACACCTTCTTTCTCCGGCACTCAGCAGCCGACCGCTAAATCTTAATGAAGTCAATTGTCAGTTCGCGTATTTTTTTTAATATCTGTAATACAAGCGTTGTCGAGACAAGTAGCTGTCCATTATCCGTATACTCCTCTTCTATGTCTACAAAACTTACATCTCTTATTTCTTCCTGTATCATTTCAAGCTCTTCTTTACTCATCATTTTCCTTTCCGGCAATCGCCTAAATCTTAATTATCAGCGGCTTCATTTATGGCGAATTGACAATATTTTAAAATATCATCCCTATCATACTGCAAATCCTCCGCTATATTGCATCCGCAAACATGTTCGCAATATCTTCCCGGTGTAAAAATTCCTGGTAACTCTGCGCCGTCACCTCGTGCCCAGTTCTTTCACACCATGACATATACCGCCCAAAAGCATGCGGTTCTGGCTCTCTGCAGTTGATACGAAGCGATGTACAGTTAAGTACACGGCGTACCTTATTGGTCACTTCATCTTCAATTACACGGCGAGAAATTTTATCTATCTTCCCATTCACGATTCCCGTGATATTACTTTCACTGATAACCTGTCGGATTGCTTTCTCAACTTTTTCATCAAGTACCTCATTCACCATATCTTTCAAAGTTTCTCTGTTAATTCCATTATCAGCCAACATCTGACTAAGAATTTTTCTAAGTTCTATCTGCTCTACTGTCATAAACTTTCCTTTCTGGCTTATAGCCCAATCGTGATACTATCCAAATGGACATTAACTTATTGGCTTACATCTTTACAGTGTAACAGCATCCGTTTTTATTTTCTTTGCTTTCCAAGTATTTTCTACATAAGCAATCCTCACATTTACTTCTATCCAACGATTCAAAATAAAACATCATCCTTTATATGCTGTATCAAACCAAATCTAATTCGTGAATAACTGAATCTTGTCCTCTGTCAAAAATGAAATACCCATTGCCATATTGAATATTATATGGGGTAAATCCCATCTTCCGTATCTCATCAAACAGCATTTCTGCAATTTTACGATTATTGGTCATTATGCCACCCCATTCTTTTGTATGTATGAATCAAAATCTTTCTTCATATGTAAATAATTCTCTTTTTGATTCTTATTATATATCGTAACTTTATTTGTATAATCAACTAACCAGTAAGGTACTTTATCATCTTCTTCTTTGTTATAGGCATAGGCCACTAGTGCAACAAATGATTGAATGTGGTTATCTACTATCCGTTTAGCTGTTTCATCAATTTCTACTGTATAATCATCAAGACTCTCCTCGTACATTTCAATGTCATCTGAATCCAGCTTTTCGTCTACATTTTCTTTTACAAAATCCAATACTGATATTTGCCCAATAGAATAAGTATCTGTTTCGGTAATCAAATTTTCTTCTATATTTAAATCTTTTTCTTCTATATGTAAAAACTCATACATAAGACTCTCCAACAATTTAATTTTTGAAGTTACGATTGACTTATCTTTTGTACTTCTTGACTTTCCTGTATTTTTATCAATACACAAGTTTATGTAAGATTCACCATTAATTTCTTTCTTTTGCATTTCGTCTGAATTAGAAAAAGCAGCCAAAAAATCAATAAACTTTATATCTTCCACTCCTAAGTTTGCAAATTTAGAAAAAAGTCCAAACCATAAGAATGAGTCTTTTGCATTGAACAAGTTGGATACACTTGTGTCAGCAACAACTGTTAACCTCTCGACAAGACTATAAAATTCAGTAAAGTTAGAATCACTTGCTTCCTCTGATAAAAATTCACACATCTTGTCAAAATCACCAAATGAATCGATAAAATCAGAAACCATAATACTTTCCACAACAACCCTTCTGATTATACTAGAAGTATGATTTCCTTTTGTATACGAACTCCCTTTAAACTCTGGCTGAAAAAAGGGCATTTTTACGATGTTTTCAACAAATTCTGCAAAACTTTCATCTAACCCAAGCCAACCGTTCTGTGCTGCCGTCATCGGCCTGCTGCGATTGAACCGAGCAATGTCATCTGCAATATCTTTTTTTGTGCAGTTCATGTTATATAACACCGGAAGTTGCCTATCTCTAAATATATCTTGCAATTCCTCTGGTAGCTTTGAAAATTTCTTTCCACGAATATCACATTCTTTAAAATCCGTTATTGGGAACCCTTCTTCGTTTAATTTTTCACTTCCATCTTCATTAAGTACGGGAACTTGATATTTTATTTTATAATGCTTAACATTCTTAGAGATAGCAAATCCGTCATGCAGATAATCATCTAAAGTAGTACACCTCTGTTTTCCATCAATAAGCCACTGCATTCTTACTTTATTTTTAATCTCTTCTGAGATAATAATTTGAGTAAGCGACTTCCCTCGTAAAATGTCAGAGATTAATTCACTTTTAGCAAAACCCTTCCATTGACCACTATGACGTTGCAAAATATGGTCATCCCGGATACGTTTTTTCTGTAACTGCTTGCTTATTGAGTCAATGCTATAACTGGTGTTTTTATATGTTTCTGCTACGTCATTCATCATCGTATCCATTGTGTCCATTTCCTTCTCCTCCACATAACTGCATTCTTTATATAATTTACGTTTTTTTTCATATGAACGCATTTCAGCCAAATGTTCGGTGTATTGCTTATCTGATAATCCTAATTGCACTCTTATTTCTGATGGCCTATAACCGTTCATAATACACTTGGCAATTTTTCTTTGAACTTCCGATATAGAATTAAGGTACTCTTTTACATTTTCTCCAAAGGAAAACCCAATTTCCTCCGGCAGCTCGTCCTCTATCTGAAACCCAGAGTCAATCCTCTCTACTATGTCAATTCCCTCATCCGTAGGTGCGTCTAATGATATGTCAGATATGATTATGGGATTACCCTTCTTGTCTCTTCTAATTCTCCCATTACTGTCTCTTTCCACGTTGCATCTTTTCCCGCGCCTGTTATCTCTAGTCCAATCGTAAAATGCTCTGTTAATGTTTCCTGTAAGAAAAGTTTTAAATGAACACTCTTTTGAATCATCATAACTTTCCAGGCTCTCTAACAATGTATCTGATGCAACTGCATACAAATCATCATGGTACATGTCTGATACACCTTTTCTATGAATTAGAGGATTACAAATCTTTTTCAATTCGTACATATCATTTGCATGATATTTTTCCACTAATTCAATTTGCTTATCAGTCAGATTTAACTTTTTCTGTTTTCCCATATTCACACCTGCCTTATGCACACACTAAACTATTCACAATCCAGAATTCTAAAAGCATACTTTCTATTCATCAGTCCATCTATTGCTTTTTGAATTCTTTCCCTTTCTAAACAGGATGGGTTGATATTTTGTATTACATTTCTTATAATGAGGAGTTCATCTTTTATCATTCTTCTTTTTTCTCTATTATTTTGTATCCTTTTATACTCCTTCCATCCACCATATAAGTCCTTTGGTTTTTCAATTTCAATAATATGTAAAATATCAAGAAATTCTTTGTCAACTATGTCCAGTTCTGTAAGTAACTGACCTTCTCTTTGCTTTGCTTCACCAAAGACATCCCCACAACTACCAAATTTTTCTTTCCATCTGGTAATATCCTTGTTGACTATGTAATGATCATTTTGAATAGCAGTCGGTTTCTGGGGTTCAAGTAAAACTTCCGGAACTGCTTCGGCTCTGAAATGAAATCTTTTTAGTGTCTTTGGTAAATGTTTGACAATATTTTGTGCTTTCGAGTATTCAAATAATTGCTTATTATTTTTTGAACGCGTTTCTGGGGTTCCATCTGCACTTAATCGAACAAATACTTTTTTACTAGAATTTGTTATTACATACTGCAATTTATCATCATCCTCTCTATATTTTTTATAAAGGATTCCCAGGGTTTGACCCCTCACGTCCATGGCCGCGTGCACTAAAGCAAAGAATCTAGTTTGAAATGAAGAAAACAAATAAATAGTATAACGTGTTTACGAGTTACAACCAAATTCGGCCAAAATTTGGCAATGGTTAACCATGGAATACTCTAACCTGTGTACTTTAGGCCAAAGTATCCCTATTTGAGCATGTTGGATTTGAACCAACGATTTAGGAATCAAAATCCTATGCCTTACCCCTTGGCGAATGCTCATTAGTTTATTCTCTTATTGTTGGAAAAATATTTTGGAAATACATGGTAGAATAACCTAAGAATGCTTGACTTATTAATCAAAACTATGTAATAATTAAAAAACATAGGACTCTACCTAGATGTTTCTATGTCACAAATTTTATAAATTTGTGTAATATGTATGAGACTGCCCAGAGGTGCGCCAACACCGTTTGCATGGGCAGTTTTCTTATCTGAAATATACTATAGCACCAGAACATAAGTTTGTCAATTATTTTCGAACATTTGTTCTGATTTTATTTGTTAGTTTATATAATAACAACAACTATCCACTACATAAAATAATGTCATGCATTATACCACATCTTCTTATATCATCTATATCCTGAAGAATGGAATACAATTCCATGTGAGGAATAAACTGATCGTCGTTAAATACTATTGTTTTCGCGTTTTTAACAAGTACACACCCCTCATCTGGTGTTGCAGTTTTTCTAACCTCTATCTCTTTATCAAAATCTATTGTGCTAATAATTATTCTCCTCTTTTTTCCTTTCTTATCTGATTTTTTTATTTTTTGAAGGATTTTAATAGCTTGATCTACATCATAATATTCAAAAGTCGCTTTCATTATATACTCCTTACACTATTTAGAAATCAAGACTTATGCAACAAGCAGCTTTCACATCTTGCATTACTGATTCTAAAGATTCCTCTTTTATACTTCCAATCTTATCTCTAATTCGTTTTTTATCAATAGTTTTCATGGATTCGCATTGTATAACCGAATCCTTTTTCAAACCTGGGGCATCTTCTTTACGTAGGACGATATGTGTAGGCATATTTTTCTTTTTACCTACTCTAGATGTCATAGTAACAACTATGGTTGTAGGACTACGCTTATTGCCAATGTTATTTTGTAAAATTAAAACCGGGCGGATACCACCTTGCTCACTGCCAACTACCGGCCTTAGATCCGCATAAAAAATATCTCCTCGTTTTATATCCGCCATATCGCTACCTCCCTTCTCCTCCTGTGTACTTTACTTTTTCTTTTTATATTATAGCGTATACGCTAATTATTGTCAACACTAATTATTGCAAATACTAATTATATCTGCTAAAATATTATAAATAAGTATGAGGTAATTTATAATGAAGATAATACTAAACGAAACATTAAAGGAAAAAGGTAAATCTCAGTACTGGCTATCACTACAAACCGGCATTGCAACATCCACAATCAATAATTTATGTAATGGGAAAACCTCTAGTATCCAATTCTCTGTTATAGATAAAATTTGTGATGCATTGCAATGTGATGTTTCTGATATTATTTGTGCTGATTTTAGCTATGAACAAAGACTACTACAGTATAATTATCGTTTAAGAAAAAAAGACGAAAGTGAATAATCACTAACGTCTTTTTTCTCAATCTAATAATAATTTCATATCCGCAAATTCCATCTTTGTATCATTGGGAGAAATTTCAAATCCAAATTTTTTATAGAAATGGTACAGTCTTTCTTTATGTCCATAATCAACTCTAGAAAGCCATCCATCTATTGTAGTATAATTATTACTCCTAGCATAACTAATTAATGCTATCATCATAGCAGATCCATACCCCTTAGATATTTTATAACAATATATATCGCTTAAGTTAATACATCTTTTCTCATTATCAATACTACAAACTATTCTCCCAACATATCTATGGCTACCATAAACTGACACTCCAACGGCTAAAGCACGTTGGGTTCTTACATACATTCACTTCCAAATATACTCGAAAGCATATAAGACTAATGAATTTCTATAAGACTTTCACTATCAAAGATACCTTTGTATCCATTAGTGATAGTATTAGGCTCATGTCAAAACCTTTTATATATTCTAATTCTAAATTGCTATGCTACTTAAATTTTTCTTACCAGTTAATCTATCCACTTCAATATTATGAAGTCTATAGAAGTTTTCAAATCGCTTATTACACTTATTAACATCAAAACTTTTTAAATCATTACTAATATTCATTATTAAGAAAGCAGAATAAAGGTCTCTTTGTATCTTAATTCCATTAAAATCATTCCATCTTTGTGATAATGATTTCTTTATATATGTCCCATCAAAATGATTAAACTGACTTGCTTTTGCTTCAAAAGTATTTATCTCAATAAGCTTTTCACCATAATATCCTAGTTTTCTATCTATAATAGCTAATAGCATAGATGGTGCTTTATTCGCCAAAGACTTACCAAAACGTTTCTTGCGTTTATATCTATCTTTATCATTCTTTTCAGTATTCTTTGCACGTTTTTGAAGTCCTGCAAAATTCATTTTTTCAACATATACTTTATTGCCAAGAGATACGATATAATTAGCCAAACATTCATGTTGACACTTCCTTATATCTGCTTGCTTTCTATATAATTCTTTCAATTTGTTTTGATATTTGATATAGTGATTTGATTTATTCCAGATAACTTTTTTATTACCTTGTTTCTTAATTGTTCCATCTTCATTATAATTATCTGGATTAGTTGCTCGTCTCGACCTATCCATCTTTCTAAGAAGTTTTTGTTTCTGATTTTCAATGTTTTGAACTTTATCGGCAAGTTCTAATATTTTTACATCGGATTGACTTGAAATAGCAATAGTGCGAGTTCCAATATCCAAACCAACATCACCATCTCCAATATAATGTTTTATTTCGCCTGTTTCTGTATTTACTTTCACAGGTGGATTACCTTTAAAAACAATCTGTACATAGTATTTATACTTATTTCTTACATATTTCCGCACAATTCTGTTGTAACAAATTTGAGATTGCATAGCTTGATATTCATAATAATTGTCATAATCTATAATAACTGGTATTTCTAATCCATTCCAAAGAATCATATCATCTTTAAAACGTATGCCTGTAGAGTTTGATTTTCCTTCTAGTGAATTAAATTCACCATATCTTTTATAATAAACTTTCTTCCCATTTCCATAGAATAATTTATCATAAGATTTCCATAACTCTGTCGCTATTTTCTGTGCAGTGAAAGAATCAATATTTTCTTTAAAATGCTTCTGCATTTGTTTTACATCTTCATGAAATGAATATTCTGACATACCATATTGTTTACGAATATCATTTATTTGTTTCCAAATTTCTTTATCTGATTCCTTATTTCCAGCTAATGAAGATAGAAGAGTGCGATATTTCTTTGTCTTAATCATTTCTTTATAACGTTTCTGTGTTACATTAACCAAAGAATTATAAATCTGTCTGCCAATTTTAAAACGATTATCTAAAATATCTTCCTGATACTTTTCTGTTTTTAATGGAAATTCAACAATAAAGTTTGCCATAATATTCACCTCACTTTCTAATATAATATTCTCTTTTTAATATCTTTTCTTTTGATTCTCTACATACTTTTTAATTGTTTCACTACATACACATCCTGCCGTTGAAACAAAATAACTTCTTGTCCATAAACTAGGCATTTTAGATAAGTCATTAAATTCTTCTCTAAGTATTTTACTTGTATATCCTTTTATTTGTTGCATAATATCCGATGGGCTTAATGTAGGTGGACAATTCAAGAACATATGAGAGTGGTCTTTATCACATTCAATTGCGATTATTTCTATTTCTAACTCCTTACATTTAATTTTGACCAGTTCTTTAAATCGTTCTTCTACATTTGGTATCAGAAAAATTTTACGTCTGTATCTTGGACAAAATACAAAATGATAGTTTATCAAAGATACAGTTGTGTTTGTATGTCTATATTTATTTTCCATGTATGTATTATATCATAATATGTGTATGATTTCAATACATACATACACATCCATTTTAATATTGTGCTATCCATCCCACACCTAAAGGGGTGGGCTTTTCGCACTTTTTCTGTAAGAATTTATGCCTGTTTTTAGATTTCCAATTATTCATATATAATTATTCTCTGTCATTCATCCCATCAGCTAAAGCTAATGGGATTTCTGACTATATTATTTAAATAGTATCCCACAGCGGCTCCCCTATCTTGAAATCAATCATTCTTCCGCTTCAGGATTTCAGTTACTTCTTTAACTGTGAGACAATACATCCTTGCCACTATCCTTTTATCTTGATACTTAGTATATTCTCTAATTATATCTTCATCTGTATGGTTATATTCAACTGGCTTGTTCATATACTGTTCCATCCGCTCCTCCTATATTCTGCAACTACCAACATAATTGATTTGATAATTACAAATACTTATATTATTATATCAGGAAACCCTCATTTCTTCTACCATAGATAATAACTGGTTCATAGCTGCAATGTCATTTTTTTCACTCGTTATTGTAAGTGCTTCCTGTAATATTACACGTAAGTCACCGTATTTAATTGAGATGACCGGAGACTTATCAATATTGATATCTTTTCCTTCCATACAATTTTTTAAATAATCTGAGTAATCTTCCGTATACCTGTCAATCTTTTCGTCAATTGCTCCAATATATCCCTTAGTGATATCTTCAGATGAATGTCCAAACATAAACTGTACCATCTTAATTGAATCAGAATCTTGTGGATGCAATTTATACATCATATTTCCATAGAACTTACGAAAACTATGACTACTACATGGATATTCAATTCCAACTTCCTGAACTGCTTTTTTCAATGCAGATCTATAGGCGGCAGTACCAATACTAAATATTCTCTCATCATAGACAGTTAATGGTTTTATTTTTTCCAATCGACAATATTCAGTAATACAATTTTGAGCAAATTGATGTAATCGTACACCTAAATTCTTTCCAGTCTTCTCTTCTTTTAGCGTAGTAAGCCTTACTCGGAATTTTCCATTATGAGCATATAAATCACTCCATTTTAAAGCCATTGTGTCTCCCACACGTCTTCCAAGTGATACCATAAGGCAGCTAATCAACCAGTGGTGATATTGTCCATTATCAAAGAAATATTTCAATACCTTATTCAAATCTTCAAACGAATGAAACGGATCAACTTTTGTAGCTTCCCCTTTTTCTTTTGTAACATATGATACTTCGGTTACAAATAAGCTATTTTCTTCATCTCTCTCGAATTTAATCCAAATTTGGGAACTATAATTTGTAAACTTTGTAATATTATCTTCGTCCTCACTTTGTAGTGGATAATATTGATATTCTGCCATGATATTTTCCAATTCAGTCTCAGATATTATTTCACTAATTAAACGTTTCTTAATCTCATTTGATACCTTTCCCATCTTTTCATCCCCTTATTTAACGAATCAGCCAGTAGCCTTTTACAGCTACTAACCGTTTATATGTAATTATGCAATAAATCTATCTTGCCCACTAATAATATCTTCCATGAATATATCCCCGTTTATGACAGCTAACAAAAACAATTTTATTTTTTACTATCGTCTTTGAACTGGGGATATTGTATTGTTGCATTTACAAGCAAATCATCTGGGTTTGTTTTTTCCAGGTATGTTATTAATTTTCTTTGTACGAATTCATTTTGGCTGTCATCCATTTTTTTAATTTCATACAGCGCATTAATTATTCTATGGCAATGCGACTTTGTAAATTCGTTCCAGTTGGCTTTATGTAATAACTCCAGCACCCAATCAAGGTGATCTCCGTGTCCCCTTCTAAAAATCTCTCTTGCGAGAGTAAGACATGACAAATTTCCAGCCCTTTTGTTATTTCTATTGACAATTAGTCCCCACTTATCACATAACTCTTTAATTGCAGTGTCAATTGCTTCACCGGCACATACATGAGCTTTAAAAATATCATATGGGTCAGGCTTCTTTAAACTGTCGCCTTGACAACCAAATAAAGCCGCTTCATCTGCCTGTGAAAGCCCTACTGTTATGACACATAAAACATAGTCAACACACATCATTTTTAAAGCAACAAGCCTGTGTTGCCCATCCCATACATATAGATTACCATCACTCCTATAATTAATTTTAAGCGGATCACACTTCATATCGTCCCACTCTTGGGCAAGTGTTTTAACATGACTTTGTACTGGCCGTTGATATGCTTTATCAATATGTAAATCCTCTACTGGTACTATCACAAATACTTTATTGCCTATAGGGATACCGCCCATAAGAATTTTCAATGCGTTCTTACGGCTATCCATATTATTCTTATAAGAGGCATTGATTTTTCTCATCTTTTCAATCATCTTGTCTTTTGACATACCGTATGCCACCATTTTTTACCTTGTGAATTGTTCTGCTCCATTGATTTCATACTAACATTCTCCTTTTTTAATTTTATAATATAAAAAAACAACCAGAAGATTATCTGATTGCTTAATTAATCTATATGTACTATAAAAGGCATTAGCTACTATACTAACGCCCTCATTGACACTCCCCATAGCTAAAGCAAGGGGTTTTACGACACATTTGATAATACTCATCATATTTCTTCATATTTTGTGTGCACTAAAGAACCAGAAAGTTCGCGACGCTTCCCGGTTCAATATGAAAAATCAGCAATAGAATTATTTCTGATTCTTTAGCACACACAAAACACACTATGCTTCCTGTAAACTATTATTTCAACTGTCTTATCGTCTTAACTGAATAATTACTATGCCGTTTTGAATATCAACAAACAATTTATTAATTGATATTGATACATTCAGAAACTCTCCAATCTTTTCAATACATTCCTCGCCACTATAATCTTCAGTCATTACCCAGAACCATTCTCCAGATTCAATCTCTATCCATGCCTTTTCATCCGTTAAATCTTTACACAGGTTGTTAAAGTTATCCAAAGACATTTTCAAGCAATTAACTTCACATATTTGGTACTTTTTTATACGTTTAACATTCTCTTCTACAGATGCCATGTCTTTTCTCTCCTATCCTACCATATGTTCAATAGCTTCTTCCACGGCTGCATTTAGGCTCTTTCCATGCTCTATAGCATATGTTGCTATCGTTCTGTGCAGCTCTGGACTAATCCTAACGTTAAACGTTCCCTTGTATGGCTGCTCTGGCTGCACACCTCGTTCCTCGCAGTCGTTCAGGTAATCATCAATCACGTTCTGAAAGCCTGTTTCCAACTCCTGCACCGAATCCCCTTCATATGACAGTAAGGACTTTAAACCGATTACCTTACCAAAAAGACATCTATCTTCTTTCGAATATTCGACAGTACCATTATAATTCTTATATGATAACAAACTGCTCATAGTAAACTATCCCTTCTTAATTCTCTATTACCTGGTCTAATATATATCTATCTATCAGTTTATCCTTCTTACTCATATCCACATCTCCTTTATATATAGTATACTCCTAGCAGCGAAATCATGCAACTATTTTTAGTTGCTTTTTGTGTATTATAATAGGCACTAACAATCTCTTGTTAATGCCTTCTGATTACACACAAACCGAAGTAAACAATCATTATTTCATATCATTATCTGTTGGAATAACCTGCCATCCCTTGTTTCAAATCTACCTGCATTCGGGCTTTTCTTCGCAGCTTCAACTGCTATTGGTTGTAGCATTGACATTCACATAACCAACGCACCTTTTTCTGTCCGGATGGCGACATATGGTCATTTACTCTTTTTATTTAAAATACCAAATTTTTCCCGATAGATATATTGATGATTAATTTATCCTTTTCGCCCTACGCTCTCAAGTAAACACCCAATCGTATAAGCAATTATCCCCATAATTATTGTATACACACTTTTACCTACCTTTCTTTATATAGAAGAGCTAATAGTAAACAAGTCTTCAATGAAAATCCGCTTCATCTAACCATAATTCATCCAGAGGTGATTTTAGCGATGTGATCCTATTAGCCTGTTTAATTATCCTCTTTACCTCGTCGACACTGATTTCGTGTTTCTTAGCAATCTTATTATGGCATTTTGTTTTTGTAATCCATATAAACATCATAACAGCTAATCCTACATCTATCAGGTTTATTCATATAATGTTCCATCTTAATATTTCCTATCTCTTAACCTCCATTCTTCCTCTCTAGGCACTTCAACTTCAGCTTCTAGAAATCCCTGGCATACTCTAGGGTTACACTTGTGTAATGCTATAGCATCACAATCCATAGCAATTTTGTGGTATGGCTTGTTTATATTATCTCTTTCGACTTTCAACGGATTTAGTGAATTGTAATGTGTGGCAATGCAAAAGCACCTTACGTAATTGAACTTTACAGTTTTCATAATAGCTCCTTAATTCATATACATAATCTAACATTTACATTATAACATAGTCTTTGAAAGTTTAAAGTCTAACATTACTCAACATGTACATTACACAATCCTTTAAATTCTTCCATGGTCATTACATGGACGGAGTGAGGTGCCTGTACATCCACATACTCAACTCCCCTAAAAACAAAACTTCCTATTATCTTATACTCTTTCATAAATTGTTCCTCTCCCAGTATTCATTAACCAAAACCATTTTCTTCGTTGCTATCATTCCAGCCCCAATTAAAAACAGCATGACACCCAACACTAAAATTGCACCATTGCCAAATAAAAAGCAAAATAATGCTGCCATGCTAAGAAATAACCCCATTTTCCTTTGTTGGCGAAAATACTCTCTCTCTTCTAATATTTCTTTCATTTGTATTCTTTTCCTTTTTTCTATAGCCCTCCTCCTTGCTTTCTCTCTTGCTGCGTAAGCAGGATCAAAGTCAATGATTTTCCCACCTTGAGCAATATAAAGTTCCGGATCAAAAACTACGTTGTTCATTAATTCCTCCTAAATCTTTCTTTTTTACCACAAAAAAAGCAACCAGAAGTAATCTGACTGCTGTGAACTACCCACAAGCTAAAGCTTGTTGGCTTCTTAGTCAATATCTCTAACGAGACAAGTTTACCTAAGCTAACTCCGTAGTTCCTACGGTTTTCATTCTCAAACCTTCATTGAGAATATTTATCGCTGCATTTATATCTCTTTCGTGATGTGTCCCACACTCAGAGCAAGTCCATTCTCTTATTGATAATGCTTTCTTACCATCTTTGTGACCATCATTTTTAGTAACTTTTAATTGCATAGTAAAATCAAAACTACTGTAAGAAATTTTACCACACTCTATTTCAACACCATGCTTTTCTGCTACTGATTGTAATGCTACTTCTACATCTTTTCTAAATAATTCAAATCCTCTTTTATTAAATTCCATTCTCTTTTCCTCCAATATTGTCATGAAAGACATCTTTCATCAATCACACAATGCATCAATTGCCTCGTTTCTACCTTTATTTATCTTTTTAATCGCAGTAAGAGATGCTGAGCACTCTCTGTTTTCATTAAGTAGTTTATTATAATCCTCCATAACAGCAGCATGAAGAATTTTGTACACTTGTATCTTCATCCCTTGATTATATATTTCTGTTAAAATTTCTTCTAATGTCATACATTTGACCTCCAATTTTCATATTAAAGATGTGTCTTCCTAAGCTGTTTTTGCGAATCCGTAACCAAAAGAAAAGAAATGTGAAATTAATCGTTAATAGATTCTACCAGTTCTTTCAATTCTTCCATTACTTCTATGATACATTCGATACTTGATAATGCCCGATTTTTATTCAATGTCAACATATGAGTATCTTCATATAAAACTAAAGATATTAAGCTGCTAAGCTGATATTTGGCATACTCTAATTCTCTTTTTGCCTGTCTTACTCCTACATGCATGTTAAACCCCTCCATAATTTTCAATTGAAATTGCGTTTTCATTTATCAACCTGTAATTGTTCCAGGTCAGCGACTACTTCAATCAGTAGCCGGTATATGTAATTTATTCATTATCTGGTGATATCCCCATTGCCATCAATGCCTCTTTGGCACTCTTATTCTTATATATACTAAGTAATAATGCATAGTAGTTTTTCTTAAAATCAAAATATGTATCAAACATAATATTCTCCTTTTCTGTTATGCCATCTGCAATTTCCGTTTTTCTCCCTCATAATATTGTTTAAATTCTGGTATACTTTCATTTAATTCTCCACTATCGCAAGTCATTTCAATATCGTCCTTCTTTAATAAATAGTGTCCATACTGTTGTATTACATTGATTCCATCTATTCTGATTCCTGTTATTTTCATTTTAATCAATCCTTTCTATATTTAATTAGTTGAGCGTCATTACTTTTTGTTTAGTTACCATTAGGAATATACCAAAGGGAATTGCAAACAATGAGAGTGTAATGTCTTGCAATAAAATAGGTGTAACAATACCAATTAATAGCATTGCGACACCTGATAGTTTCTGTTTTATGAAGTAGTTTCTTTTTGCTTTATGTTTCTGTGTTGCCTTATGACGATTCCAATCAATCAGCTTTTCTGCTTCTGTGAGCGTGTATAATGGTTCTTGGTAATTTGTTTTTACTTGCGTGTACATTTTGTTGTCCTCCCTTGTAAACGGTCTAATAATCGTAACAATCATATTCCATATCAATCTTTACTTCTAAATCATCATCATCTTGACATCCTATGATATTGACAGAATATCCTAGCCCCTCAATAAAAGAATAAGGATCTATTTTCTTTCCCGATTCCATTAAATTACTATAGATTCTTAACTGCTCTTCTATTACTTGTGGTGGCGCATCTGTCTCGAAAATTTCATACTCTCCGGTCATTCCACCTGTAATTCTTACGTTTTTGAGATTATTTTTCATATGATTAATCCTCACTTTCTAGCCTTTAAAGGCTTATAAAATACTAGCTTCCTTAATTGCCTGATACATTTTATCTCTTATTTCTTCTGCTCCTTTACCACTTACAAATCCTCCTGTTTGTGCTTTTTGTACCTCATAAGCTAACGGTAATAATTCAGTATATAGATTAAGTTCCATATCATTATTAAATTCAGGTATATTCATTATATCCTCACTTTCTGTCCTCATAGGACATAAAATCTATTTTTCATTTACTATTACCATTGATATATTAATACTGTTTTATATGATTCTGTTAACATATGGCTACCAATATAATCCGCTATTTTAATTTTTAATCTTTCTGGATTCATACCTTGTTTTAACTTTTCATAATACAATGTTATTTTACCTACATTTGAGTCAAAATACATTTCAAACCCTTTATCATCTACTAACTTTTTAACCATATTATATAATCCATTTTTCTCATCTAATTTACACATTTTCTTTGTCTCCTTTTCCGAATAAAATTTTCCATTCAACCGCTTTTTAGTCTGATTATAAACAAATCAAAATATCTATTTGTAGATATAATGTCATAATCTGCAATAACCCCATCTTCGTCTAACTTAGATAATTTGCTCAAAACTTCATTTATAGAGCCAGTTGCAATGTCTATATCATCAACGAAAACAGATATTCCTTTATAATCCTTTTCAATATTACTAAATGCCAAATATTTAAATTTTAAGCCCTCCATGTCTTTTTCCTCTGTTCCTTTAAAATTCGTCTTCTATTGGTTTTTCAAAACCATTTATAGCAAATCATGCAACTTACGCTACATTTATAACTACAGGGGTTAGAACACCCTCTATCCCATATCGGTCAACCGCATTTGGGAATACTTTCTTCATAATTTGCAATGAACCGTTTACATCACTATTAATAAGTAATCCGTTATTACTTTTAAACAATCCTCTTTCGATTCTTCTGTTTTTATCATAATTCTGTTTAACAGGTTCTTCTCCATCAAGAAAACTTGTTCCTGATGTATAACTTTCTTCTGTTTCAGTATAATTGATACCAACATTTTCACACTTATATTTAAGTTGTTGTAATAACATCTGATAATGGATTGATATAAATTTTTGATTACTTCCCTTGCTCATACCAGATTCTTGCTTCCATTCCTTATTCTTTCCGATTACCAGAGTATCAATGTTATTATCCATGCACCACTTGACAATATAGTGACTTGCGTTGTGCATATAGTTTTTAATTCTCTGAAAACGTTTGAACGTAATCGAATCTAATTTCTTTGACCAGTCCTTTCCATGTCTGATTTTCAGTAGAGATTTTTCTTTTGCCAATTGCTTGTTATAAAATTGATTTATACTTTTGATTCCCTTGCCGTTAATAATAATTGGATTTAATCCGATATTATTTGTCATAGTTACAAGATTATCAACTCCTAAATCAATAGCAGCTATATTATTCGATTCTCTATTTTGTTCTGATATTTCAATTTCATATATTATTTCCATTACATAACAACTTCCTTTTGGTATAAACCTTACCTGAATCGGTCTGCCTAAACACCTACATTTCCAATCATAATCATTTACAAGCCGATTTCTGATATAAATAGTGGATTTATCATAATCGTATATCAATTGATTATTCGGAATCATCCAAGGGAACCGTCCATCTTTATCAAGATATTTCGGTAACTTTGGCATACCCAGATACTTTGAAGGATTCTTTTTCCAATCTTTAATGGCTGCAAAGTAGGATTTCCAATTCTTGTCCAATAAACGCAATGTACAATTAGCCGGTTGACTAAATGCAAGTTTGTAATTCTCATGCGTTTTAAATTCTTTATTCATATCATAGTAAGAAATATATTCTCTGTCTGATATGAATTTTTGTCTGATAGTGTAATTCGCTTCATTATATAAATTCTTTGAATGGAAGCATTGTTGGTCGATTACCTTGAATTTCGGATGAGATTTTTTAATCACTATTCTTTCTGTTCTTTGTGCCTTTATCTTTTTCACCTCCTTTTCTCTTAGTTATTCTCTGCATTTATAGAGGCTTGAAACTCTCATGTAAACATGGCTGCATTTTAACTAATTATGAAATCCTATTGACCGCTACCCATTCGCAATACTGCACTTGCTCCACCGTCAATCCAGAAAAGGTTTATAAGAGATTTTCTGGTTCTCTGTAAGATTTATTACCTTAAATCTTTTCTCCATTATCCAAGATGAAAAAGTTTTCAAACTGACAATCGCAAGCACTTGCTATTTCTTGCAAATCTGACTCTCTCCAATTATCCATTTTAATTTTCTTTGATAATGTTGGCTGTTCTATTCCTAACTTTTGTGACAAACCTACTTGTGTAATATTTCTGATTTCTAATATTTTTCTGATTTTATCAGATGTGTTATTTTTAGAAGTATTCTTCTTATGCACTGTATTCACTATATTGTAATTACCAATTTTTGTATTATAGCCATAGCATTCTGATGTTGTATTGTATTTTTTGATTAAAGCCTCTTCTATAATATCTGCTTCGCTCTTGGTTAAATTATCCATTAAGATAATGTGTTCAAAATTATTCCAACCATATTTTTGAATTGCCTTACTAAAATATTTACAATTCTTATATCCTGCTCCATCTTTAGCAAATCTTTTCTCTATTTCCTGTCCTGTCTGTCCTATATACATTTTCTTATTACTTTTATTGATGTGTACATATATTTTATAATTTCTCATGTGCTTCTCCTTTCCTTGTAAGTACATTATATAACCTACAAGTTAATTTGTCAAGTATAAAATAACCAGTAGGTAAATATTATTCCATACTGGTTATTGTCCTTTATACTATTGTACCATCTGATAATTTAAAAACCGTTTCGCTTTCTATACCAATAGCCCTGCATATTTCTTTTATATCAGACTCTCTCCAATCATTATATTTAAACTTCTTAGAAACGTTTGGTTGTGAGGTTCCCAGCTTATCGGCAAGTTCTTTTTTTGTTACACCTTCACGCTTCAAAACGATTTCTAATTTTTCGCTTATACTAAGCATATAAATTACTCCTCTCGTATATTAATAACTTACAAGATATATTATAGCCTAAAAACTATTATATTTCAAATAGCTTCTAGGCTATAAAATTGTTTTTATATATTAATTACTATTCCACCTTTCTATATATTCTCTTTAATATGTTCTAGCGCGTCTACAATTGTATACCATTCATCAGCACCGAAGGGAATTAAGCAATATTCACCATCCAAAGAAATTTGAATATTTTTGTTATAAAGCCTTTCTATTTCTGCATCATCTGCAATTTTTAATTCAGTTTCTGCAATAAACTTTTCTATCTGATTTTCCATTTCTTTTTCCTCCATTCTTAATGTAAAAAGACAGCTGTTAAGCTGCCTTCTCCAATAATTTTTTAATGTTATTTACAATATTATTGTCTCTAATGTTTACAGGTAATATTAAGAAATCATACTCTTTTCCATATACCATCATAGGAGCCTTTGGATTTGTGAAACCAACTTCTAAAACGTCTGTATCAATAGTTCTGCATAATTCCACCAAGAAGGTAGGATTGAAAGCAATTGTAAAATCTGCTTCTGTATTGTTTTCTTCTGTTTCTAAAATATCCATTGACTCACCTTTTGTTCCGATTGCATATGAAACCATGCTACCATTATTATTATAAAATACCATTGGTTTCTTTCCATCTTTTAACAAGTCCACATTATACTTAGATACTTCCATTAATTCTTTTGTGTTCAATTTGCACATTTTCAGATCGTATTTATTCATTAACATATTGTCAAGTTTAAAATATACACCTTCTACATTCCTTGTTGCCATTTCAAATCCAATTCCAGATATAACGGTAAGTCCTGATTTTATGTCAGATTCACAAGTGCTAATAGTAACGTTATTGTCCGTTTTAAGGCACTTTTTAAGTTTAGGATAAACGCTACTATGTAAAAGTATTTCAGTTGCTTCATTCTCTGTATTAATGCCTTCTCTGATGTGTTTAACACCTATTCTATGCCCATCAAGCGCAGCAATTCTATTCTTTTTTAAGTCAAGACAATAGCAATTCATCAATTTATTAACATCATCTTTTGATATATAATATGATAACTTTTCAAGTGTTTCTAATAAATTATTGCCTGATGTAGTATAGGCAGCTTGCACCATACTATATACAAATCGTGGAAAGTCTTCTGTGCCTTGATTATTTGTGTTTGTGACTGTTTTCTTATCTGTATTTACAATTATTTTATGTGCTTCTTCGTCATATTCAAGCGTGATTGCATCTGCCTTTAATTTGATAATCTGCTTTATGTCATCGTGATGAATACAACATTTTCCATCTGATATAATGTTTGCGTGTTGGAATACTCTTAATTCCGTTTCAAAATCTGTAGCTACCATGTTTAATTTTCCATGTTCTGTATATAACAATACAGTTTCTAAAATTGGTACACTTGATTTTTTAACAACTGATGGTAATACCTTTTCTGTCATTTCCTTAAAGTCTTTCATATCGATATTAATTTTCATTTTTTGTTTTCCTCCTGGTTTGTATTAATTTGCTATATAATTTTTATCATTTTCAAGTAAAACCCTATATTCTTTTAAGGCTATGTATAATTTATAAGGTATATATTTCCTATATTCTTCTGCTACTTCTTGAATTTTCTCTTCTTTTGCTTTTGCATAATGTAAAAATGCATCATCTAATGTCTTGAAATTTCCTAATCTTAAACTATTATATGTTGCAGAATATCCATATTTTGTTTTTGATATCCCATTTGGCAATCCTCTTTTGTTTGGTTTGTTGAATAAAAGCATATTTATTCTTTGTGGTACCAACAAACATGTGTTAGGTGAGTAAATTTTATTCCCTGGTGATAAAATATCTTTATCAAGATGCATTCTTTCTGTTCCGACTTGATAAAAATTATTATCATACCATTTTGCAAAATTTTGATAATTAAGCCACTCTTTACAAACTGTACAGATTCCAAAATAAGCAGGATATTTATCTTTTAGTGATACTTTGTAACATCTTTCAATAACTGCATTCCATATTATATAAGATTGTGGATGCTTTCCGTTTTCAAGAGTGGTTTTATATACTCCTACTCCAACATATCCAACATTACAATGTGTTTTATCATATGGATTTTTTATTTCTCCGCTTCTAAAATTTGTATATGTCGTTTTAACTTTATGTTTATATTTGTCTTGAAATTCTACAACAATAGTTGAATTATTATCCTCTATGATTTTCATTAAAGTACCTTGATTATTTGGCTTTATTTCTCCAATTCTGTTTTTATTCTTCAATTATTACCTCCGTTGTCAAAAGTTTTCCTTTGGTTTTACCATGTAACACGTTCAGGAATAAATACCAACTCAGCGTATTCATATTTATTCATATACTTCATGTTTGTATCAGGTTCGCCATCAAACGCATTATATACACTTGTACATAAATCCGGCTCTCTATGCTTTCTAGGATCTACATCTTTCCATAACGTGCCGTTTTCGTCTTCATATACTGGTCTACTCCAACTATCCATACCTTTATAAGTCAATTTAACTTCCATTGTTCTACCTCCCTTTCTAAGCTGTTTTATCTTCCAGTAAATTTAAATTATTTTAAATTTAAACCCTTTGTGGCTATCTGCTTCACCTCTACAAACCGCAGATATTGCAGTTTGTGATAGTTTTATTCCAAATTTTTTTAATGATATTCTACTTACTTCGCTTGCTGATTTATATACTCCAAGCGATTCATTTTTATTATTAAAAACTTCTACTGGTATTCCCCTTGACAACCCATTGTTTCTACCATTAATCCTCATATTTTCTTTTTGATTATATTTACACCATTCAAGTCTATTCCCCTGATCCAAGTATTTTATCAATGTTGGTCTACATATTTTCATTAATTCAGTTATTGTCTTCATATCTTGAAATTCATTCCATAAACTACAAGCTTCTTTTACTCTACTTGAACAAGCAAATTCATGACATCTTAACCAATCAATATTAGATAAATCAAATATAGTTGATATTATACTATTTGATATACTGTTCTTAATCCATTCTAAACTGGAAATACTACAATCTAGTTGAATATAATAATTTTCTTCGATACCATTTTTAATAGCCATTTCTTTTTTCAACTCATCATTAAGTTTTTCATTCTCTAGTGTAATATTTTTAACATTATAATTTCCAAAAACTAACGAATAATGCTGTCCTCCGTGTGTTTCAATAATGCAATTATAATCTATTAAATAGAAATCATACTGCTTTTTATAATTCCATTCGAATCTTTTTTGAATTTCAAAATTTATATGCAACTGGTTTAATACGCTGAACATAAATTTTTCTGGGTACGAAATACCATCACCACATCTAGGGCAAGAAAAACCTCTTTGAATTAATTTGTTAATTGTTATAGGTTTTTCAAACCCACATTCTGAACATTTAAACAAAATACGCTTTGCACTTCCATAAGAATATAAATAAGCTTCTTCTTTATTAACAAAATATTTAATAGCATAAGGGTGAGTAGTTGCTATATCATTAATTCCTTTTATAACTTTATGATTACTACATACTGAACAGCCTGTACCATTTAATAAATCATATTCAGATATTCTATCTACATTATTATCTATTAAACATTTGTATAAATATCCTTTTATTGTATATTGTCTGGTTTTTATTCTAATTTGTTTTATAATCTCAATCTTACCAGTATAAGTAATTATGCTTTCACCAATTTTATATTTATATTGGTTATAAATGTCACATAATTTCCCTATTCTGCATAGTTTAAAATGTGAACAAGATATTTTCAATTCCTTTTCTTTATACTTAATAATAATAGATTTTCTTTCAGGATTATATCCTATTATTTCCAATACGTCATTAATATCTCCATATTGGAAGCTTACTTTGTGACCGACACTTTCTTTCCAATTTATTTTTCCCTTATTACCAGTATCAATAAATCTCGGTAAATTATTTAAATTAATACTCTTTAGCATGCTATATTTTCACCTTCAATCATTAAAATACTTCTATTAGCGTCAAACAAATAATAATCTGTATTATTTAAAATAACATCATACCTTTCTTTTCCGCAAAACGAATCTACTACATTTTTTTCTTCTTGTGTCATGTCTTTATATTTTGATTTTCCAAAATTATTTGGCAACCATCCCTTTTTTTGACTACCGTATAAATTAAAACGTGCCAATAATTCTTCATTAGTAAATGTAATATGACAAGTACCCTTTTTATAAAACGTGATGCTAAAATACTTTAACTGAATATCTTTTGTTTCTCCATATTCCTCTGCAAATTTCAAAGATTCTTCAAGGTCAACTGCTTCAGTTATTCCACCATCAAGATAATTGAAACATTTTTCAATGTCTTGTAATTTCTCTTTTACCTTATAATCCGTTGGTCGATATTTATTCCAAAATGAATCATATCCAGATAAAGGAATGATAACTTTTTTATTAATTATCCATGATTTATTAGTTTTCCAACCGTTGTAATAATGGATATTACTAGAATTATCTTTATCCCAATAATGTTTATGACTAAATTCATCAAATAACCCGATTATAGTTTCCTCTATACCCTTTACTACTTTCTTGCTCATTTCAATTTTTAATTCATAGATGTTATATAAAGAAAATTCATAGTTCTTTAAATCCTCAATTCGATTATAAAAATCTGTTTTCAAATTTCCAGTCAGTTTTCCAATGAATTTTGGATTGTTAAAAAGTGCCGTCCAATACTTTCCCCTTACTTCTTTAATAAATCCATTTATCGATAATTCATTTCTGTATTTGTCTCTGTTCGTAGATAGGTCAAGACTTAAAATGCATCCGCCCTTTTGAATTGTTTCGCCCGTTTCTGCATCTTTTCCAAACTCACGCATAATTAATGGACTCATTGCATTATATTCTTTAATTAAATTAATGCCTGCCATAACTTCCAATTCATATTGACTTACAATGGATTTATATAAATCATTTTCGGCAAGCTGTGTATCTTCTGTATATGTATATTCTTCTTTCTGTTCTTCTGCTTTTTTAAGTCCGTCAAATATAAAAGACTCCCTTTGTGGCTTTGGTAATTGTACTTTAATCAATACTATTTCAACATCTGTTTTTCGTTCTGCATCTGTAAAGGAATCTTGTAAATACTCAATACTAGCATTAAATTCAGTAAGTAGCTTTACAAGCGTTGTGCGGTCGTTACTATATTGATTTTTGAGCGTTTCGGCATTAAGCAAACAAACTATTGCACCGCCGTTTCTCTTTTGCATTTCTATAGCTTTTAAAAGGTGTTTGCAGCCATTAGAGAAAGGCGGGTTCATAATAATAAGGTCATATTCTTTCATTGTGTCGTAGGTCAAGAAATCATTGTGAACCAGTCTATAATTTTTACCCTTCAAAATATGTTGTAAATTCTGATCCGCTTCAATACAATCAATGTCAAAGTTGCGTTTCTGCCATCCCGATTCTTCTTTCCTTTTAATTGCTTCAATAATATTTCCTTTGCCTGCCGATGGTTCTAAAATGCTTTGAATATAATCAAAGTCAATATCACATAACATTTTATTTATAATTGCTTCTGGTGTTGGGTAAAAATCCTTATTATCTGTAAACATATCTTTCATTCCTTCCCATATTGCCGATTATTATTGACAAAAGTTTGTATATCTTCTTTAGTCTTAAAAAATTCTGTTATATGTGATTCACTAGTTTTTAAATCTTGTTTATATGCTCCATATCTATAACCTTCTCTATACGGTAAACAATTTTCAGGCAATAAACTAATGCCATATTTAATATTATTTTTAATCATGCTATCACCCCTTTAAAATTAAACGGCATAATCTCAAATAGTTATGCCGTTGTTAATAAATCCGTTGGATCATATTTGAATATAAATCCATGTTTAAAGCTGCTATAAAAGCCTTGCAGCGTTGCAAACTTCCGCTTAATCTCTGCAAAATCTTGTTTGTTTAGTTCCGTATCAGGTGAAACAATCCAAATTTTAGCACCTGTTTTCGTGTGCGTGTCCTCTGTTATATTGTAGTTAATAGATTGTTTTGTTTCTTCCTGTTGTGGTGTCTCTGTTGCTGTTTCCGTGGTTTCTGTCGGCTTTTCTTCCGTTTCTGTGACTGTTTCCACCTTGCTACAATTTAATAGCGTTGTCGGATCTTCCTTGAATAGAAAAGCGTGTTTAAACTTGCTATAGTAGCCGCCGATCGACTTAATATATTTATTCACTTTTATATAGTCTTCACGGCTTAATTTTTCCGCAACCTTGACAAGATATATTTTTTCATTTGTGCGTGTGTCGGTGTCCTCTGATACTTCAAAAGTCAAGCCGTTAATATCTATGTTTGTTTCCTCTGTTGCTTCTGTTGTGGTCTTCTGTGCTGTCTTCTTTTCTGCCTTAATAGTCTTTTTAATAACCTTTTCTACTTCATAAGGTGTTTTTACTTCCTTAATTTCGCACCAAGAAATATTACCTTTTTCAATCCATTTAAGGAATATTTCATCTGTAATATAACTCCAATAATTAGCTTGATTTGCTCGCCCTGTACATTCTTTTGTAAGTTTCCCGTTTAACTTGTAAGCGTGGAAATGTTCTTTTCCGTCATATTCTGTTCTATGAATACGATATACATAGCCTTTACTTCTTCCATAATTAAAGCCAGTTTTCAAAATAAAACATTGACCTTCTTTAATTTCTCCGCTTTCTGTTTCAAAAACTTTGTTTTCCTTCTTGTATTCTGTAACGGTTACTTTTTCGTATACAGTGCCGTCACCCTCTTCAAGAAGTCCTCCGCACGTGGTATCAAGTTTATTGATAAAAGCTTCAAATTGTTCTATTAATTTTGCGGTATCTTTCATATCATTGTAATGACTTTCTGCTGATGCTGTGGCCTTTTCAATATCTGTATAATAATGATGATGCATCAAGTCAGATACATTATTTTTTATATACTCTTCTTTAGATTGCTTTTTAAAATTTTCATAATCTTTTTTGTATTGACTATAATTGAAATAACTATCCACTTTTGCATATTTTAATATTCCGTTACCCTTTGCAATGATAATTCCATCTTTTTCGATATGCCAGTTTGAACGTGGAGGATTGGCCATATGTCCTGGAATTATTCCAGTAACAACATATCTATTTTGATTTTCTGCGCTTTCCTCTGCTTTCTTCTGTAATCTCTCAATAGATAGTTTTGCAGATTGTTCTTCTTGTTCAGATGCTCCATGTTCAACGGTCATAGCCTCTAACTTTTTGATTTTTTCCGTGATTGAATTATCATAAGAAAAGCCGGTATAATTGTACTTGCGGATTTCTTCTGGTTCTTTTGCTCCATAAACATTGACACAAAGTATATAACCGTTTTTCTCTGCTACTCCGCCCCAATTAGCAGGATCATAATAATCTGTCATGCCATCGCTTCTATCCTCTTTGTATCCGTAAACCTTCCAACCTTCCATATTCATTAATTTATGAGCAATCATAACCTTTACATCTCTATATTCATAATAAGTTGACATATAATCACCGTTTAACCTTTCTTTATTGTTTTATTTTCGTGTTATTACCACTATAAAAGCCACTAGAATATAATCTAATGGCTTCTAACTGGGAATAAAAAAGAGATATTCCGATAAGAAAATCTCCTTGCTTGTATTATTATTATATTTAATATATTGTTTTATCATGTAAAACAACTCTTTTATACTGTTAGATTAACTTCTCAACTACTGTTGCACCGCTTATAATAATCTCATTATAATCATTACCATACTTATAATCATTACCTGCTATTAAATACAGATTATTTCCAAAATACATTGACATATCTTTGATTTTTTTATTAATTATTTCAAGCGTGTCTTCGCTGTCAATTTCAATAGCTGACGTTCCATTAAGTTCTCCAGCATCATAATAGCCTTGATAAATACCATCTTCGCAATATGGGTAAATAAGCTCATCTTCATCATCATACATAGGATCTTGAAAAAGCTGATGCGAAATATTACAACTATCTCCGACATTATAGTTAAAATCATCTTTCCTTAATCCAAAAAACTCATAATCAGTTTTTTCCATTAGCTCAATAATTCTGTTAGCATCTACCATCTCAGCAACTCCCACATTTTAATATAAATTTATTGTAATTTATTTTACTGCTTAATAGCATACAAAATAATCGTTTTATTTGTTATAAACAATATTGTAATTTTATTTCTTCTGCTTTTCTCTTCTTACCTATGCTTATAAGCAGCAAATATTCTTGTATTTTATATTCTCTATTTCTTTTGTTCTCTTCCATTGTTGTATTTAGAGAATCCGGAAAAGATTCAATCATTTTCTCGCATTCTGATTTAGTTCCTATAAATACTTTTCGCCATGCCGGCAGTTCCTCATACTCATAATAAACTGGAACTAATATTACAAAGCTGTCTAAATATGACACAATATGTTTACTCATTTCTTTCGCTGTCATTGTGTAACCTCCTTTGATTATGTGTTTTTAATTACTTATTGATATAGCCAAAACTAACATTTTGCAATTAATAACTATCAACATGAAAGCGTTTACTATGTCCCGTTTGGCGGTGGTTCGTGATACTTTTATGCTTGGTTATTGTTTGTTGTTTCTGTTTTGGCTACATTGTATAAATAATTAAAGACTACTTAGTTTAGTAGTCTGGGAATTTATTGTTTTAGATTTATATATTTTTATATGTCGTATTGTATGCAAGCCTATTTCAATCTAAATAAGATTTTTATTATCTTATTTATTATGCTCTGCCGTAACGGCTTCTATATATTCTATCAAGTGTCTACTTTTGCAGGATTGACTAACAGTGTCTAGCTTGTGATTCTCTGACAATCACACTAGAATATATTCAAGCTATAACCCTTTTCGCTTCACTTCTTCCCTTATAGAATAGGAAAGTTGCTTTATGCCTACACTTTGCTAGCTATGTGCTGTTAGCGGTCAGTAGCTTGTTTCATTACTGATCGGATTTGATACTTGGTAATTCTCTGTTTAAAACTAAGTTTTGGGGAATTTTTCAAATTGTCAGATTTGACAACTATCTAAGAAATGTGTTATACTCTACTTGCGAAGGTTGAGTATTGAATGTTTAACCACATTTCAGTATTCCCGAAAGTCTGGTAGTTGACGCTACTGGACTTTTTTGATTGTTAAGATTGATTAGTTGGCACTTGTCGGAGTTTGCATTGCCTTAACCGTTTAGTGTGTGGCTTGTGTCTCTCTTAACTTGATATGAGTATAGCATAGGTTTATCTATTTGTAAATGGGTTTATCTATATTTATCTGTTTTTAGCATTGTGCACTATCCACATTGTTATTATGGGTTTATCTATAGTTAAATATACACAAATAACAATAGAATGTTTGACAAACTACATGATATAATGTTATTATGTAAGACTTTATACAAGGAGGTTTATTACTAAATGGCATTGACAGAGGCAGAAAAGAAAGCACAAAAAAAATATAATGAAAAAACAATCACTATAGCATGTAGTTTCAAGCCTGGTACAGATATACAAGAAGGGATAAGAGTTAAACAGTATCTTGCTAACACTAGGCAGAGTGCTAATAGTTACATTAAATCATTAATTAAAGCCGATTTAGATAGTAAAGGTTATTACTATACAGAAGACAAGGAGACTAAAGACAATGAATGATATACAAATACTAAGCCAACAAATCATATCATGTCGCATTATATAGAAGGAACGGAATCTGTATATTGTCTGTGTTGGTTTATTGTATGGTTAGATCTGTTACGCTGCATGTGTGCTACACCCTTGCCAGTGTGTGTATATCTGTGGTCGTATATAGTATATGTATTGTCTGTGTATGGGCTTATAGGTTGTGTTGCATTTAATAGGTAAGTATAAGCGTAAGAGGGTTGTGTGAGGGTGTATTGAGTGATTAGGGACGTTGTAGAGTGGTACGTAGTGTTGTAAAGGTACAATGTTGTTATTGTGTTGATAATTTGATAGGTGAATATAATACTATTGTACTATTTTTATATGTGTAAATGTTGTTTTTATGGTTTTGTTTGTAATATTATGATACTATTATTATACTTATTAACATTGTGTTGATAACTTCGTTGTGTGCAACATATAATACTATATGATGTATAATATTGTTTTGTTACTATCATATCATTTTATAACACGTCCGAACACTAAAATTATATTGCCATTTATTCGGCTATATTGTCATATATTAGGCTATATATTTGTGTTGCAATTACAACATTTTTAATCCCCAGTATCCATCAATATACATCCACAAATTTTTGCAGTTTTGTTCAAAATGCAAATTATACCCCCTAAAATCAGGGATTTTACATCAGTGTAGTACCGGGGGTACTTTACATTTTCAGATGGCAATCAAATGTTACAAAGTCCCCTATGTGTCCCACTCACACGTCGCCCATAAAATCACGATTCCACCCAATCCCAAAATTATCACACAGTTCACCACTCCAATCCAAAAACACTTCGGCAGCGAGTTCGATAAACTACCTATAAGATATACTAAAACTAAATTTTCTGACAAATATAAAACAGCTAAAACACACCTGATCACCTCTCCTACTCTCAAAAAGTCCTTATAAAATAAGCCAATTCTCGAATACCCTATAATTACCCCTATTATAATAGGAAGTCTATTACTCCAAATGCTCCCATTTTACAAGCAAAAATCATTAGAATCTATAGAAATATCTATTAATCATCTAACCAGATTCGAAGTTTCCATCATCATCAAATCTAAAATTCAAACAGAGAATATAATACATGACACTATGGCAATACTTTTAAAAAGGTTTGGAGGACGACAATAATGAGCAACTATGATATACTTGATACCATAATAGAAAATATTAGAAATGAATGGTATTCAAATATGGATAATACAAAAGAAAAGTGGGAAGTCCCACAGTATTCAAAATCACAAATCAACAAAGCCGGTAAAATAATTGCAGACTCTTCCTCAACTACAGAAGATAGAGAATCTGCCCTTACAATATTAAATAACTGGCGCTCATCACATGCATACCACTGCAGGTCATGCCAAGCAACTTACGGTTAAGAAATCCGGATGCAATTGTGGTTCAAAGACTTAAAAGATTAGAATCAATAACAGGAAAATTAGAGAGATACTCTGACATGAAATTATACCGGATGCAAGATCTCGGTGGATGCCGTGTTATAGTAGAGGGAATTAAAGATGTGTATGAAACCTTAAACAGATATAAGAATTCCCGTATACGTCATATACTCAAGCGAGAATACGATTATATCCAAAAACCCAAAGATTCTGGTTATCGTTCTTACCATATGGTCTATCAATTTCAGAGTGATAAGAAGGAAACCTATAACAAAAATATGCTTATTGAAATACAATTCAGGACTAAGTTACAACATGTCTGGGCCACAGCTATAGAGATGGTTGATATATATACGAAATCACAGCTCAAGGCCAGTAAAGGAGATAGTAACATTCTACGCTTCTTTGTATTAGTATCTTCAGTATTTGCCAAATTAGAAAATATGCCTATATGCCCAAATACGGTTGATGACTATAATACATTGGTTTCAGAAATTAAATCGATTGACCGAAAGACAAATATCATTTCAATGATAAGTGCATTTTCAACTGCTATTAATCACGTAACTAAAAATGATTGTTTAAAAAAGAATGGATACTATGTCCTACAATTAAACTATAAGAAAAAAGCCTTAAAAATATATTCATTTCATAAGAGCCAAATAGAATTAGCAACAAAGACATACAATGCGATAGAATCACAAAATATTCCATATATAGACGCAGTTCTTGTATCCGCTACATCATTTGATACCTTAAGGGCTGCTTATCCTAACTACTTCACTGACATCTCAGATTTTGTCTTAATGATGAGAAGAATTTTAGCTTAAAATAACTGAACTCTAATTTTAGACAGGTATAAACAAACGCCTGTCTTTTTTTATTGCCATTTTATTAAAAATCCGATTCCAAAAAGAGAATATGATTATGTGCATATAATTGAACTACTCTTCCACTGCCCACCCCTATATCCAAACAGTAATCTAATAACGAAAGGAATTATAAATATGAATAACTTAGTAGAAATCAATAATGTAGTATTAGGAATCAAAGAATTTGCTGGGCAACGCGTAGTAACATTCAAAGACATCGATAGGGTTCATAATAGGCCGAATGGAACATCCCGTAAAGCATTTAATCGAAATAAGAGAAGACTGATCGAAGGCAAAGATTATTTCATGGTGAAACCTAATGTCCGCCAAACGGACATTAGAGGAATTATTGTTCCCAATAGAGGAATAACAGTAATCACAGAATCTGGATATTTACTTCTAGTAAAAGTTTTCGACGACGATATAGCCTGGAAGGTACAACGTAAATTAGTGTCCACATATTTCAGAGCCAAAGAAGAGAATATACATATGGATACTCAGCAAATCGCCTTAAAAACCATGGCAGATATTCTAGCTATAATCCAGCAAGATATTACCACTCTGAAGGAACAGCAAAATAATATACAGAAGCAACTCCCCAAGAAAAGATTTTCATCCTGGGCTAGTAAAATGTTCCCAAAATATCAACTTTTAATGGATTATTTTGATATCTCCCTGAAAGAATTATTCCATAATCTATTCATAGAATTGGAGAATCTGTATCCGGAGATAGATTTATCCCAGGAGCAAGATGATTATTGTTTCGAAAACGGATTAGATAGTTGTTTCACTATGGATATTATAGAACACAATCGTAATCTTAGAAAGCTCTTTGAGGCAATGGTTGATAACCTTTTGCAAAAATACAACTTAATGCCTTTAGGCGATAATACTATATCATTTCATAGAGGAACTATTTTCGATGATTAAAAATTTTATTACTTTTTCCATTTGTCACATGTAGTAACCTTTTTAAAAGAGAATACTTAAAGGTGAAAAACACGATAAGGAGACAATAATGAAAAATCATGCACCAATTACTACATACAAAAACAAAGCTTATGATGAGAAATACACTCTCTTCTACAATGAACTCTTAGAGAAAACTGATGATGATATTATTTTCTGGTGGAAATATAGTCAACATTACATCAGGAAAACAAACGATCTTTTCTATGTAATCTGCAAAGTATGTGAAGATTTACTCAGACAAAGAGAGAATACATATTTAGATGATAATTATAATTGATAAGTTTTCGTAGAAAAGAGTAATTTATGAACGTAGTGAATAAATTACTCTAATGTCTGTCTTATTAAAAGGAGTATATCTTATTTCCGTTCCGTAAACAAGGTTCCACCCTTGTCAAAATTCGCTACTTGATAATTTTGACTATACTTTTTCCTTGTTTACTGAACGCTCGTAAAAAATATAAAGGGGGTATTTATGAAAGAAAAGAAGGAATACTTTACAAGATTTCCAAATCAATATATTCAATGTAACATCAAGAAGCAATTTGGTATTAGCCGCAAATTTTACATAACATATATTTTAATTGACAGATATCGTTCTTATGAGGATTTCAGTTGGGTAACTATCAGAAAGATTTTAAATTTTTACGGTTATAAGACAACAAAAAACAAGCCCAAAGCTGTGTATGAGATCCTTGACGTATTCGAGTATATGATAAACAACAAAATGATAGAGGTGAAACAGGACTTGGATTCACTTACCTACGATACTGGTATTGAAATTAAAATCATACCTGAGAATTTCGATTGTCCTGACAAGTTTACTAAGCTGACATCTTCTCAGTTCAATACTATCATGATGGCCGATAGCTCATTAAATAAAGAGAATATATTAATGGCCTTCCTCTACATCAACTCATATATTGGCTGTCGTAGTCAGATTGAATCATCTAACGGCAAAGATTCCTGTAACAATCCTGAAGCCTTTTGGAGAAGTATTGAACATATGGCAAAGGAATTATCTATGTCTAAGGAAACCATTAATCAATGCATTCACTATCTTATTACCCCTACTAAAACTAAAGATGGAAAATGTTTCAAACCTTTACTTATAAAGCAGGAAGTAGGAAGTATACAACCTGATCTTAAAAAGCCGCCTCAAAAAGTTTCCAATATCTATGTTTTGAACAAAGAAGGATATCAACAAGAGATTGAATGCACGCTTTGTAAAATGCTTGAAGTATATGGAGCCAAAAATTTTATAATTTCTGGAGGAGAAAGAAATAAAACAAAATAAATTTTATATATACAGATTCGTTAATTATGACAATGATATTACATATGTTGGTAGAACAACTAATTTATCACGCAGATTTTTAAATCACTCTCATTTAACAGATGATATAAAAAAGGTTGAATATATCGAATGCAACACTGAGGCAGACATGATTTGGAAAGAAATATATTACATAAATCTGTTTTTTAACAAGCATAGTACTAACGTATCTAATGTCTATGGTACAGTAACTGATTTAATGCTAAATGATATCTGGAAAATATATCATTATAGCGTGGTGGTACATCACTTTAATGAACAAGACATGATCGATAAGTCTAATATTATTAAAAATGTAGGTTTATCAAAATATAGCAACTTGATTAATATTATAGATCATAAAAAGATTAATAGAATAGGCGAAAATAAGTTTGATTTATCTAAGGATTGGTATTTAGCCCAGCAAAACGAAAGTTCACTAAAAGAACTATCAAATAATGTCAATAATTATTTTAGAAATATTATGTCAGGGAAAACAATCAACTGTATGTGGACAACATATTACGAGAGTAAATATTTGATATCCGGAAAAGGATTCAAAAAAGGCTTTATAGGATTAAATGATCTTAGTACAAAATTAAATAGTAACAGTATCTATCTTGCATATCTATGTAATAACTTTTATCCGCAAAGCTATACACAAAGAATCTTTCCTGAAAGTACATATGCTTTAATTGAAATATTGCATTTTATTTCACACTCTGCTATCAGAGATGGTAAAGAAATATGGATATACATACCTAGCATTAGAATGAGGAATCTGTTGAACCATTGGATATTAGAAAACAGTTAGAACTATTCAAATATATCCCCCACCACAAAGAGAATAACATAATGTAACAAGTAAATAAGTCATTTTTGCAGAAAGGTGATTTCAATGACGATAAACAACATAACCAAAAGGAGACAAGAATTAATAAATGACAGAAATATCAACCAAGAAAAAAAGTAACCAGAAAACACCCCATATCCCCTCCAGGGAAGAATTTCATAGATATGCCTCTAATCTAATATCGGTTGGGGATTATTGTACAGATTATTTCCCATACCAAGGACGTCAATCCCAAAAGGTAGAATCTGCTTTACAGTGGACTAGGAAAAATGCATTAGGAAAAAATCAAAAGGAAGGTTATAAAAATGATAGAACGTAATTTTGAAAATAACAACGAGAATTGTATAGAGTTCCTGAGTGGTGAACATTATTGTACCGTAACATTCACTAACCGTAAACACATAAACCGTATTAAGAAAGTATACGAGGAGCGAAAAGATGATTTCAAGTATTTCACTGAGAACGATGACGGCAGCATATGCGCTAAGTTCCCGTTAAAATGGATTAAGATAAATCCAGGAAGTAAAACTGGACGGGTAATGACCGATGAGCAAAAGGAGGCCGCACGGATCAGATTGGCTCTGGCGAGAGAAAAGATGGGTAAGAGGTAAGTATGTTTTGTGAGAAACTATTGAAAACAATCAAGAAACTGATGTCAAATTTAAATCTCAATACATTAGGTGATAACTTGTTAAGCTAAGGCATTAAAATCGAAATTCGCTATCACTTTCTAGTAAATATTTACAGGATATTAATTGTAGACGGATATAGCTCTATGCGGATTGATGAAACAAGACATATAGATGAGGTTTCTGTTTACTTTTATGGATTAGTGTGTTATCGCACACAACATATGATTAAAAAATGAAAATAAGGGAGGAATAAAGATAGGTCATTTGATAAAGAGCCATGAATGGTTTGAGAATAAAGTCCATGATTATCATGAAGATAAAGTCACATTGTTAAGCAGATATAATGCTCCGAGGCAAATACAGAGACAGGAAGCCATTGAACGAGATAGGCAGAAAGATAGATATTGTCAAAGCCATGGGATACCTCTATATCGTATGAATGTACCGTTTTATGGTGCAAAAAAATGGGATTATAAAGATTACTATCGATATATTAATACGGAATTAAAATTTATAGTCAATTTAGTACATGGAGGTGAATCAAATGCTTGATACTCAAATTAACATGTACACTGTTGATACAGGACATTTTTATAGTAATCACGAGAAATATCTACATGATTTGAATTGTAAATACCGTAAAGAGATGAGTTATATAAATAACAAACTCCCCAGGCTTGAAAAGAAACTTAAGGAATACGGGTATTCTTCAGATGATATCAAATTATTCAAGGCCGATAAATCAGAAATAATAGAAAAAAATATTCTTGAGTCGCATGTCGAAACTATTCAAGAATATATAAAGTGGAACTCTCTCATTGTACATAAACGTAAAAAGGCAAATGAGTCAAAGGATAAACTGTTAAAATTATTGTCACATAAGGTTGAGCAAAATGAATTAACCAATGGGAAAGATCATATTCGGTATATCAGAGAAGATGAACTACATGACAACAACATTATTTCAGTATTTGAGTCAGCTCTTACCAGAACAATCGGAATACAAAAAGATGAACTAACCGATACTTTATTAGTTGTACAAGTTTATTATTTTGATGTATTTAAAGATATTTCTTATTACGGTTTTATGTATAAAGGTGAAAAATATAAGTATTTTACATCATCAGCTGGTCAAATTCGTAAGAAAAAAGCAGTTTTTATTAAAGAATCTATATGGGATAATATCGAAAAGTCTATTATGTGTGGTTTAACTATAGATAGAATTAACGAAAAAGGTGGAAACAATGTAAATAAACACTTGGCATATATGGCATTAACGAATTCTGCCACTGATGAGTGGAAAGAATTTGATATTAATAAGTCTATAGTTATTCATGATTTTGAAACAGATGTATACGGTACTTATGATTTTGTAGACGAGAGGGACTATTCTATTACCAGTAAAACAGATTATGTACCAATACCACATACAGACGGAGCAGGAATGGTGTTACCTTCTGTATCAAGAAAAAATTTTATGTTTCGAGCACCATGGATTAAGGGCTTATTAGGCGTATTTGATTTTATAAAATTCATCAAGGTCAACAACTACTCTCCAATTATCAAGGATATTTATGGAAAAGAACATGATGTGATTAAAGAAGATATTCAAGTTATCTTTACAAAAAGTCAATTTAAGATGGCGAAGTATTACAATTCATGGAACGAATATAAAGAATACTATAAGAAATATCATTGCAGTGCCGGACGTTGTAATATTGAAGAAGATAGAATAAAAAATGCTAAGATTAATTACCAGATGTTGCAAACGTTAACAAATATCACTGATGAAGAAATTGATTTATTGGCATCAAGATCTGTGGAGCGTATTATCAATGTATGCTCATCTAAGGAAACCATGTTAGATATTCTTGGAGTTACCCCATACAACACGAATATGACAGCATTTCAGAAAGCTATAAAGATATATCCACCACTTTTAAGTGATACATATGCAAAGGATGTTATTAGAGAAATAAAAGACAGTCTACTTAAAAAATATCGCAGTGGTAAATTAGAAGTAGCTGGTAAATACACATTTATACTTCCTGATTTTTATGCTGCTTGTGAATATTGGTTTGGGCATATTGATAATCCAGATGGTCTACTTAATGATAAAGAGGTATTTTGTTGGCTATTCAAACATTTTGACAAATTGGATTGTCTAAGAAGTCCACATTTATACAAGGAACATGCCATTAGGTTTAACATTGCAAATGACGTATATGGTGAACGTGTTGAAAAAATCCGAGAGTGGTTTGTTACAGATGGACTGTACGCGAGTACGCACGATTTGATAAGTAAAATTTTGATGTACGATGTAGACGGTGATAAAAGTCTTGTAGTAGCCGATACTAATTTTGTTAGAATTGCGGAACGCAATATGAATGGCATTGTGCCTTTATATTACAATATGCGGAAAGCGGAACCTACTGAATTGAATAATAAAACAATATATGCTGGGTTAAACCAAGCCTTTACTGGTGGGAATATTGGAATTTACAGCAATAATATTTCTAAAATTTGGAATCATGAAGTGTTTATAGACGGTACTGAGGAAGAAAAGAAAGAGGCTATTGATATTGTGAAACTCTTATGCATGGAGAATAACTTCAGTATAGATCAAGCCAAAACATTATATATGCCAGCAAGAGCAGAGTGGTTTCAACCAGTAGTTTCTAAATATACTAATCTAAAACTTCCAGCTTTTTTCAAATATGCAAAAGATAAAGACAATGGGCAGTTGCAACCTCGAAATGAAAGTTTTGTAAATAAATTATACGACAAAATACCAAACAAACCAATTAATACTAGAGGGATGAATTTAGGAAAGTTAGAGTATACGAAACTCATGCAAAATCCTAATATTGTATGTAGTAAAGAAGTGTCTGACTTATACGACATTCTTAACAAACAATATCGTTATATGATAAATATGAAAGATGAGTATATTGACAATATGCGCTATGTGGCATGTAAGATTCGTGACGAGTTTAGTCGGATTGGATATTCCGAGGAAACCATCGCTGATATGCTTGTTGAATATTTGTATGGTAAGGGCAAACGATATAAACAACTTTTTTGGTTCTGTTATGGTCAATATATTGTGAATAATCTGGAGAATAATATAAGTGTGAGAAAAACTAAATTTATTCAGTGTGTTGATTGTGGAGAATGGGTTGAAGTTGATAAATTAAATACAAAAACCACTAGATGTAAAGATTGTCAACACGAAGAAGATAAAAGAATTAAACGTATTTACAAGGCCAATAGTTTGCAAAAGTAGAACCAGCCTTTTCAACCACTATGAATGGACTACCTTTTTTTAAAAAACCCATTTATAGTGGATTATTTAAAAATGAGTTTTGTGGCTATATAGGAAAGCAGCATATCGCCACAATAACAAAAGGAGAAATCTCAATGTTATTACTTACTAAATTAGATATGTTATTCATAAATCGAATTCGACAGAATGGAGGGAATATACTATTTGACTTTGACACAAGATGAATTAATCAAGCGAATAGCAGATCGAGAAGATATTAATGTAGCGACAGTCCGAAAGGTTTTCAAATCGGCAGAGAATATTGTTTTCGCTTACTTGTCTTCTACGACTCCATCTGAAAGCACGAATGTAAAATTGATGGACGGATTAAGTTTAGAATGTAATTATATTCCAGAAAAAGAAATTCATACATATGATGATATTCTTTGTAAGCCTAGAATATGGACAAAACCAAAAGTGACCAGATATTACAACCGAAAGCTTAATGGATATTTTGAGAATTACTAATAGAAGGTTGTCGTGATGACCAAATTTTCGTCTAAAATACGGATATAGGTTAGTTGGTGTGATTCCGTATAAAAAACTTGCGTAACGTGATGAAACCCGTTTAGTACACCAAGCGAGACGGTACGGATGCGAGGCTCAGGAAGTGATTTAGTGATTCTAACTCCTATTACAAGAGTCCTTGTGAATCAAAGGCGTTTATAATGAGCAATCAAAAAAAATTCATTTCTTTTCATCTTAATCTAACGGATGGCGGTGCTGCTTTGATAGTGGCATCGTCATTTTGTATCTTTGGCGTATAGCTCAATTGGTAGAGCACTTGGCTGTTAACCAAGGGGTTTCCAGTTCAAGCCTGGGTATGCCAGCTACTCTCCTACTCTGGAGAAAATACTTAAAACAAAGGACGTGAATACACATATTACAAATAACAAAACTTGAAATGGAATATCTAATAAGCAAGAAATGCCAATTTCAAAAGGAAATTTTTAAGACTTATGGATGCGGTGGTAAATATTACTGCATAGAAAATGATAGAGTAGTTAATATGCTAAATCATTTTAGAAAGCAAAAAATTATTAAGACATTCAAGTAATGACAAAATCATTAAGAAAGGCGGTGACAATCCATCGCTAAGAAAAAGATTACCTCCGATGGCATATACTTTATTGGACAAAATTCATGCGATGTCACAGGTTCCTGTATTTTTATAAAATTCGGAGGCAAACAAATATTATTGGAGTGCGGGTTACACCAAAGCGTTTCCAATTCTTATCTTGATTCTTACAAGATAAACTCTGCAAAATTCAAATTCAATCCCAGAGATATTGATTATGTGTTTGTGGGTCACAGTCACATTGATCATATCGGTTTATTGCCAAGATTGTGTAAGGAAGGATTCCACGGAAAGATAATCATTACAGATTCTTCAGCTCAAATTGCAGATGCTCTATTAAAGAATTGTGCATATATTCTTGAAGATGAAGCTCGTGTATTATCTAAAAGATATAATCGTGAATATAAACCCATTTATATCGAAGAAGACGTATATCATACATTAGACCATTTTTGTATATATGATAAATATAATGTGGTTCATAAGATAGATGACGTGGTGAGTTTCATGCTTCTGAAAAATGCACACTGTGTCGGGGCTGCACAAATCGTTTTGTTTCTAACTGATGGGAATAAATGTCGTAAAATTCTATATTCTAGTGATATTGGTGCATTGAATACAAAAAATCATTATGTTCCTGATACAGAAATATATAATGGTTTCGTTGATTTTGCAATCATGGAGAGTACGTACGGAAATCCTAAAAAAATCAATAAAAAGACTCGCGCATTTGACACTGAGCATCTACGAGTGGCCGTTGATACAGTTCTTGAACGGAATGGTTCACTCATATTACCAGCATTTAGTTTTAGCCGTACTCAGGAATTACTAACAGAGCTATATGGTATTTTCGGAAATGATGAAAATTTCAAGTCTGATATTATCGTAGATTCTAAGCTCTCGTGTGAATTATGTAATGTTTATGATAATGTATTGAATGGAGATGCAAAGCGCTTATGGAGCAGTGTATCATCATGGAAAAATCTTAAACTGATTAAGGAAAAATCCGAGTCCCAAGCCTGTATAGCTGATAATGTTCCAAAGATTGTAATTACTAGTTCTGGATTTTGTACAAATGGACGTGTTGTAAAATATTTGGAGAAATATTTGAGAGATGTTAATTCTATGATTGTATTTAGCGGATATACAGGAAATAATCCTAGTTATCTATCATACCGGATACAAAATTACAAGGATCATAAGACAATCAACATAAACAAGAAGCCAGTACCGAATCGTGCTGATTGTATTACGATGAGCACATTCAGTTCTCACGCTAATAATGAAGACTTAGTAACATATGGTTCGTCACTAAACACTAATAAGCTGATACTGGTCCACGGGGCGCAAGACGCAAAAGAAATATTAAGAAAGCAATTACAAGATGCGATATCAAAGAATGATAGAACTTATAGAGTTTTAAGTAGTTCTAAAGATATGGTAGTTCATCTGTAGAAAGAGAGCACCACTCTCCTATTTTTGTATAACGAAAGGAAGATAGAATATTGTTTGATGTTAAAAAAAACAAAAAGTAAAGTTACTCCAGCTAAAAGGATCATTGAACTAAAACATTTTTCTGTAAAAGATTTGAGATTAGTAAATACAGATACTGGTGAAGATATCACTCAAAATGTCATTGACAAGATTCCTGATGGTGTTGAGACGGTAGATTTCAAATTCACGTTTGAAATTGACGATTCCGATGATGTGTAAGGGTGGTGAGTAATTATATTTGATACTACACGAAAACCGGGCGAAAAAGAAGAAGAATATATCTGGAGACTGGGCCAGGCAAAAGATGCTGGACTATTGGATATAGAATGGGATAAGATCGCTGATTTAGTGAATAAGGAATTTCGAGAAGAAGATGTTGAATACAAAGAAGCTGCCTATAGAAAGCCGTATGCCGGAGCCAAGAGATATTTTGAGGCAGGAGTTTTTAATAATCTGACTGAAGATAAGTACCTTAAAGAATTACAAATACAAAAACAAGAATTAGCCAAAGAACAAGTAAAAACACGGGATGAAAGAAACGAGCTACGTCGCATTATCCGTGAAGAGGCTCGTAAAGAAAGCTACAGAGACCAAATATTGCGAAGTATCTCTGAATATCAGTGCAGTCCTCTTTTATATGACGAAAGCAAACAATTTACTGGTGTTTTGAAAACAGATAATGATTTGCTAATTTCTTGTTTTGACGTTCACGCCGGCATTAGCACAAAGAACTTCTGGAACAAATTCGATGAAGATGTTTTAAAGAGAAGATTCAACGAATATCTGGATAAAATTTTTGAGATACAGCTACGACATGGATCGGAAAATGCTTTTTTGGTTCTGAGTGAATTAGTATCTGGATTTATACATCCAACCCTTAGAATTGAAAACAATCAGGATATGATTGAGCAGTTTCTGTGTGTAACAAATTACATATCTGAGTTCTTATCGGAACTTAGCTATCATTTCAATAATGTGCATGTCTTTATCGCTCCTGGGAACCACGGGCGACTTTCCCCTAAAAAGGAAGACAATATATCTAATGAAAATATGGATAATCTGGTATTGCCTTTCTTAGAAGCAAAACTGCAGAATTTTAAGAATATTATATGCCATAAAAACAAAATAGAACAATCTATTGCTATGTTTAATATTCGCAACTTAACCGTCTTCAGTAGTCATGGCGACAAAGAGTCTATGGAAAAGGCAATACCTAATTTGACCTTATTTACTGGTATCCGCCCCAATATTTATTTATGTGGGCATCGCCATACCAATGCAATGATGACAGTTTATGATTCTAAAGTTCTTCAGGCAGGATGTTTATCTGGTTCAGATGCTTATTGTATGGATAACCGCTTAAGAAATAGACCTGAACAATTAGTTGCAGTGATCACAGAAAAGGGGTTAGATTGCCTGTATGATGTGAAATTCCAATAGTTATTACTATTAATTTCAACCGAAACAGATAAACACCGGCAGCTCTCATCTGAAAACAAGTAAGTGGCTGCCCCATAGTCATTGCAATGGTTGGTGGCGAATGACAAATTAAAAACAAGGAGAATGATTTTTATGAATAAAGCAGAAATAATTACATCTATCGCAGATAAAACTAGATTAAGCAAAAAAGACACAGAGGCTATGTTAGCAGCATTCCAGGAAACAGTTAAAGATGCTCTTATTGCCGGAGATAAAGTACAGATGGTAGGCTTCGGTAGTTTCGAGGTTGTAGAACGAGCTGCCAGGGAAGGTAGGAATCCTGCCACTGGGCAATCAATGCTGATTGGCCCATCTAGAGCACCCAAATTTAAGGCCTCGGATAAATTAAAAGAAGCAGTAAATGTAAAGTAGGTGATAATTTGAAAAGGTTAGAATTTAAAAGTGTATTAGATTTTACCAAAAGAGTTTGTGAAGTATATGAAGATGAGACAGCTAACCACTACGTTAGCGTATATGGTAAATACGATTTTATCAAACAAGTGTTACAAAACCTGATCGTGAATGGTTATCCTATAGGAAACGAGATTGAGTTACAGGATTTTGAAGTAGATAACTACGATAAAGAATTTGTTCTGTATCTTGTCGAAGATGGAATTATTGTTGAAAAAGTGTGGCATGAGAAAAATGAATTTCATGAAGCTATGTATTTCTATGGATATTCAAACGTCGCCTTTGTACATGATGAGTGTAATTCAGCATTACTCAAATACGTAGAGAGTAAGTATGTTTTTGAGGTTGCAATCGCTGAAGATGATGTGGATGATCCCGGTTATCGTACTAACACTATTGAGACTGTACATATTAGCTACAATGATAGAGGCTTGCCATGCGGTTTTTCAAAAGCTTGGACCACAAGCGAAAATGGTGTTATTTGCAGCTCCGCATATTTACATTTCAGTAATGATATAGATATCTTAAATGAAGTTGCCGAAAAATTTGGTGTTAAGTTGTAACTGTAATCAAAACAAAATAATAATTTCATTTTTAGAGCTTGTGAGTTATTCGCAAGCTCTTTTATTGTGCTTTCGACTGTATATCGATTTTGCACAGGCCTTACTCTAATTCTCTCTATGGGGGATTTGTAACGTAGTAAAAATTACATTTGTTCAGAGAATAAGTAAATATGGTCAGATGGATAATCTGATAAAGAGTTTTGTAGGACGGTTGATACTCTCCTATCTCTGCCTTCAATTATAAATAATAAATTGGAGGAAATTAAAAGTGAATGAAGTAAATTTGCAAAACATGAATGGACAGGTTGTAACAAGTAGTAGGGATATCTCTGAGAAGTTTGGAAAAAGACATGATAAACTAACGTCGGAAATCAAACGTATGTATAGTGACTTGATTGGGTCTCCCCAAAATGGTGGACACCCACTTTTTATTGAATCAAGTTACATACATGAACAGAATGGGCAGTCATACACCGAGTATTTAATGAATCGTGACGGATTTTCGCTTTTGGTCATGGGATTTACAGGCAAGAAAGCGCTCGAATGGAAATTAAAGTATATTGAGGCTTTCAACAAGATGGAGGAAACATTAAAGTCAAGCAATATTATTTCCGAAGAAGAAAAATTAAAGTTAAAGCTTTTTAGTAAAGATCCAATGGAAGTCGCTATGGCACATAATAAACTTATAGAACTGGCTACTGCTCCACTCATCGCTGAAAATGAAGAATTAAAACCCAAGGCTAGATTTCATGATGCAGTACATACATCAGTTAATTCTATATCTGTTGGAAAATTTTCAGGCGTACTACAAAAAAATGAACTTTTCAAGAGGTTTGGCAGAAACAAATTATTCCAGTGGTTAAGGGATAATGACTATCTATGTGTTTGTGGCGATTTAAAAAACAAGCCAACTCAGAAAGCTTTATCTGGCGGATATATGGATTATGATGAATATGTTACCGATAATGGGTATGGTAAATCAATAACTACATACAAGCCTCTAATTACGGGTAAAGGTCAAATTTATTTTACAGAGAAATTACTGAAAGATTTTCAATAGGAGTGATTATATTAATCACTTCTTTTTGTTTAAAGGGAAGTGATAAAATGTCAAGATTTACAGTTTATAATAATATTGTAACGGAAGAAAAGTGGAAGAAAGTAAATCCGAATAACATACAATTAGGCGAAGATTGGTTAGAATATTTACAATCAGTTGACAGAAGTCCTCAGACGTTGCAGGCCTATCGTAATGATTTACGCATATTTTGGGTGTGGTGTTTGGACTTTAATAATAACAAATACTTCCCAGAATTAACAAAGCGAGAAGTAGCGAAGTTTCAAAATCATGCACTTAATACTTGGGGGTGGGGTTCTAGTAGAATTAGACGTGTTAAATCTTGTCTATCATCTCTCTCTAATTACATCCAAGATATTCTTGATGATGAACCAGAGTTCGAAAATTATAAACCCATAGTTAGAAAAATAGAGAATCCTGCTAAGGTGGCACGTAGAGAGAAAACTGTATTAACAGACGAGCAAGTTGAGTATCTTCTAGCAACTCTCGTAGAGCAAAAGAAATTCGAATGCGCTTGTGCCATTGCTATAGCTGCTTATTCAGGTATGCGGCATGGTGAATTGTTACAAATGAAGCCAGTATTCTTTGACGATGAACATTTTGTGTACGAATCTATGTGGAAAACAGATAAAGTACGTGCAAAAGGTCATGGTAAAGAAGGAACTCCTCTTAACAAATTTGTCTTATATGGAGCAAAGCCATATATTGACCTTTGGATGAATGAGCGAGAAGAAAAAGGTATTGATTCAGATTGGATGTTTGTAACAGTATCTGTTGATAAAAATAAGAACCGTATATATAATCAGCGAAAAGATACATCTACTTGGGTTGATTGGTGTGAAGAAATTTTAGGTGTAGATTTTTATCTCCATTCTTTACGTCACTTTACGTGCACTAAGTTACATAGAATGAATTTACCATCTCATGTTATTCAAGAATTTTTTGGGTGGGCAAGTTCAGAAATGTTAAAAATCTATAACGATCTCACTGCCGAAGATGAATTTGGAAAGTACTTTGGAAAAAATGGTATCAAGGAGATAAAACAAGGTTCATTAACTGACATCTAATTAAATCTCCATTTACTTTGTTAGTAAGGGAGCGTAATTATCGCACTCCCCTACTCTACTGCTAATTGCGCTTATCCACCAAAAAATTAATTATATAATTTACAGCGTTGATTATAAGTATATATAACAGATATAATATCCCAAAAGCTGTAACACAAAAAATGGCATCTATGAGTATCTGGTACTGTAAATATTGATACAATATAGTTAGTATATAAACAATCATAAGGCCCATGTAAGAAATTATAATTCTTTTATTTTTAACACTTAGATACCTCCAAGCCTCCCAGAAATCAGCTTGTGGATACCCTAATAAGCGACGATATTTTGCGTTATATTCTATGATATTATTACAAAACTTCTCTAAGCACTTCTTACTTCTTCTATTTTGGGAGCGATAACTTTTCAAATATATAAGATATACATTTCTTGTGCTTTGGTTAACATACTTGTCGTACTTTAATAATATGTAATTCATTTTTTCTTGAAGTGTGGTTTGGTTTATGCTATCTATATCTGATTCTCTAATTAGCTTATACATTGGGTAATATATGCGATTATAAGCTTTTTCTATTTTATCCAATGGTATGTTTTTATTCACCGTATATTTTGTTATTAAGAATGTAATTAGTCCAGTAAGTAATACTGGTAAAATCGGCAGAATTTTATTCATAATATTTTCAAAGTTCATATACGTACCTCCTCTATTCTTTCACACTATTATACTACAAAGCGAATTGTTATACCATCTATATCCAGGTCAACCTACATCCTTAATTCTTTGCTACCTACCATAACTGTCAATAAATAAAAGAAAGGTGGTGAGCATATGGCTCATACTAAAGAAAGCGTAGTACGTGAGTCAATGAACTCGCCAAAGCAAATAGATACAAGTATAATTTTTAATATTCCTAGAAGCAAACAACAATTTGATGTAAACAAACATCGGTATAAATGTTCATGCTGTGGAAAGGGCTTTTTTACTCAAAAAAACAACTTTCAAAAGTCGAATAGTCCCTTATTTCAATCCAATGATGGATATTTACCTTGGTGTAAAGAGTGTTCAGATAAATACTATTTTTTATTATGCGCTGCATATATGGGTAATCAAGAACATGCAATAGGACATTTTTGTCAGCAAGCAGATTGGGTATATGAAGAGAATCCTTTGATTGCTGCTAAGGAAGTTGAATCAGGACATCGAGATCGGACAAGACTTTCACATTATGCCGCCAAGAAAAACTTAAACGTCGGTGGAAGAAAGACGTATATTGATACGTTAAAACACAATTACGAAATACAAGAAAAGAATATTATCACGTCTAAAGAACAAGTAAAAACTAGTGAATTATCAATAACTGCCTCTGCTGTTGATAGATGGGGGATAGGATTTACTGAAATGGACTATAAAAATCTGGATGAACATTATCGTATGTTAAAGAAAAACAATCCAAACGCAGACAATAATCAGGAAATCTTTATTAAATCTCTTTGCAATCTTAACATGTTAATGATACGTGCACTACAAAGTGGCGATGCGAAAGAATATAGTAACCTCGTTGAGCAATATTCTAAAACCTTTAAACAGGCAGGTTTAAGAACAGTAGAAGAAAAAGATTCAAGCAATGATGAAACGTTCTGTATGACGCTTGGTTTCATCTCTGATTACACTCCTGAAGAATTTTACCAAAACAAAGCACTGTATGAAGATTTTGACCATCTAGGGGAATATGTAGAGCGTCACATTACTAGACCTATGATTAATTTGGAGACAGGAAGTAACATAAGAGATAAGGAATATTTTGTCCCAGAGGTTGACGAATATGAAGAAGAATAGCTTGTCTCAATATGCAGATAAAAATCAACTTGATCTGTACAAAAATTTCCCTTCTACACATTTCTTAAGTAATCAAAATAATGTTTTGCATGTTTTGGCATGGGGAACATTTTTCAAAAGAAATATGCACAGATTTGTTATTGATTACTTAAAAATCGCTTTATATGAATATCAAGCGATAACTATTTATATGATGGGTATATCAAATTTTATATGTATAATAGCTAGTCGAAACGATGCTAAATCATTTATTGTAGCTGTCTATGCGGTAGCAAGATGTTTATTGTATAAAGGTACAAAATTTAGGATAGGGGCTGCTACAGAAAAGCAAGCAAAACTTATTGTATCAGAAAAGATTATAGATGAACTATGCGATTGGTCTCCTATTCTAAGAAGAGAGATTGATGATTATTCAACAAGAAATAGTGACATTTTTGTTAAATTTAGGAATGGTTCAAAAATTACCGTGTTTGTAGCAAATGAGAACGCAAGAGGTCTCCGTAGTCATGCTATTTGTAGAGAAGAAACAAGGCAAATCAAAAAAAAAGTAGAAGACTCCGTTATATCTCCATTTCAAACACCACGTAAGCCAAAATACCTATTTAAGCCAGATTATAAAGATAATAAGCAATTAAAGGAACAACCTATAGATATTTACATCAGCTCCAGCTGGTACGATGATGGTAACTGGATGTGGGCAATATCTGATCAGGCACTTGATGCGATGAAAAAGCATAAAGGCGGGCTGATGCTTGCTTTTGATGAAAGCATTGCACTGAAGCATGAGTTGAAAACCATTGAGCAGATGGTAAAAGAAAAGAGAAAACAAGATCCCGCCACATGGCAAATAGAGTTCTTAAATCTAAAAGTAAAAGATTCTTTATCCTCTTATTTTACATATTCTATGCTTGTTAATAGACAAGTTTCTAGACACGTATTTTATCCACATACAATAATAGATTTCAAGTCCGGTAAAAAGAATAAATATGCTATACCAAAATTAGATAATGAAATCAGAGTTATATCCAATGACATTGCTTTTGTTGCTGGAAATCAAAATGATAATTCAGTATATTCCTGTATTAGAGCTATACCAGAATCTCTGACTTATACAAATGAAGATAATAGTGTAGAAGTAAAACAGGGATATCGAAGACAATATCCATATATCGAATCTAATCAAATTGGTGATACAACATTACAAGCAATACGAATAAGGCAACTTTTTGTAGATTTTGAGGCAGATTATATTGTACTGGATACTCGGAATGGTGGTCTTCAAATATTATATGCGTTACAAAAAATACTATATGATACAGAACGTGGAGTAGAATATGCTCCGATAAAATGTATGAATAATGAGGACTACGCTAAAGTTTGTTCTGATCCAAATGCAAAAGCATGTATATTTGCAATAAATGCCACTCAAAATCTTAATAGTGATATTGCAATAGGGTTCAGGAAAAATTTAATCGAGGGGAAAATTGATTTATTAGTCAATTACAACACAGCAAAAGAAGATATTCTAACTAACAACAAAGAGTATACTGAAGCTATTGATGTAGAACGTCAGATAGAATTTGAAAAACCATTTCTAGAAACACAAGCAATGATAAGCGAATGTGCAGAACTGCAATACGAAAAAATGCTACAGACTGGAATAATAAAAATTCAAGAAAAAGGTAAAAACAGAAAAGATAGATATACGAGTTGTTCATACGGTTCATATTTTATAGATCAACTAGAACTGGATGAATCTAATTCTTCATCAGAATATGAATATTCAACCTTAATCAATTAGTGAAAGGAGGCGACTCATGCCCGAAGAAATAAGACGTAAGAGGGGGCGCCCTCCAAAAAACAAAGCAGATCCTAATGCATGTAATATATCTGAAACCAATTCTTCAAGTGTTCAAAATCAAAGCTATGAATTTAATAGTTATTTTGGAACAGTTCCCATTTCTGATTTCGATTCTATATTTGGTTGTAATATATATTCTACTTTTTCCCCAGAAGAAATAAAAATGATCATCAAAGATCCTATTACAAATCATGCCCTCACACGCAAACTATCAAAATTTGTATACAATTCTGAAGGTGTTGTAACTAATGCCATAGATTATATGGTTGCATTACCCTGTTTAGATAGGGTTGTATATGGAAAGAAAAGGATGTTTGCTAAAGGTAAGCTTTCAAAAAATAAGGATTTAATGTTATCAACACTAGAAAACATTCGTGATAAGCAATTTATCCGTGATGCTCTATTTACCGATATGGTTGAAGGAACGTGTTTCTATTATTTTGAGGTCACTAATAAACTTAAAAATTATGATAAGTATATGAATGACTTTGATGTTGAAAATATTATGGAGATCAATGACCTTGGAATGAATGCGGCGTTAGTCCCCTTACCGTATGAGTATTGTAAAATTGTGGGACGAAAAAATAGTAGAAATGTAATCGCCTTTAATCTTAGGTATTTCGATGAACAATGTAACACTCAAAAGAATAAAGAACGGAAATTGAAAAAATATCCATCAGAAATTAGAGAAGCTTACTTTGCGTGGGAAAAAGGGAAAAGGGCATCTGATAGCTGGGTTGTTCTAGATAATAAACACACAATTGCGCACAAAATTAAATGCAAAATTAGTGAACCTTGGGGAAGACCGTTAGCTATTGCTGCTATCTCGGATATTTTATACCAAGATGAATTTGTTGACACAAAACGTAATGTACTCCGTGAGTTAAACAATAAAATTATTTATCAAACTCTTCCAGAGGGCAAAGATAAAGGAAGCTGTGCACTCACAAGAACTCAGCAAGAAGATCAGCATGAAAAAGTAAAAAGTGCAGTATTAACCAAAAACAATCGAGGCGGGACATCATTTTTTACAGTATCATCAGGAACAAAAATTGATTCTTTAGATGTAAAAGCCACAGATATTTTTGACGAAAAAAATGAAGCAAATTTGACTGATAAAATATCTCTTGATTTAGGAATAGCCAGTAGCCTCTTGAATGGTTCTGGTTCAGGCAATTACTCTTCGCAACAAAATAATCTTGAACTAATTAATGCCCAGATATATTCCTGGATTCAAGAACTTCAAAGTGAATTAAACTATGTAATTAACGAAAACATTATAAAAGACAAACGAAACAAAGTTGAAGTATATTACTTGCCGACTTCTCTTGTGAATCGACAGAAATTCTTTGATATGATGAAGTCACTTTTTCTGGAAGCAGGCGGTTCCTACACGTTTCTTATTGCAGCTTCTGGTGTTTCGCCTGATGCATATTTTAATACGCTTGATGAAGAAGTTGAAAATAGGATATTTGACAAATATGAGCCACATAAGACGAGTTACACAATCTCAAAAAACAATACTGGGCGTCCAGAGGATAATGATTCCAATAATCAATCTACTATCCAAACAAAGGCTACTGCAAGTAATCAGCAACCAAAACCATCAACAAAATGAACAAAGTAATTGAAGGCCTTAATGGTCTTTTTTTATACCTAAAAGGAGGATAACCCTATGCTTAATAATATCCTCGAATTATCAAAAAAAGCGACTCAAGGTGGACGAGTACCGATCAAAATTGCACTTTTGAAAATTCATGAAGATGTAAATGAAACAAATAAGAATGGTATACATTGGGAACTTGAATATGTCAAAAGAGCAATGGAATCAGCCAAAATGATGCCTATATGTGCCGAGTTTTGTACAGAGGAAAAATCCACACCATTTGGGCATGGTTTAACTGAAACTATCATTTCGGATGATGGAATCAAAGAGCCATTATTCCAAAACAGTGAAACAGTAGGCGTCATTGAAAACGTTTCTATAGAAGATATTTCTGAAGGGGATTCTACTATAAAAGTTCTTTGTGGTAATGGTTATCTTTTTAATCAAAGATATCCCAATTTTGTTAAATGGGTACGTCAAAATTACGCCCTTAGCCAAGTTGATACCTCAATAGAAATTATGGGATTGCCAGAGAACAATAATAAGATTTCATACTTAGAGGATAATCCAACTGATGAATATAGAACGCCTATGGCATTTCTATTTTCTGGAACAGCAATCATTTCCCTCTCACCAGCAGATGACGATGCTGTGGTGCTTGAAGTCGCGCAAAAGCAAAAAATAAAGGAGGAAAACAAACTTATGGAATTTAACCTGGAGGATTTTAAGTCTGCAATTAAGTCTACGATTTTAGAATGTAATGCAAAAGATGAGACATTTATATCTGAAATCAATGAACTGACAGAGCAGCTTAAGGAAAAGGAAACTTGTATTGAGGAAAAAGAAAAAGAAATTTGTGCTCTTACTGCAAGTGTTGAACAGGTGCAAAAAGCACTTGATGAGTTAAAAGCTGAACACGATTCTTATTGGACTGAACGTGAAGTTCTAGAGAAAGAACTCGGAAAGCTTAGAGCTGAAAAAAGAATTAGTGAGCTGAATGAAGCAATTAAAGAATTCACAGATGACGAAAGGAAATTTGCTGAATCTGAAATCAATTCCTTTAATGAAAATCCAATGAACAGTGAGATTGATGCCATTGTATCTAAAATCTATGCTGAAATTGGAAAAGCAAAAAAGGCAACTGATGAAAAAGTAACTGAACTGAATAGTAAAAAATTTGATGTTGATGTCGATGATATCTTCTCCGAAATGTGTGCTGAAGCACTTACCAGCGAAGATGATGACACCAACATTTTTTAATTATGGGAGGAAATCAGAATGATTAAATTTAACAGAATATCTCAGATTGAAAGATCCGAATATCCATTTGAAGACGCAGTATTAAAAAACGATGCACTGAATGGTGACTTTGGAACTATTACAGATGGTGAATTTGATACTGCTGCAGCTTCATTTAAAGCAATTATGCAAAATGAGACTGGTGATGACATGGGTATGCCAGAATACAAGATTAAAGCTGGAGAGCATGTAAGAGTTCTCGATTTAACAAAATTTAACGGACAGGCTATTGAAGTGTATGGCGCACAGCTTCCGGCTGCTTATGCAAAAGGGGATAAGTTAAAATCTAATGCTTCTGGAAAACTGGTATCTGGTGCTACTGTTGCTCCTTATCTTGAGGTTACAGATATTGTCGGTAATAAAATTGGTCTCGTAGCAAAAATCGTCGCAGCAACCGCACCAGTTTCAGGAAACTAATTGAGGGAGGGTACATATATGTCTTACACATTTGAATTAAACAATGAAAGAAAAGACGCTAATTTTGTTAGTGGTAAAGTTAATGGACGATCTGCCGTTGTAGAGATTTTCTCTGCAATGACTCATGGAAAAGATTTGGCTCCGTTTGGTAAGAAAGCTGATATAGCAGCTAAGTATATTATGGAGTTGAATAAAAAAGCTGATTCTGGCGATACAGTAGCTGTATCTGAACTTAATGAGATTAGACGTTTCGCTATGGAACCTATCCTGATGCAGGAAATTAAGTTACTTTCCATTTACGGAAATTACAAAGCAATTGGATATAACGAGTCCTGTGAAGTTGAAATTCCAGAATTTGCAAATGTTGATGCTAAGATTCAGGCTGCTGGACAGGATGTTGGTTTCCCTGTAATTAGAAAACATCGTGAACCTATTGCTACAGCAACCATTTCTGGTGGTTATGCTGTTGATTACAGAAAAGCCTCTCTTGGCGATATGACACTGGAGAATGAACTTCAGGATCAGGTTCGTGTACAGATTAGAAATAGAGCTACTAAATATGTAGTTGAGACAATTTACAAAGCAATTAAAAACGCAACGGGTGTTAAGTACTTCTGTGAAGATGCTGGACTTACAAAGACTAATGTTGATAAGGTAATTGCTAACATTAGACGTTTTGGTAAGCCAACTATTTCTGGTGATTATGCGCTGATTTCTCAGTTCAACGGATTTGCTGGGTATAATGGAATTACCCCTTCTGTTAGTGGCATTTCTGATGCTATTATGAATGAGATTCACGAAACAGGTTTAATGGGATTATACAACGGTGCTATCCTGTCTGAAATTCCAAATCCATATGATCTTAGTAAGTTAAACACCACTGGAGATAACTTCGATACTATGCTGCCTACAGGAATCGGTTATGTAATTCCTGCTGGTGGTCAGTCTCCGATCTATATTGTTACTCGTGGAGGTCTTACATCTTTCTCTGGAAATGATGTAACAACTGGCGAAATGTTAACGAGATTTGACATGGAGATCGGGGCTTTAGTAGCTAAGGGGCACGAATATAAGATTGGAGCTATTGCTGATACTAATCTTAGTACAGTAGAATAATTAAGTTTAAAAAGAGCCATGCGATTGTGTGGCTCTTTTGTTAGTCAAATGGAGAAAATTATATGAATAATTATTTCTATTGTTATTCAAAACGGATGTCATATTTTATACGTTCTTTCGGGATTTCTTATTTAAGTAGAGGAGTAAATTCAAACACTCACATGCCCTATTGTAAGTTTGAAAAATCAGAACGATTAGATGAGGTCATTCGTCTGTATAACGAAGTTAAACATTCAATATAGTTGCGAAATAATCATTAGTCGATATGGAGGAAACAAAAAAATGGCAAATGTAAAAGAGAATATAGAACTAGAAGATAATCGTTTGGATAAAAAGGTGAAAATAAAAAGCATTGCGCCTTGGGTTACGGGTTCACCAAGAAAAACATCCACAGGAGATATTAGTATTCCTGCATCTGGAAGCATTCTTCTTACAAGAGAAGAAGTTATTGCTCAAGCACAAAATGGTAATAAACTTATTAGTGGTGTAGATGGCTTAGGTAGTCATGCTACATGGTATATTGAGGATGAGTTTACAAGAAAAGAACTAAGTTTTGAGATCGATGGAAAACCACAGGCGTTCTTAACACATGATGATATCAATAGATATTTTTCATTAAAAACACAGAGATCTTTTGAAGATAATATCACTAAGAATATTGTTACACGTGCGGAGAAAGCATTTTTAATTGAGAGTATTAAAGCTCTTGGTTTGAACGATTATCAAAAAATTGCATTCTGTATAGAATATACCGGTATAAAACCATAAGAGAGGTGATTCAATGGAAGGGAACACAAGGGCTTCTGAGGTTATAGACTTTTTCGAGTCTAGTTTTGCAGATAAGCATACTATACCTGATTCTCTAGAAATGGTGTGGTTAATAAGAGCTATAGGGAGATACTCTGTTGAACTTGATCCATTGAATTTTGATGAGGAGTTTTTAGTATTCGATACTAAATTAGATGCTTATACGATAGATACATTGGCTACATTTATGAAAGAGTCTTACCAGGAGCGGCAGACTTCGTTAGCCAACAAAAGAGTAAGTATTGTCGGACGAGATATAAGTATTGACGGTTCAAACGGTGCAAAGACAGCGGAAAGTGCCCATCTAAAGTACGTTGCGGAAAAAGGACGTAAGATGGTAGAAAATCAAAAACCATCTGCATTTGTGTAGGAGGTATCTTATGAAGGAATGGTATTTACTGACCTCTGATACTCCCCCAAACTCAATAGGTGGTTTTGAAAATCAATCTTACGCAGACTTTAAACAAGATGCTTTCTCAGAAGCTTTACAGACAGATATTGCTACTACCATAACTCTATACAATAATGACAGAACAGAACAGAAAGAAATACGGTGTATTATTCAGGAGAATACCGCAAATTCACAGTTAAAATCTATGGAGCGTTCCGTTCTTGCTACCATAGGCACTTTAAAGGCGGGAATGTACATCTTCTATGAAAATGTATATTGGTTGATTAATGGATATCCTGGGAATAATGGGATATATGAAAAAGCAACAATGATTTTATGCCAATACATCCTCAATTGGCAGGATGATACAGGAAAGATTATTGAACGCCCAGCTAATTTCACATCTGCAGCAAAATACGATACTGGTACAAGTGGAAACCAGTATATCACATTAACCTCTAATAATTTCACAATATTGCTTCCTGACGATGATGAGTCTGCAACACTTGACAATAAACGAGTTTTTATAGATAGAAATAAAGATAATCCTAGAAAAGTTTTTAAAATCTCTAGAAGTGATGATGTTCTTTTTTTGTATGGAGAAAAACACGGTGGAATTCTTAGTTTTATCGCTGATAAAGCTGAACTAGATATGATGAAAGACAGGCCGGATATTAGGCTCTGCGATTACTACTCTCCCACTGACGCGCCTATTCCACCATCCGGCGATGAAACTCCAGTTTTATCCGCTTTCATTTCCGGAGGCAATACACTCCGTTGTGGACGTTCTAAAACATGGACGGCTACATTTAAAAATAAAGATGGCGAAGAAATTACAGATTGTATTTTCAAATGGAATGTATTAGGTGATTTTAATATCACACAAACCATATCTGATAACAAGATTCAGCTACGAGTGGATGATGAAAATTATATATCATCATCTTTTTTATTGCAAATAAAGATGCAGGATATCATTGTAGCTGAAAATGAAATAACTATAATCGAAGGTTTTTAGGGGGTGGTTGATTGTCAGAAACGACATTGAAAGATATTGGATTATATAAGAGTAGAATCATATCAACCCTGTTGAACTCTACGGATATCTGCGAAGCCTTATTAAGCAAAGAGCAGTTTACGGAGGAAGAAATTGATAGCCTTCATTATACTCAAGTATTTCCATATCTATACATAGATGAAGCTCAGACCGAAGTCCTTCCTTATATCTGTGTGGAAGTCAATGTTCCAAGTGTACCAACCAGAACAGTCAAAGATATGAGCGTAATTATTTTTGTCTACAGCCATAAAAAATGTATGAAGTATTCTAAAAAAGGATTCATCGGTACAAGGGTGGATATTATATCTGACCTGGTTGAGCGCCAGTTACGGGATATGGATAATCTAGGCATAGGAAAGTTACAATTAAAATCTGTCACCCATCTGTTTCCGAGCAATATGTATTACGGTAGACAGATGATATTTAATATTCCGGATTTCAAGGTAAAGAGGTGATTGGTATGCAACTTGATTATTTTTCTTTATTAAGTCCGGAACCCTTTTCATTAGTTGGAATTGGAAAAGTAAAAAGTCCAAAATTGATAGAAATATCTAGAATAGGGATTGGCACTTATTTTGCATATCTAAATTATCTGTTAATGCGTGTAGATGAGTATTATCAAAGGCTTGACACATGCGGTATAGATTACTTTTCTTCAATGAATCAGTCTGAGAAAGAAACCATTATACAGATCAGAAAGGAATATGAATCATACTCTCAGGAAGAGCAGTTAACTATTCCCTTGTATAACATAATCATATTTGACAGACTGGTATTATCTGCATTTTGTGAGATATTTAATTTTTTCTTTGTTGAATCAGTTGAGTATGATTCTAAGCAGCAATGTTTCTTATTGTATGACGGAAGTATTAACGGTGAAGGGGTCAAAAAAATAACTGGTGTGATTCATTCAGGAAACTTTGCTGTTGTCGTTGATATCATTTTACAACGTGTGCATGTCAAACGTAGTGATATAGACGGTGACAATCTAAAAGTCAAAAACAAAATAGCCGCTAAACTTTTAGAAAAGATGCGCAAGGCTGAAAAAGAAAACAAAAAGAAATCCGATAAAAAAATGGATTTGGGTAATATGGTGTCTTCTATTTCTGCACACGCAAGAGATTTGAATATTATCAATGTGTGGGAAATAACGATTTTTCAATTATACGATCAACTTTCCAGGCAGCGTATTGAAGATTCATATACTATTGCTTCAACCTCCATGTCAGTGTGGGGAGATAAAAAGAATACTTTTGACGGAGATATGTGGCTCCAAAATATAAATGATAACTAGGACTCGTATAAACGGGTCTTTTTTTAATGCTTAAAACCTAATAGGAGGAAATATTATGCCAAATATTAATAAAGCCAATCGTCAGGTGTGTGATGTAGACATTCGTGACGTTGCTACAATGAAACCAGTGCTGTTTTTTGAAACAGCTAATACAACTACTCAGAATATTAGTTCCGAATCTGTATTTGCTATGGCAAAGGGGACAAAGAGAGTTGCCTTTGCAAATCCATTAGAAGGGACCATGACCATTGAGGCTCAGGTTTATCCTTTTGAATTATACTCTCTTATGACTGATGGGATTATTGAATCTGAAGCTTCCTATCCAGTAAGAGAAACTATCAAATGCACTACTGCTGGTGAGATAACAATTCCGGCAGGCGCTGTTGCAGGAACAGTTTTTGTATTTGCATCTGGTGATTTTGCTGGTAAAGAAATTACGGGTACATTTGCGGATGGCAAATTTACTGCAACTCAGGCTTCGGACATTGCTATTGATACGGAATACGAAGTGGGATATATCGTTTCCAAATCTGAAAAAGTTAAGAAGATCTCATTTAATAATACGAAATTGCCAAAGGCTTATTATGTAACGATGAATACAGTTGAAAAAGATGAAAATGAAGTTCTTACTCCTTATAAGATTATTGCATATAAGGCACAGCCACAGAGGAATTTTGAATTATCTCAGAGTTCTGAAGGAGACCCCTCAGCACTTAGCATGACCTTTGATCTTTTGGAGACGAAGGATGGTAAGTTCGTAGATATGGTAGAAATCGAAGAGTAAAAAAGAGAATTGACATGGAGGGCCATTATGGCCCTCTATATTAATTTTAGGAGTATATACTTGTATGGGAATTAAGTATGCGGATTTTAGGCATAGTATTGGTGACAATTTTACAGACTTCGGAAGAAACATAATGATAATTGAGAGAAAATATGTTGATAAAACAGCCAAGAGAAGAGAAAAAGCATACATACGACACGAAAAGGTTTATAAGTATAAATGCTTGAAATGTGGAAACGAGGATTGGCTAACTGAAGATTTAATATCAGGCAAGCAACACATAGGATGCAATGCCTGTTGTTCACCGCCACATAAACTTGTTGTAGGGGTTAATGATATTACCACTACTGCTCCATGGATGATAAAGTATTTTCAAGGTGGATCGGAAGAAGCTAAGAAATATTTTAAGTTTTGCAAAACCACTATAGATATGGTATGTCCAGATTGTGGGAGAATACATAAAAGTACTCCACATAAGGTTTATAACGCTCATAATCTTACCTGCCCATGTCAAGACGGATGGAGTTATCCAAATAAATTTATGTATGCGTTATTAGAACAATTAGGTGTGAATTTTCAGCCAGAAAAAATATTCAAGTGGTCTGACGGCCGAGTCTATGATGATTATATAGAGTATAAGGATTTAAAGATTATAACTGAGCAGCACGGCGCACAACACTATAAAAAACCATTACATAAAAATGGTAAGACAGTAAAAGAAGAACAAAAAAATGATTTCTTAAAATACCAACTTGCGATTAATAATGGGATTTCGAATTATATTGTTATTGACTCAAATACTTCTTCACTAGAGCATATGAAGCAATCCATATTAGACTCAGGATTACTTTATCTATTAGATAAAAATAATGATGATGTAAATTGGATTAAATGTCACGATTTTGCAACTTCTAACCTTTCTAAACTAGTCTGTTTATACAAAGATTCCCACCAGAACAAAACATTGCATGAAATAGCTGATATATTTAAAATTTCTTATAAAACTATTCTTCATTACGTTAAAACTGGCTCAACTCTAGGATGGTGTACATATGAAAAATTCGAAGATATGATTGAAAAGAGAAAGACGGGAAATGTTTTAGTCAATACGCGCCCAATCCATTGCTTGACAAACAATCGGTATTACAGAAGTTCGAAAGTATTTGTAGAAAAATATCTTACCGAAACAGGAACGAAATTATGCGATCGAAATATTCGCTCTGTTTGTAATGGAAAAAGAAATCATGTCAACAATATGAAATTTGAATATATAACACAGGAAGAATTTAATAAAATCAAATCTGATACTCCTAATATTGTATATGGTAATTATTTTAAAATCAAATAATCTTGAGGTGAATCTATTGATAAAAGAATGCAAAGTAATTTTAGAGAATGATGATGTAATGGTTGTTGATTTTGAAGGCAAGAAAGTTCAATTGACATCAAATAAATTATTCTCAGATATAGCATATGTTAAGTATGATAAAGGAAAGTATACTTTGACAGATAAGTTAGAATATGAAAGATCACAAAAAAAGAAAGTCGGGAAAACAGTGGAGAAAAAGTTATTCGAAGATACTGTTTTAGAAGAGAATGATGTTACAAAATAAAAATGTAGTTAATTATAATATTTTTATAGGGAATAATTGACTACAGCTTAGTCTTTTATTCCCTATTTTTTACGCAAAGGAGGTGCGTTATATTAAAAAGCAAGTTTTTGATAGCTTAGAAGAAGTAAAAGAGGCTTTTGGAGATAATGGTATTATTCCTATTACAGAGATGAAGCAGGTTATTTTTTATATATCAAGATATCTCATACAGCCAGTGTGGATTTGTCCTTCTGAAACTAATCACGGAAAAATGGCATATTACTTCATTAAAGCTGAAACAAAAAAGCCATATGAAGAATGGATGAAAAGCCGTCCTGTAAAAAACACAAAAAAATATTAGTAAGCATAAAATGGAGGAATATATGATAAAAGATAATATTAAATTAAAGCAGAAATTAACAAATATTGAGATAATCGGATTCACTCAGGATTTAGCAAATGCATACTTTTCAGAAGACGAAGAGGGAAATGTTACATATACGCCTTATTTAGCACGACTCCAGTTTCGTCTCCTCTTCTACTTATATTGTGTAGAGGGTTTGACATTTGAAACAGTCACTGACGATTCAGGGGAAATGGTATTAGAAAATATATTAGAAGCCGTAGAAAGTGACGAAGAGTTACATAGTTTATTTAAGAAATATGATGATGGCGCATATGACGATTTACCCATGGTTACGCAGTTAGCTGAAATCTCAGCTGACGCCTATGATATGGCTGAATTCAAAAAACAGCAACTGATTCATGACCGGAAAGACTCATTGGCTATTTTACTTGATGCATTAACCACTAAGGTTGAAACGTTAGACATCTCAAAATTTAATGTTCAAAGTGTTTCAGAAGCTATAGTCAAAGCTTATCTATCTAGCAGTGCATGGGATCTTAAGGAGGATAACGACACTCCGCCTACCTTTGGAGAGAAGCGTTATGAAAATTGAAAGCATTAAAGGAGATGCTATGCGCAAAATGATGACAGCAATGGCTCAGACTGTTAGTGATGCAGAGCCTATGTTGCAAGACCATGTTGCTTCTTATTATACTGGAAACCCCTTGGCATATGACAGAACTGGTACATTGATGACGTCACCTAAAGTAACTGGGCCAAATGGCGGCGGTGACTCCTGCTCTATGTCAATGGAAATGGATAAATCAATTTCCTATAGTACTGGTACTTTTTCAGGAGCGGAGGTAATAGATGTGACGAATAAAGGAGTGGCAGGTGTTGTTGGTACGCCTGGGTATTGGGATAGAGCTGAAGAACATGTGAAAGTAATTGCTGACTCACATTTTGGTGCGGCATTTGGTAAATAAAAGAACCCCGGCCAAGATATGACTGGGGGTGATATGAAAATTCACGTTATAGGAGGCTCTTATGTTTGATTATTTATATTCGATTAAAGTTAATTCAAATCTAGCAGATATAGAAAAAAAGCTTGAGAAACTAAACATCTTATTGGAACAAATTGATACTTTACTAAAAGATTTGGAGAATGAAAGTGTAAAGATTGATCTAGAACTTCAATCTGACATCTAACGTCTTTCCGCACTTTGGACAAATGCTTTCTCCAGGCATTACCTTTATCTTTCCCTTACAATTTGGACACTCAATTTCAGTACCATTCTTTGTGATATCCTTACGGACTTTTTTCAGGCTTTCGTTTGTAATATGTTTAATATCTATTTTACTTATAATTCTATCTCTCCTTTATAGTTATGATAAAATAACTTTCTGCCTATCTTATAGGTCTGTTGACTATTAATGGGTTACAATTGTATAGAGAGACGCGTTAGGACACAAACGCGCAATGTGTCCTCTCTCAAGTCAATTGTATCACGGAGAAAGATTATGGTAAATACGGAACATATATAAATATTAAAAGATGAAGTCCCATCTCTTTGAGTTTGCCTGTCTATAGTGCTTAATAAAATACTCAATTTGACTATTTTTTGTGTAATTATGTAGAATAATAGGTTATAATGTAGATAATTATTAATTGTGGGGGAATTTATATATGAATATATTATCTACAGCGATGCATAAAATTGATTCTATTAATAATGCAATAGAGACAGTAAAGCTTGAGAATACGGATATATCTGATTATGTTGGAGAATTACTGAAAGAAATCTTTGTCAATAAAAACTACAAGCACTACAAGGCACGAAGTAATACATCTGAAGTTACAAGCTCCATATTCAAATGTGTGAAGGAGGTAACATTACTTCAAGAATGCACAGAAGCAATTGCTAAAAAGTATCTTAAGTCCGAATTCGATACAAGAACCCGGTATTCTCACTTGAAATATCAAATAAGAGAGGGGCATTTAATTCAGGTAATGCTATATGATCGGGATAAACTTTATTATTTTATATCGAAAGTTGAGTTAGATCCGTTTTTATCTGGAGAATCATATAAAAAGTTGTTGGGATATCCTTATAAAAGAGGCGCACTTAAAACATGTTTGTATGAATTTGAGGATAAAACCCAAGATATAGATAATATCTATGTTGTTGATAAGTCTGATACTGAATATTGGAAAGATCTTTTTTTGGACTTAATACCTTGCTCCACTAATGAAGCAGCAACAAAAGACTTATTCAATCTTATAGATAAAAAGATCGCAACGAATACTAAGAATTCTTTAAATGACTATTATAATCTCAGGAACCAACTTGTTTCATATTTCAATCAACCTAGAGAGTTTACATATGACAATATGATAGATGCGATATTTAATAATTATATTCCATCAATACCAGAGAAGGTAATATGTGTAAACTTAGAGGTAGCAATATAATATTATCTAGGGATGATTTTTTGAGATTTTTAGAGAACATAACACATCCAAGCGCTGAGTACATAGCTAAAAAGAAAGAATTGCTTAAAAGCTTAGATGATATACAGATACGTAAAGATTGCAAAGGTATTATAGTTGATGTTCCTGATTTATCTATACCAGAAGATAAAAAATAATATATCAAAAATTTGGAGGACAGATTATGATACAGGACGATGATATTAAACTGGGTAGAATTGATAAAAATGATTCTCTTACCGGATTCATGGAATTCTTTAAAGAACAATATGGAATAGAGCTTAGGAGAAAAGAGCCTGGAGAAACTGGGCTGACTTTTAAAGACGTATTTGGATGTGGTTTTTCGGAAACTGAAATTTGATTGTATTAAAAATAAGTAGGGGTGAGACATCTATGATTATGAGATCCCAAGCAACCATCATTTCTAATGGTAAGTCAAAAGAATTTTTTCAAAAGCTAAACGAGAAATGTCCGGATAAATCGTTTTGGGACGATTGTAAAAAGATACGTTCTAATGTAAATGAAAAATCGATGAAAGCACTTAATGATTTGATGGATATACATGACCAAGAATAGTATAGTATTATAATTAAAGCCGCCCATTACGAGCGGCTTATTTCAACGAAAAATTTGTAAAGAAAGGGGAATTTCAATGCTAATTAACCCAATTAGATATTGGAGGGCTAAAAAGGCACTAAAAAAGAAAACAACAGTATTCTTTGATTATTGTCCTGAGTGTCTAGAAGAATGCCAATATAGAGACAACTTGATAAAGAGGGAAAGTACAATAACCTGTACATGCAAAAATCCCAAATGTATACTTTACAATGTAGAACGTACAATTCCAATACCCGAATATATTGAACAGTTTATTGAATACACTATTACACTTACGCCCCCCCTGTGTACCAGAAGAAAGGATTGGTAATATTTGAAAGAGATTCTAATACGTTACAATACCTACAATGAGTATAATAATTCAAATGAACGTGCTCATATTCAAGTATTAATCGATGGAAAACCCATTGAAAGACTCCGGCATTTTTCTATAGAAATAGATCCCAAAGATTTTGAACCGGAATATACGATTAAGCAATATATGGATTTTCCTAATGATGAGGAATATTGTTCTTAATTATGGTGGACATAACTCATCTTAAATTAGTAGCAAACTTTACATCCTCGGCTCTTCCCGCTCTCTGCAATAGTCCCGCTCAATATAGTCTTTAACCTTCCAAGAGATGGACAATCTTGCGTGGAATGATATACTTTGCCTTTTGGAGTCCAGTAAACAGTTTCGATATCCCCTCCAGTATCCTCGGCAGCTCCTCCTTGGAATTTAACTCCGCCTGAAACAGCTGCAGGCTGTGATGATGTAGTTTCCGGTTCAGGATTCTTCAATTCCTCTATCTGAGCGTTTAAATTGTCTATTGTTCCGTTTAACTGTTCAATCCGAGCCTTTAAATCAGATATAGTTGCATCGCAATTTTTATGCTTTGCTATGATATCTTCATAATTATTGTTAAGAGTATATAAATCATTTTCGAGTTCTTCTTTTTCTTGGCTTATTGTCTCTATAGATTCTTGTAAGTCTTTGCATTTTTCTTTGTTTTCTGATGCCGCTCCGTAAAATATAAAAGCCATAATTCCGAAAAGTATACATAAAGTTACAGCGACAACTGTAGCTAGGTGCTTCTTCCAATTTTCTAGTAAATGTCCCTTTTCCAACATTTCATCCCCACTCTAATGCTTTTTAATTTTCTTGTTCACCCTTTTCTAATATGGAGGCATTCATTTATGTTCAAACGCCCAATTCTTACCTTTATTATAACAGGTATTCTAACACTAATTTTCATCTTTGGTGCGGCTATACCAACTGCATTCATTTAAGACAACACCTGTAAGTGCAGCTATGACGCAATAGCTCCAATCATTATTAAAAACAATATTCTTCATCTATGTATCTCACTTCCTAGAAATTACATATAGTATATCACTTTGTACATATTTTGTCATTATTTTGGTATAACACTGTACAATTTGTATATTTAAATGATATAAATTGCTGTTCTTTCAATTAATGGTATTTATAACATTCAGTTAGCATCACCTAGTTCACGCTAGGTGATTTTTTATTTACACATTTTACAACAAAGGAGGTAAAAATGTCAGACTATAAAATAGACATACGGGCTCAACTCAGCGGTTTTGAAGAGATTGAGTCCAAAATAAACAGTCTAAAGAGCAAGCCTGTAGATATAAAAGTAAATCTACAGGGAGCAAATGGTGATTTATCGAAGCAGCTTCAATCTCAGATGGCTGGTGTAGAACGTCAATTTGGCAAATCAGGACAATCTGCAGGTAGAACATATACTACTGCCTTACAACGTCAGATAGAAACTATGGCGAGGACTCAAAGAAATGCTTTTAGTCAACCATTAGGGAATATGACAAAAGAGCAGTCCAGTTATATTAATTGGTGGGAAAAGCAGCTAACCAAGTTCTCCCAGAGAGATGCTACTATGGCAAGTAACAAAACTTTAGCATGGCTTAAGAATAATTCAAAAGCTGCTAAAGATTACGGTGATGTATTAACAGACCTCGCCACTAAACAAAAATTATCCACTAATCCTGAATCTCTAAAAGAATATACAAAACAAGTAAATGCTATAAAGGCCGAAGCAGCATCTCTAGGAAAAGTTGGTAAGTCAGTAACTGAAGAATTAAGTAGAGGTTTTAAGCAAATCGGCCAATTTGTATGGACATATGGTGCCCTTCAACAAACAGTCAATGTAATTACAAATTCAATCGGAGAATTAAAATCTATAGATGGTATCTTAACTGAGATATCAAAAACATCTGACTTAACTACTGGTCAGTTAAAAACACTTGGAGAAACTTCATTTGATTCCGCAAGTAAATATGGTAAAAAGGCCAGCGATTACTTAACTGGTGTACAAGAAATGAGTCGAAGCGGATATTATGGTGATAAAGCCGAAGAAATGGCTCAATTGAGCGTTCTTGCTCAGGCTGCCGGTGATATTAACGCTAATGCTGCCAATAGTTATTTGTTAGCTTCTAATGCTGCTTATCAATATCAGGGTAATGTACAAAAATTAACTACTGTCCTTGACGGACAAAATATGATCACCAATAGGAACAGTGTTTCAATGGCAGATATGGCTGAAGCTACAACAAAGGCCGCATCAATGGCTTCTGAACTCGGTGTACAAGAAAATCAATTATCTGCCATGATTGGTACTATTGAAAGCAGGACAAAGGCTGGCGGCGACGAGGTAGGTACTGCTTTAAAATCTTTACTTATAAATGTGGAGAACATCAATAATGCTAAGATTGCTGATACCTTTAAAGAAGCTGGTGTTGCTCAAACAGAATATGTTAACGGCGTCGAGCGAATGCGGAACCCTGTAGATATATTAAAAGATTTGGCAGTTGTATTTAACTCTCTTGAAGAGTCAGACCCACTTCGTACCGATATCCTGACTAATATAGGACAAAAATGGCAAGCTAACAAACTTAGCGCATTACTTAGTGGTTGGTCTGACTATGAGAAAATGCTCAAGGATTACTCCGAGGGAACTGGAAGCGCGGCTATTGAGGCAGAAAAAAGCGCGAATAACTGGGAAGGCGCAACAAATAAGCTTAGTAATACTTTTACTGGCTTTATGCAGAATTTTGTTAATACCGATGGTATTATAGGTACTACTAATGCTATTACTGGATTAGTAAGTGGATTTGATACATTAACATCAAAAATTGGCCCACTTAGTTTAGCATTAGGGGGACTTGGTTTATTCCAAGGAGCCAAAGGCGGTGGTAAACGCTGGAAGTATCGTCCAGCATTTATAAAAAGCACTTATGCCACCGGGGAGTTTAGCGGCGACGTGTACGAGTTATGTACTGCATAACAAGGACTCCCATAGTTAAAGGCAAGTAAATGGTATAGGGTGTAATGTCCTATTCTTCTATCTGATAATGATAGAACGGGAAAGATTCACAGTTCAAAAGATTGTGTCACATGACCCTGGTTACTAAACTATAGTAGAAATTTCTATAGCGGCAAATGCGAAAGCATGAGGTACAGTAATAATATCAGGGTACGATCTAATCCGCAGGCGGAAGTCCTAAGTCAAAAGATACGGACTAACCTCAACGACTACCGGTGCCAATGGATTTCATGAATTCACGAAGGTATAGTCTAGCGATAGGGAAGCGTGTTGCCCGAATAATTATCAGGTTGAATTCATCTCAGCCTTACACGCGGTTTGGACTGACGATACTTCAGTTGATGAAACAGTATCAAATATTAGCACCACTCCTCTCCGCCTACTGAGGCCTTATTCAGCAGACGGATAATGTATGTGCTAAGTGTAAATCAAAATTAAGCAGGTTAATGTAATTGTTGTTATCTTGTATCTCATTAGCATATGGTATGTGCATTCTGCGGAGCCCAGCGGACTCTGATGCGTTTCAGAGCGGACGCTATGCGGATCATAACGGACGCCCCAAAAC
>NZ_WKYV01000014.1 GCF_009677585.1 Lactonifactor sp. BIOML-A5 | reverse complement strand
TCATACTATTATAGGTTCCACAAAAGTGACATTTTCATAAGTGAATCCTAAGGTGACATTATCACAAGTTAACAACAAAATCCATGTGAAATTACTTGACAGTTCCCTCGGAAAAAGTTACAATTACAATATAATAAAGTGAGTTTAAAAAGTGAATTAAATATATTGGCCGGGAGATGAAAAAAATGGAGAACAGAGGGTTGGGGACAGGAAGTCAGAAGCATATTAAGGATAATAACAAAAAGGTTATCCTACGCCTTATGCTGAATCAGGGACCTCTGACCAAGAAAGAGATATCGAAACTGACAAAGCTGAGTGTAGTCAGTGTTACCAGCAATATGGATGAACTGCTGAAACTGGGGGCCATTGTGGAGGAGACACATAATGAGGAGACTTCTTACGGCAGAAAGCCTATGGTGTATAATGTGAATCCCAGATTCCGCTGCCTTCTCAGCGTAGATCTGGGTAAGGAGCTTGTGGATATCAGTCTGGGGGATATGTGTTACCATCTGATAGCCTCTGACACGTATCAGATTACGGAGGCGGTGGGAGCACATGAGATGATGGAAGATATTATGGGTAAGATTGAGTCACTTTTGAACAAAAATCAGGTATCCCCAGAACAGATAGGAAGTCTGGCCCTTGCCAACCCCGGAGTGGTATACGACGACAGCGGAAGGATACTGAAGCCGGCCAAAATGGCAAAAAAATGGGCGGATCTTCCACTGCGGGAGATGTTTCAGGAACGGTTCGGCTGTGCCACAGCAGTCATGAATGATATTGACATGGCGGCCCTTGGATACCAGGCTCTCTGCAAGAGGGAGGAGTTACCGGAAAATTATCTGTACCTCCGTGTGGATGCAGGGCTGGGTATGGGGGTAATTGTAGATGGCCAGTTGTTGAAATGCTCTTACGGAAGTGCAGGGGAAATCGGATATGCCACGCTTTTGAGGGAGGACGGCAGCTGGGAGATGGTAGATTATGAAACGATTGCCTCCCTGTCTGCACTGCTGGGCAGTGTAAAGGAAAAGCTGGATGCTCACAGAGACAGCAGCCTTTACCAGGCAACAAAGGGGGATCCGGAACGGGTTACCCTGGAGCTTATCGCAGAGACAGCGGGAAAAGATGCATGGCTTCAGGCAGAAATCAGCAGTGTGACAACCCACATAGCAACCATTGCCGTGAACGGTATGCTCCTTTTGGGGATTAATTCTGTGGTGATTGATGGGGGGATTCTACTGCTTAAGGAGTGGTTTACAGAGCCCTTTTACCGTATGCTGCGGGAGAAAAATGTGCTGAAAAGAGAGCCCCATCTGAATGTGGCAGCGCCTTATTCTGCCATTTACGGGGGCTTGCAGTTAGGGAGGAATCTGGTAATCGAGCATGATTTGTAGGCAATAAAACAAAATTATATAAAAATGGAGGTAATCGTATGGGAAAGCTAAGAACAGGTGTTATTGGAATGGGTTACATGGGGGATGCCCATGCCAGATTTTATCTGGCTCAGCCGGATGTGGAATTCGTAGGGTGTGCAGAGAGCTTTGACAAAAGAAGGGAGGAGGTAAAGGAACAGCTTAAAGTGGAGGTTTACAAAACCCCGGAAGAGCTGTTTGCACAGGGGCTGGACGCAGTCAGTATCTGCACTCCGGATGATCTGCACAAGGATTTGATATTAAAGGCCTTTGAGAACAAAGTAAAGGTTCTGGTAGAAAAGCCTTTGGCCATCTCCAGCGCAGACTGTGAAGAGATTCTGGCAAGGCGCCCGGATCCTACCTATCTGATGGTGGGACATGATCTGCGTTTTGACCCCAGAGCAATTCAGGCAAAACGTGCCATTGATCAGGGAAAGCTGGGCGAGATACTGCACATTAATATCTGGAGAAATAATACGGTAGCCAATGCCGCCCGCCTGGGGAAAAGAACCAGCATTGCCTGGTTTCTGGGAATCCACGACATTGATCTGGTTCTTTGGATGACAGGCTTAAAGGTGAAAAAGGTTGCGGCGGCCAATGGCTTTAAATACAACAGTCCTAATTGGGATTACACCTCCTCTCATCTGATTATGGATAATGATGCTCTGGTTGTGATGGAGAACCACTGGCTGCTTCCCTTTCAGCACAGTTCACAGGTGGATACCGGTATGAAGATTGTGGGGAGCAAAGGCATGCTGGAGCTGGAACTGGGATTTTCGGAGGTATCATTTGCCCCTATGGAGGGAGAAGGATGCAGATTTTTTGATACCTCATACCAGCCGGATGACCTAAACGATGTGCCGTCTGGTGATCTGGGGCGTGAGATACGGGCATTTCTGAGGGCAGCTGCAGAGAATACAATTCCTCCGATCACCGGAGAAGAAAGCTATGAAGCAGTGAAGGTAATACACATGGTTCATGAAGTACTGGAGAAAACTGGGTACACCATAGAAAAATAATATAAAAAGAGAGGGCTATAGACTATGGAATTAACGAAGATAAGAGAATACCGGAAAATGATGCAGAGGGAATTGTTTGACCGTATGCTGCCCTTCTGGGGGAACAAGCTGGATCGGGAGTACGGGGGCATGCCCACATTCCTGGATCGGGAAGGAAAACCGTTTTCCAGTGACAAAGGGGTATGGTTTCAGGGAAGAGTCCTGTGGACATATTCCTATCTGTGTAATGTGTATGGAGCGCGCCCGGAATGGCTGGAGATTGCAAAAAGCTGCAAGGACTTTATGAACCAGCACTGCTTTGACACAGACGGAAGAATGTATTTTTTGGTGACAAGAGACGGCAGACCGGTACGCAAGAGACGGTACTTTTTCAGCGAGACCTTCTATATACTGGGAAATGCAGAATATTCAGTGGCCACCGGTGACAAAGAAGCGCTGCAGGATGCCAGGCGTGTCTACGACAAGGTAGTGGAGCTTTATGAGAATCCAGACAGCGATCCCTTCAAAATGCCGCCCAAGTATAACCCGGAGGTACGCCCTATGCGGGGCCTGGCCAATGTGATGATCCTGCTGAATGTGACCTCTATTATGCGCAAGTGCGATCCCGAAAACAGGGAGAAGTACGATGCCCGGAGCAAAAAATACATATCTGATTTGTTACAGTACCATTATAACGAGGAGTACCAGGCTCTGTTTGAGAATGTAGGTCCAAATGGCGAATTCATTGATGAGCCTGCGGGCAGAACCATTAATCCCGGACACAGTATTGAAGCCTGCTGGTTTTTGATCCAGGAGGCGGAAGCTATGGGACTGGGAGATGATGTCATTGAGAAATGTCTGAATATATTTGATTGGTCTATGATGCATGGCTGGGATAAAGAGTACGGCGGAATTATGTACTTTGTAGACATAGAGGGAAGGCCCGTAGAACAGTATGAGCATGAACTGAAGCTCTGGTGGCCGGTGAGTGAGGCATTGATTGCTTCTCTGAAAGCATATACCCTGACGAAGGAAGATAAATATGAGACATGGTTCCACACCCTTGCAGAGTATTCCTTTGATCATTTTTCAGACCCGGAATATGGAGAGTGGGTGGGATATCTCACCAGGGAAGGAAAGTGGCAGGAGCCAGTAATAAAGAGCAATCTATACAAGGGGCTGTTCCATGTGACAAGGATGCTGGTAATGTGTGACCACATGCTTGCAGATCTGGAAGCAGAGCAGGAAGAGGAGGAATAAAGATATGCGGGTTTTAGCAATAGCTGCCCACCCGGACGATATAGAAATATCCTGTGCCGGGACTCTGGCGAGATATAAGAAGATGGGCTGGGATGTATTTATGTGCCATGTGTCTAACGGAAACCAGGGGCATGCGGTGATTATGCCTGACGAGCTGCGAGCCATACGTAGGAAGGAATTTTTAAATTCCGCTGCTCTTCTTGGGGCCGAGGGACTTACCTGTGATATTGATGACCTCTGTATCTACGGAGATATGCGGGAACACAGGGAAAAAGTGATGGACATTATCCGGTATGCAAGACCGGATGTGATTATCACCCACAGCCCTAATGACTATATGCCGGACCACGTGGCGGTGAGCAAACTGGTATTTGACGCTTCATTTGTCTCTACGCTGCCTCACTACACCACCAGGGAAGCTTATTATGAGACGCTGACTCCTATTTACTATATGGATACCCTGGCAGGGCTTAATTTTGTTCCAACGGAATATGTGGACATTACTGATACGTATGAGCAGAAGATGGAAATGCTGAAGCAGCATGAAAGTCAGCTGACGTGGATGAAAGACCATGACGGCATTGATTTTGCGGAGTTTGTCAGTACCTGTGCCCGTTACCGGGGGCTTCAGTGCGGAGCCGGCTATGCGGAGGCTTTTACCCCCTGCTATGCCTGGCCAAAAGTAAAAGCAGAAAGATATCTGCCGTAGGAAGAGAAAAGAGAAACACAGGCAGCCTGGTTAAGGAGAAAAATTATGATGGATTTGAATAAGTTATATGAATGGTGCAGCATTCCTATGGAAGAGCTTCTGGACCATAAGGACCGTAAGGTTCCTCTGCGCATTGTAGAGGATGCGGCTCAGCTTGGGGAGGTGATGGCGCGTGACCTGGCGGAGGAGATAAAAGCAGCCAATCTGGAGCAGAGACCCTTTCGTTTAATTGTTCCCTGCGGACCAAAAGAGTGGTACGCACCATTTGCAAGAATGGTAAATGAAGAGAGGATTTCTTTGAAAAATATGATCTGTTTTCATATGGATGAGAATCTGGATTGGGAGGGAAAACTGCTTCCCAAAAAGGATCCCAGCAATTTCAGGACATTTATGCATACCTATTTTTATGAGGCGGTTGACCCTGAACTCAGGGTTAAGGAAGAAAACCGGCACTATCTGACGCCGGACAATGTGAAGGAAATGTCGGAACAGATAGAGAACACGGAGATCGATTATACTATGGGAGGCTGGGGACAGGACGGCCATATTGCCTTTAATCAGGCGAAGAGAAGTCCGTATTCTGTGGTTACTATCGACGATATCCGCAATTCCACGGCCAGAGTTCAGGAAAATAATCTTGATACTATGATCGCCCTGGCCCAGAGGAGCTTTGGGGCTGGCTGGCAGTTTATGCCTCCTATGTCTGTGACCCTGGGTGCAAAGGAATGTCTGAAAGCAAAAAAAATCAGAGTATATTCAGCAACAGGCTCATGGAAGCAGACCGCTTTGCGGGTAGCACTTTTTTCGCCTCTTACAGAAGAATACCCTATGACTCTCCTGCAGGAACATCCGGATGCCCTGATCACTGCTACAAGAGAGACGGCCTGCCATCCTATCAGCGAGCATCCGGAGTGGGAATTCCGGGGGATTGCCGCCAGCAGAAAGGACGGTAAGGGATGAAATTCGACAAGGTAGTGGGAACCGGCGGTGTGGGGACCGGAATGCTGCTTCTGAGTCCCATACAGGATACCCTGGGACGCAGTGAGTCCCGCCTGGTACATATGAGTCCTGCCAGAGACTACTGTAAGCTGCATATTGTGTTTCATTATATAGCAGCCCTGATAGGAAAGCAGACGGAGGTCTATCCCCTCAGTTATGTGGGACAGGATACCATGGGCGAGGAACTGCTGGGGGAAATGAGGCTTGCCGGAATGCACACAGAATATATGGGCAGGTCGGAGGAACTCAGGACCATGCTCAGTGTATGCCTGCAGTACCCGGACAAAGAAGGCTGCAATATGACAGTCATCAACAGTGCTGCTTCCAGGGTAACCCCAGAGTATATCAGGTCCAGTATGGAAGCACTGTCCGTGGACGCCAACACTCTTGTAGCGGCTATTCCGGAGGTCTCTGCGGAGAGCAGGATTGCTCTGCTGCGGGAGGGAAAGGAAAGAGGGGCATTCTGCGTACTTTCAGTTCCTGCGGCAGAGGCGGAAACATTTCTGGAGGCAGATGCATTTACCCTCTGCGATCTCCTGGCAGTGAATGAGGAGGAGGCCAGGGCAGTGCTCAGTGCTATGGACAAAGAGAGGGAAGGAGACACACAGGAGAGTTTCGGGGATGAGCTGGTTCTGCGATTGTATGAGCAGGTGGAGAGATTAAATCCTGAGATACAGCTTCTGGTTACCTTTGGAAAACATGGCGCGTATACCATGGCAGGTCGCCGCCTGGAATATCTGCCGGCTGCTCAGGTTTCCGTTAAAAACACCACAGGCGCAGGAGATGCTTTTCTGGGGGGAACGATTACAGGGCTTTGTCTGGGGCTGCCTCTTCAAAAAAGCAGCAGAGAGTCTGCCTTGGAGGAGACAGAGCTTTTAAGTGCGGCAGAATTGGGAACTCTCTGTGCAGGACTGGCAGTACAGTGTGAAGACAGCATTGCCTGGGAAACAGAACCGGGTATTCTGGATGGGATAGGAATCAGTTGTACAGACATAAAAACTGGAAGGAACAAAGATACGCTCCAATAAAGAAGGATGATACAGCAGAACGGCATAGTCATTTCGGCTATGCCCTTTTGCTGCGCAGAAGGGTTGTACAATATCGCTGGTTTGTGTAGAATAGAAGGAAATAAAGAAAGCGAGGTATACGAGCATGAAGACAACAAAGATAGGAATTCTGGGAGCGGGGGGGATTGCAGCCCTGATGGCAAAAACAATTACGGAGATGCCACAGGCTGAAGCATATGCCGTTGCAGCCAGAGATATAAAAAGGGCGGAAGACTTTGCGAAAACATGGGGATTTACCTGTGCCTACGGCTCGTATGAGGATATGCTGAAGGATCCGCAGGTGGAGCTTGTATACATAGCCACCCCGCATTCTCATCATTTTGCTCACGGTATGATGTGCCTTCAGCACGGCAAACACGTACTGTGTGAGAAGGCATTTACTGCCAATGCCGCTCAGGCAGAGGAAATGATTGCCTTTGCGGAAGAAAAAAAGCTGCTGCTCACAGAGGCAATCTGGACCAGATATATGCCGTCGGTATCCATGATCCAGGAAGTGCTGGACAGCGGAGTCATTGGAACACCCACCCTTTTAACGGCGAATCTGGGATATCTTGTGTCACAGAATGAGCGTATGATACGTCCGGAGCTGGCAGGTGGAGCACTGCTTGATCTTTCTGTCTATCCGATTAATTTTGCGTCTATGATTTTCGGGGAAAATATAACGAATATCAGTTCTTCTGCAGTGATGACAGATACCGGAGTGGATGCCATGGACAGTATTACCCTGTGCTTTAGGGAAGGAAAGATGGCAGTGCTGGCGGCAACCATGCTGGCACAGACCGACCGCAGGGGAATTGTATACGGGGAAAAAGGATATCTGGTGGTTGATAATATCAACAATCCGCAGAAGGTAAGTGTATTCTCCCTGGAATGGAAGGAAGTTGCTGTCTACCAGGTGCCGGAACAGATTACCGGCTATGAATATGAAGTGCTGTCGGCAATCAGAGCCATTGAAGAGGGAAGAATCGAGTGTCCGGAGATGCCTCACAGGGAAACCATCAGGATTATGAAAGTAATGGATGAGATCAGGGAATCCTGGGGAATGCGCTTCCCTTTTGAGGCTTAGAGGAGGCTGGCTGTAGAAAAGCCAGTGAAGTATTGACTTTTGCTAAAAGCACATGTATTGTAAATGTGATACAAGGATTCTGCTCATAAAATAGGGGGGATAGGATAAGAATGCAAGCTATGACGGCCAAATTAATAAGAGTGTTTACGAAGACCCTCCCGGAAGAAATGCGCCAGGAATTTGAGAATGAACGGGCAGTCCATACTCTTAGGAACTGCAAGTATTTGTCAGTGTTGGTAATGGTGTTTGAGCTGTTCAATATGTATATGATGGCCTGCGTCCGTGACGGTGGGCTGTCGGTGCACTCTCACAGGGTATATTTTGTACTGTACATCCTCCTTTTCACCATCAGCTTGGCTGGCTTTGTGCTCAGCCTGATATTTGAAAGGGATGTGGACAGATTTGCGGGACTCAGTTTAAAGCTGGCAGTGGCGGAAAGTGGCCTGTTCTGTCTGTGGGGTACTGCTGTGACTCTTTACGATCAGAGGGTGACGGAGAATGTAAGTGTATATCTGTGCATTGTACTTTCCGTTTCTATATTTGTCAGCTACCGTCCCTGGGAGGCTGTGATTGTTCTTGGCATCAACCAGATAATACTGATGCTCCTGTTTCCCACCTTCCAGCCGGTACCTACGAACAACATGGGGAACTATACCAATACGGCCTGTGCAACTATCATGGCAGTGCTGATTGCGGCTATGAGATACAATAATGGACTGGAAACCTTTCATTCCAGAAAAATTATTGTAAGTCAGAAGGAGAAAATTGAGGAAATGAACCGCAAGCTGCACATACAGGTTTTGACAGATGAACTGACCAGACTCTATAACAGGCGTTATCTGAAAGAAGTGATGCCTCAGGTCTGGAAGCAGTATCAGGAAGACAGCAGACAGGTTACTTTTGTAATGATGGATATTGATAACTTTAAGATATATAATGACACTTATGGACACCAGGCCGGAGATGACTGCATTGCCTTAATCGCAGGACTGCTGAAGTCCCATCTGAATCTGCCAGACTGTCATCTGCTTCGCTATGGGGGAGAAGAATTTCTTGCTATTATAGCAGGAAAGGGCGGGGAAGAGATCGCTGATAAAGTCAACAAAGCCCGGCTGGATCTGGAACAGAGAAAGCTGGAGAACCGGCAGGCTCCATTACCCTATGTAACCATCAGTGCAGGAATGGTTACACAGACATTGGATCAGACTATGAGGTTGGAGCACTGTATCCGCCAGGCAGACGTTTTGCTGTATCAGGCCAAACAAAAGGGAAAGAATCAGGTGATAATCGGACAGGATATGCCATAGTTCTTGTCTGCTGTCATCGTGTAGGATATAATATGGTTGGATGGCAGGTTGTCCTGTTTCTGACTGACAGTTCAGGAGAGCAGAAAATATAAAGAGTGATAGAGCAGACAAGGAGATGTTAATATGGAACCCGTGATACTGGCATCAGCATCGCCGAGACGGAGGGAACTCCTGCAGCAGGCAGGAATTTCCTTTGAGGTAAGACCGAGTGATGCAGAGGAAATAATTACAAAGACAGAACCCAGTGAGATAGTAGAGGAGTTATCCTTTCTAAAGTGCAGAGACATTGCCGAAAAAGTTCTGGGAGACAGAGTCATACTGGGGGCTGACACCATCGTATTTTTTCGGGGAAGGGTTTTGGGAAAGCCTTCGACAAAGCAGGAGGCGGAAGAAATGCTTGAGAGTCTTCAGGGAAAAACCCATGAGGTCTATACGGGTGTGACTTTTATCGTCCGGAAGGGGAAACACAGTGAGGTTCGTACATTTTCAGAAAAAACAGAAGTGACACTTTATCCCATGAATTCAGAGGAGATTCGGGCATACGCTGAGAGCGGTGAACCCATGGATAAGGCAGGCGCTTATGGGATCCAGGGGAAGTTTGCCGTATTTGTGAAGGAGATCCGGGGAGATTATAATAATGTAGTTGGGCTTCCGGTCAGCCGCCTGTATCAGGAATTGAAAAAGTACGGCCTCAAGGCCGCCCGTCGCGCGCCTCAGTTCTCCAAGAGATAACAGGCCCGGCAAACCAATTCAAAAATGCTCAAAAAGCCCGGAACCATGCGGTTTTCCGGGCTTTTTCCTTTCCCAAAAGTCTGTCTGTCTTTGTCCGATTTTGGCAGGATTTGACCTCGCCTGACCCGGTTTTTCTTGATTAATAATGGGGCAACAGGCCCTTTTTGACCCCGTTATGATTAAAAAATGGGGCAACTGCGAGCCGAAATCGGGGTGTTTTAGAGGGCATTTTCCCCTTCATTTTTTCGATTCCATGACGGCCTTTGTGAACGGTTTTTCTTTTGAAGGGGATGTCCTGATTTGTCAGGATTTGACCAAACCGAATCCAGTTTATCTTGTCCTTCTGAGTTGCCGCTGTTACGTTTCAAGTGGACGAACTCGCACATTTGCGGTGTAGCGTTCTTTCTACATATAATGAAAGCGTAAAGGAGGAACGCCCTATGAAAAAACGGAAATTCAAGATATACCTCACCCCCGCCGAGAACAGTATTGTGATTCAGAGCCTTAATCACCTGCGCAATACTATGCTCCGTGAAAATCGGGACACCGGCTGCCTGGATGAACTTCTGCTCAAAGCCATGTGCGCCCCGGTGAAGAAGATGTGAAATTACATATCGCAGCTTAATGAGCCGCTTATTCTTTTCAGCAAGAGTAAGCGGCTTTTTTCATGCCCATCTTTCGGAGTTCCCCCATACATAGCCGTCCGTCTTGCCAACGGGCGGCTAAATCTATGAAGAAGGAGGACATGAAAATGCCGGAACAGAGAAGCCGCCCCAGGGATGGCCGCGTGATCGCGCTGGCCAACCAGAAAGGCGGCACAGGCAAAACCACCACGACGGTGAACCTGGGCATTGGTTTAGCCCGTCTGGGGAAAAAGGTGCTGCTCATTGACGCAGACCCCCAGGGCGACCTCACCACCTGCCTGGGCTGGCAATACCAAGACAGCCTGCCCACCACCCTGGCCACCGTCATGGAAAAGGTGATCCGGGATGAGCCATTCACCACGGATGAGGGCATTTTGCACCACAGCGAGGGCGTAGACCTTATGCCCGCCAACATTGAGCTGTCCGCACTGGAAATGAGCCTGGTCAACGCCATGAGCCGGGAATTTACTCTGCGGACCTATGTCAATGAAGCCAAGAAGCACTATGACGTGGTTCTCATTGACTGTATGCCTTCCCTGGGCATGATTACGATTAACGCCCTGGCTGCGGCGGACAGCGTGATTATCCCGGTGCAGGCCCACTATCTCCCCGCCAAGGGCATGACCCAGCTTATGAAAACCATCAATAAAGTGAAGCGGCAGATCAACCCGGCTCTGAAGGTGGACGGGGTGCTGCTCACTCTGGTGGATGGGCGCACAAACCTTGCCAGACAGACAGCGGATACACTGCGGCAGAGTTACGGGAGCGTGTTGAAAATTTATCGTTCCGAGATTCCCGTAGCCATCAAAGCCGCAGAGATCAGCGCCGCAGGCAAGAGCATTTACACCTACGACAAGGGGAGCAAGGTGGCCCAGGCTTACGCGGAGTTTTCAAAGGAGGTGTTGGCGGATGGCGAAAAGCAACGGGCTAAACTTCAATCTTCCCTCAGTCGATGACCTGTTTTCCACGGAGGAAGAACGGGCCGAGGCGCGGCTTGAAAAGGTTGTCAACCTTTCGTTCTCGGAAATCAGCGACTTCCCGAATCACCCGTTCAAGGTTCGTATGGATGAAGCCATGCGGGAAATGACGGAAAGCGTGAAGCAGTACGGCGTATTGGTCCCTGCCCTGGTGCGCCCCAAACGGTCGGGCGGCTATGAAATGGTAGCTGGACACCGCAGGAAAAAGGCGGCGGATTTGGCGGGGCTTGCGGAAATCCCCTGTATTGTGCGGCAGCTCACCGATGATGAAGCCACGATTATCATGGTGGACTCCAACTTGCAGCGGGAGCAGATTCTGCCCTCGGAGAAGGCGTTTGCCTACAAAATGAAGCTGGACGCATTAAAACGACAGGGTCAGCGGACGGATTTAACTTCTTCTCCACTGGATAATAAGTTAAAAGGCGTTACAGCAGCCCAGCAGATCAGCAGGGATAGCGGAGATAGTCAACCTCAGATTTATAGGTATATCCGCCTTACCCACCTTATCCCGGAAATTCTGGAGCTGGTAGATAACTCAGTCCTTAAAGACCAGGAAATGCTCCAGATTGCTATGCGCCCTGCGGTGGAGCTGTCCTACCTGCGAAAAGAAGAACAGGCCGACTTGTTCGCTATCATGGACGAGATGGACTGCACCCCGTCCCATGCTCAGGCCATCAAAATGCGCCAGATGTCCGAAGCCAAGACCGGTGATGAAAGGCTGGCCAAAGACGCCCTTGTTTCCATTATGAAGGAGGAAAAGCCCAATCAAAAAGAACAGTTCAAAATTCCAAAAGAAAAAATCAGCCGGTTTTTTGCGCCGGGGACGCCCACGCAGAAGATCGAGGACACCATTGTTAAGGCGCTGGAACTCTACCGCAAGCGCCAGCGCAGTTTAGAGAGATAGTCCACTACCAAGGGAGCAGTGCGCCCATTTGCAGGGAACCGGCGTTTTCGCTGTTCCCCCTCTCCACACCTCACCCCCTCGTACAACCTAAACAGCCTAAAAAAGAAGATATTTGGGGAGGCTGATTCTTTCAAGAATCCACAGGTTTGGCAGACAGAACGGATGAGGTGGAGAACGCCTGGCGCGCCTCTCTTTTTTAGAACGTAAACAGAATCCAGCCGTAAGCAGCACATCCAGAGCGATGTGCTTTTTTTGCGGCCATTTCAAGGAGGTAACACGATGAAAGCATTGAGAAAGCCTCTGTCCCTGTTCATGGCCCTGCTCATGTGCCTGGGCGTGTTCGTAGGGACAGGAACCACGGCTTTTGCCGCAGGCGAAACCATGACGACGTATATGATCGACCTGCCCCGTGCCAGCGACCCCAACAAGGCCGGATGGGGCCATCCCGCCCTGAATTTCCTGGGCGGCTGGTCCACCGGAGAGAACGACAGCTTTTCCGTCCACACCCAGGACGCCTTCAATGGCAGGGCCATCTACTGTATTGAGCCGGGCGTCGGTGTGAATACCGGCGACCAGTACACGGGCCGGGGCGAAGATTTCTGGGATAACTACCCGTCCAACCTGAACCCCACCATCCCGCCGGATACCATCAAAGAATATATCGGGCGGATTATGACCTATGGCTGGCAGGGCAACGCCAGCACCTCATGGATGAGTGGGAACCCGGAGGACGCCAGCAAGATCGCGGGATATATCGCTACCCAGCTTCTTGTTTGGGAAACCGTCGTGGGTGAGCGCGACAGCCAGTTTAACCATGTGGACGCCAATGCCCAGGGCAAAAACAACGTGACGGAATATATCAGCGCCGATCATCCCCTATACAGCGAGATTTTCAGCCAGTATTCCGCCATTGAGAGCGCGGTCAAGCGCCACACTATGCTCCCCAGCTTTTTCAGCAGCACCGCAGACGCCGGTGCCTATGAGCTGAAATGGGACGGCCAGCAGTATTCCCTCACTCTCACGGATACCAACGGTGTGCTGGGCGACTACACCTTCTCCAGCAGCACCACCGGGCTGAATTTCTCCGTGGACGGCAACCAGCTCACCATCACTTCCGCCCAGGCCATCAAAGGCTCTGTGACCATTAAGGCGGAAAAAGTGACTGCCCAGCGCAGCGGTGTTGTGGTTTGGACAGACGGCGTTACTGGCGGCGGCAAGCAGGACTTTGCCACCTACGGGGAAACCGTTTCCGACCAGATGGTAGGCTATCTGAATCTGGAAGTGAAAACCGGCAATATGAAGCTGATTAAGACTTCCGAGGACGGACAGGTAGCCGGGATCAACTTCACTATCACTGGCGAGGGGTACAGCGCCACCAAGACCACCAATGAGGCGGGCGAGATTGACATCACCGACCTCAATCCCGGCGTTTATACCGTAACCGAGCAGTCGATTGATAAGTATGAACCCCAGGAAACCCAGCGCGTGACCATCGTCAGCGGCCAGACTGCTACCGTGAATTTCAACAACAAGCTGAAGCGTGGCAGCCTGGAAGTGACGAAAACCAGCGAAGACGGGCTGGTGGAGGGTATGACCTTCCACTTGTACGGCACATCCCTCTCCGGGCAGCCGGTGGATGAGTATGCTGTGACGGATTCCAGCGGTGTGGCGCGCTTTGAAAACGTGCTTATCGGCACAGGCTATGTATTGGAGGAGGTGGATACCCCCATCCGTTATGTGGTGCCGGATTCCCAGACAGCCACCATCGAGTGGAATGAAGTTACCCACAAGAGCGTGAACAACGTGCTGAAGAAATTCCGCGTCACCGTCACCAAGAGCGATGTGGAAACGGGTGCGCCCCAGGGCGATGGTTCCCTGGCCGGCGCTGTGTACGGGCTGTATAAGGGAGATACCCTCATTGACAGCTTTACCACGGACGAAAATGGCCAGTTCACCACTGGATATTACGTCTGCGATTCGGACTGGACAATCCGTGAAATCAGCCCCAGCGAGGGCTACCTGCTGGATTCCACCATCCACAAGGTGGGGGCGGAGCCGGAGCTGTATGAGATTGAGCTGAACGATACCGCCAACGACGTGACGGAGCAGATCATCAAAGGCGACATTGCCATCATCAAGCATACCGACGACGGGGAAACCCAGATCGAAACCCCGGAATCCGGCGCGGAGTTTCAGGTGTTCTTGAAAGCTGCGGGCAGCTATGAAAACGCCAGGGAATCCGAGCGCGATGTCCTTGTCTGCGATGAGAACGGCTTTGCTCAGTCGAAGAAGCTGCCCTATGGCACCTATATCGTCCGTCAGACCAAGGGCTGGGAAGGCCGCGAGCTGATGGACGATTTTGAGGTGTATGTTGCACAGGACGGGCAGACCTACCGTTACCTCATCAACAACGCCAATTTTGCCAGCTTCATCAAGGTGGTCAAGGTGGATGCGGAAACCGGCGTGACCATTCCCTATGCGGGGGCCGGGTTCCAGATTTACCGCCCGGATGGCAGCAAGGTGGAAATGACCTTCACCTATCCGACGCCTACCACGATTGATACGTTCTACACCAATTCCGAGGGCTATCTGGTAACGCCTGAAAAGCTGGAATACGGCACGGGATATTCCCTCGTTGAAGTCCAGGCCCCCTACGGCTATGTACTGGACAGCACCCCGGTTTACTTTGATGTGACTGAGGACAATTCCAGCGAGGAAGGCGGCGTGACGGTGATCGAAGTCACTAAGCCCAACATGGCCCAGAAAGGAATCATCAAAGTCAGCAAAACCGGCGAGGTGTTCTCCTCTGTGGCAGAAAGCGAGGGCGTTTACCAGCCGGTGTACGAGGTGCAGGGCCTGCCCGGCGCGGTGTTTGAAATTACTGCCCTGGAGGACATCTACACCCTGGACGGCACCTTGCGCTATTCTGCGGGCGAGGTAGTGGACACCATCACCACCGGCGAGGACGGAACGGCCCAGAGCCAGCCCCTCTACCTGGGCAAATTCCAGGTGAAAGAAATTCAATTCCCCCACGGCATGGTGGATACCGGCGAGAACATCACCAACGTGGAGCTGGTGTACGCAGGCCAGGAGGTGGAAGTCACCGAAACCTCTGCCAGCTTCTACAATCAGCGCCAGAAAGCACTTGTGACGTTGAACAAGGTGCTGGAGCAGGATGAAACCTTTGGCATTGGCATGAATGGCGAGATCTCCGCCGTGACCTTTGGCCTCTATGCCCAGGAGGATATCACCGCAGCGGATGGTTCCGTGATTCCTGCAGATGGGCTTCTGGAAATCGTTTCTGTGAATGAGAACGGCCAGGCCATTTGCAGCACCGACTTGCCTTTCGGCAGCTTCTACCTGAAAGAGCTGTCCACCGACAGTCATTATCTGCTGAACGGCGAAACCTTCCCATTCACCTTTGAGTACGGCGGGCCTTCCATTGCCGTGGTAGAGATTTCCGCCAATGATGGCGAGGCTGTCACCAACGAGCTGAGCCGCGGCGAAATCAAGGGCCTTAAAACCGATGAGAACGGCACGGGCCTGGGCGGGGCTGTCATCGGCCTGTTTCAGTCCGATGAAACCGAGTTTACCGCCGAAAACGCCCTTGCCACCGCCACTTCAGCGGAGGACGGCAGCTTCTCCTTCGCAGGCGTCCCCTACGGGAATTGGGTGCTGAAAGAGCTGGAAAGCCCGGAAGGGTTCATCCTCTCCGATGAAGTGATTCCCGTTACCGTGGAGGAAGATGGGCAGGTTGTGGAAATCTCCCTTGCCAATGAGCGCGTGTACGGCGACCTGCGGCTCACTAAGGTGGATAAGAATTATCCCGACAACAAGCTCACTGGGGCTGAGTTCGAGGTGTACCGTGATACCAATGGCAACAAAGAGCTGGACGAGGGCGACGAGCTGCTGGGCAAGCTGGAGGAAACCAGCACCGGCATTTATGAGATGTCCCACATCCTCTACGGCGGCGTGTTCGTAAAAGAAACCAAAGCGCCGGAGGGCTTTTTGCTGGATGAAAACGCCTACTATGTGGAGATCACCGAGAACGGCAAGATTTACGAGGTAGAGAACGAGGCCGGGATTGGATTTACCAACATGGCCCAGACCGGTTCCCTGCGGATTGAAAAGACGTCCAGCGACGGCAAGGTGGAAGGCTTCTCCTTCCGCGTGACCGGGGCCAACGGCTACGACCAGACTTTCAAAACCGATAAAAACGGCGAAATCTTCATCGAGGGGCTGCGCGTAGGCGATTACACCGTGTCCGAGGTGTCGGATGGGGCCAGCGCCAACTATGTGCTGCCTGCGGATAAGACGGTGACGATTTTTGCGGATAAGACCACCGTGGCGGAAATGCACAACGAGCTGCGCGATACCCCGAAAACCGGCGACGACAGCAAGCCCTGGCTGTGGGCGGCCCTGATGGGCGTGTCCGCTATGGGGGCTGCCGCCCTGGGCGTTGCGGCCTATGTGGGCAAGCGCAAGAAAGGCAAAAATACCGCAAAATAACGGCGGTTTGAATCTGTGTAAGGAGGAATGATTTTATGGAACTGAAAGCGATTATTGCCATCGGGCTGGTGGTATTCATCATCGGCTGCCTGATTTTCCTGAAAGTCAGAAGCCGGAAGAAGTAACCAGCCAGGGGCGGCCATGCGGGGCCGCCCCTTTTACATACCAAAAAAGAAAGGAGCTTTGCAGATGAGAGAACGATTTGAGCAACGACTGTTCCGCATCTTTGCCCAGGCTGGTTACTCCCCGGTGCAGCTTCTCACCATCACCCCGGAGGAGATGGTGGAGATCCCCGGCATTACCGTTCCCAACATCCGGGCGGTGCTGTGCGTCCAGAACAAGGTGCTGGCAGACCGGAATAAAGTCCGCAGCGGCAGGCTGGTGGAGGAATTGCTGAAAGAAGCCGAAGAAAGCAGGTGTTGCCATGAATGAACTGCACCTGCTGGACATACTGGCGGCCCGGCATGGCTGTTTCATCTCCGACTTAAATCTTTCGCCTATCCTGCGACGGGCGGCCCTTTTGGACCTGTGCAGGATGGATGAGAACAGCTACCCGCTGTCCCAATGGAGAGATACGGTGCGCTACCTTACCGGGGATGAACGGGATTTTGCCAGTGTAAAGGAAATCCAAGCATTTATCAAACAGGATATGGAGGCAGAGGGATGAACGATGATTCCACAGAAAAACGCATGGCCGGTGATTATGAGATTATCCAGGCGGTGCATATAGGCGACCGCGAGGTTGTCCTGGGGGAAAATCCGCAGGATGAAACCGGCATGAAGTATATGTGCGCCTTTTGCCGGCAGAACGCTTTGTTTGCAGAATACAGCGAAGTGATGGCCAGTGATGATTTCCCGGAGATTGTGGAGCTGTTCGGCCAGAGGATTGCCGAGCAAGCGCAGAAAACCCACATAGAACTCAACAAGCCCCGCATACAGGGCATAGACGATCACTCCATCACGGCGGAGGGCTGCATCCCCATTTCCCATGAGGATGATCTGCACGGGAAAATTGTGGTGATAAAGCCGGAGGTGCTGCGCCGGGAATACCGCAGGGCTACCCGCCAGCTCAAGCTCTGTCTGGGCGGCTTTGGGGCTTCTCCACACAGCCGGGGGTCCGCCTGTTACTGCGTTGACCTTTATACCGGAAAAGAAAGCCGCTATGAGCGCATGGACGTGCTGGGAACGATACAGCCGGAGGACCTTCCCGGCTGGGCCAAGCATGGCCTTACTGCGATTCAGCAGGAACAGGCCAAAAAGAAAACCGCAAAGGAGCGTGAGCGATGATGGATTACAGAGAAAACGCCGGATATATCATTACGGATTCCTGTCATGTGGGCGACAGCGAATTTGTGTTGGGCGTTCATTTGACAGCGCCCCAGCAGTTTGTCACCTGGAAATGCAGTAACCGGACGGACTACGATTGGGGCCACTATTTCAGCGACCTGTTTTCCGCGCAGAAGGATTTGGTGGCGCGGGCGCAGGAGGAGGTGCAGTGCCTGGAGGATCAGCGGCAGAACGCCATTGTGCCGGAGGCCCCTTCCTATTCCCCATGGGGCAAAGTCCAGGAATGTGAAACGCTCTGCCCTGGCGTTTATTCCGTTTCCACCCCAGGGCATGGCGGAATTATGGTGCGCCGGGAATTGGCGGAAAAGATATTCCGAAAAGAAGCGATGGGCTGCGGCTTTATAGAGGGCGGCTACCTCTGCTTCGAGGAGGACTGCGACGCGCAGGTGGCTCTCCGGGAGCTGATGGATAAAAAGATGATCCAGGCTCCAGTGAACGAGCGCTTTGGCCCCGGCGCGTATGAGGCTGTCATCAATAGCAGCGTGCAAATTCACCACCCCGAATATTGGCAGGCACGGGAAAAGGCCATATCGGAACAAAACCGACAAGCGAAAAAGAAAGGACGTGAGCGATGATGGAACTGACAATTACCAGCATGACCCCGGTGGATCGCCTGTATGCGTACAACCAGGGCAGCCAGCTTGAAGGGCAAACCGGCTGTATCGGCCATCTGCGCGGGGATTTTGGCGCTGGAAAAGAGTTTTACACTTCCTGGTTCGACCATCGGAGGGAATACAAGACGGACGAGTTTAAGGCGGAGCTTGATGAGGTGGTCAACACTCTGCGGGAGAAGAATGGGCTGCTCTGTACCCGTGACAGCATGACCAGGTTTTGCTATCAGAACCCGGAGGCTGAGTTTGAGGGAAACTACTGCGCCGAGTATGGTTTTAAGGTGCAGACGCCCCAGCACACCTATATGCTCCGGTGCAATCCCAATTATGGAGACTACAACTTTTACCTCTACGCCTACGTTGCCCGATTCCTGGAACACCACATGGAAAAGGCCAAACAGGGTATCCGGTTTATCACGCCCGGCTACAAGGAGCTGTTCCGCATTCCCGACGGCGACCACATCCGCATTTTCACTGGCGGCGGAGAAACCCGCGACCGCACCTGCCGGTTCATCGACGAAACCCATTTTGAAACCAGCGGCGGGTATTCCAGCGCCCTGTATCATATTTGCGAATTTGCGGAGCGATTGGAGCAAACTCACGGGAGCGTAATCCCACTGCGTTCTTCTCTGCCGGTGCAGTGCTTCAGTGTACTTCCCTCATCCGGGGAGCTGATTCTTCTGACCAGGGGCGAAAAAGGCTACAGCCCTTGCTATGATTTTTCAACTCCTGACGTTCAACAGAACCGAGAGTTTGCAGACGACCGCAATGTGAAGAATGGCGTTACCAAAGCGCAGGAGGCCGCTATGCTGGCCGGCTCCATGTTTGGCTGGCAGACCCCAGCCGCCGACCCTAAAAACTATGATGAGCAGGGACAGCCCATCAGGCCCAGGCAGAAAGATCGAGGTGAAGCCCGATGAAGGAGGAAAGACACGTCATCTGGAGCAATTATGGCCTGGACTATGAGGATTGGCGGGACGATCTGGAGGCAGAATACCCGGATTTATCCGAAAATGAGCGCATTTCTCTGATGTATGAAATCAATGGGGATTACCTGGATGATGAACGCGCTAACCTCAATGTGCAGCTCTCCCAGCCGATTTTAGTCGTAGGCGACCTGGGCCTGTGGAATGGACGGCGCATGGGATATAAGGAAATCCCCAGCGGCAACATCCGGGACTGCCTGTATTCCGATACGGATTATTCCACCTGGTATGTGGACCGGCTGGGCGATCTGCGGTGCGACGCCATCCACCATGATGGCACGAACTTTTACCTCTACCGCGTTTACAAGGACAGCGCCAGCCCTTCTCAAATTGAACTGCTGAAAGAAAAATTATATCGCGGCATTGCAACCCGCGCCGATATTACGAGAGTGACCCGCAGGCTGGGCGATGACATCGCTAAAGTCTACGGGTTTTCCATTCCCCGGCAGCGGCAGGCCGCCGCCATGGAAAGATGAGGTGATAAAAATGGCGTCTTTACCGCCCGTAAAACTGGATACGCATGAGGACTGGTTCAACTTGCTGATGACGGTTCTCCATCAGCAGGCGGAACAGAACCCCTATGAAGAATACCGGGAGATGGCTCAAAAGCTGATCGACCAGTTTATGCGCTATGGGAGGCCCTTTGTTGACAGTGACCATGCGCCCTGCGTGGCGCTTCGGATGTACCCGAAGGAGGCCGGAAATACCATCTGGCTGTTACTGCTCTCCCTGTGCAATCAATATGACCCGGATAAGGATTACAGCGCAGAACTGAAAGCTGCGAAAAAAGAATAAGAAAAGGAGGGGCAACCGATGGCGATACGATATAAAGCCTTGACGGAGCTGTACCAGGAAACGCAGCGCAGCGTAACAGCTCCCGACCAGTGGCGGGCGTTTCTGGCTTCTGCCTGCCGCAACTACCGGCTTCCATTTGATGAACAACTGCTTGTCTACGCCCAGCGCCCAGACGCCACCGCCGTCCTGGAGATTGAGCGATGGAACCGGCAATTTGGGCGCTGGGTAAACCGGGGCGCAAACGGCATTGCCGTTTTTGACGGGGAACACAATGGCAAGCCCCGGCTGAAATACTACTTTGATATTTCCGATACCCATGAGGCCCGGTTCCCCCGGCCCGTCCCCCTTTGGACGGTGCGGGAAGAATACGCGCCGGACATCATTGAAACGCTGGAAAACAGCTTTGGGGAGCTGGAGCATAAGGAGGATTTGGGCGAAGCCCTGCTCTCTGCGGCAAAGAACGCCGTAGAGGACAATATGCCCGACTATCTTTCTGAATTGAAAACCCTTACAGAAGGCAGCTTTCTGGAAGAACTGGACGAGCTGAACCTGGAGGTGGAATACCGCAGGGCGGTGCAAAACAGCATTGGATATATGCTGCTGGTGCACTGCGGCCTCGACCCGTCTGATTACTTTGAGGATGAGGATTTTCGGGATGTGCTGAATTTCAACACACCGCAGACGCTGAACGCTTTGGGCGTGGCTGCCGGGGACATCTCCCAGATGTGCCTTTCCGCCATTTCCCGCACGGTCCTTGCCCTGCAAAGACAGCCTCAAAAAGAAAATCGCACATTTGAACCCCAGCAGAAAAACCAGTATGCTGTAACTGAACAGGAAAACACACAGCCGGAAAGGAGTTTTGAATATGACCGAGATCACTTACACCAGGCAGGGCGACTACAATCTGCCGAACCTTCTGCCGCCCCAGGAGGAGCCGGTTCCCCATGGGAAATACGCATTGCTTCGGAAGAAATTTCTCAAGGAGCACCGCAGGGTGACGTACACGAACCTGCTGACCAGCGGGAAATTGAACACACATCTGGCGGAGATCCAGCAGAACGCCCAGCGCCGGATGGAGGAAATCGTGGCGCAGATGGCGAAAGCCGAGGGCGTGACGGAGGAACTGAAAGCCAGAGATCAGATGAAGTGGGTGCAGATGATGAACAACCTGCAGAACGCGGCGGAGGAAACGGTGCTGGCGGAGCTGATCTACAGCTAACGACCCAAGAGCCGGAACCGGGAGAAAGCGCAGGTGGCAAACAGCTCCCTGCGCTTTTGGATGAAAAGCAGATCATGGCCATCATCGCCAACAAGGACGACGACCTGAAATATAAGAAAAATCAGATCGAGCTTTTCTTCTCTGTTCACAGCGACGCCCAGGAACGGGCGGACTACCTGAAATCCGCCTATCACGACCGGTACACTGAAATCATCGCGGACGGGCAGCGCCTGGGATATAAGCCCCAGGAGAATGGCCTGCTCATGTGGGAAGGCTCTTACCCATCCCGCACCAAGGAATCCGTTTTTTCCTGGGATATTGTGGCCCAGTGGACTGCCCAGCTCATTGACAAAAAAGAATATTTCATTCAGACGGACATCCCGCAGCTCCCTACCCAGGAGAGCCAGCAGATGTCCCTTTTTGATTTTGCGGCGTTTCAGCAGCCAGCCCAGGCCGAGGGTACGGCCCAACCATCCATTTTCCCTCACCCGGCTCTGCCCCAGCAGGTAATCGACGAGGCGCTGTGCATTGGTGCCAACGACCAGAACAGCCGCCTCATCATCTGCGCCTATTTCAAAAAGGATAAGCCGGACAATGCCCGGTTCCTTTCCGAACACTACGGCGAAAACGGCGCTGGTTTTTATCTGGATGGCCGACAGTATGCCATCTGGTACAACGCCGAGGGAATCCGCATTGCCCAGGGCGAAAGCGCCCAGCGTTCCAGCGCCACCCTCATCCCCTGGGAACAGGCGGCGGCCCGTATCCGGGAACTGCTGGACTTGGGCCGGTATATGCCCCAGAGCGAGCTGGATCGGGTGGATGAGTATGAGCGCCAGCAACGGGCCGCGCAGCTATGGTATCTCCGGCAGGATTTTGCAGAAGGCACTGCCGACGCGGGCTATCTTCCCACGGTGAATGCCATTTACGGTAAAAATCATGGGTTTCCAGAGGAAAGCGCCGCCATAAGCGATTTGTTAGGCCATCCGGAGGAGCTGCAGAACCTGCGGGATGAGCTGGAGCAGTTTGTCCAGGCATACAGAGAGAACCGGGAACTGCTGCGATTCCATTTCCACCGTCCGCAAAAATTGCTGGAGCAGCTTTCCGACCTGCAGCGGGAACCGCTGCACTTTACCGCCGCCGAAGGGTACGCCCCCCAGCGGCGTTTTTTCATCTCCGGGGACGAGATCGACAACCTTCTCCGGGGTGGAAAACGCAGCACCGATTACCGGCTGGCCGTGTATTCTTTCTATCGCAACCACACAGAGCGCAAGGAACGGGAGAATTTCTTAAAGCACTACCACGGCGAGTACAGCGGCCATTCCGGTGGGAATGACGATGTGACCTACCAGCTCAGTAAAGGTGTTTCTTTCAGCCACGGCAGTATTACCGCCCCCTACGCCAAGGTGGAGCTGAAATGGAACGCCGTGGAAAAGCGCGTCAGCGCCATGATCGTCCAGGGGCGGTTCCTCACCGATGAGGACCGTGCCGCTATGCCGCAGTATGAGAAGCACCAGCTTGCTCGAAATATCCGCACTTTCTTTGAGAACGTACCCCAGGAGCAGCCCCACCCCTATCCCTTCGGCTTTGACTATTGGGACGCGGTGAAGCTCATCGAGCCGCAGCTTGATGACCCGGCCCGTGTGGAAGAAATCTATCAGATGATGGTCCCCATTTGGGAGGCCACCCCGCAGGATGACAGGATGTACACCCTGCGCCGGCAGGCGTTTGAAAACCTCGCCGCCTTCCGGCAGGGAACCTTCACGCTCTTTGCGGAGCACAAGGAGCCGGTAGCCCCCACCACGCCGCAGGCGAAAGCCTACGACCTGGGCTATGGCCATCTGGGAAATGGGCTTACTGTGTGGAACCGGCTGGAGGAAGAACACGGGGACTACAAAACAGTGGCCCACATCGCCCCAGACCGCACGGTGACGATTTACGACGAGGAAATGCCCCAGGCGGTGCGGGAGGAAATCCAGCGGATTGCGGATACCTCGGAAATGACGATTTCCGCCACCCAGGATGCGCCGGTGTTCACTGTGCCGCCCAGAGTGCAGGAACCACCCCAAAAAGAAGAACTGGCAGACCCCTACCCGGAGCTGGCCGCCCAAGTGCTGCGCTTTGTGGGAGAGTTTGACGGTTCCCGCATGGGCTATGGCGAAGATGACGCCCAGGCGGTGGAGAATATCGCCCAGCAGCTTCACGACCCTGTTCAGCGGGAGGAAATCCGCAGACTGCTTCAATCCTTCCTGGACCATGCGGACCCGGAAGAAGAAATCGCGGTGGACATCACTCTCTGTATGGAGCAGATCGCGGAGCTGCCCCCGGCCCTTACCCCGGAACAGGCGCAGATAGAAGAAATCGCCGGTTATCTGGAGGAGGCCGGATATGCGGCTTCCAGCGAACTAATCGAAGAAGGCTTGATGGATTACCGTGCTCATGGCGGCAAAGGTAACTGCCAGGATGTTGCCGACTTCATTGAGCGCGAGTTTTTGTCCGAGGAGCCGGAACCTGCTTCACTGGAGATCGCCAAAGAGTTTATCAACGATTTCTGCGTGGCCGAGTATGGCAGCCCAGCAGATTTCAGCGATTTGGAAAAGGTGGGCATTGCCTACACTACCGTCACCGATGAGGAAATCCCCATCCAGGTCAATGCCGATTTGGTCCATTACCGCATGGAGCGTTACCTGGGCGGGCAGTTTTTGGAGCGCAGGCAGTACGAGAGTCTGGATGAACTCATCCAAAACGAGCTGGCCGAACTTGATTTTGATGACCTCATTTCCGTTTCCGATGGAGAATTGGAATCCATCGGTGCCATGCCGGAGCAGGGGTCAGATGGCTATTTCTTACTCAGCCGCCTAAAAGCCGACTGTGAATATTTCCTTGGCGCTGGCGGACGGGCGGAAAAGCACCTGTGGGCTGGGAACGTACGAGAGCAAATCGCCAAAATGCGGGAACTCTACGCCGCCCTGCCGGAAAAACCGGAATGGCTCACACAGGAGGACATCGAACGCTATGCCCAGCGCATGGAGCCGCCTTTTGAGGTGGTGGTGTACCATCACTTTGAAAATGGATTTGATGAACGGCTGGATTACCAAACGCTGGCGGAGGCAGAACAGGCGGCGCAGAAGTATGTGGCCGGCACCATGGAGGGCGAGGATGGCTTTGCCTATGACGGCGCTGGTGTCTATGACCTTCAGGAGAACAGATGGCTGCGGGTTTACGGGAACTTCCCGGATGAACGGGCCATGGAGCAGGCGAAACAAGCCCCTGCCACAGAAGAACCGACAGCCAGCCCAGAGCAGGCCGATTTACAGCCCCAAAAAGAAGAAGCACTCCCACCCCCGCCGAAGCGCCCCCGCCGTGAGCGCATTACCTTCACGACTCTGCACCCAGAGGCTCCCAGGGACCAGCGCCATGATTTCCGTATTACCGATGACGCCCTGGGCCATGGCACCCCCAGCGAGAAATACGCGGCCAATGCTGCCGCCATCCGCACGTTGAAGCAGATCGAAGCTGAAGAACGGCTGGCCACGCCCGAAGAACAGAAAATCCTATCCCGCTATGTGGGATGGGGCGGCCTTGCGGACTGTTTTGAGGAAACCAGCCCCCACTATGAGGAGCTGAAATCCCTGCTGGATTCGGAGGAATACGCGGCGGCCAGGGCCAGCACCCTCACCGCCTTTTACACGCCGCCCGTGGTTATCCGGGGAATCTACAAGGCCCTCGCTCAGATGGGCTTTACCCAGGGCAATATCCTGGAGCCATCCTGCGGCACCGGCAATTTCTTGGGCCTTTTGCCTGCTGACATGGCGGGCAGCAAAGCCTATGGCGTAGAGCTGGATTCCATTTCCGGGCGGATTGCGGGCCAGCTTTACCAGAACGCCAGCATTTCCGTAAACGGCTTTGAAACCGTGCAAATGCCCGACAGCTTTTTTGATGTGGCCGTGGGCAACGTCCCCTTTGGGGATTTCAAGGTGCTGGATAAGCGGTATGACAAGCACCACTGGCTCATCCACGACTACTTTTTCGGAAAGACGCTGGACAAGGTGCGGCCCGGCGGTATCGTGGCGTTCATCACGTCGAAAGGCACGCTGGACAAGGAAAACTCCGCTGTCCGCAAATACCTGGCCCAGCGCGCCGACCTCATCGGGGCCATCCGCCTGCCGGATAACACCTTCAAGCGGAACGCCGGAACGGAAGTGACCAGCGACATCATTTTCCTGCAAAAGCGCGACCACATCACCGATTTGGAGCAGGATTGGGTTCATTTGGACACAGATGAAAACGGAATCCGCATGAACCGCTATTTCGTGCAGCACCCGGAGATGATTCTGGGCGACATGGTGATGGAATCCACCCGGTTCGGGCCGGACAGCGCCTGCAAAGCCCGCGAGGGTGAAGATTTGTCCGAGCAACTTGCCAATGCCATCCAGTTTTTGCAGGCGGAAATCAAGCCCTACGAGCTGGAGGAACTGGACGAGGAGGAAGATAAATCCATCCCCGCCGACCCCACTGTGAAGAATTTCAGCTATACGCTTGTAGACGGGCAGGTGTACTACCGGGAAAACAGCCTCATGCACCCGGTGGAAGTCTCCGTCACGGCGGAAAACCGTATCCGTGGCATGATCGAGCTGCGGGAATGTGTCCGCAGGCTCATTGAATACCAGACTGAAGGCTACCCGGATGAGGATATTGCAGCCGAGCAGCAAAAGCTCAATGTTCTTTACGACAGCTTTACCGCCAAGTACGGCCTGATTAACAGCCGGGGCAACAAGCTGGCCTTTTCGGAGGACTCCAGCTACTGTCTGCTCTGCTCTTTGGAGGTGTTGGATGAGCAGGGCAACCTAAAAAGAAAAGCCGATATGTTCTCCAAGCGCACCATCCGTCCCCATGTGGCTGTCACCAGCGTGGACACGGCCAGTGAAGCGTTGGCGGTGTCCATTTCGGAAAAAGCCCGTGTGGATATGGACTATATGGCGGAGCTGTCGGGGAAATCCCCGGAGGAACTGGAACAGGAACTTGCCGGGGTGATTTACCGGGATATTCGCTGCGCGGAGAACCCGGAGGACATCCTGCCTTCTTTGGCCGATCTGAGCCGCTATCCTCTTGTCACAGCGGATGAGTACCTTTCCGGGAAAGTGCGCCAAAAGCTGCGGATGGCAAAAGCCTTCCTGGAAGTGGCCCCCGATCATCAGAAAGAAGCCGCCCGCAGAAATGTGGAGGCTTTGGAGGCGGTTCAGCCCCAGGACCTGGGCGCTGGTGAAATCGGCGTGCGCATTGGTGCAAACTGGGTGCCCATCGAGGTGTACCAGCAGTTCATGGTGGAGCTGCTCACCCCCAATTACTATGTGCGGGACCGTATCAGAATCCTGCGTTCTGAAGCCACCGGCCAGTGGAGTATCCGGGAGAAAAACGCCGACCGCAGCAATGTAAAGGCCAACACCACCTACGGCACCAAGCGGATGAGCGCCTACCACATCCTGGAGCAGACCCTGAATCAGAAGGATGTGCGGGTATTTGACTATATTGAGGACGAGAACGGCAAGAAAAAGCCTGCCCTCAACAAGAAAGAAACCGCCATTGCCCAGGATCGGCAGGAACTCATCAAGCAGAAGTTTGCCGAGTGGATTTGGAAAGATATTGATCGCCGGGAACTGCTGTGCCGCATTTATAACGAAACCTTCAACGGCGTCCGCCCCCGTGAGTATGATGGGAGGCACATCCGGTTTGAGGGCATGAACCCGGAAATTTCCTTACGTCCCCATCAGATCAATGCCATTGCGCACATTTTGTACGGTGGAAACACCCTGCTGGCCCACGAGGTAGGGGCAGGCAAAACCTACGAGATGGTGGCAGCCGCCATGGAGATGAAGCGCCTGGGGCTTTGCACCAAGTCGCTGATTGTGGTGCCAAACCACATCACGGAGCAGTGGGCGGCGGAATGGCTCCAGCTCTATCCCAGCGCCAATATCTTGGTTGCTACGAAAAAAGATTTTGAAACCCAGAACCGGAAGAAATTTTGCAGCCGCATTGCCACCGGGGACTATGACGCCATCATTATCGGGCACTCGCAATTTGAGAAAATCCCCATGAGCGTGGAGCGCCAGCAGGCTATTTTGGAGCGCCAGATTGAGGAAATCCTGGAAGGGATCGAACAGGCCAAGGCGCAGAAGGCGGAACGCTACACGGTCAAGCAGATGGAGCGTACCCGGAAATCGCTGGAGACAAGGCTGGCCAAGCTCAACGACCAAAGCCGTAAAGATGACGTGGTCACTTTCGAGCAATTAGGTATCGACCGCCTTTTTATCGACGAGAGCCACTATTTTAAGAACTTGTTTTTGGCGACAAAAATGCGCAACGTGGGCGGCATTGCCCAGACCGAAGCCCAGAAATCCAGCGATCTGTTTATGAAAACGCAGTATCTGGACGAGCTGACGGGCGGGCGCGGCACAATTTTTGCTACTGGCACCCCCATTTCCAACTCCATGGTAGAGCTTTATACCATTCAACGGTATTTACAGTACCGGCTCCTGCAGGAGATGGGCCTGATCCATTTTGACGATTGGGCAAGTAACTTTGGGGAGACTGTCACCGCCATCGAGTTATCGCCGGAGGGCACCGGCTACCGTGCTAAAACCAGGTTTGCCAAGTTTTATAACCTGCCGGAGCTGATGGCTGCTTTCAAGGAGGTGGCTGACATCCAAACAGCGGATATGCTCAAACTCCCCGTGCCCAAGGCCAACTTCCACACGGAAGTAATCCAGCCCTCGGAGCTTCAGAAGGAGATGATAAGGGGGCTGGCGGAACGGGCAGAGAAAATCCGTGCCGGTGGGGTTGACCCCCATGTGGACAATATGCTCCGCATTACCAATGACGGGCGGAAATTGGCGCTGGATATGCGGCTGATTCAGCCTCTGGCCCCGGATGACCCCAATGGCAAGGTGGCTGTCTGCGCCCGGAATGTGTTCCGCATCTGGGAACAGACCAAAGAAAAACGCTCTGCCCAGCTTGTGTTCTGCGACCTGTCCACACCTACCACCGACGGCTCGTTCAGTGTTTATGACGACCTAAAAAAGAAACTGATGGACGCCGGAATCCCGGAGGAGGAAATCGCCTTTATCCACACGGCGGACAGCGAAGCCAAAAAGAAGGAACTGTTTTCCAAAGTGCGCGCCGGGCAGGTGCGGGTGCTGCTGGGTTCTACAGCTAAGATGGGCGCAGGCACCAATGTGCAGGACCGCTTGATTGCCCTACACGATTTAGACTGCCCCTGGCGGCCCTCTGATCTGCAGCAGCGGCTGGGGCGCATCGTCCGCCAGGGCAATGAAAACGAGGAGGTGGAAATCTATCGCTATGTCACCGAGGGCACCTTTGACGCTTACCTCTACCAGCTCGTGGAGAACAAGCAGAAGTTTATCGCCCAGATCATGACCAGCAAGGCCCCCGTCCGTGTGGCGGATGATGTGGATGAAACCGCCCTGAGCTATTCGGAGATCAAGGCGCTGGCCACCGGCAATCCGTTAATTATCGAGAAGTGCAACCTGGATATGGAGGTGGCGCGGCTGAATATGCTGAAAGCCAGCCACTTGAACCAGGTATATGCCCTGGAGGAGCTGGTGTACCGCAAGTACCCGGAGGAGATCACCCGGCTCACGGAACGGATCGCGGGTTATGAGCAGGATTTGGCGCTGGCGGCGGCCCACCCCAAGGCCCAGGAGGGCTTCTGCGGCATGGAGGTGGATGGCAGGCACTACACCGAAAAAGAGGACGCCGGCAAGGCTATCATTGATGTTTGCACCCGTATGACAGGTTCCGACGCTGTTCTTTTGGGGCAGTACCGGGGCTTTTCCATGGTGCTGGCTTATGATGGCAGGAGCAACGAATACCGGATCACACTCAAAGGCACTCTTTCCCATACGGTGACGCTGGGGGCGGATGTGTTCGGCAATATCACCCGCCTGGACAACGCTCTGGAAAACCTTGCAGGCAGCCTGCAGGCCGAGCAGAACAGCCTGGAGGAAACCAAGGCCCAGCTTGAAAACGCCCGCACGGAATTGGCTACACCTTTTGCCCGCGAGGAGGAGCTGGCGGAGAAAACAGACCGTTTGAAAGAGCTGAATATTCTGCTCAACATGGATGAGAAAGACAAGACATTGATGGACGATACCCCAGACGAGGGCGAGGATGTGCCTGCCCGGAGGGTTGCGGAGCTGGCACGGTAAAGGAGGATACGATGACCAACGAAGAATTGAATACCAGGCTCTATGAGAAAATGTTTGCAGAACAGGAGCAGTTCCGGGACTGGCTGCTTTCCCAGCCGGCGGCTGAGATTTTGAACCACGCCTACGAGTACACAGTGCGGGAGGACATCCTGATGTCTCTTGAATACCACGATCTGGAGGATAGTCAGGCCAGGGCGCTGCTGAAATCCGGCAAGCCCTTGAAGCAGATTTTTGAGCGGTGGGAAGATAAAGAAACATCCCACATGGAAAATATTTGGGATACCGTCCAGGAACAGGCCAGAGCCGCTGAAGCCAAACAGAAAGCCAAAGCGCAGAAAGAACGGTAATCGCACATTTGCCATTGCACTGCGGGACAGGTATAGTATAATAAAAATCGTAACAAGGGGTGATGATAGATGGACGATAGCTACTGCCTGCTCCCGGAGCGCATTTCCGAGCAGTTTTCTGAAATCGACAGCGACATTGTGATGGATTTGGCGGCTGCCAGCCCGGAATATGCCAAGTTAAAGGCCCAGATGGAAGAACTGAAACGCCAAAATCCTGTGATTGGCGCTCTGCTGGAGGGCAAGGGAGAACTTTCTTTTACTGCTGAGGAGCATGAAGCCTTGAAAGAATTTATCCGGCTGTATATGCGGGCCGATAATATGGAACGGGAACACATCTACTTCCGGGGCCATGCAGACGGATTTGCCTATCTGAAGAAAATCGGCGCTTTCAAAACTGAATAGTTTTTTGGGCGGCATGGAAAAATCCATGCCGCTTTTACATATCCAAATTCATTCGCACCCCCAAAAAGGTCTTGAACAAAACAAGTTTTTACGGATTAGGAGTAAAAACTATTGAAATTCTTGGAGTTTTTGGCTATGGCTTAAAGCTGCCGCCCAAAACTGCACATTCCCCATTCATATCTGCATATAAATCGCAAAAGTATATGCAGAAAGTCGATTGGAGCAATCCAGTCGGCTTTTTCCATATCTGAAAAGAGTACAGCCCCTTTTACATAGTCAGCTACCCCACATGGGGCGGCTAATCTATGGCTATGTGAAGGGGGCTGTATTTTTTTATGCCTTTTTACGATTCAGAAGCCATCGAACGGGCAAGGCAGGTGGACCTGCTCACCTACCTGCAAACCTGCGAACCCCAGGAGCTGGTCCATGTGTCCGGCAACGTCTACTGTACCAAGACCCATGACAGCCTGCGGATTTCCAACGGCAAATGGTGCTGGTTTTCCCGCGGGATTGGCGGTTACAGTGCGCTGGACTATCTCATCAAGGTCAACGGCTATTCCTTTTTGGAGGCCATGGAAACTATCTCCGGAAGGGCTGCCATCCCGCCGCCTTCCTTTGTGCCAGCGCCGAAGGAGGAAAAGCCCAAGCACCTGCTTCTGCCCCAGGCCGCCCCGGATAATCGGGCGATGATGGCCTATCTCAAAGGCCGGGGCATTGACCAGGAGATTTTGGACTACTGCGTTCAGACCGGGCGGATTTATGAGAGCCGGAACAAGGGCCACAGCAACGTGGTTTTTGTGGGCTTCGACAAGGATGGCAAGGCGCGGTTCGGCTGCCTGCGGGGAATCAGTGAAGCCCGGTTCCACGGGGATTTAAGCGGCAGTGATAAGCACTTTTCCTTCGCCCTGCCCGCTTGCGTGGAAAATCCGGCAGTCCATCTGTGCGAGTGCGCCATTGATGTGATGTCCTACGCTACGCTCTGCAGGCTGGACGGGATCGACTGGCGGCGGCACAATCTGCTGTCCCTGGCCGGGGTGTACCAGCCGAAGAAAAAGATCGAGGAAAGCAAGCTGCCGGTGGCCCTCACCCGGTTTTTGGAGGATCACCCCCATGTGAAAACGGTCTATCTCCATTTGGACAACGACACCGCTGGCCGGCTGGCGGCCAAGGCGATCATGGCTGTCATGCCGGAGGGCTACCGGGTGGAGAACAAACCGCCGCCCCGTGGAAAGGATGTGAACGATTTTCTGTGCCACCGGCTGGGGATTCCCATTCGGGGCAGCCACGGCAAAGAGCCGGAGCGGTGAGTTGCCGGTTTCGCAGCTTCGACAGATTCTCCCTCTTGCAAATTGTTATCATATATGTTAACATTAAAGCAGTGAGGTGAGAGTATGGATGAACTGCGCAAACGGCAGAAAATCATATCCCAGCTTGTGGAGGCCCGTCTGGAGCAGGGCATTTCCCAGGCAGAACTGGCAAGGCGGCTGGGAATCCAGCGTTCCGGGATCAACCGCCTGGAAAGTGGGACACAGAACCCCACGCTTGATATGATCTTAAAAATCGCCTCGGCGCTGGGAAAGGATGTTTCACTGGAACTGAACGACAAGGAGGAGCCTATGAGCAATGTTTACAGTCTCCGCATTTATGATACGGAGCTAATGCGCTTTTCCATGGAAAAGCAGGGCTTGTCCGGCCTTGTGGCCGAAATCTTATACACCAACGAGGAGCAGGCCCATTTGCTGCCTTTGGATATGGAGCGCACCGGCGAGGGCGTCATCCATTGGCTGGAGCGGCGGGTTATCCCCAAAAACCGCGCCTTTGTGGACGAGATTCTGAAAACCCTTGGCCTCAGCCATAACGACACGAAGGGAATCATCGACGTGTGCAAGGGGCTGTCGCTGAACGACAGCTATTGGGTGGTGCCGGAAGGATTTGAGGGGAAATTCTCCCAATACAATCTTTACGAAAATCGTTTTTCCGAGATACTGGCGCTGGTGGCCTATACCGGCGCAGGCGGGAGCCGGCAGGCGTTTACCACATCCCCGGAGCTGACCACAGGCGGTATGCTGCCCAAGGCGTGGCGCTATGTGGACCACGATGGGATTTATCTCTATAAGGGCGGCACGACCGGCGCGTCCAATGCGGGCCGGGAACCGTACTGCGAGTATTATGCTTCGCAGATTGCGGAAACCATGCGTCTGAACGCCGTGCATTATGACCTGGAGAACTGGAAAGGCATTACCGCCTCTAAGTGCGCCCTGTTTACCAACATCGACACGGCCTATATCCCCATCGGGCGCATTGTCCGAACCGGGGGCATTGCCGCCTGCCTTGCCTACTACGACAAGCTGGAGCCGGAGTTTTCCGAGCAAATCCGCAGTATGCTGGTGTTTGACGCCCTGATCTACAATGAGGACCGCCACTTTGGAAACTTTGGCGTCCTGCGGGATAACCACAGCGGCAACATCATCGCGCCCGCCCCCATTTTTGACAACGGGCTGTCCCTGTTCTGCTATGCCGGCAAGGAAGATTATGCGAACCTGGACGAGTATGCAAAAACCCGTTCTAACCCCTACAACATCTCCTATGAGGAAGTGTGTGCGGAAGTCATGGGGCCAAAGCAGAAAGAGCAGCTCCGCCGTATGATCGGGTTCCGGTTCAAGCGCCACGAAAGCCTCAACCTGCCGGAAGAACATTTGCAGGCCATTGAGAAGCATTTGGAGGGCCGGGTGCGCAAGCTGTTGGCAATCCCCACCCGTCATCTGAAACAGGAGAAGGTGCGGTAAAAACGAATATCTTTTTTTGGAGAGCGTTCTGAAAATGGACGCTCTTTTTTGTTGCCCATTTATAGAGAGGAGCGTGAGCGATGAACCATTATGATGTCACCATCCGGGAAACGCTGGAGGTGAAAATGAAGGTGGCGGCAAATAGCCGGGAGGAGGCCGAGCAGTTTGCCAGGGATCAATGGAAACGCGGCGAAGTCGTTCTGGACGCCAACCATTTTACCGGCGTGGAGTTCCACGCAAAGCGGTATTCCCGTGACCGGGGCGAGTGATGAGTTCTTTTTTCGCCTGTCCCGGATTCCCCGCAGGGGAATGGAATGTAGCTGTACCAGCAAGCATCGCCTTTGTGATACCACAAAGGCCGCTTGTTAGGGGGAACGCCCCCTAATACCCCTTTTGAAAGGATGGAGGTTTTCATGGAAGGATTGTTTTTCGCCATTGGATTTCTGCTGGGCGGTGTGGTCGGCGTGCTGATTATGTGCCTGCTTCAAATCAACCGCATCGGCAGAAAGGAGGATTCAGAAGAATGAGAAAACGCAACGTACACGTCCAGTTCTGGCTGGACAAAAAAGAGGCGGAAGCCTTTAACAAGAAAGTAAAACGCAGCGGCCTTTCCCGCGAGGCGTACCTGCGCCATCTGGTGAACGGCCTGGTTCCCCAGGACGCGCCACCGCCCGCCTACTACGACTTTATGCGGGAGCTTCACCGGATCGGCGGCAACCTCAACCAGATCGCCCAGAAAGCCCATGTGCTGGGCGTCATTGATGAGCGCCGCTACGATGAGGAAATGCGGAAGTTTGACCAGCTTGTCCGGGACATCACCCAAGCGGTGATCCTTCCCCGCGCTATGGACACGAAGGGGTCCCCGCGAAGCCTGCTTCGTGGGGAGAAGGAGCACCCGCGAAGCGGTGAGCCTTTTGACGCTTGCGGCAAAAGCGGCAAGCGGAGCGCGGTGTGACGTGGCTACCACATCCATCTGGCGGGTGAACGGCTGGCTGGGCAAGGTCCTCATCTATATCGAGAATCCAGACAAGACCGAAAATCCTGATTTCTTTGAAAAACAGGATATGGATGGCAAGGAGGCCCAGGGCCTATCCGATGTGATCGAGTATGCCGTCCAGCAGCAAAAAACAGGCAAGGCGGTGGAAAGCGAAGGCGAAACGGTCATGCGGCAGTTTGTTTCCGGGGTGAATTGCAGCCCCTCTACTGCCCGCGATGAGATGATAGCGGTAAAAAAGCGTTTCGGAAAGGAGGACGGGACTGTGGCCTACCACGGCTATCAGAGCTTTGCCCCCGGCGAGGCCACGCCGGAGCTGGCCCATGAGATCGGCCTTGCCCTGGCAAAAAAGCTGTGGGGTGAAAAATACCAGGTGCTGGTGGCTACCCATCTGGACAGGGAAAATCATCTGCACAATCATTTTGTAGTGAACACGGTTTCCTTCGTGGACGGCATCAAGTACCACCGTACCGAGCAGGATTATTTCGATATGCAGCGGGAATCCGACCGGCTGTGCCGGGAGTATGGGCTTTCCGTCATTGAGAACCCCCAGCGGGGAAAATCCAAGCACTACGGGGAATGGCGGGCCGAGCAGGAAGGCCGCCCCACCTATCTCTCCCTCATCAAAGCCGATGTGGATACTGCCATCCGCCAGTCTATGACGGAACGGCAGTTTTTTTATCATCTGCGGCAGATGGGCTATGACGTCAAGGTGGGCAAGGATATTACGGTCCGCCCGCCGAATTACCCCCGTGGACGCAAGCTCATGCGTAACTTTGGCGAGGACTACTCGATGGAGAACATCCGCAGGCGGATTTTAGCCCAGCGCCGCCCCCAGCGGGAACACAGGCCGGAGCCGTTTCGGTGCAGGCTCCGCGGGGATTTGAAACAGGCTAAAAAGGTGACGGGGTTCCGCGCCCTCTACTTCCATTACTGCTATCTGCTGGGGGTATTCCCCCAAAAGCAGAACCGCCCGCCCAGGCGGGTGCCTCATACACTGCGGGAAGATTTGATCCGGGCGCAGGAGCTTACCGACGAAGCCCGCCTTCTCTCCCGCCACCGCATTGACACCCTGGAGCAGCTTAACGCCTATCGGTCCGATGTGGAATCTCAGCTTGCCGGCCTGACGGAACAGCGGAAAAGCCTGTACCGGAAACTTCGCACCAAGGCAGTGCTGGCCGACCCTGCCAGGCAGGAGTATATCCGGGCTGAGATCTCCAAACTATCTGCGCAGATCAAGGAGCTGCGCCGGGAGGTGAAGCTGTGCGGGGATATTGCCCTGCGCTCCACTTCCATCAAGGATAAGATACAGGCCGCCCGTGAGGAAGTCTCCGGCAGGGATGAGAAAGCCCGCCATGAGCCGGAGCAGGGCCGGGCGGCTCCCCCAGGAAGGAGATGATTTTTGATGTATAACTCAGGCGACGCGGCGGAGCAAGTGGTACGGATGAGCCTGGAGGGTGCTGAATTTGCCCTCAAGATCACCGGTTCTGCTGCTAAAAATCTGGCCGCCGCCCTTTACACGGTTTTGAAAGACCAGAAAAAGACCAAGGGCAAAGCCCGCATTGAAGCTATGCTGCGGGAAAAGCGCCCCTTAAAGGTTTACACCATCAAGAAGGAGGATTGCCCGGAGTTTGCCAAGCAAGCCAAGGGGTACGGGATTCTCTATGCTCCCATCCCGGTGAAAAAAGGTGACGACACCATCGACATTCTGGTGTTCGAGGATGACGCCGCCAGAGCCAACCGGATCGTGGAGAAGTTCAAGCTCACCGTTGTGGATACGGCTTCGATCAAGGAGGATATTGAGAAATCCCGCGAACAGCGCGGCAGCGAACCCGCCGCCCCGGAGCAGGCCATGCCGGAAAAAAGCGAGGACGACCAGCTTTTGGATGAGCTGATGGAGAAGCCCGTCCAGAAAGAGAAGGCCCAGCCAGAGCACCCGGCAGCGGAGAAAACCGATTCTTTTACACCAGCGGCGGAAAAATCCCATCCGTCCGCGCCTATCTCCGAGAACAGCAGCAAGTCCGCAAGGGGTACTTCTGATGGGGCCGAAAAGCCTTCCGTCCGGCAGGAGCTGCGGGACATCCAGGCCCAGCGGAAGAAGGAGGCGGAGGCTGCCAGGGCCGAGGAGCCGGCTGCGCCCCAGAAGAAGGCGGCTCAGAAAACCACACGGCACCAGCCGCCCAAACCCAAAAAGAAACCCAAATCGAAAGAGAGGTAATCTGTGATGAATAACTTTGATGATCTGTTTGAACAGCAGCCCCAGGCGGAGGCCGCGCCGCAGAAACAGGAAAGCCGGAAAGAGCGCCCTAAGCGCCAGTGGTGGCAGGTAAAAGAGGAAAAGCAGCGAAAAGAAGCCTATGCCACTCTGGATAAGATTTTTGGAGAGTTCTCTGAGGGTACGGGCAGTATGGAGGCATATCTGGATGTGCAGAGCCGGTTCCCCTTCCACTCTGCTCGCAATGCGCTGCTGATCGGGGAACAATGCCCCGACGCGGTGCGTGTGGGCGGCTACAAGGAGTGGCACGCCCAGGGGATCGAGATTTTGGAGGATGAGAAGCGTTTGCCCATCATCATTCTGGAGCCGGGCAAGGCATACCGGCGTGAGGATGGCAGCGTGGGCCAGAACTTTTACGCCAAGGAAGTCTATGATATTTCCCAGACTACGGCGCGGGATCAGACACAGCCCCAGGTGAGCTACGATGACCGCCTGCTCTTAAAGGGCCTGATCGCCAGTTCCCCGGTGCCCATCCGGGCCGTGGAGGAACTGCCACAGGGCCGTGGGGCCATGTTTTCTGCAGAGCAGAACGCCATCCTGGTGAAAAAGGGCATGGACGCGCCGGACATCTTCCGCTGTGTTTCTCTGGAGGTTGCCAACGTGCAGCTTGCCCAAAGCATGGACGGCTATTCCAGAGAGACAGATGGCTACAAAGCCTATGCTGTCAGCTATATGCTCTGTAAGCGGTATGGCGTGGACGCCAAAGAGTATGAGATTTCCAAACTGGACGGCGTGTTTCAGGGGCAGGTCCCCAGGGAGGATATTCCTGCTGCCCTCACCGATATGCGGGATACGTTCAAATCCCTCAATGGCCGTATGGCCAGGGCTATGGGCCTCACCCGCGACAGCAAGCAGAAGGAACAGGAACGGTAAAGGAGGAGTAGACCCATGGAAAAACAGGAAAAAGTCGTCCTCACCCTGGACAGCTATGAGCATGGGATCATGATTCGCGCCCTCAATGAGCTGCGCAACGATATGCTGGAGGAACAGCGCGACCCCGGCCCGGTGGAGGATGTTCTGCTGAAAACCATTGACGCCCCTCGTCGTCGCGGGCTGCACTCTCTCGTTTCGCCCGCAGGCGGGCAAAAGCTCGACCGTTCCGCCGCTCCTCCTCTCCCCACAAAGTCTGATGACTTTGCGGGGACCCCCAAGAAAGGAAGACGCCGGGATGAAGCCAGATAACAAGGCGGGCGGCCCCTGGCTCTATGCCCTGGGGCTGGTCCCGGTGATCTGGTTCGCCCTGCTGATTGCGCCTGCCATTTCCGGGGGACTTTCGGAGATCGTAAACGCCCTGCCTGCGGCAATGAACGATCCATTCAAAATCGTGTGGTGTGAGGACAGTGTAAAAACTGTCCTCATTTTTATTGCCGCCTATGGGCTGGGCATTGGCATTTATCTTTCTTCCCGGCGCAATTATAGACGAGGCGAAGAACACGGTTCCGCCAAATGGGGCGATCCGCGGGCCGTAAATAAGAAATACCGGGACAAGGACCCGTTCAAAAACCGCATTTTTACCCAACACGTCCGCATGGGGCTGGATGGCCGGAAGCACCGCCGCAACCTCAACACTTTGGTGGTGGGCGGCAGCGGCGCGGGCAAGAGCCGGTTCTATGGTAAAGTGAACATCTGCCAATGCAATACGTCACTTTTTGTTTTGGACTGTAAGGGGGAGCTGCTTCGTGACTGTGGCGGCCTGCTGGAACGGATGGGCTATGAGATTAAGGTAGTGGACCTTCTGAACATGGAGAAAAGCCACTGCTACAATCCCTTTGCCTATCTGAAATCCGACAACGATGTGCAGAAGATGGTGACGAACCTTTTCAAAGCCACCACCCCGAAAGGGAGCCAGTCCAACGACCCTTTCTGGGATACGGCGGCCTCAATGCTCTTGATGGCCTTGGTGTTTTACCTGTGGTACGAAGCGCCGGAGGACGAGAAGAATTTCCCCATGATTATGGAGATGCTCCGAGCCGGGGAGGTGCGGGAGGATGATGATTCCTACCAATCCCCCCTGGACGAGCTGTTTGACCGGCTGGAAATGCGTTCCCCGGACCACATCGCCGTGAAGTATTACAAGGATTACCGTTCCGGCTCTGCAAAAACGCTGAAATCCATTCAAATCACTTTGGCGTCCCGCCTGGAAAAATTCAATCTTTCCTCGGTGGCGGCCCTCACCGCCACGGATGAGCTGGACCTTTCCAGCCTGGGCGAGAAAAAAGTAGCACTCTTTGCCCTCATCCCGGACAACGACGCCAGCTTCAACTTCCTGGTAAGCCTGCTGTATGCCAGCACCTTCCAGGAGCTTTTTTATTCTGCCGACCGGGTACACGGCGGCAGCCTGCCCACACCGGTGCATTTTTTGATGGACGAGTTTGCGAATGTTTCGCTGCCCGATGATTTCGACAAGCTGCTGGCCACCATGCGTTCCCGGAATATCAGCGTTTCCATCATCATCCAGAACATTGCCCAGCTCAAGGCGCTGTTTGAAAAGCAATGGGAATCCATCATCGGCAACTGCGATGAATTTCTGTATCTGGGCGGCAATGAAACGTCCACCCACAAGCTGATCTCCGAGAACTACCTGGGGAAAAGCACCCTCTGGCTGGACACCTACGGCAAGAGCACCGGGCATTCCGGCAGCTATTCCACCAACAACCAGATCACGGGCCGGGAGCTGATGACGCCCGATGAGGTCCGTATGCTGGACAACAACCTGGCTCTGCTCTTTATCCGTGGCGAAGCGCCGCTGATGGATGAAAAGTACGACCTTTTGAAACACCCCAACATCAAGTACACCACCGACGGCGGTGCAGCGGCCTTTACCCATGGCGGCACTGAAAACGCCGTGGCGGATATGGTTATTGGCCGCCTTACCCCCGGCGACCTTGCCAATATCCAGGAGCCGGAAACCCTTTACGAGCTTCTGTCCGATGAGGACATGGAGAATATCTTTCAATTCAAGGAGGACACCCAAAATGAAATGGATTAAGAAGGAAAACAAGAAGAAAGAAACCCGCAGCCTGCCCATGGGCAGAAAGGGCCGGAGCGCCTTTGCCGTTTATGCGGCTCTGGTGCTCATGCTGTGCTGCTGCACCACTACGGCCTTTGCCGCCAGCGACCCGTTGACGGTTATCAACAACCTTAGTGATTTCATCTTCGGCCTGATCCGCGCCGTAGGTATGATCCTGCTGGGCTTCGGCGTGGTACAGATCGGCTTGTCTCTCAAATCCCACGACCCCAGCCAGCGGGCCAACGGTTTTCTTACCCTGGCCGGCGGCGTTGTGATTACGTTTGCGAAGGAGATTTTGACCCTGATTACCGGCTGATTTGAATAACGGCAGTACGGGGGCAGGTCCATGGCGGCCTGCCCCTTACCGTTGCCGGAAAGGAGGTTGTTGAATGTCCGATAACTGGGTTGTACAAAATTTACAAAATGCCCTCGACACCTGGAACAAGTACCTGTCTGAGATCTGGCAGCTCATCACCCAAAGCCCGGAACAGTTTAAGGGCGGCTCCATCTGGGGCGTCATTGTCAACATCCATGACGCGGTAAGGGCGATTGGCCTTGCGCTTTTGGTGCTGTTCTTTGTAGTGGGCGTCATGCGTACCTGCGGCAGCTTTGCCGAGGTAAAGAAACCGGAGCACGCCTTAAAGCTGTTTATCCGGTTCGCCATTGCCAAGGGCGTCGTGACTTATGGGCTGGAGCTGATGATGGCCCTCTTTAATATCGTCCAGGGCCTTGTTTCCACCATTATGAACGCGGCGGGCTTTGGTTCGGCCCAACAGACTGTGTTGCCGCAGGAGATCATTGACGCGGTGGAAAGCTGCGGATTTTTCGAGAGTATCCCTCTCTGGGCGGTCACGCTCATCGGCGGGCTGTTCATTACAGTCCTCAGCTTCATTATGATAATGACCGTCTACGGGCGGTTTTTTAAGCTCTATTTATACACGGCCATCGCGCCGGTGCCCCTGTCCACCTTCGCCGGGGAACCGACCCAAAACGTGGGCAAGAGCTTTATCAAGAGCTATGCCGCCGTGTGTCTGGAAGGGGCCATCATTGTGCTGGCCTGCATTATCTTTTCCCTGTTCGCGGCGGCCCCGCCTGCCATTGACCCCAATGCGGCGGCAGTCACGCAGGTGTGGAGCTATATCGGGGAGCTGGTCTTTAATATGCTTGTCCTCGTGGGCGCGGTGAAAATGGCCGACCGCGTGGTGCGCGAGATGATGGGCCTGTAAAAAAGGAGGAAAACAAATGCGTTATCAAACCTATGTGCTGCACTTGATTGACGGAACCGCCATCCCGATGGCGGAGGATTACGACCTGCCCGCTGAAAAAGGGATTGTGGGCCACTTTTCCAAAGCTGCCCCTGACGAGATTTTTACCGTGGGCGACCGGCTTCTGGGCTTTGCCTATATCCCCAAGAGCAGCATTGTTTACCTGGAAACCGGCGATGTGATTGTGAGGTGATATTTTGGAAGTCAAGATCAACCGGGAAATCCGCAACTACACCGAATCCATGTTTTTCGGTTTGAGTATGCGGCAGTTCATCTTTTCTGTTCTCGCCTGCGGCGTGGCCGTGGGCCTTTATTTTATACTACGTCCCTACTTTGGGGTGGAAACACTGTCCTGGATGTGTATTTTGGGGGCGGCCCCCTTTGCCATGCTGGGCTTTATCACCTACCACGGCATGACGGCGGAACAATTTATCTGGGCGTGGCTGCGATCGGAAATGCTGGAGCCGAAGGAGTTTAAGTTCGAGGACAGCAACTACTACTATGCGGCTCTGAAAGATACCATCGAGGAGCTGCAAACCGGGCGTCCCGGCAAAAAGCGCCGGCAGGAGCCGAAACACTTTAGCAAGCGGAAGGAGGCAAAGCATGATTAAGACCATCAAAACCATGTCCAAGCAGGAAAAGGAACGCTACACTGTCCCCCGGAAGGTGCAGGATGTGATCCCCGTCCGCCGTATCTGGCCGGACGGTATTTTTCTGGTGGGAAACAAGTTCTCCAAAACCTATAAATTCAGCGACATCAACTATCTGGTGGCCAGCCGGGAGGACAAGGAATCCATGTTCCTCACCTACTCAGAACTGCTCAATTCCCTGGATTCCGGCGCGGTGACGAAAATTACCATCAACAACCGCCGTATGAACAAGGCCAACTTTGAAACGTCCATCCTCATGCCCATGCAGGGGGATTTTCGGGATGAGTACCGTAAGGAGTACAACCAAATGCTGCTGGACAAGGCCACCGGAGCCAACGGCATTACCCAGGAGAAGTATATCACCATCTCCGTGGTGAAGAAGGACATCGAGGAGGCCCGCGCCTACTTTGCCCGCGTGGGGGCCGACTTGATTTCCCACTTTGCAGCCCTTGGCTCCAAGTGCGTGGAGCTGGACGCCACCGAGCGCCTGCGTATCCTGCACGACTTCTACCGCCAGGGCGAGGAATCCGAATTTGTTTTCAATGCCCGCGAGATGATGAAGCGAGGCCACAGCTTTAAGGACTATATCTGCCCGGATGGGATCGAGAAAAACAGCGACTATCTGAAGCTGGGCAGCAAGTTCTGCCGAGTGCTGTTCCTCAAAGACTACGCCTCTTATATTAAGGATAACATGGTGACGGAGCTGACCGATTTCAACCGCAATCTGATGTTCTCCATCGACATTGTGCCGGTTCCCACGGATGAGGCCGTGCGGGAGGTGGAAAACCGCCTGCTGGGTGTGGAGACCAACATCACCAACTGGCAGCGCCGCCAGAACGCCAACAACAACTTCTCTGCTGTGGTCCCCTACGATATGGAATTGCAGCGCAAGGAAAGCAAGGAGTTTTTGGACGACCTCACCACCCGCGACCAGAGGATGATGTTCGCGGTGATGACCCTGGCCATCACCGCCGACACCAAGGAGCAGCTTGACAGCGACACCGAAGCGGTGCTCTCTGTGGCGCGAAAGCACATGTGCCAGCTTGCGGTGCTCAAGTTCCAGCAGCTTGATGGCCTGAACACCGCCCTGCCCATCGGGGTGCGGAAAATCAACGCCTTCCGCACCCTCACCACCGAGAGTTTGGCGGTATTCATCCCCTTCAAGGTACAGGAGATCCAGGATAAGGGCGGCATTTACTTTGGAGAGAACGCCATTTCCCACAACCTCATCATGTGCAACAAGGCGAACCTTTTGAACCAGTCGGCCTTTCTGCTGGGCGTACCTGGCGCAGGCAAATCCTTCAGTGCAAAGGAATTGATTGCGTTCCTCATGCTCCACCCGGATTACGCCAATGACGACATCCTGATCTGCGACCCGGAGGGAGAATTTGGCGCATTGGTCAAAGCCCTGGGCCGGGAGAGAGCAACGGTGGCCCATCTGGTGGCGGGCGGCAAAGACCGCCTCAACGCCATGTATATGGTAGAGGGCTACGGTGAGCAAAACCCCATCGTGGAAAAGAGCCAGTTTGTCATGTCCCTCATCGAGCAGATCGACAAGCGCGGAGTGGGGCCGCAGCATAAATCCATTATCGACCGCTGCACCGCACTGGTGTACCCGGAGGCGGAGAAGATCGGGCGGGTGGCCACCCTCTGCGACCTGCGGAATAAGCTGCTGGAGCAGCCAGAGGACAAGGCCAAAGAGATCGCCCTTTCCCTGGAGCTTTACACCACCGGCTCCCTGGACATCTTTGGCCGGGAAAGCACAGTGGATTTGAACAAGCCCTATGTGGTGTTCGACATCCACGGCCTGGGCGAGCAGCTAAAGCCTGCCGGTTCCCTGGTCATCACCGATACAATCCTGAACCGCGTCACCCTCAACTGGAAACGGGGCAAGCGTACCCATGTGTTCATCGATGAGTTTCATGTGATGTTTGAAAATGAGCAAAGCGGCATTTTCTTTAATTCCGCATGGAGGCAGTTTAGAAAGCGCGGCGCTTATCCCACAGCCATCACGCAGAATGTGGAGTACCTTTTGGATTCCGTCCAGGCCAGCACCATGCTTTCCAACTCGGAGTTTATTGTCATGTTGAACCAGGCGGCATCCGACCGGGCAAAGCTGGCGAAGCTCTTGAACATTTCCAATGAGCAGATGAGCTACGTCACCAACGCAGACGCGGGCTGCGGCCTCATCCGGTATGGCAGTGCCCTGGTGCCTTTCATCAACCGGTTCCCCCGTGACACCAGGCTCTATGCTTTGATGACCACCAAACCCGGTGAAGGTGTATTCGGCGGCGAGGAGGTGCCGGCATGAACAATATCCGCTTTGCGTCCCCGGAACACCGAGATTTCTTTTTAGATATGATGAGCGAGGCGCGGCGGAACGACTGTTACCACCGGGCCTTTTTCTATGTGATGGGGATTGCCCCAGAAACGCGGGCAAACATCCGCCAGATGTTTGATTTCAAGCAGGATTGCATCGAGCCGGATGGCATGCACGGCGGCTGGCAGACCAGCGGCACTGTCCGGGTGTGCCGCCTTGCTTTCAATCTCTGGAACGGCTACACCGACCCGGAGCACAGCAACGCCTATTCCCCGGAGGATTTGTTCTGCTGCGAGTTTGCACCTTACTTTATGGAGGGCGTGAAAATCCGTTACCCGGAATACTGCCGGGAGCTGCCCCCTGCGAAAAAGCAGGTGGAACCGGCGCGATGATACTTTTGAGAATGGAGGAATGAACAATGGCTGAACCGGCACTTGCGCTGCGGGACCACCCGCAGATCATAGACCTGATTTCCGTTTTGGAGCAGAACGGGCTTCAAAAGCAAAAGGAAGAAGTGCAGGCCCTGGTGGGCTATATCGACGGTATGGAAGAAAAGCTGTCACAGATGATGGACGAAATGAAGGAAATGCGCCTGGAGGTGGGCAAGCTCCACGACAAGGGAATCCGCGCCCGGTGCTCTCAGCTTGTAGACACTGTGGAGGGTAAAGTCCGCCAGACCAAAGTGATGGTTTCCACGGCAAAAGAAAACCTCATTTCATCTGCAAAGCAGATGGTGCAGACTTTCCGGGAGAAAGGGCGCTCTGCCCTGTGCCATGCGGCACAGGCCCTGCGTATCCCCTCGGTTCTTTCCCGGATGGGACGGGGCTTTGCCCATGCGGAAAAAAGCATGGGGCAGCTCGCCGTGAGGCTGGACGCCATGCGGGAAGAATTGCACCAGGCGGGCGGCCACATCAAAAACGCCGGGCTTGCCCTTGCGGGAAAGGAACCCCAGGAAAGCAAGGAATTATCTGCGGATAAGGGTGTGCTTGCCAAGCTGCGGAGCTTTGTGCTGTACTGCGGCAAGGCATTTTCTGAGATGGATCGTGACACGGCTCTCACTGTGGAGCGAATCAATAGTGGGCGCTCATCCGTGAAAACTGAACTGCAGGGGCTAAAATCAGCCCAGGCCGGGCAGCGCCGCCAAGCGGCCAGTAAAGAACAGGCACGATAAGTACAGGAGGGTGAAAATATGAGTGACAAAGTAAAAAGCAGACTGATGATCGCGGGGGCGGCCCTTTGTGCCGCCCTTTTCCTTTTCTCCGGGGCTATGCTCTGCCGGGAATACCTGGATCAGAAGCAAAGCGCCGAAGCCTTTGACGAGGTGGCCGAGCTGGTCAAGGAAGATGTGGAGCTGCCCACGCTGGAGCTGGCCGATGACCCGGCCCAGGAGCCGGAAGAACTCACGGCCTTTGAGAAATATGCGGATGTGTACGCCCAGAACAGCGACCTGGTGGGCTGGATTTCCATTCCCGGCACCCGGATTGATTACCCTGTCATGCAGACCAAGGATAACCCCAACTTCTATCTGAAACACGCTTTTGATAAGTCGTACAGCAGCTATGGGGTGCCCTATATGCAGGAAAACTGCGACGTCGGCATTTCCGACAATCTGGTGCTGTACGGCCATCACATGAACAACGGCAGTATGTTCTCCGACCTGTGCAAGTACGAGAGCGAGGATTTCTACCAGGAGCACAAGACCATCCGTTTTGATACCCTGGACAGCTTTGGCGAATATGAGGTAATTGCCGCCTTCAAGACGGTGGCCTATTCGGAGGAAGGGTTCAAGTATTACCACTTCGTCCGGGCCGAGCAGGAAGAAGATTTTGACGAGTTTATTGCCAAGTGCAAAGAACTGGCGCTCTATGATACGGGTGTGACTGCGGAATATGGCGACCAGCTTATCACCCTTTCCACCTGCGAGTATTCCCGGACCAACGGGCGGATGGTGGTTGTGGCCAAGCTGCTGGAGGAATAAGGGCGGCCCCGCCCTGGGAAGGAGGTGAAGCCCATGGGCAAGGGCATTAAAACAAGAGTTTCTGAGAAAAAAGGCATTAAAGCGATTGATAAAGCGGCGGTTGCTTCTGAACGGATGAAGGAGGCGTATATCCGCACCAAGGATAAGGCCGACCACAGCCTGTATGCGGAGGAAAGCTCCCCCGGTGAGTATGCGTCCGACCGTCTTTCCGCTGGGGTGGATAACGTCACCCATGAAGCGGTCCACCAGTTTGATAAACAGGGCCGCAAGGGGGTTCAGACAACCAAGGAGAACATCTCCAAGGTCAAGGAGAAAATCCAAAAGCGGAAAGCCGCAGCCGAACAGCCGAAAAAACAAGCAGAGAAACAGGCGGCTCGGCAGGCTGGTCAGCCTGCCACACGCTGGAGCGGGCGTCAGGCAACAGATACGGTTTCCGAGCCGGCCAAGGCGGTCCGTCAGGAGCGTGGGGCCATCAAGACCCTGGATCGCGGCAAGAAAGGCATTAAAACAGTGGACAGGGGCCGAAAAACCATCAAGCAGGCTTCTTCCACGGCCAAGGGGACCATAAAAACCACCAGCAAATCCATTAAGACGGCGGAAAAGACTGCCAAGGCCAGTATCAAGACCAGTCAGCAGGCGGCCAAAGCCGCCCAGCGCACTGCCCAGGCCACGGCGCGGGCTGCCAGAGCTGCGATCCATGCCGCCCGTGCAGCAGCCATCGCCACTGCTCATGCGATCAAGGCTGCAGCCAAAGCCACCGCCGCGGCGGTGAAGGCCATCATTGCGGCAACCAAGGCGCTGATTGCGGCTATTGCTGCGGGCGGTTGGATTGTCGTGCTGATAATAGTGGTAATTTGCCTCATCGGTATGATTATTGGTTCCTGTTTCGGGATTTTCTTTTCTGGCGAAGATTCCGGCACCGGGCAGACCATGCAGACTGCCGTACAGGAGATCAATACGGATTACCAGGAGAACCTGGATGAGATCAAGGCGTCCCACAGCTATGATGTGCTGGAGATGTCCGGTTCCCGCGCTGTATGGAAAGAGGTATTGGCGGTTTACGCCGTCAAAACCACCACCGACCCGGACAACGCCCAGGAAGTGGCCACCATGGACGATGAGAAGCTGGAGCTTTTGAAGGACATCTTCTGGCAGATGAATGAGATCTCGTCCAGCACGTCCACCCAGACGGAAACGGTGATTGAAACATCCGACGATGGCAACGGCAATATCGTGGAAACGGAAACCACGGTCACGCAAACCTATCTGTATATCACTGTCAGTCACAAGACTGCGGAGGAAATGGCCGACCAGTTCGGCTTTAACGAGGACCAGCGGGAACAGATGGCGGAGCTTCTGGCCGATGAGAATAATTCCCTTTGGTCCCAGGTGCTTTACGGCATTACCGGAGGGGACGGCGAGATCGTCACGGTGGCGCTCTCCCAGGTGGGCAATGTCGGCGGCGAACCGTACTGGAGCTGGTACGGCTTTGGCAGCCGTGTGGAATGGTGCGCCTGCTTTGTAAGCTGGTGCGCCAATGAGTGCGGTTATATCGAAGCCGGCGTGATCCCGAAGTTTGCGGCCTGCGCGTCCCAGGGTGTTCCCTGGTTCCAGGAGCGCGGGCTGTGGCAGTCGGGCAGCTATGAGCCGCGTTCCGGTGACATCATCTTTTTTGATTGGGATGGCGATATGTCAGCCGACCATGTGGGTATTGTGGAAAAAGTCGAGAATGGCCGTGTCTATACCGTAGAGGGCAACTCCGGCGATTCCGTGCGCCAGAACAGCTATCCTATTGGGTATTCTGATGTGCTGGGCTACGGTTGCCCGGCCTATTAACTCCCTCAAAAAAAGAAAAAAACCAGCCGCGTAGTCGGCTGGGTACATAACAGAGATACAAAATTCAAATTTGCACGTCATAATGCGCAGTTCAGCCATAATATGAATATCCATTTATGTTAGCGGTAAAAATAGACTTTCCTCTGTGATTGTGTTAATATGATATTGAGTTATATGCAGCTAACCACTGGAAGGGGGATATTTTCCTAAATGCAGTTAATGGAAAACGCAGAAATAGTAAAGCCAGATGTTTTTGGACCCAAAGCAAAAGTTATGGAAGAAAACGAAAATGAAACTAAATACCAAATGCAATGCGACACACCAAACGGATTTATGCACTGCTACCATCTATTTCCCGGCATTGATTTAGCATATTCCACTTTTGAGGCTTCCTCATGCCGTATGAGAAATAGAGCGATGCCAAACATTTTGGAAATAGCATATTGTCGTGCCGGAAGATTTGAGTGTGAGTATAAGCATGGGTTTGTTACATACTTGGGTGAAGGGGATTTCGCTGTTAGTCTCCTATCTCCCGAACGAGAACCACCAGAATTTCCGATTGGATATTACGATGGAGTTGCGTTTATAATCGACTTAGATATAACCGGATTGATTTTTGAAAATGTTGTGGAGGGTGTTTCAATAAATCTGAAAGAATTGATAGACAAATTCTGTGTCGGACACTGTTGTTCGGTTATTAAGACACCTCCCAATCTACATCATGTGTTTCAAGAGATCTGCGAAGCACGAGATACAGTTCCTATGGGATACTTACGGTTAAAAGTATTGGAAAGTCTATTCCTGCTTTCCCAGATGCTCCCGCAAGAGAATTTTGAGACTGCTGCATACTATTCTGCCAACCAAATCAAAAAGGTTAAAGCACTAAAATGTGAGCTGGCAAACCAATTAGATAGCCGGGAAACATTGAAAAGTATCGCAGATAGATACGGAATGAGCCTTACTGCTTTGAAAGACTGCTTTAAGGCGGTCTACGGGAAACCGATTCACGCATTTCAGCGCGAATACAAAATGCAGACAGCTACCAAACTCTTGGTTACAACAAAGCTGTCAATAGCGGAAATAGCAGGAATGGTCGGATACGAAAATCCCAATAAGTTTTCCGCTGCTTTTAAGGAAATTATAGGGCAGTCTCCCAGCGAATACAGAAAGAGCAGAAATTGATTGGCTTTTTGGATAGATTGAGGCTTCTTGGAGTGGAGCAATAATTGAATATGGGGTATTATAAGCTTTGCGGTTAGCGATGTCTAACTACAAAGCTTATTTTTTTAGGAGGGAAACGAATGAGCAAGGCAACAAGGCGATTTATCGTCAATAAAGTCCTTGAAATGCTTATAACGCTCGTTGTTGTCACGCTGATTTCTTTCCTGCTTGTGCGCCTATCGCCCATTGATCCGGCAGAAGCGTATGCTCGCCGGTCATTTGCCGCATTTAGCTTTACGGATGAGCAGATGGAGGCGCTGCGGGAAGATATGGGCCTCAATGACCCGCTGCCCGTACAGTATGTGACTTGGGTACGGGATGCGCTCCATTTAGATTTTGGGGAATCCTTTGTAAGCGGGCAGCCAGTGTTTGAGAAAGTCACAACAGCTATTGGCATTACCGTAACGATTGTATTGATTTCTGCCATTATTCAAGCAGTTTTCATTCTTCTGTTCGGCTGTCTTTGTTATCTGACAAGAAAAAGAATGATTGGCCATGCGATGATTTTTCTGTGTATTGCAGGAGTGTCCATCCCATCCTTTTTCTTTGCCAGTTCCTACCTCGATATTTTTGCTGTCAAGCTCGGTTTGACATCGGTGGTAGGAAACACGGGACTGATGCGGTACCTCCCGGCAGCGGTCTGTATCGCCATTGGGTGTATCGCCCTGTTTTCGCCCATGCTGGCGAATAACATTCAAAAAGAAATGGAGCAAGACAGTGCTTTCTACGCTCGTTGCAGAGGTTTATCTGAAGGGAAAATCCTGTTACGATACGCACTTCCCAGCGCGGTTGTAACACTTCTACCCAGCTTCTGCCAGATGCTCGGACTTTGTATGGCTGGTTCTGCGATTGTAGAGCGCGTGTTTTCCCTGCCGGGGCTTGGTTACTTAATCATTGACAGCGTGCTGTATCGGGATTCGCCTGTTATCCACGCAACAATTCTGTTCCTTGCGTTTTCGCTGGTAATGTTCAATATTCTTTCGGATATACTACGGCGAATTTTGCAACGGGATGCTTCTGCGAGAGAGGGGGCCAGACTATGAGCCGGACAAAACATATTCTCTCGTATGCAATTCCGATTGTAATATTGCTGTTTTTCCTGTTCGGATCGTTTTTTGCTCCTCACGATCCGACGGCCACAAATATTCGGGACAAATATCTACCCAGCAGCGCAGAATATCCGTTTGGAACAGACGATTTCGGCCGCTGCGAGTTTTCGCGTATCCTTGAAGGAGGGAAAACAACTTTAGGTATTGTGCTGGTCGGATCGGCCATTGTCATTTTACTTGGTATCCTCTTTGGCATCTTACTGGCAAAGACAGGCCGCCGCAGAAATATTCTTGCAGAAAGTATTTTGAACGCAGTTACAGCGATACCGCCGGTGGCTTATCTGATTATCTTCATCGGTATTTGGGGGAACAGTATCCCCACCATGCTGGTGGCACTGACGGCATCTTTAATCCTTCGGATGATTAAGCTGGTCAAAACTTTGATTGAAGTTGAGTATGACAAAGCATACATCATGTGCGCGATTGCCTGCGGTGCAAGCAAGGTGCGGATCATGCTGGTACATATCCTTCCCAATATTATCCGTGACATCGTGCAATTTATCTGCCTCTCCTGCGCAGAAATGATTATTGCGATTTCCGGTTTCTCATTCATCGGCCTTTCTCTGGGCGATGATGTAATTGATTGGGGTGTTATGCTTTCCGATGCAAGGGCATTGGCCGGAACTCATCCGCAGTTGCTCCTTTATCCGATCCTCTTTATCTTTATCAGCTCCCTCTGTTTCAACTACTTGGGGCGGCTTTTGGAAAAGGAGGGTGCCTGATGCTTGAGATCAAAAAACTGACCGTGAAAGTAAAAAATAACGCACCGATTTTAACCGATGTTTCATTGTCTATTGACGAAGGGACTTGTATTGGACTGACTGGAGCCAGCGGCTCCGGAAAAACAACTTTGATTAAATCCATTATGGGGATGAACGGCGGCGATCTGGAAATCCCACAGGGTCAAATTCTCCTGGATGGAGACAATTTGCTGACGCATAGTGCGAAGGAGCGCCGAATGCTTTGCGGGGAAACGATTGGATTTATTCCGCAAAACCCAATGACAGCGTTTTTCCCACACGCAAAGATGGAGCGGCAGATCATTGAAACGCTCCGTATGCACACTGGTTTGGATAAAAAACAGGCCCACGCGCTTGCGGAAAATGTGCTGCGGAAAGTCAACCTGACCGATACGAAGCGAGTGCTGAGTGCATATCCTGGAGAGTTATCCGGTGGTATGCTTCAGCGGATTGCTATGGCGCTGATTTTGGGGACGAAGCCTAAATATGTTTTGGCAGACGAACCGACCAGCGCCCTTGACGAAGCAAATCGGGATTTATTACTGGAGTTACTGAGGGAATATCAAGAAACAGCAGCGATTTTGTTCATCTCCCATGATACTGAGGCAATGAAAGCCCTATGCCCTATCACTCATGTGATGGAACATGGAAAAATTATTGAAACACAGGCGACTGAGCAGCTATTCATTCACCCGCAGCAGCCGTGGACCAAACGATTTGCCGAAGCTGCCTGTCACCGGGAGGAGGTGAACTGGAAATGGACCGCATTGAATTAGATAACCTCACCAGAACCTACTATGATGCGCAGGGGGAAACATTTTGTGCATTGGATCACGCCTCACTGATATGGGAGCAGGGCCATAGCATCGCCATTATGGGCGAAAGCGGCAGCGGAAAAAGCACCCTGGCTCGATTGATGATTGGACTGGAACGCCCCTCTGAGGGACGTGTCCTTATCAATGGCGTTGATACCACAAAATGGGGTCTGCGTGAATGGAGAAAATATCGGGGCAAGATCCAAGCGGTATTTCAGGATGCTGGCGGAACACTAAATCCATCATGGAGTACATCCAAAAATGTAGAGGAAGCCCTTGTAAATCTGACTGATCTTTCTCCGTCGCAGCGAAAAAACCGTATTGCTGAATTGATGGAACAAACCGGTTTATCCAAAAGCCTCCTTGATACTCCGGTCCGAAAACTGTCCGGCGGGGAACAGCGGCGGCTTGCATTGCTGCGCTCCCTGTCTATATCACCGGAATTTCTAATTCTGGACGAAGTAACCGCAGGCCTTGATTTGATTTCAACAGAAGCGGTCCTTCAACTTTTGGAAAAATATGAGCAGGAGCATGACTGCGCCTACTTGGTCATTACCCATGACATTCAAGTTGCCTCGCGGCTCTGCGAGGTCATTTATGAGATCGAACACGGCAAATTTACTAAAAAGGCCGTTCGATAAATATAAAATCACAGAAAGGAACGAAACGAGATGAAACGAACCAAACGTGTTTTGGGCCTCGCTCTTGCCGCTGTTATGTGTATGGGTCTGCTTGCCGGCTGCGGCGGAACCCCCAGCAACAGCGACACCGCAGATGAAACAAGCGGAACGGAAACGAGCGAAAAGGTCTTGAACATCGCCACGATTGGCGAAACAACAACCCTTTCTCCCCTCTATATGATTGCGGATAACCGCCCCACTCAGAAACTGCTTTATGAGGGTCTTGTGAAATATGTGGATGGGGAGATCCAACCGGTGCTGGCGGAAGATTGGGAACTGAGTGAAGATGGCACACAGCTTACCTTTTATCTACGTCAGGGTGTGACCTTCCATGATGGAGAACCTTTTAATGCAGAGGCAGCGATTGCCAATATTGAGTCCTGGCATATCAACCCGTCTTTCGCATCGCTGCCCGGTGTTGTCAACTATACCAATATTGAGGCGGTGGATGAATACACCATCCGTCTGACCTATGACACGCCATACTTTGCATACATCAACGATTTTTGCTGGCCGGATGTCTGCACTATGATTTCTCCGAAACTGATTACCCAGGGAGACTTCCAGACGGTCAACGGTTATGCCGGAACCGGTCCTTATGTCTATGATGAATATGTGGCGGGCCAGTACACCACCTTTGTCCGCAACGAAAACTATTGGGGTGAGCAGCCCTACTACGACAAAATCGTAGCGAAGTACATTCCTGACAATGCCTCCCGTGTGCAGGCATTACAGACCGGTGAGATTGACCTGATTTACGGCTCCGCTGAGTTGAGCTATGAGGACTATAACCAGGCCACCGCCATTGAGGGGATTGAGGGCAAGTTTGCGCCTTCCGGCTCGACGATCCGCAATATCATTTTGAACTTCAATGGGAATCTGGCTGATTTGAGCGTGCGGCAGGCCCTGGCGTATGCCATTGACAAAGGTGCAATTTCCGAGGGCCTAACCTATGGCTATGAGCCTGTGGCTGACACCATTGTACCTGATGGAACTCCCTACTCGGATATTTGCGGCACGATAGATTATACCTACAATGTGGATCGTGCCAATCAGCTTCTTGACGAGGCAGGATGGGCTATGAACGAATCCACCGGAATCCGGGAAAAGGATGGAACACCGCTTCATATAGTCTTTACCTGCCCCACGGATGACAGCACCATCGGCTCCATCGCCACTTTGATCCAGAGCCAGCTTGCAGAAGTTGGAATTGAAGTTGAGATCAAGAGCATGGAAAAGATGGAATGGTACGCAAGCTATATGGAACCCACGGGATGGGATATTACCGCTATGACCGCAGGTTTCTTCAACTATGCTATGCCGCAATGCTGGTTCTCTGCAATGATGGCTCAGATGCCGGAAGATGTTTCCATCCCTCTGTTGGATAATTCCGATGAGTTTATTTCCGCATTGAGCGAGTTTAAGACCTGCAACGATGATACCCGGCTGCGGGAGTTGTTTGAACTGCTCATCAATACAGATCTTGACCAGGTGCTGGATGTTCCTCTCACTCACCAGATGGATATGATCGTCTATAACACGGACAAGATTGCAGATTATAACTTTGCTTCTGATTATGCTTTCCTGGATGTGACACAGATCACTCCGGCAGAATAACACAGCTTGGCGATGCGGGGTGGTCGGGAGGGGCCGACTGCCCCGTATTGCTTTTATGGAGGGTGAGAGATGATGAAACAAACACCATCACCAGTCAAGCGGTTATGGGAGCTGGCTGGCGCACATCGGAGAGCCTACGCGCTCTCCATCATCCTGGCTATCTTAGGTGTGGCTTGCGGGATGGTCCCATACTTCGCCATCGCTTATATCATGCTCTGTCTGATCGATGGCGTGACTGCCCTAAACACTTATGCGCTTTGGTGCGGCATAATATTGCTTGGTTTCACACTAAAACTGTTTTTTTCTACCCTTTCAACAACCGTATCTCATACAGCGACATTCCAGACTTTGAAAGAAGTCCGTATTAAAATTGCCGACAAACTCTCACGGGTGCCGATGGGTTACATCATGGATCAATCCTCTGGCCGGTTCAAGGATGTCATCGTTGATCGGGTAGAGAGCATGGAGCCGATCCTCGCACATCTGGTGCCGGAGATGACATCGAATCTGTTCGTCCCGCTGTGTATTATTGTCTATCTGTTTATTTTAGACTGGCGCATGGCACTGGCTTCTCTTGTGACCCTACCCATTGGTTTTCTGTGCTATATGGGAATGTCACGGGGATATAGCGAACGATTTTCCGGCTTGATGAAACGGGTTCAAAAAATGAACGCCACGATTATTGAGTATGTAGGCGGTATTGAGGTTATCAAGGCATTCAATCAGTCGGCCAACTCTTATCAGAAGTATTCCGACGCGGTCAATGACGATGCCCGTTATGCGGTTGACTGGATGAAGGATACGCAGTTGTTTATGTCTATGAGCAATACGATCTGGCCCAGTGTTTGGTTGGCGGTTCTTCCCATTGGTGCAATTTTGTATCAACATGGAACCCTGTCCGCTCCGGTTTTTCTGACTATTATGATTTTGTCCCTGGGTATTGTCGGCCCGATTTTGGGAGCGATTAAATTTACTGACAATATTTCGCAGCTTGGCACGATTGTTGGAGAGGTTGGAAATCTGCTGGATGCACCGGAAATGGTGCGGCCGGACCACAATGCTGATATTCACGACCTGTCTATTCACTTCCAGGATGTTTCCTTTTCTTATGACCTGAAGGACCCGAAGCCCATATTGGATCATATCAATCTGACAATACAACCTGGAACGATGACAGCTTTAGTAGGGCCTTCCGGTTCTGGCAAGTCAACGATTACTAAATTGATTACCGGCTTTTGGGAGGCAACATCCGGCGTGATTACTCTTGGCGGGGTGGATTTGAAGAAGATTCCCCTGTCGCAGCTTTCCTCTTATGTGTCTTATGTATCGCAGGATAATTACCTCTTTGATGAAAGTATCCGTGAAAACATCCGTATGGGGCGATTGTCGGCCACCGATCAGGAAGTAGAAGATGTTGCCCGAAAGTGCGGTTGTCATGACTTCATCATGGGTCTGGAGCATGGGTATGACACGATTGTGGGCGGTGCAGGCGGCCACTTGTCGGGGGGGGAGCGGCAGCGAATTGCCATCGCCAGAGCCATGCTGAAAGATGCCCCTATTATTATTTTCGATGAGGCAACAGCTTACCTTGACCCTGAGAATGAAAGTCTGGTTCAAGAGGCTATTTCTAAATTGGTACAGGGCAAGACTCTGATTATGGTCGCTCATCGACTTTATACAGTGACAGGCGCAGATCAGCTTGTGGTGGTGAATCAAGGGCGGATCGAGGCAACCGGAACACATGAGGAACTTCTGCAAAATTGCCCGCTTTACAAAGAAATGTGGCAGGCCCATATTGGGAGCCGTGATGAAGGAGGTGCAACGGCATGATTACTGCCTTAAAGAAAATCTATGCTTTTTCTGGCCGCTGGAAAAGGGTTCTGAAAAAGTCAGTGGTGTTCAGCCTGCTGCACTCAATCTTTGATATGTTTCAGATCGGCGCTCTTTTTCTGATCCTCAATGAACTGGTGGAAGGAACCAAAGGGCGGGATATTCTGTTCGCTTTTCTGCTTCTTTTGGCAGGGGTGATTGGAAAAATCGTTTGCAGCTATATTTCAGACTTTTCACAAACAAGAGTTGGCTATTTTATGTGCGCGGATAAGCGCATCCATGTGGGCGACAGGATGAAGTATATGCCGATGGGCTACTTTAACAGCCATAGCCTGGGGGACCTGACCTCCACTGTCACCACGACAATCAGCGATGTGGAGAATAATGCGCCATCGGTTCTAATTACAGTAATCCACGGTTTTATCCATGTAACGGTTATTACCATTGTGATGTTTTTCTTTGACTGGAGGATTGGTCTGCTGGCTTGCCTGGGGATTGCGCTGTTTTTGCTCTGTAACTCCGCACTTCAAAAGAAATCACAGGAAGTATCTCCTAAACGGCAGGCGGCACAGGAGGACTTGGTAGGCGCCACACTGGAATATATCCAGGGGATGGGTATTGTAAAGTCCTTTAATCTCGGTGGCGGATCGAATCAGAAAATGAAACAGGCCATTGAGGAAAGCCGAGCACGCAATACCAAACTGGAAACCGTTTTCGGACCTTACGGAATGGTGCAACTGTTTGTTTTGCGATTGGCGAGTGTGGCAATCATGTTTTGCTCTATCCTGTTCTATCTGCAAAGCAGCATGACACTGGTGTACTGCCTGCTGATGTGTGTTGCCTCCTTCCTGATTTTCAGCGAACTGGAGGCCGCGGGAGGAAAGTCCTTTGCCCTTCGGTTAATCGAAAGTTCCATCGACAAGGTGGACGCTATTGACGATACACCAGTAATGGACTTGTCCGGCAAAGATATTACTCCGAAAGATACCACGATTGAATTGCAGGATGTTGGCTTTTCTTATGGCGATCACCGAATTTTGAACCATGTCAATCTGACGATCCCCGCAAAAACCACTACGGCGATAGTCGGTCCGTCTGGCTCTGGTAAAACGACATTGTGCAGCTTGATTGCTCGTTTTTGGGATGTAGATGAAGGGTGTATCAAACTGGGAGGCACCGACATACGGGAGTATAAGCTGGACAGCTTGCTTTCCAATATCAGCATGGTCTTTCAGAATGTTTTTCTCTTTGCGGATAGCATTGAGAACAACATCAAGTTTGGTAAACCGGATGCCACTCACGAAGAAGTTGTCCGAGCTGCAAAGAGTGCGTGTTGCCATGATTTTATCATGGCACTGCCAAACGGTTATGATACCGTCATTGGCGAGAGCGGCGCTACTCTATCCGGCGGCGAAAAACAACGGATTTCGATTGCGCGGGCTATTTTGAAGGATACCCCTATCATCATTCTGGACGAGGCAACAAGCAGTGTGGACCCGGAAAATGAGGCGGAACTCCAGCAGGCCATTGAGAAACTAACAGAAGATAAGACTGTTATCATTATTGCTCATCGGCTGAAAACGGTTCGCAATGCCCAGCAGATTGTTGTTATTGCAAACGGCGGAATTGTCCAACGAGGTACACATCAGGAGTTGATGGAGCAGCCCGGCATTTATGCCGATTTTGTGAATGTTAGAGAAAAGGCAATCAACTGGAAGCTGTCCGGTGATAAAACACAGTAACAAAAAGGAGCCAATATGTTTTCTTTGCTGGTACGAATGGCATGGGAGGAACACATGGAGAAAAAGCAACATACCACCGCATCCGGTGAAGATTATCTGGAGGCCATCCTTGTTCTCCAAAAAAAATGCGGTCTGGTGCGCTCCGTAGATGTGGCCCGGCACATGGAGGTGTCAAAGCCCAGCGTGTGCCATGCGGTGGCTACCTTGCGGGACGGCGGCTTTCTCACAATGGACGAGGATCACTTTCTCCATCTGACCGATGTGGGTCGCGAGGTTGCCGAAAAAATCTATGAGCGCCATTGCTTTTTTACCGAGCAGCTTATCGCCGCAGGTGTTGACCCCAGGATTGCGGAGGCCGATGCCTGCCGGATTGAACACATTATCAGCGATGAGAGCTTTTCACGGCTGAAAGAGGCAGCCGCACAAGAGCAAGAATAAACCGAATAAGACAAGCTATCCTGCCCCGCTAAACGGGGAAAGAAAAAAACCGTTGCGGGGCAGGTAGCTTCGTGCGCCCATAATGGATTTTCAGGGTACTGCGGCGGTTTTGAGTACATCAAGGCCGCCGTTCCTTATGCCCTCGACAAAGGAGTGACGCCTATACGCTGATACGAACACGACGGCTTTAGGAGGGAGCCGCCGTGGAGGAAAAAGCGTTTCGACATAATGTGACAGAGCGTAAGCCATTAAAAAAGCCTCTTGCTGTTCACAGTGGCTTTATGCCCTTCACGCTGAACTATCATGCCATGATTTACACGAACTAAAAAGAAACGCACTTGCTGTTAGGGCTGTTGTCCCATTCTGCAGGTGTGTTTTTCTATATAGAGGAACCCCATCATTCCCACGTTGTAGGGGGCCGCCCGACCAGTCTGAATTTCTCGCAATTCAGACTGATCGGAGGTAAAACAGCGTGGACGCTGATAAAAAAAGAATATGGATTCGCGGCCAATATGTCGAGGTCACGGATGAAGTGTACCGGGCCTACATGCAGGGCGACCGGAAAATGCGCTATTTTGAGAACGATTTGAAAACCGAGCGGTTCGTTCTCGGAAAGGAGGGCCAAGTGGTGCAGATCATCCCCAGCCGCGAAGATTCTTTGGACCGGCTGGTGGATGAAAATGCCCAGCAATTCTCCGATGAGCAGGAAAGTGTGGAGAGCGTGGTGCTTCACAAGCTGGAAGTGGACAAGCTACATACCGCGCTTTCCCTGCTGACTCCAGAGGAACGTGCGCTGATCCAGGCGCTGTTCTTTGAGGAAAAGACAGAACGGCAATATGCAGATGAACTTGGCGTGTACCGCAATGCTGTTCATGTTCGGAAAATAAAGGTCCTCAAAAAGTTGAAGCTCTTATTGGAGAGTTAAATCTAATGCCCCTCACCTGGATATTGTTGGGTGAGGGGCATTTTTGACTTCCTCAAATAGAAACAGCCTGTCATACAATCTCGTGCTATGAGGATATACAAAATTCAAATTCGCACACTTTTTCTGGCATTGTAGTTCAGGTATAATATGAACAGAGGGATTTTTCAAAAAAAGCCCCCTTCTCCACCTAAACTCCACCTTTGTATGCTACACTATCTTTGGAGGTGCAAGCAATGTCAAAAATGATTTTGATTATAGAGGATGAAGAATCCATTCAGAATATTATCAAGGCGTTCCTGGAGGACGCAGGCTACACGGTGGTCCTGGCTGCTGATGGCCTGGACGGGATCGAACAGTTCCGGGCGAACAATCCCGACCTGGTGCTTCTGGATTTAATGCTCCCGAAAATTGACGGCTTTGCCGTGTGTGAGATCCTGCGGAAGGAGAGCCGGGTTCCCATCATCATGCTCACCGCATTGGATGATGACGACAGCCAGATGAAGGGCTTTGACGCCCTGGCAGATGATTATATCACCAAGCCCTTTTCCATGCCGGTTGTGATGAAGCATATCGAAGCGGTGCTGCGCCGGGCTGAACAGGGCGGCGCTGCGCCCAATAACGTGATCCGCTATAAGGAAATCACGGTGGACACGGACAGCCTTACCGTCCTTGTGGGAACAGAAAGCGTTTCCCTTACCACCAGGGAATTTGAGATTTTGAAGCTCCTTCTGGAGAACCAGGGCCGGGTGGTGTCCAGGGAAAGGCTGCTGGACACGGTTTGGGGCTACGACTATATTGGCGATGAAAAAATCGTGAATACCCACATCAAGAACATCCGTAAAAAGCTGGGTGTGGACTACATAGAAACCATGAGAGGGGCGGGATATAAAATTGAGAAGGAAGATTAGTCAAAGCATTCAGGCCAAAACCTTCCTCAGTATGCTGGCGCTGCTGGTGGTCTGTTGCATTATCATTTACGGCATGGTGATGATTTTCCTGCCGAGAAATTACCATACGGAACTGGAGGGACAGGTCACTTCCGATTTTTATGACTTGGTGGAAGTTCTGGAGCGGAATGGCTGGGAGGCCAGTTCGGACAGTCTGATGGAATTTTCCATGACGAACAACGCCTCGGTGGAAGTCAACGATAATTATGGGAATAATCTGTTCTCCGTGAATTTTGCCGACATGGAGAACATGGACACTTCTGCTCCCTCTATGAGCTGTTCTGCTACATTCCAGCAAGGCGGGCAAACTTACCATGTATTTGCCAATGCCGCCCTTGTCGCGGTGGCGCAGTCCTATGACATCCTGCTGAAGCTCATCCCCTTTATAGCCGTTGTGATTCTGTTGATTTCCGTCATTGGGGCGGTGGTTTGTTCCCGGTACTACTCCAAGCCGCTGGTCAGTATCAGCAACGTGGCAAAGCGGATGACCACCTTGGATATGACCTGGAAGTGTGAAGTCAACCGAAATGACGAGATCGGCGTGCTGGCCGCCAGCCTGAACGAGATGGCGGAGCAGCTCAGCAATGCGCTGGCCAGTTTGCGCTCGGCAAACTGGCAGTTGAAGAAAGATATTGAGCGAGAACGAGAACAGGAAAAGCAGCGCGTGGAATTTTTTACCGCCGTGTCCCATGAGCTGAAAACCCCCATTGCCATCATCAAGGGGCAACTGGAGGGCATGATCTATCAGGTGGGCGAATACAAAGACCGGGATACTTATCTGCGCCGGTGCATGAAAACCACCAATGACATGGAGGCGCTGGTCAAGGAGATTTTGTCGGCGGCGCGGATGGGCGGCAGCGATTTCCATCTGGAGCGCACCGACCTGGACATCAGCCAAATGCTGCGAAAGGTCTGCCAGCAGTTCCGTGGCCGGATGGAAGATAAACAGATCGAGCTTCGCATGGACATCCAGCCGGAATACCACTACCAGGGGGACAGGCGGCTTATGGAGAAGGTGTTCACCAATGTGATCGGAAATGCCGTGGCCTATTCGCCGGTGGGCGCGGTGATTACTGTCATCCAAAAGGACGAGGTGTTTTCCGTGGAGAATACCGGCGTCCACATTGCTGAGGAAGATTTGGAGCGTATCTTCACTCCTTTCTACCGGGTGGACAAATCCCGGAACCGGAACAGCGGCGGCAGTGGCCTGGGGCTGTATATCACTAAAACCATCCTGGACCACCACGAAATCATCCACAACATGGTTAATACGGAAAACGGCGTGAAGTTTACGGCGTTTTTGTGGTGATGGCACTATAAACTCTTATGAAAAAAAGCGTTGGGTGTGTAGCTAACAGTTACCATGCCCAACGTTTTATGGATTTCCCTACAGATTTAGAAGCGCTCTCTGGCGAGGATTAGATAATCTGTCCTGCCTTGTCCATCGACCATGCCGGGAAACCCCGAAATAGCGGGCTTTTCAGTGGCTTAAATGCGTAGACAGGCATAATTTTCCGTTTAATTTTACGTATAGATATTCTATGCAATGGTTGACACTATGTAGTTCCAATGCTATAATAGAATAAACTACACAGCATCAATCAAAGGAGGCGCTTTATGGAGCAGCAACTTTCTATTTCAGAGTCAGAGTGGCGAGTAATGAAGATTGTTTGGAGTAATTCTCCACAAACACTTCCCGAAATATTAGACAGGTTAAAAGAAACAGGTTGGAGCAAGACGACTATTCAAACATACCTTGCCCGTTTGGTAAAAAAAGGAGCATTGACTACAAAACGTCAAGGAAAGGGATACTTATATTATCCAGCAGTATCAGAAAGTGAATGCCAGCTTGCGGAAAGCCGCAGTTTTCTAAGCCGCGTATATGATGGTTCCCTGTCTAAGATGGTAATGGGATTTGTCAAAAACGGCAATCTTTCGTCTGATGAATTGCATGAGCTAAAGAGCTTGATCGAGCAGCAGGAGAAAACAGATGCAGATACTCGGTAACATTTTCAATGCGATTATTTTTGTATCTGCTATTGGCGGTATATTTTGTGTTTTATCTCTTTTTATCAATCACATTCTGCGTTGTACGCTGCCGCTATGGTTTCCGCTTTGCGGTATGATCCTTTTTTGCGTTCCATTCCTTTCACCGGATGTGTTTCTCATATCACCAGAAACACAGGAATGGTTAAATGGATTTTATATTGCCTGTTGGGTATGGGTGTGTGGGTGCGGTATTCTTTTCGTCTATGATACGATACGCTCTATAATGGCAAAGCGGGCATTGAAAGGATACCAGATATGTAGCACTGAGCGTCTAAATGCTCTTTGCTTACAATGTGCGGAAATTGTCGGCTTAAAAAAAGTGCCTGCACTATATTGGGGGACTTTGGATAACCCCATTTGCGTTACCGGCGCAATCCGCCCAGCAATTATCATGAGCAAAACAGTTATAGAAAAGCTGACCGATGGCGAATTATCCGCTGTCTTTATCCATGAGTTGACCCATATTAAGCGGAAACATATTCTTTTGGAGCGTATCTATGATTATGTTTGCATATTAAACTGGCTCAACCCTTTTGCGTGGATTGCTAAAGGAGATTTTTCACTACATTGTGAAACGGATTGCGATTGCAATGCCTTAAAATTTTCGCAGGGAAAAGTCACAGAAACAGAATATGCTGCGGCTATTATCCGACTGCTGGAACTGTCTACGGTTCAAGCTACAAAACCCGGTAAAGGGATTGGCGCACTCAGTTTTGTGTTGACAAAACGTAGAATCAAACGGATCACCACAAAATCATCAAAGATCAGGGACAGGATGATAACGGCTATTCTGGCTGTTTCTCTGATACTTACGGTTGCTTTTTCCGTACAATTCAGCAGAGAACATTTCTATCCTTATCCGGCCTATAATACTGGTACAGAATATGGTGCGGGTTACAATGAGTAACCCGTATCATTAAAGTCTATAAATCTACGATTGTAGTTAAATGGAGGAGCGTATGAATACAAACATTGAGATTAGTCACATTACTAAAAAATACAAGAGCGGCGTGACCGCCCTTGATGATGTCAGCTTTCGTGTTGGCAGCGGTGTTTTTGGCCTGTTGGGACACAATGGTGCCGGAAAAACTACGCTGATGAAGGCATTGGTTACGGTATTAACCCCATCAGCAGGCATAATCCGCATTTGCGGTTTTGATACCGTGAAACAGGGAAATGAGGTCAGAGCAAGGATTGGGTATTTGCCACAGGAACTTGCCATGTACCCCTCTCTTTCTGTATTTGACTTTGTAAATTACATGGCAGAACTCAAAGGCATTCATAACAAAAAAGCTGTCAGTAGCGTGTTGGAGCAAGTTGAAATGCTGGAATTTTCCAAACGCAAAATAGGGCAGCTTTCCGGCGGCATGAAACGGAGGGTTGGCATCGCGCAGGCGCTGATTGGCAATCCTCAAATTCTTGTTGTTGACGAACCGACAGCCGGTCTTGATCCAGAAGAACGGGTGAGGTTCCGCGGCCTATTGTCAAGATATGCAAGAGAGGGCCGCACCGTTTTGCTCTCTACGCATATTGTCGAAGATATTCACCAGCTATGCGAAGAACTTGCTGTTCTGCGGAAAGGGCATCTATTTTATGCAGGTACATCTGCCGCCCTATTAGAACGGGTAAAAGATAAGGTAAAAATCCTACATTTAGAAAATGAAAACCAGCTTATCGAGCTTCAAAAGAAATCTGTAGTATTGTCGACGACATACGAGAGCCACGGATTGACTGCGCGAATAATGGACGAAAGCGGGCTTTTCTCACAGGCCACACCTGTCACGGCGACTTTGGAAGATGCTTATGTGTATTGTATGGGAGGGAAAGCCCATGCGTAAAATGTTTTCTGTTCTCCATTATGAATATAAAATGCAGTTCAAGCGTCTGGTTACATGGGGTGTACTTCTTGTAGCGACGGCACTTTCTTTACTTGACAATTTCCCCTCTGCTGGGAATTTAGCTCGGTTGGAGTTTTTGAATGAGCCAGCATACTTTGTTTATCGGATTGTGAGCCTCGACAGCCTTGTTTTATTGTTCGGTCTGATGTTCTTATTGGCAGGACGTATTCCGATAGATACTAAGACAGGAATGAAATCTTTGCTGATGTCATCGGCCTTACGAAAATGGCAATATGTGTTGGGAAAGCTGTTGGGCGGATTTCTACATGTTTTCTCCATGCAGTGTATTTTTCTTTTACTTAACACGACAATTTATTTTATTGCTGCGCCGTTTGAAATTTCCCGGATTGAATGTATTGTCCCGTTGGTAAAAGCAATCTTTGTTTCTTTAGTTCCAGTGAGCTTATTTGTCAGCTTTTGCTCGATTGCCTTGCCGGGGATGATTGACATTCGCTTATTCTATATTCTGGCTGCAATATTGTTTGGGTTTAATGCCACCTATGTAGGCTCGGCAGAGGCAATGCCGTTTTACTTGATTACTTCCGGCGATTTAGTCCGTTTGATATGGGTGCATCCGAGATGGCCGTTTGTTGATATGGGAAGCGTTATTGCAAATGGATTTTTCCTTGTAGGAAGCGGTCTTGTGTGTGGTAGCCTGCTGTTTTTGAAACACAAGTTTTGGAGGTCAGAATGATAGCGCAAATTGAAAGCGAAGTAAAAATTTTCGGGATAAATTTCTTTATTGTATCAGTGACCTTTACGGTTGCGATGATTGTTCTTTCTATCATAGCCGGAGATCTGCTTGATTTTTACCCGGTCAGCTTTGAAGTGGTATTCCCGTTTTTTGTGACAATCGTTGTTGGTGAATGGGGAAAGACAAGAGCAGACAGTAATTTTGATATTATTGCCGCACAAAGTAAATCTCTTTTCAAATGGGTATTGTTACGTTACATAATCGCTTTCGCAATATCCAGCTTATTCGCGGTTTTTAGCATGGCAGGCGCGTCAGTTGTGCGATACGAAATGCCAATATGGGAATTGATTGTGCTGTATTTCCCACCAACATTCTTTTTATCGTCGCTGTGTGCCTTGTTAGGAATTATATGTAGGCAAGAACATATTGCAACATTAGTTTGTGGGGTTATATGGCTGATAATCTTATTGACACGAAGCCTGTTAAGATTTCCTGGGTTAGAATATGTCTACTTGTTTATCCGATTTGCCGGAGATCAAAATAATATTTGGCTATGGAACAAAGGAATTATTACTTTGGCAGGTCTATTTTTATGGTGTGTTATTTACTGGAAATGCAAAAGGATTGATTGAGGTGTAAGAAAAATAAATATCGTTTTTATCTGCCCCGCCAGACGGGAAAAGAAAAAAGCCGTTGCTCAGCAGGTAATCGTCACGTCCTACGTTTGACTATACGGCGGCTTTGAATAAATCAAGGCCGCCGATTTTTTTACACCTTATCGCCAACTCCACCTAAAAAATATCTCAACTCCACCTCAACTCCACCTTCGTAGTGTACCATAAGGGTGTTCCCAGCAGACGGGAGCACCACCGGGGCGGTAACACGGCCCCGGCGAAAAACTACGTTAGGAGGTACACAAGTGAACCCACTGGTTTTACTCGAAGGAAATGAGGTGGCTCAGACATGAACTTGTGCAAACGGGCCTGCCTGTATTCCATCCGCAAAAAGGGCAAGACCCTCACATTGCTGGCGTTTCTGCTGGTCATGGCCACGCTGATGCTGACCTGCCTTTCCATCCAATCGGCCACGGAAACAGCCAACGCCAATATTAAAAAAGCCCTGCTGGGCTATTTCACCATCAACGCCAAGACGCTGGAAAACGGCATCCCGGAGGATACGGTGAGCCAGATTCTTGATGTGGATGGCTTGAGCGGCAGGTACACCCTGCGCTCCTATACCTATGCTACTTATTTTGACGCAGACGGGAACGGTCTTACGATCAACACCGAGGGCGCTGCCCAGGTGCCGGATGGCTATGAGAACGCCGGACGGGTAGTGGCAAACTCCAATTCCCAGGAGGACAGCTATTTCACCGATGGCGGCTTTGAGATGGTGGAGGGCAGCCCCATCACTACCGAAACCGGCAGCCAGGTGTTGATCCACGAGAAATTCGCCCAGCGCAACGGCTTGTCTGTGGGCGACACCATGCTGCTGGGGAATGTGGAGGACAAAGATAAGACTATCCCCGTGACGGTGGCCGGGATCTTCACCAATACCGAGGAACAGGATTCCATCGGCATGGCCCCGTCCTATGACCTTTACGACAATATCGTTTTCACCGACCTCTCCACCGCCTCTTTCCTGCTCTACGGCACCGAGGGAACCACCAATGTCCAATACGGGGATTTTTATGTGAACGACCCGGACGAACTGGAGCGCATTATGACCGATGTGCAGGAACTGGAAGGCGTGGATTGGGAAAGCTGCACCCTGACCCGCTACGACAACGACTATCAAAACGCCAAGGAATCCCTGGAGGGCTTGCAGAACATCGTCTTTATCGCCATCGCTGTGGTATCGGTGATCTGTTTCCTGGTGCTGGCCCTGTTCCTGACGCTGCGGCTCCGTGGGCGAATCCATGAAACCGGCGTCTATCTGGCCATGGGCATTTCCAAAGGCTCGGTGCTGCTGCAATACCTGCTGGAAGTGATCCTTGTGGCGGCCATCGCCCTGGTGATTTCCTTTGGAACCAGCACAGCCATTTCCCATCAGATCGGGAGCAGCCTGCTCTCCCAGGTGACAAGCGAAACCTATGAAACGGTGAACTTGACCGGGGAAAGCGAAGCTGCGGAAGAAGAACCCACCGAGGATTTGGGCCTTGCCGAGATTGAGGTGGCTGTTTCCGCCGAGGATTACGCACTGGTGTGGGCTTTCGGCATGGTGCTGTGTGTGGCCTCTACCGCACTGGCGGCCTACCCGATCATGAAGATGAAGCCCAAGAGTATTTTATCGCAGATGAGTTAAGGAGGTGCAGGCGATATGAATTTAGGAATACGGGCGATTTTTTATAGCGCACGAAAGTGGAAAAAGACACTGCTGGTGTTCTGTTTGCTCCTGGCCATTACCACTTTGGTGCTGTCCGGCCTTGCCATAGCTGACGCACAGGAAGAACAGGCTGAGGAAGTCCGGGGAACCACCGGGGCCAGCTTCACGGTGGAGCGAGACATCTCTACGGGCGGCTGGAACGGTAATTACAGCACACAGGAATTTATGTCCGAGGACATGATCCAGCAGATTGCCGCAGTGGATGGCATTGCGGGGTATGACGCCACTTTGATTACCCTGCCCCGTATCTTCAATGATAAGGGCGAGGAACTGGCCCATGAGAATTACAGCTTCTACAACTACGGCTCCTACAATTCCCAATACCATGAGCTGTTTCTGTCGGGCCGGTTTGAACTGGTGGAAGGCACCCACATCACCGATGATATGACCAATAGCATTATTATCAGCCGGGAACTAGCTGAGTGGAACGGGCTGAAGGTTGGGGACACCTTGACAGGCGTTTACTACCCGGAGAATAACACCCCGGAAGTGGATATGGAGATTGTGGGTATCTTCGATGTGGTGGCGGATAAGAACGACCAAGTGAATATGTATGATGATGCGTCCTATTACGCCTATTCCAGCTATGTTTTTTGCAGCATGGACGCAGCCGAGGGCCTGATTAAGGGCTGGGGCGAAGATGGCGAGGGCATTTCCGAAGCCTACTACTATGTCACGGACGCCGCCCAATTAGAGAATGTGATTCAGGAAGTGCAGAGCATTTCCTCTATCAACTGGAACAACTACAAAATCACCGCCAATGACGAGGTGTATCAGAATATTTCCAGCGCCCTTTCTGACACCGGCACCCTGATTACCACCCTCATCATTGTCATTACCGCTGTGAGCATGGTTTTGATTATCCTCATTCTCTCCATGTCCATCCGCAGCCGGAAACGGGAAACCGGCATTTTACTGGCGGTGGGTATCGCCAAGCCTGCGGTCATTCTCCAGTATGTATTGGAAACCCTGCTGATTGCGGTGGTGGCTTTCCCGCTGGCCTACCTCTCCAGCAAGCAAGTAGCTGGCACCCTGGGTACGCTGTTCGGCAAGGCGGCGGAGAATGTCATCGTTACGCCGGAGCACTTTATGCTGGTAGCTATCGTGGGCGGCATTTTGCTGGTGGCGGCAGTGCTGGTGTCCAGCATTTCGACCCTGCGGTTGAAGCCCAAGCAGATTTTGTCTCAGATGGAGTAAGAACATCCACCCCCTAAAATAACGAAATGAGGTAATCACTATGAGTATTATGGAAATCAAACAAGTGGGATATTCCTACGATAATAAAAAGAAAGTCTTAAAAGGCGTCAACGCCGAAATGGAACAGGGCAAACTCTACGCCATCCTTGGGCCTTCCGGCTGCGGCAAAACCACCCTGCTCTCCCTGATCGGCGGCCTGGACAGCCCCGGCAGCGGCCAGATTTACTTCGATGGGCAGGACATTGCCAAGACGGGGCTTTCCGACCACCGGAAAAACCATGTGGCGTTTATTTTCCAGGCGTACAACCTGATCGACTACTTGACCCCCGCAGAGAATGTGTCGCTGACTTCCAAGCTGCCGCCGCTGCCAATTCTGGAGCGTCTGGGCCTGACGAAAGAGGAAGCCAAGCGCAATGTGCTAAAACTCTCCGGCGGCCAGCAGCAGCGTGTGGCCATCGCCCGTGCCCTGGCAAGCGAGGCCCCGGTGATTCTTGCGGACGAGCCTACCGGCAATCTGGACGAGGACACCGCCCAGGACATCACGGAAATTCTTAAAGAGAGCGCCCACAAGATGAACAAGTGTGTGGTGGTCGTTACTCACTCCAACGAGCTGGCGAAGCAGGCTGATGTGGTATTCCGGCTGAAAAAGGGTGAGCTGCAGGTGCTGGAGCGCGTTCAAGATGGAGCCGCCCAGTCCCAATCCCGCAGAAACAACGCTCCCCGCAGTGAAAGGAGGGCGCATTGATGGAGATGGACAGCAATCCAATCACAAAGCCCTCGAAAAAAGGGGCTATCCTTTCCGCAGTATTTTATGTGCTTGCGGTGGTGCTGCTGATTACGGCTTTTGTTTCCCTGGCAGCCTGCCACCAAAACATTTCCCGGCAGCTTGAGCAGGGTGTCCCTGTGCAGGGAAATGAACTGGCCATTGTGAATCTCTATCTTGCAAGCTGTGTGCAGTATTTCTCCTTTGCCGCCGCCATGGTGTTTTGCGGCAAGGCTGCCCGCAGGGTGCTGGCGATTCAGAGCGAAGCGCCGGTACAGGTCGCGCCTTATATGCTCAATCCCCCGGCAGAGGCCACCGGCTCCACTTTTACGGAAGAGGTGGAACCGGAGGAGGACGATACAGATTTTGAGGCTTGGGGATTCCGGGAAAAGGGAGAATAAATAAAAAAGACACGCCGGCGGGCTTGCAGAGCAGCAAGCCCTCGGCCATGTCTTGAAAACAGGAGAATGGAGGTGATTCCCATGCAGCAAACAGAGTGGGTTTATTGTCCCGTCTGCGGGAATAAAACCCGTGATCGAATCAGGGAGGATACGGTTTTAGTCAATTATCCTCTCTACTGCCCAAAGTGCAAACGAGAGAGCTTAATCCAGGCGAAACAATTACATATCGTTGTCATCAAAGAGCCAGACGCATAGACGCAGAGCCGATGAACCTGTGAGAATTTCCCACGGACATCGGCTCTTTTTTACTCTTTGGGCTGGCTGTCCAAGGCTGCCCTAACTGTCGCCTTGATGATCTGCATAGAACGCTCATCGCAGTTATACAGCATACGGACAAGGCTTTCCATTTCAGAATCCTCAATCTGCTTTTCTGGGAAGAAAATCTGATCGGGTAAAATGGACAGCTCCCGAATCAGCTTGTAGAGGATGTCATAGCTGGGCTTTTTGCCTTCGTTCTCAATACGATATATAAATCTTTCGCCTACTCCGACTTTGGCGGCCAGATCTTCGACCGTAATATCTGCTTTTATGCGGGCATTCTTGATGATCTCACCAAGCGTTTCATGTTTACTCTGCACCTACAGTTCACCTCTCTTTCTATTTTACAGATTTATGCCAGATTTATAATGGCATAGCAGTTCAAATTTTAGAGAACTGACAGTGCAGAGAAAAGTGAACTGATCCGAATTGCATAGATGGCCCTGCCAATAAAAAAAACGAGGTTTTGGCAGGGTGGTTTGTCATGCCATCCCTCCAGACCACGTTTTGGCCTGGAGGGATATTTCATGCGTTGGTCATCCTGCGCACCGCTGCTCATTAGAAGCAGCGAGTATGATTCTATGTCGTAGGCCGCCTGTTTGACGGTGTACGGTCAAAAAAACTTCCCGTTTTTCAACGGGATATTATGCCTTTCATACTGAACCATCATGCCATGATTTACACGAACTAAAAGGAAACGCACTTGCTGTTGGGGCTGTTGTCCCATTCTGCAGGTGCGTTTTTCTATATAGCGGAACCCCATCATTTCCACGTTGTAGGGGGCCGCCTGACCAGTCTGAATTTCTCGCAATTCAGACTGATCGGAGGTAAAACAGCGTGGACGCTGATAAAAAGAGAATATGGATTCGCGGCCAATATGTTGAGGTCACGGATGAAGTGTACCGGGCCTATATGCAGGGCGACCGGAAAATGCGCTATTTTGAGAACGATTTGAAAACCGAGCGGTTCGTTCTCGGAAGGGAGGGCCAAGTGGTGCAGATCATCCCCAGCCGCGAAGATTCTTTGGACCGGCTGGTGGATGAAAATGCCCAGCAATTCTCCGACGAGCAGGAAAGTGTGGAGAGCGTGGTGCTTCACAAGCTGGAAGTGGACAGGCTACATACCGCGCTTTCCCTGCTGACTCCAGAGGAACGTGCGCTGATCCAGGCGCTGTTCTTTGAGGAAAAGACAGAACGGCAATATGCAGACGAGCTTGGCGTGTACCGCAATGCTGTTCATGTTCGGAAAATGAAGGTCCTTAAAAAGTTGAAGCTCTTATTGGAGGGCTAAATTAAACCAAATGAGGAACCTCTTGCTTTGATAACGCAAGAGGTTCCTTTTATATCGTTTATACTTATTTTTCATATTCTTATTTAGGCGTTCATGTTTCTTGGCTTGTATTCTTCGAAAGAGCGAAGTATAATAGGTGCTGGAGGTATGTGCAATGGATTATATGACTTTAAGAGAAGCCGGCGAGAAATGGGGAATTTCTCCACGGCAGATCAATTATTATTGCTCCGAGGGACGCATTCCGGGAGCTGAAAAAATGGGAACGGTTTGGCTAATCCCCAAAGATGCAAAAAAGCCGGTGGACGGCAGGACAAAGCAAGGGAGGGCATTGAAACATGAATAGTGTTTTGATTATAGACGATGATAAGGAGCTTTGTGCCTTGATGAAGAAATGCGTGGAACAGGAAAATTTGTCTGCGGTGGTGGCGCATGGCGGTTTAGAGGGCTTGCGGCTGCTGGAAGAAAACAAAGACACCTGTTCCCTGATTATTCTGGATGTGATGATGCCGGATATGGACGGCTTTCAGGTATTACAGAAAATTCGGGAGAAGAATAATGTGCCGGTGCTGATGCTGACCGCCAAAAGCGATGAGGAAGATAAAGTTTCTGGCCTGCGGCTGGGGGCGGACGATTACCTGACAAAACCTTTCAGCATTAACGAGCTGATGGCTCGCGTCAATTCCCTGATCCGGCGCTATACCACCTTAAATCCCGTGGCCGGGAACGAGGCCGCTACTATGCTGCTGAAAGATATGGTGATTGATAAAGTCAATCGGACGGTGACAGTTCAAAATCTCCCGGTAGAGCTGACCGGCAAGGAATTTGACCTGCTTCTGTTTCTGGCGTCCAACAAAGGCCGGGTGTTTACCAAGAAGCAGATTTACACGCAGGTATGGGCGGAGGAATATGCCTTTGACGACAGCAACATCATGTCTTTTATCAGCAAACTGCGGAAGAAAATCGAGCCAAATCCAGAACAGCCGTTTTATATCCAGACTGTCCGGGGTGTGGGGTATCGGTTCAATAAGGAGGCATGAGCATGGAGATGAACCTTTATCTGCTGCTGGCCTTATTGATTGCCCTGCTGGTGATTGCTTACCTTTTGGCAAAACTTCACCGCGTCCGGGGCCAGCTTTCCCTTATTAAAGATGCCCTGACGGATATAAAGAACGGGAACCTGAACCGCCGTGTACTGGCGCGGAAAAGCGACCTGACGAAGCAGATCTGTTATGACATCAACGAGATCGCCATGAGCAGCCAATCCCGGCTTATCCAGCAAAAACAATCCGAGCAGGCTTATAAGCGGCTTATGACAAGCCTTTCCCATGATGTGAAAACCCCTCTTGCCTCTCTGGTAGGCTATTTGGAGGCCGTGGAAAGCAAGATGGTAACAGGAGCCGAGCAGGAAGAATATATTCGTGTGGCTACGGAAAAAGCCCATCATCTGAAAGACTTTGTGACCGCCCTGTTTGAATGGGTGAAGCTGGATGCCGGGGAGCAGATTTTTCATTTTGAAGTCTGCGACCTGAACGAGCTTTCCCGCAACATTATGGCTGACTGGGTGCCGTTACTGGAAAACCACGACCTTACCTACGAGATAGAGATACCTGAAACAGAATACATGACAAGGGTTGACCCCACCGCCTACACCCGTATTCTCAATAACCTGCTGCAAAATATCCTGACGCACAGCGACGCAAGGCAAGTGTCCCTGACCATAACCGAAACGGAGCAGCAGGCAAAAATCATGTTAGCCGATAACGGGAAAGGGATTTCCGCCGCTGATCTTCCCCATATCTTTGAACGGATGTATCAATGCGACCATTCCCGGTCTGCCAAAGGGAACGGGCTGGGCCTCTCCATTGCTAAGGAACTGGTGAGCGTCCATAAAGGAACCATCACGGCAACCAGTGTCCCCGGAGCTGGTACAACCTTTACCATCATACTTCCGAAAGCCCTGTGACCGCGCAGGGCTTTCTTGCGTTCAAAGCAAGGTTAAAACAAGATTTCGGCAAGGTTATGGCAAGGTTCGTCCCTTATAATAGGAACCATGAAAGGAGGAAACCGCATGACGATCATTGCAACTGAAATCCAGAAATGGAAGCGGAATAAGATTGTCTGGTGTATTTTGGCCCTGACGCTGCTGTTTGGGGCGTTTGCGATTGAGCGGGCTTGCAGCATTGCAAGGAGCAGCCCCTACATGGATAGCTTTGGCGACCTCTATACACTGGCGTTTAAGAACCTGTCCAGCCTGTTCCTGCCGATTGTGCTGGGAATGTTCGCCACAACCTTATTTTTTGACGAACACAAGAACGATACGCTGAAAGAACTGCTCATCATTCCTATCACAAAAGCGCAGCTATACTTTTCAAAAGTCGCTGTGGTGATCCTGATGTCTGTGGGGCTGTGCCTGATTACCTTTCTTTTATGTGTTGTCGGCGGGCTGATTGCCGGGGGCTTTCCCGACCTGAACGCCCAAACACTGATGGATGCTGGCCTGTTGTATCTGACGGGCGGGCTTCTGATCCCCATAGCCATGCTTCCGATTGTGTTTCTTGCCACGCTGTCAAAAGGATATATTCTGCCGATTGGCGCGACGCTGCTTTATCTGGTTCCCGTAGTCATTGCCCCTGCCTATCTTACGGGAATACACCCGCTGGCAAGCGTGATGGGGATTTATCCCCATATTTCCGAAGCAGCCGCCGCTATGGTAGAAAGCCTGATGCAAGGCGTTTTGCCCCATACTTCGCCGCTTGTTTGTGCCGGTTCTCTGCTCCTGATCGGTGCAGCATTTGCCGTCGCATCCGTTGTGGCTCTAAAAAAGCAATCTTACTGAAAGGAAAGACCTATGAAACGATTGATTAGTTTATTCCTCTGTGTTCTGTTCGCTTTTTCGCTTTGCGCCTGCCAGCAGGCCGCCCCATCTTCCAGCGAGGCTCCCGACCAACAGGCTATTACAGAGGAAGCTACCGAATACTTTAACCAGATGATGGATGGAGATTTTGAAACTTTCTTCAATGCGCTGCCGCAGGGCGTACAAGACAACACTTCTGCGGAGGCAATACAGGAAACATGGAAGGAAGAAGCCGATAAGCTGGGCGGGCTGCCGGAGAACGCTTCCCCGGAGGTGTCCTGCTATGTGCCGGAACACTCCGACCAAATCCGTGTTGAGTTTGTCATTCCCTGTGAAAAGGGCGATTTCAAAGTATTTATCAACTACTCCCCGGATGGCAGCCTTTACAACTATGTCATTTGGAAAAATGAAGCAGAATAAGAAAGAGAGGCATATTTATGAGTGACTTTGTGATTGAAACCAAAAAGCTGACGAAGATTTACGGCGAGCAAACCGCCGTCAGCTCTGTGGATATTCATGTGAAGCCGGGCCGGATTTACGGGCTTTTGGGCCGGAATGGAGCCGGTAAAACCACCATTATGAAAATGATTTTGGGCCTTACTCCAATCACTTCCGGCGAAGTGGATGTATTCGGCCAGAACATCAAAGGCCATGAGAAGCGCATTTATCCCCGCATTGGGGCCATCATCGAAACCCCCGGCTTTTACCCCAACCTGACCGGCACAGAAAATCTTGAAATCTTTGCGAAGCTGCGCGGGACGCCCCGGCCCAACGCCGTCAAGAACGCACTGGAAGTCGTGGGGCTTCCTTACCGGGACAAAAAGCTGTTCAGCAAATATTCTCTCGGTATGAAACAGCGCCTCGGCATTGCCAACGCCATCCTGCATGACCCGGAGCTTTTGATCCTCGACGAACCGACCAACGGGCTTGATCCCATCGGCATTGCCGAAGTGCGGAACTTTATCAAGGATTTAAGCGTGGATCGCGGCAAAACCATTCTGATTTCCAGCCACATTCTTTCTGAAATTGCGCTTCTGGCAGACGATATTGGAATTATCGACCACGGCGTACTGCTGGAAGAAAGCAGCATGGAGGATTTGGAAAAGAAAAATCGGAAATACATTCAGCTTCAGGTGTCGGATGTCCCCAAAGCCTCTCTGATTTTGGAACGGCAGTTCCATGTGATGGATTATGCGGTGCAGGACGAACATAACCTGCGACTCTATGACACCGCACTGGATATGGCGGCAATCAACAAGGCCCTTGTGGTGCAGGATGTGGCTGTTATCAGCTCCCAAATCTGCAATGATACCCTTGAGGACTATTTCAAGCAGATTACGGGGGGAGAGGGCATTGCTTAAACTGATACAGGTTGAATTTCTAAAGCTGCGCCGGAGAACATTTATCTGGCTCATGCTGCTGGCAGCTCTGTTTATGCCGCTGGCCGCCGTGTTCTACTTCGCAAGTGTTAAGGGAACCGGCGTGGAACCCATCGAGTTTTACAAATGGACGGCGTTCAGCTATACCCCGTGGATTATCCTGCCGGTGGTGCTGGGGATGCTGTGTACCATGCTGATGTATAACGAAAACCAATATGATATGCTCAAACAGCTCTGGATTGTGCCGGTCAATAAGATGGCGTACTTTTTCAGCAAATTTGCTGTGGTGCTGGTGTACTCGGTCTGCTTCATGCTGATTACCGCAGCCGCGTCCATCCTTACCGGCGTCCTGCCCGGCTATATTGCTTTTGACACCGGGAGCGTCCTTTATCTTCTGCGGAAGTGTATGGAAATCTCTCTGCTGACCGCCTTTGCGGTGCTGCCAATACTGGCGGCTGCCGCAGCGCAGAAGGGGTATATTCTTCCCGTCTGCCTGACGCTGGTTTATACATTCCTCGGCTTTATCCTCTTGATGGTGAATATGTACCTGCATCCGCTGTCCAGCATGACCGCCATTGTTATGCGGGATATTCCGGGTGTCGTAATTACCCAGCCACTCAACATTCCGGGGGCGTTCCTCTGCATAGGCGTGTGGGGCGTTGCTTCTGTCCTGCTGGCTGGGGCTGCTTTGAAAAAGAGAAAGTGAGGTGCATTTGAAATGGAGCTTTTACTTTGGGCGGAGCGCCGGAAACTCCGCCGTTCTAAAATCTTGTGGATTGCCGGTTTTGCAACGGTCATGGTGGCGTTGATTGTCTTTGCACAGGGTCAGTTCACGTTCTATGAAAGCCGCTATATTGACGGTGCCGGATGGTTTATGACAGCGGCCCAATCCCTTGCCACCTTTTATGTGTTGCCTGCGGTCATTGCCCTGCTGGGCAGCTATATGATCTGCCGGGAGGAACAGGAGGACACCCTAAAATCCCTGCGGCTCATTCCCGTGGATGAAGTGAAGCTGACGCTTACCAAAATGGTGCTGGCCCTTGTGTTCAGCGTCCTGATCTATCTTCTGCTTTTTGCTATTACCTTTCTCATTGAGGCTGTTTTACACTTTGAAGCTCTATCCATTGGCCTTGTTTTGGGAAACTTGAAAACATATCTTCTGGACGGGATCGGCGTGTTTTTTGCCATTTCTCCGATTATCGCTTTGGTGGCCCGGATGAAGAAGGGTTACTGGCTGGCGCTGGTATTTGCTGAAATTTATTCGTTCGCCGGGCTGTTCGCAAGTATGTCCAACCAGCTAAAGACAGTATATCCCATGACAGCCGTTTTCAATATCTCCGGCTATTACGATGCAAGCATAACCCAGGTTTTCATCGGTGTTGTGGTTCTGCTGGCCTGTGCTGTTCTGGCGCTGTTCATTCTGAAAGGGCTGAACAGGAAAGCAAAATAATTCTGATTTTCTAACCACCAATCAGATAAGAACATAATAAGGAGCTGATAGAAGGGGGAAGTTAATGAGAAAATTGCTTGTCATAGACGACAATTTGGGTTTTTTAGGTTTTTTGACCTCTGCTTTAGAAAAATATTTTGAGGTTTATACAGCAACAGGGGTAAAAGATGCGTTGCGATTGCTGGAACATCAAAAAGTCGAAGCAATCTGTTCTGATTATAATATGCGGGATGGCACAGGACTGGATTTGCTCGAAGAAATTCGTCAAAAAGGGATCACTGTCCCTTTCCTGCTTATGTCTGGCGACGATGATTTCCTGATTGAACAACAGACAAAATTTTATGGCGGCGTTTTCTGCTGCAAAACCGACTGTGATTTCATTGCGAAAGTAAAGGCATTAGTAAATCCTGAACCTAAAACATAATATTTTCATTATCTGCCGGACGATGGCAAAAGAAAAAAAGCCGTCGTGCAGCAGACTTATTGACACGCCCATATTACTTTTTCGGCGGCTTTGAGAAAATCAAGGCCGCCGTTCTTTATGCCCTCATACTGACGACGCCCTGACGCTGGCGGGATCGGCGGCTTACGGAGGGAGCCGCCATGGAGGAAAAAGCGTTTCGACATAATGCGACAGAGCGCAGGCTGTCAAAAAATCGCTTGCTGTTCACCGTGGCTTTACGCCTTTCATACTGAACCATCATGCCATGATTTACACGAACTAAAAGGAAACGCACTTGCTGTTGGGGCTGTTGTCCCATTCTGCAGGTGCGTTTTTCAATATAGAGGAACCCCATTCCCACGTTGTAGGGGGCCGCCCGACCAGTCTGAATTTCTCGCAATTCAGACTGATCGGAGGTAAAACAGCGTGGACGCTGATAAAAAAAGAATATGGATTCGCGGCCAATATGTTGAGGTTACGGATGAAGTGTACCGGGCCTACATGCAGGGCGACCGGAAAATGCGCTATTTTGAGAACGATTTGAAAACCGAGCGGTTCGTTCTCGGAGAGGAGGGCCAAGTGGTGCAGATCATCCCCAGCCGCGAAGATTCTTTGGACCTGCTGGTGGATGAAAATGCCCAGCAATTCTCCGATGAGCAGGAAAGCGTGGAGAGCGTAGTGCTTCACAAGCTGGAAGTGGACAGGCTACATACTGCGCTTTCCCTGCTGACTCCAGAAGAACGTGCGCTGATCCAGGCGCTGTTCTTTGAGGAAAAGACGGAACGGCAATATGCAGACGAGCTTGGCGTATTCCGCAATGCTGTTCATGTTCGGAAAATGAAGGTCCTCAAAAAACTTAAAAAATTTTTGGAATAATCGTTGTGCAACCTCTCACCCTCAACGGCAAATAGGGTGAGAGGTTCTTTTTATGGCCTCACGGCACCTTGAAAACTGCATACCCATTCATCAAGCACATTCCCGCTGCTTTGGCGAAAGCCAAAGCCCAGGTAGCGGCTGCGCGGCGATCTGCCGGGAGAAAACAACGAGACACCACCGCAAAAAGAAATTGTAGGTCTTTGGTTTGTTCTTCCCGGCAAGGAGCGAGAAACAGCAGGCTGCCAGTACCGGGCGGCTCCCGGTACGGCCATGACCAGCAGCGGAGCGATACTCCCGTCCAGCCTAACGTCCGAGCGTTGAAGCGGTTTGCCACCGTGATCCGTCGCAGGCAATGGGGGCGGTTGCGTGAGAACCACGCGAGGGGTGAGATTCCCCGTGGAGCTGGTGAGCTGCCAGCCGTTTGATGACTTCCCGCAGTGTTCCGGGGTGTCGAGGACAAATAGGAACGCTTTGAAATATGAGCCGTACAGCAGGACGGGCCAATGAAAACAAGAGGATTGTTTTATCTCTCCCCGGCCTTCATTCTGTTCTGCTGTCCGGTTCTACATAGGCGGCAGCAGCCGCCTGCATTTCAAAGGGAGGTCATAAGCATGAACAGAACATATCATCGCGGCGATATGTACTATGCCGATTTGGGCCGGGGAATCGGCTCCGAGCAGGAAGGTTATCGCCCGGTCCTGATTATTCAGAATGATACTGGAAACAAGCACAGCCCCACGGTCATTGTGGCAGCCATATCCAGCAAAGTGGACGCCAAGGCCAAGCTGCCTACCCATTACCTTCTCAAAGCAGAGAACGGCCTGGAGCTGCCTTCTCTGGTGCTGATGGAGCAGCTCCGCACCATTGATAAAAGGCGGCTGGAAACGTACATCGGACATCTGGAGGAACAGCATATTCGCCGGCTCAACCGCGCCCTGGCTGTCAGCGTGGGATTGATCGAAGAAACACCCCCAAATTTAATCATGTGCCTTTGTCCGGCCTGTGCCAACAACTTCTACGGCACAGGCTCTTATTATTTGCGCAGGGTTCACCCTGGCCGGGTGGAAAAGGACATCTGCACTTACTGCGGCCAGCGGCCCGGTTTTGACTATGAAGTGGTAAAAAAGAAGGAAAGGAAGTGAAGATTGGATATGGAAAAGCTGATTACTCGTAAGGAGGCAGCAAAACTGTTAGGAATCAGCCTTGCCACCTTGGATGAAGCCAGAAACAGCGGTTTGATTTCCTATATTCAGTATGTGCCGAATGGATGCGTATATTTCACTTCTGCCTACCTTCAGGAATATGTCGCTAAATGCACCTATCGGGCAAAACCTGTGGAAAAGAAAGCGACCTACCGAAATGTGCGAGGAAACAAATCGCACCTTTGAGCAAATCGTGCGGTTTTGGTAAAACAAAGATACAACACTGATTGCATTTGGAGGTAGAAAAATGGCAGCAAAAAGAAAACGAATTCCCAGGTACAGCAAAGTCCAGATAAATGGGCATGAGTATTACAAAACAGATATTGAGGACGCAGATGGCAAACGGGTGATTCTTTACGGAAAAACCCGCGAGGAAGTTTACGACAAGGAAATGGCGGCTCTTGAGCAAATCGATAACGCCACATTCCGGCGTAAATCCCCCACGGTTGCCGAGTATTGTGAAAAGTGGCTTCTGATGCAGTCTGTCCATATCCGTGCCACCACATTGATCGATTATACATCCAAGGTGCGGCGGCATATTATCAAGGAGCTGGGTGAGAAACGAATGGCCGATGTAACCCTGGATGACATCCAGGTTGCCCTTGTGCCAGTCTCTAAAAAGTCGGCTTCAGTTTATAAGTCCGTGGTAATCCTCTACAAGTCTATTTTCCGGGCGGCCAAGGAGAGCCATGTGATTGATACAAACCCGACGATATACCTTGAGGCAAAAGGCGGAGGCGTTCCGCAGGAGGAGCGGCAGGCTTTGACGGATGAACAGGTAGAACGGCTTTTGGACGCCATTCGCGGGTTGCCGCCCTATGTATTTGTGATGATTGGTCTGTATGCTGGGCTGCGGCGGGAAGAAATCCTTGCGCTGCAATGGGATTCGGTATATCTGGATACAGATGCGCCGTATTTGACGGTTCGGCGGGCGTGGCATACGGAACATAACAGGCCGGTCATTCTCACAGAGTTAAAAACGAAGGCTGCGGAGCGGAATATCCCTCTCCCGGATCGTTTGGCAGAGTGCTTGAGAGAGGCAAAGAAAAAATCGACATCAGACTATGTAATTGCTAACCAGGATGGGGAGCCGTTGTCTTATACGCAGTTTAAGCGGCTTTGGCAGTATATCGTGACACGGACAGCAAAACCGAGGATAGCCCGCAAACTTGTGGACGGGAAATATGTGAAGTATATGCTTTACCCGAAGCTGGGTGAAAAAGCACGGAACAACGGTCATGTGGTATATAGCCTGGATTTTGACGTTACGCCACACATGCTTCGTCATACCTACATCACAAATTTGATTCACGCTTCAGTAGACCCGAAAACAGTTCAATACTTGGCTGGCCATGAGAGCAGTAAGATCACGATGGACATTTATGCGAAGGTAAAGTACAACAAGCCGGAGCAACTGGCAGGAGTTTTAAGCGGAGCCTTTGCAGAATGGGATGGCGGTGAATACGAAGCGGCACAATAATTTGACGGAAAACGTACAAAGGGCGGGGAGTGTTCCCCGTCCTTTACGTTTTCCAGAATCGCACCTTTGATAGAGCCATGGTTTTTCAGTATAAAGAAGGTATCGGCGCTGAAATACATATTAAATAGAAAGGAACTGAAATCATGGCGAAAAAACAAGAAAATGTTCCCCGGTATGGCACTACCATGCGGAGGGGGATTCAATATTACAGGACTCGGATCACCGATGCCGATGGAAAGAGAGTGGACTTGTATGCTGAAACCTGCGAGGAACTCCAGCTAAAGGAGATGGAGGCCCGACGCCAGGTAGAGGAGGCGGTTTTCCGCAGAAAACATCCAACGGTGGCAGAGTATTGCGAGAAGTGGCTGCTCATGCAGTCGGCAAAGGTATCTTCCGGCACGTTGAGAGGATATACCCAGACCATGAACAACTATATTGTCAAGCCCTTGGGAGAAATGTATCTGTCAGATGTAACAGCAGACGATATTCGGCTTGCGATGATTCCATTGGCTTCAAAATCTGCTGGATTGTATAGTACGGTCAATATGCTCCTGAAATGTGTCTTTTATTCGGCAGAGCGAAGCCAACTACTTGACTATAATCCCTGTGAGGGACTTTCAGCCAAAGGAGGAAAACCGGGGAAAAAGAAAAATGCTTTGACGGATGAGCAAGTGAAGCTGCTTTTGGATACTGTCAAAGGACTTCCGCCCTACACATTTATAATGATCGCTTTATATTCCGGCCTGCGTCGTGAAGAAATTCTGGGACTGCAATGGGACTGCGTATTTCTGGATGTTCCTACGCCGTACATCTCTGTACGGAGGGCATGGCGCTCAGAACATAACAGGCCGGTGATTTCCACAACGCTGAAAACGAAGGCGGCCCGGAGAGATGTTCCCATTCCCAAATGCTTGGTTGCTTGTCTGCGCGAAGTCAAGGAAACAGCCGTATCTGAATATGTGATTGCAGACCGTACTGGGCAGCCACTTTCGTATTCGCAGTTCCAGCGAGTTTGGAAGTATGTAACCGTTCGCTCTACGAAACCCCATAACTATTATAAGTATGTAAATGGCCAGTGCATCAAATGCACCGTAACACCCACCCCTGGGGAACACCAGAAAAACAATCCTAAGTTGGTGTATGCCATTGACTTTGATGTGACCCCACATCAACTTCGCCACACCTATATTACTAACCTGCTGTACGCTGGCGTTGATCCAAAAACTGTCCAATATCTTGCTGGGCATGAAAACAGCAAAACAACGATGGACATTTACGCGCAGGTAAAGTATAATAAACCTGAAGAACTTGTAGGTGTGGTAAATGACGCCTTTCGACAATAGAATCAAAGTATCCTGTGTCCCCATTTTATGATTAAATAGTGGGGCAACATTTGAGGGCAGGGGCTAAAAAGCCCGGAATATCAAGGAAAATCGGACGAAAGAACGGTTAAGGCAGGGTTTCCTGGGGGAGGGTTCTCCCATGTATAAATTGTGCATATTTGATTTGGACGGTACACTGGCGGATACGGTAGAGTCTATTGCCAGAGTAGGGAATATGGTACTGGAACACTTTGGCCTGACTCCTCAGCCGGTGAGGGATTATAATTATTTTGCCGGAGATGGTGTGGATATGGCACTAAAAAGAGCTCTGGCAGCAGCCGGGGATACTGCAGGGGTGCACTACAGGGAGGGGAAAACTCTTTTTCGAAAGTGGTTTGCCATGGATCCCTTATATCATGTAAAGCCTATGCCGGGGATTTGCCCGGTTTTGGAGACTGTGAAGAGTATGGGGATAGAGACAGCCGTATTTTCCAACAAACCCCACCTGGAAGCGGTTCATGTGGTGGAGACAATATTCGGAAAGAATTTCTTTTCTATGATACAGGGCCAGACAGAAGAAATTCCCAGAAAGCCGTCGCCGGACGGTGCATTGTATCTTGCTAAGAAGCTGGGTGTAAAGCCTGGGGAATGTCTGTATCTGGGAGATACGAATACAGATATGGATACGGGAAGAGCTGCAGGAATGGATACCGTGGGGGTGACCTGGGGATTCCGGCCCGCAGAGGAATTAAGGGAACATCACGCCAGGTTTTTGATAGACTATCCGGAGCAGATTTTGGAGATCCTGGAGGATGGAAAGTATGCTTAAGATGATAGCCAGCGATTTGGACGGCACTCTTTTGCAGGACGGGAAACGTGATCTGGAACCGGAGATGTGGGAACTGGTGCACCGGCTCACGCAAATGGGAATCTTGTTTGTAGCTGCCAGCGGCAGACAGATTCCGAATCTGGAGCGACTGTTTGCACCTGTGAGGGGAGAGATCGCCTATATTGCGGAAAATGGGTGTCTCTCACAGTATAAGAATAAAATATTACATAAAGATATCCTGCCCAGAGAATTAGGACAGGAGATCATGCATACCATATGGAATAAGGACAATGCAGAGATTCTGTTATCCGGGGAACGTACTTGTTATATTCAGCCGAAGAGCCCCGCATATTATTATCACATGGTCAATGTTGTCAAAAATCATGTAACCGTTGTGGACGACATTTTCGCAGTAGAAGAAGAGTATATGAAGATCTCGGTGTATGACGAAAGGGGGATTGCTCAGTCAGAAGATTATTGGAAGGAAACCTTCGGATCAAAAGTAACTGTAGTCACATCCGGCAATGTCTGGCTGGATATGACTCCTGTGGGGGCGAATAAAGGCAGCGCCATAAAACGGCTGCAGAGACAGCTGGGGATCCGGCCGGAGGAATGTATGGCATTTGGAGACCACTATAATGATGTGGAAATGCTGCAGGCGGTAAAGTACAGTTACGCTATGACCAATGCCCAGGAAGGGGTAAGACAAATCTGCAGATATTCTGCAGAGAGAGTAGAACCTGTGTTAAAGAAAATTATAGAAAAAGGAGGCAGAGTATAATGGAAGAGTACAGTGATGAGTGTTTGGCGTATTTCTTAAGTCATCAGGATCAGTTATTTGACGAACCAGTGGCAGAGACCTTGGAAGAAGCGGAGGCGTTTCTGGAAGACTGCATGGCTGTTGTGGTGGATTCCATGGAGGAAGTCCGGGCATATTTTGACGAGAGCGGGATGGATGTAGAAACCATGAGCAATGATGAGCTGGAGGAAGCCAGCGAAGTATTCAAACTGCCCAACGGGCAGTATCTGATTGTAGAAGGCTGAGAGGCGTTTTACATGGAACAGACAGAGCAGCAGTAAGCTGCCCGTCAGGACGGCCTTTCGAAGGGCAGACTGTCGGGCAGCTTACTGCTGTGAGAGACAGAAAAAGGAGAGACACAAATGGGATGCAACAAATATGATGTAATTATTATCGGGGCAGGACCATCCGGTATCTTCTGCGCATATGAGCTGATTCGGCAGAAACCGGATATGAAAATTCTTATGATTGAGAAGGGGCGCTCTATAGAAAAAAGGCAGTGTCCCAAACGGAAAACGAATAAGTGTATGGGATGTCAGCCCTGTGCCATTACCACAGGTTTTGCGGGAGCAGGAGCATTTTCAGACGGGAAATTGTCTTTATCTCCTGATGTGGGGGGGAATCTTCCTGAGATTCTGGGATATGAGGAAACTGTGAAACTGTTGAAAGAATCCGACAATGTTTATCTGAAATTCGGGGCAGACACAAAGGTGTACGGTGTGGACAAGGAGGCAGAGATCCGAGAGATACGCAGAAAAGCAATTATGGCTAATCTCAAGCTGGTAGAGTGTCCCATCCGCCATCTGGGTACGGAAGAGGGATACAAGATCTATCACCGTCTCCAGGACTTTCTGCTGGAACAAGGAATTGTAATGAAATTCAATACCATGGTGACGGATATTGAGATTACAGACAATCAGGCAAGAGCAGTAGTGACAGACAATGGGGAGCGCTATGAAGGTACAGAATTTGTGGCCGCCGTGGGAAGGGAAGGAGCGGACTGGTTCAGCCATATCTGCCGGGACCACGGAATAGAGACTAATGTGGGAACCGTAGACATTGGAGTCCGTGTGGAGGTGCGGGACGAGGTGATGGATTTTCTGAATAAGAACCTCTACGAGGCAAAGCTGGTATACCACACACCTACCTTTGACGATAAAGTGCGTACCTTCTGCACCAACCCTTCCGGTGAGGTTGCCACGGAATACTACGAAAACGGATTGGCGGTGGTCAATGGACATGCCTACAAATCTCAGGAATATAAGACTAATAACACCAACTTTGCTCTGCTGGTGTCTAAAAACTTTACGAAGCCTTTCAAGACACCCATCGAGTACGGCAAACAGATCGCCCAGCTGAGCAACATGCTCTGCGATGGTAAAATCATGGTGCAGACCTTCGGAGACTTCCGCAGGGGCAGGCGTACGACAGAAGAGCGGCTGTGCAGAAACAACCTGATTCCAACCCTGAAAGATGCAGTACCGGGAGATTTGTCCCTGGTATTTCCCCACAGAATCATGGTAGATATCGCTGAGATGATCGATGCCTTGGATAAAGTAACGCCCGGAATCGCAAGCGATGAAACCCTTCTGTACGGAGTAGAAGTAAAATTCTATTCCAATAAAGTAGTAGTGGACAGAGAATTTCAGACCAGCATCAAAGGACTGCGGGCAGTGGGGGACGGTGCATCCGTCACCAGAGGACTGCAGCAGGCATCCGCAAACGGAATCAGCGTTGCCAGAAGTATTTTGGGGACGTGTTCTTTTTAGAAAGAACACGTCCCCAAATCAGGGCAGGGGTGTCCCATTTTCAACTTCCCCTGTCCCCTTTTTACTTCAAATATTTTGTGTTTCAAAATAATTGAAGTACAAATGAAAATATGATATACTTCCAACAGATACCAATAAAGAAATATTCTGCAAACGGAATGAGGATAAAGGTGATGGCTCTATGAGCGATATGAGTATGAAAAAGAAATGGAGCAACCGGATAAAGAAGAGAATAGAAGGAATTGTCCTTTATGTTCTCTACGGAGGGCTGTTTGAATTATATAAAAGGGATTCCCGGATACAGAGAGAGGTTGACAGCTGGAAACATGGAATGACCTATTGTCTGCAGTGTCATAAGAATGGCCCGAGTCTATATATCAGAAAGACTGGCAGGGGATTGGAGCGGTTGGATCCCAGGGTACAGTCTGACTATGATACCTGTTTTCAGTTTAAAAGTGTTGACAGTGCCTTTCTGGTTTTCACAGGACAGATGGGAATCGCGGGGGCCTATGCTGCCCACGGATTTACCATGAAGGGGGATATTGGGACCGCCATGTCTTTTTCAAGAAGTGTGGATCTGGTGGAAGCTTACCTGTTTCCCAAATTTATCACCCGAAGAATTCTAAAGGAGATCCCGGAAAAAGAGATGAGTGCCCTGGGCTTGTACATCCGCATTGCAGGGGGGATTCTGTCAGGACGCTACCGGATGACAAGAGAGAATAAGATTACCTATACTGCCAGAACGGCCGGCGGGGCCAGCTGACTGTCCATCAGAGAAAGGAAAAAGATAGAACTATGATACCAGAATATTATGAATTTCAGAGCTCTGCGAAGATTCTTTCGGGAGCTTTTGCTTTGGAAAATATACCTGTTGAACTGGATAACCTGGGCTGCCTGCGGCCTCTGATTTTGTCGGATCAGATGCTCGAAAAGATTGGAACCCTCCAGGTGGTATTGGATGCCCTTCTCTCAGGAGGAACAGAGATTGGGGGGATCTATACAGATATCCCTGCAGATTCTTCCTTGGAAATCGTTAACCGTATCGGAAGCTATTATAAGGAAAATAACTGCGACGGCATCGTAGCGGTGGGCGGCGGATCCGTGATCGATACCGCAAAAGGCGCAAGGATGATTCTTTCCCAGCATGCAGTGGACATTATGGAAATTCTCGGATGTGAAAGTATGAAAAGAGGAGAGCAGATCCCCTTCGTCGCTATCCCCACAACATCCGGGACCGGTTCAGAGTCCACTCTGGTGGCTGTAATAAGGAATGAGGCAAGAAAGCTTAAAATGGAATTCATCTCTTACTATCTTCAGCCGGATGCGGCGGTTCTGGATGTCCGTATGACAGAGACATTACCTCCCAGGATGACTGCCTCCACAGGGATGGACGCCCTCTGTCATGCCATTGAGGCATACAGCTGTCTTCAGAAAAATCCTCTCAGCGACGCCTATGCCATATCTGCCGTAAAGATGATAGGCACGTATCTGGAGGAAGCCGTGGCAAACGGAAAAAATAAAGAGGCAAGGCTGGCAATGGCAAATGCATCTATGATGGCAGGCGCTGCTTTTTCCAACTCCATGGTAGGCATTGTCCATGCGGTAGGGCATGCCCTTGGGGGTGTCTGCCATATACCTCACGGTGACGCTATGACGGTACTCCTGCCTTACGGAATGGAATATAACCTGGAAAAATGCAGAAAAGAGTACGGAGAACTGCTGCTGTACCTGGCGGGGGACAACCTCTATAGCAGAACACCTGCGGCGGAGAGGGCAGAGCAGCTCATAAGGGAGATACGTAATATGGAAAACAGACTCCACAACGCCTGCGGTCTTCCCCTTACCTTGAAGGAATTAGGTGTAAAGACAGAGGATTTTCTGCAGGCAGCGAATACGGCGGTCAATGACGGAGCAATGATTGTAAATCCCCGGCAGGCGGGTGTAGAAGATGTTCTGGAGCTTCTAAAACAAGCGTACTAAATTGACAGGCCCTGAAAGTTGGAGTATACTTACGGTTACCAAATCAGACCAGGCATAAATGCAGAAGGTTCAGGGAGGTATTTATGGAGATTGAAGAATTAGTAAAAAAGCAAAGAGCATATTTCTATACAGGAAAGACCAGAAGCTGCGGGTTCCGGATGAAGGCACTGGAACGGCTGGAAGCTTCCATCAAAAGGAACGAACAGGAGATTCAAAGGGCTTTATCCTTGGATCTGAATAAATCTACCTTTGAATCCTTTATGACAGAGGTAGGGCTTACTTTGAGTGAGCTTTCTTATGCAAGAAAGCATCTGGCAAAATGGATGAGAGAACAGAGAGTTCTGACACCATTGTCTCAGTTCCACTCGAGAAGCTATGTAATCCCGGAACCGTATGGGGTGGCCCTTGTTATGTCACCCTGGAATTATCCGTTTATGCTGTGCCTGGAACCATTGATCGGCGCAGTTGCCGCCGGCAACTGCTGTGTCCTGAAGCCCTCTGCTTATTCCCCGGCAACCTCAGAGGTAATTAAAAAGATTATAAGTGAAGCTTTCCCGGAAGAGTATGTTGCTGTGGTTTTGGGGGGCCGCAGGGAGAATACCCAGCTTCTGGAGCAGCGGTTTGATTATATATTCTTTACCGGCGGCGTTCAGGTGGGAAAAATGGTAATGGAAAAGGCATCCAGGAATCTTACGCCGGTTACCCTGGAGCTGGGAGGAAAAAGCCCGTGCATCGTAGATGAGACCGCTGACCTGAAGCTGGCGGCCAAACGGCTGGTGTTCGGCAAATATCTGAACAGCGGGCAGACCTGTGTGGCGCCTGACTATCTGTTGGTGCACCGTTCTGTCAAAACCGAACTGCTTGGATATGTTCGGCACTGGATCACCGCAATGCTGGGGAAAGAGCCTCTGAAAAACCCTGATTACCCCAAGATGGTCAATGAAAAGCACTACCGCAGAGTTCTGGGACTTATTCAGGGGGAGGAGATTCTGGAGGGCGGATACGGCTGTGAAAAGACTCTGCAGATAGCGCCAACGGTGTTGGATCACATTACCGGGGAGTCTCCTGTAATGCAGGAAGAGATTTTCGGACCGGTTCTCCCAGTCCTCACCTATGAAACGTTGGAAGAGGCTGTCTCTTTTGTCCGGGAGAGAGAAAAGCCTCTGGCCCTCTATCTGTTTACAAGGAGCAGGGAGACGGAAAAAAAGATCCTGGGCAGTCTTTCCTTTGGAGGGGGGTGTGTGAATGACACCATCATCCATCTGGCTACCTCCCGGATGGGCTTCGGAGGAGTGGGAGGCAGCGGTATGGGAAGTTACCATGGGAAACTTAGTTTTGATACCTTCAGCCATAAAAAAAGCATGGTAAAAAAATACAACTGGATCGATCTTCCCATCCGGTATCAGCCGTATACATCTGGAAAAGAAAAGCTTTTGAGGATGTTTTTAAAATAATTCGGAGAAATACAAGGCACAAATCTCAGATGGTTTCAGAGATTTGTGCCTTTTTGTATTCATAAGGAAGGCATTACAGCACCAAATTCTCGGGCTTTTTTCTGAAGATAAAGAATCCGTTCAAACTTAGCGGCAGGGGGTACAGTGTCTGCTACAGACAAAATCAAGTGATCTCCCCGTCCCAGATTTTCAAATTTCTGATCTATAAATCTCTGAAACGTCACATCATCCATAGAATCCTCCAATACAGAAATAGAGGGTATTCCTCCCCAGATGGTACACGTTCCGTCAAAGATGCGCCGGGTATCCTCCAGTGAGATTTTTGTCATGGGTGCAGGGCAGATAGAATCAGCAAGATCAAAACCAGACCGTTTGTATAATTCCAGAAGTCCTGTATTTTCTCCATCCGTATGAGTTGCGATGAATTTTCCTCTGCTATGGGCGATTTCCGACTGGCGCCTTAGCGTTGGAAGAATATATTCCTCGTACATTGCGGGTGCGGTAAATGATGCGTCATAATTGGCTCCTGACAGAATAATTTCCGCCGGACTATTGATTGCCGCATCAAAAAGCTTCTGGCAAAAGGGAGTGATTTGCTGTATAAAAGCATCCATCTCCTCCGGATTGTCGTACTGCTCATAATAATACGTATCAAAAGCCATCAGTTCCTTAATCAGATAATGACCGGGGGAGGCCCACATGGCAGATAAGGCAACCGCTACCCCCCGATCACCGATGTATTCCTGCTGAAACTGTGTGTAATTGCTGTAATCAGGGATTACTTCCATATTTTCAAAAATATATGCCATAGCAGCATAGTCTTCCGGGGACTTGACGGCATGTTCACGGATTACATACAGTGTAATCCCGTTTTTTTTCATCTCTTTATTGTGCACAACTGTGGTGGTGATATCCCCTTTTGGCGTCTCATACCGGACCTTTAGAATACCATCTCCGGTTCGCTGATGGGTGCGTCTGACATTGTGGAGCTTTATCCGGTAGGGGTGATTCTTTAGATGATAGATACCTATGCCTACATCCAAATCTCCGTCCTCGGGGTTTATAAAATCCTTAAAATCCGGAATGATTGCATGGTATCCCAAATCCAGGTCATCGGTGATATCTTTTAGTGTGGCATGCCTGTAAGGGGCCGGCAGAGTACCATTTCTGGAATTCGCATTGTACCATATATCCAGGCGAGGGACAAATGGCAAAGCATCCGTGGGCTCCCCCTTCAGAGTAGCCAGAATACGTTCTTTGATAGTCATAGAGTCCTCCTTTTGAATCCACTGCGGGGGAAATGGATCTATTTGATTTTGTTGAGTATATCACAGCCAGGGAATATTCTCATGGGTTAAGAAACCAAATATTGATAGATAAATTGTATTGATGCAATAGAAAATACTGTAAAAAAATGCCAGATTTATAATCTGCTAGACATTAAAAAAGTGTGATGTTATCATGAAAAGAACTAAAATATATAGAAAATGTAAAACGAAGGAGATGTTACATTGCTGGATAATTTTTTGGCAGAAAAGTTTATTGAAAAGGCAGGGGAGTCTACGGAATATAATATTAATATTATGGATGAGAGAGGCGTTATTATAGCCAGCAAAGATGCCGAGCGGATTGGAGATTTTCATGAAGTGGCTTATTGGATTATCCACGGGGATGAGGAGATCATTGAGGTTCCGGATGGGGGGAAATATTTGGGAGTGCGTCCAGGGGTTATGCTGCCGGTGATTCAAAAGGGAAAACGGATAGGTGCTATCGGTGTCACAGGTGAACCTGGGAAAGTCCGGGAGATAGGTAAAGTGATGCAGTTTGCCATTGAGACTATGTACGAGTTTGAACTGCAGCACAGGCAGAGCGCACAGAGAAAAAGTATGAAAGAACGCTTTATCTATGGAATTCTTACGAATGAAGTGGCAGATATAGAAAAACTGCGGGAAGATGCAGTGACTCTGGGATGGGAGGAACAGTATATCCGTCTTCCTATCTATCTTCTGCTGGACGATATGGCAGATGTCCCAACGGTACAGAGAAAACTGAAGGATAGTGCATTGTACAGCAGGCAGGATATTATATCAGTAGTGCGGGATAAGGAACTGGTAATCTTTAAGAGCTTTAAGCCTGCATCGGAGAGTTTATCCAACTATAAAGAGACGGTGGCGGAGTATATATCGTACTGTAAAAATTATCTGGATATGGCAGGCGCAGGATATCAGTTTTGCGTCGGGACCTTCCAGGATAGGTATGAAAAGTACAGGACAGGCTACCAGCACTGTATCTGGCTGAAAAACAATGCAAAGGAAAAGGTGGCATATTTCTACGAACACGTAAATGAATACATGAAAAATTTAATCGCCATGGTTGAATACAGGGATATTTATGGGGTATATGACAAAATGATGGATGAGAAGACCAGGGAAAACTTTCTGGAGATTACAGAAATCCTGCAAAAGAATAACTATAATTTTAATATTAGCAGCAAAGAACTTTATGTACACAAAAACACCCTGGTATTCCGCTTTAACAAAATAAGAGAATTATTAGGGGTTAATCCCATGCAGCAGGTTTCGGACAGGGAGTTTTTGGAATATCTTCATTACTTTATGAAAAACAATAAAAAATAGGTATTTGATTCATTTCTTATGTTGACAGCACAAAAAACAAAAACATTTTTATGTTATCGCGCGATAGCCGAATGGAACATATTATTATACAATAACAATACCGAAACTCATAAAAAGAGAAAACAATTTTTGTGCACTTCTTCTGCGGGGGCGAAGAGGAGAGGTGAGTTCTCTTAGAACGAAAGGAGAGGTAAGAAATGAAGATGAAAAAAATAATTGCGTTAACATTGGGTACGATTTTAACATGCAGCTGCTTGTTGGCAGGCTGCAATAAGGCACCGGAGAACCAGGAGTCAGAGACAAAAGAAACCAAAGAAGACAGCGGTACAGAAGAAACCGCCGAAAAGGAGACACCGGCCTCAGGAGATACCGTAGTGCTGAAGCTGGCGCACCACACGGCCATAGACAGCGCCTATGATGTTGCCATAAAGCATTATGCAGACCTGATTTATGAGAGAACAGACGGAAGAGTCAAGATCGAAGTCTATCCTGCCGCACAGCTGGGAGGGGAAAGAGATGTGCTGGAAGGCCTAAAGCTTGGAACCATAGATATGACTTTGAATACATCTGCACTTATTATGAATATAACTCCGGAATTCGGCTTGCTGGATCTGCCGTTTTTATTTGAGGATTACGATCACGCCAGGGCCAGCCTGGACGGAGAACCGGGTCAGATACTGGCAGACAAACTGCTGGAACAGAACGGAATCCGCATGATGGCCGGATGGTGTTCCGGGTTCCGGGTGATGATGACAACCAACAAAAAAATTGAAAAGCTGGAAGACTTCCAGGGGGTCAAGATGCGTGCGCCCGAGACGCCGGTCTATATCGATATGTTCACCGCGCTTGGAGCCAATCCCACGCCTATCCCTTACAGCGAAGTGTATACTGCTATGCAGACAGGCGTGGTAGAGGGGGTTGAAGTAGCTGCAGAGCCCATGTATACCAGTAAGTTTCATGAGGTAGGCAAATACATTGTAAGAACCAATCATATCTTCAGCACTATCTGTCCCCTCATCAATGAACAGAAATTCCAATCCCTTCCGGAGGACGTGCAGCAGATTATGCTGGATACCATGAAAGAGGCCACTGATTTTGAATGGGAGAAATTCCTGGAGGCAGACGAGGCGGCCCTGCAGGCAATGGTAGATTCCGGATGCGAGCTGAATGAAATCGATCGCCAGCCGCTTATGGATGCCTGTGCCTCTGTGCAGGAAAAATATGTGAAGGAACTAAATGCCCAGGAGTTTATGGACAGTATTCAAAAGCTGAAAGAGTAAAACAGATGAGGTATACATATGGATGAAAAAGCAATTCCGCACAGAATTTATTTCCGATTTATCTATATACTTGAGAAAATAATAGAATGGATTTCCGCAGTTACCTTCCTGGGGATACTGGCAGCTACTCTGCTTCAGGTACTCTTTCGGTATGTATTCAACAAACCGCTTCTCTGGACAGAGGAGATTGCCAGATATCTTGGAATCTTTGCTATCATGATGGCCAGCTCCATTGCTCTGAAGCATGATCAGCATATCGGAATCGATTTTCTCTCTTCCAAACTTCCCGCGCCTATGCAGAGATGGGCGAAAGCCTTCTATGCGCTGGTTATTATGGGGGTTATGGGATACCTGGGATTTTATACAGCCATATTGATGGGACAGACATTTTTTACCCCCACTCCAGCCATGCGCATACCCATTGGGATCCCCTATCTTGGAATGTTTCTCGGGTATCTCTGTTCCTTTGTGTTTGGGGCCTGCATACTCTATGAAATCTGCTTTCACATTGAGATCCCGGCACCGGAAGAGGAGGCGTGAATATGAAGGTAATACTTGTATTAATTATCCTGTTTTTTGTATTGATGTTTACAGGAATGCCCATTGCCGTGGCCATCGGAGCGTCTTCTATCATCGCTTTGCTGGTACAGGGAAATCTGCCGGGAATCGTGGCGCCTCAGCGAATCTTTGTAATGCTGGACTCCTTCTCCATGATGGCAGTGCCTCTCTTTATCCTGGCGGGGGAGGTGATGACCCGAGGGGGGATCACGAAGAAACTGGTACGGTTCTCATCTGCGCTGGTGGGACATTTTAAGGGAAGCCATGCGCAGGTTACCATTTTATCCAGTATGCTTATGGCAGGGGTGTCCGGTTCAGCGTCCGCAGACTGTTCAGCCATTGGATCCATTCTCATTCCATCTATGCTGGATGAGGGATATGACAAAGACTATGCAGTGGCAGTACTGGCCTCTGCGTCTACCATTGGGCCTATCATCCCCCCGAGTATCATGATGGTAATCTATGGCTCTATGACCAGTGTATCCGTAGGTCAGATGTTTATCGGAGGCATTATACCTGGACTTATGTTTGGAATTTCACTGATGGTTCTTTCCTATTATGTGGCGGCGAAAAGGGGCTACCCCACCCACAGGCGTTCCAGCATGAGAGAAATCTGGATTGCCTTTAAGGATGCGTTCTGGGCGCTTCTGATGCCTATTATAATCATAGTTGGCCTTCTTTCCGGCATTTTTACGCCTACAGAGGCAGGGGCCATTGCGTCCGCGTACGCATTTATCGTGGGATTTGCCAGCGGGAATATTAAGTTTCGGGACATCAAAGACATTCTGTATAAGGCTGCAGTTGCCACTACAATCCCAATGCTGATCATAGGGATCGCCTCTGTGTTCGGCTGGCTTTTGACTATTAATAATTTCCCTGCACAGATTGGAGCCGTACTCCATGGGATCACTGCAGATCCAAATGTCTTTATCATTATTATTGTAGTATTTTTGCTTATCATCGGCCTTTTTATGGAATCCAACGCAGCTTTGATTATCATGGTGCCTGTCCTTGCCCCTATGGCTGCCGCTTATGGGTTCAGCCCGGTACATTTCGGCGTTATCACAGTGGTTACTCTGCTTATCGGGGCAGTGACACCTCCTGTGGGGATTCTTCTGTTCATCTCCTCCAGCCTTGCGAAGGCTAAGATCGGGGAGGTTATGAGACTGGTCTGGCCATATGTTCTGGTGCTCAGCATATTAACCTTTATTATTGCACTGGTACCGGAGCTGGTAACATGGCTGCCCGGTATCCTGATGCCTACATAAAGCACAGACTGTTTTCTGCCGCAGTCCGCTATACAGGGGAACGGCAGAGAAATATCTGCTTACAGGATGAAAGAAACAGCAAGGAGGAATCAGTTACATGGAAATGTCATCAAAAGAGAGAGTTATGGCAGCTTTTGCACGCAAGCCGGTGGACAGAGCGCCGGTCATTAACCCTACATCAGTAATCACCATGGACAGTATGAGAGCATACGGCTTAAAATTTCCGGATGTGCATCTGGACGGGGAAAAGATGGCTTTAGCGGCTGCTGCCGGAAGAGAACTTCTGGGATTTGACTCCGTTATGCCGAAGTTCAGTGTGGTGCATTCCGCCGCAGCGTTAGGTGCAGAGGTAGAGTGGGGAAAAGAGGATGCTATGCCTGTGATACGGCGTCATCCCATCCAGGATCCGTCCCAGGTTAAGATACCGGCTGATTTTTTGGACAGGCGGCCGGTTAAGGTAGTACTGGATGCCATTCGTCTTCTGAAAAAACGGTATGGGGATGAAGTGGCAATCATCGGAAAAGTATTTGGCCCATGGACAACGGCCTATAATATGTGCGGTACCGAGCAGTTTTTATTGGAAACTGCTCTGGACCCAGAGAAGGCGTCTGCCTATCTGGAGGCGTTTGCACCTGTCTCTGTCATGTTTGCAGAAGCCCAGTTTGAGGCCGGCGCGGATATTATCCTGTGGGGAGATCATGTAAGCGGGGATCTCTGCAGCCCCAAAGCCTATGAAAAGTTCCTGCTGCCAATCCATAAGAGGATTAATCATGGGTGGCTGAAAAAATCAGGCCCTGTGATTATGCACGCCTGCGGAAAGACCTTAGACCGCATTGCCCTCATCAGCGAATCAGGGTTTGAAGCCTTTCATTTTGATTCCAGAAATGATGCGGGGGAGATGCTGAAGCTCGCCGGGGATAAGATATTGCTTACAGGAGGGGTGAACAATCAGAAGCTTCTGTTTAAAGGAACTCCGGAGGAGATAAAAAAGCAGGTATTTGATCTGCTGGATACAGGCATCGTACTGATTTCTCCGGAATGCGCAGTGCCTGTGCTGACACCAAATCAAAATCTCATTGCTATTGTAGATGCGGTAAAAGAGTATAGTAAGATCCATAAATAGAAGATGTACCTATAAAATACGGCAAGACCGCCAAAACATCGGGTCTGGCCGTATTTTTCTGTTACCGGAAACCGGGAATGGTTAAGAGCTGGGTGAGGGTGTCCAGGCAATGGTCAGCATCCGGGTGTTCTCCCCGGTGGACCAGTATACCGGGAATCTTCATCTGGCGTGCGCCTTGTATATCAGCAACAGGGTTATCTCCTACCATGTAGCAGACTTCGGGAAAGTCAGCAGTCTCTAGGGCAATCTGAAAGATTTCCCTTCTGGGTTTGTCATATCCCACCAGCCCTGAGACGATAATTTCATCAAAAAAAGAGGTAAGTCCCAGATCTTCGGCCATTTCCGGCAGTTCCGGATAATTATTGGATAAGATGTAATTGTGATACCCCAGTATCCGGCAGGCACCAAGGACAGAAAGCGTGTCCTCATACAGATGGTATTTTTCTTTTTGAAGGATCTTTTCCCTGATGTGGGTACTTGCCTGCTGTGCAGTATCCAAAGGAACCCCTGCCTTCACATACTTTTCAGAGAACCTTCCTTCCATGTGCTTCCACCAGCGGCTTCCTGTGATCTGTGTAAAATCCTCATCCGGGGTATCCCAGGGATAGAGATCAAAGGTCAAAGCCCGTATCTCCTCAAAAGTAACCGGCGTGTCAGGAATATAGTGCAGAAGAGTTTCATAGATCGCATTGCTCCAAAGGTGCTGAGAGTGGACTAATGTTCCGTCAAAGTCCCAGAAAATAGCCTTATTCATGTATGTACCTCGCTTAAATTTGATTGATAAGTTTATTGCATAGTATACCATAAGCGGCCGGGAAGAAAAAGGGATTCTGTCTTCAGCATTTCTTCATATTTAACTGTTATGTTTATATTTGAAGTTAGACAATGAATGGAGGATTTTATTATGAGGGAAATTTTAGAAACCAGAAATCTGACGAAGCGCTTTGGGCAGCAGACCGCGGTGGACCACCTATCCCTGAAAATACAGGAAAACTCTATCTATGGTCTCCTGGGGCCGAACGGGGCTGGAAAGTCAACGGTGCTGAAGATGATTGCAGGGATGCTTCACCCAAGTGAGGGGGATATATTGTTCCGCGGTCATCCCTGGAGCAGAAAGGATCTGGGGCAGATAGGCGCTCTGATTGAGACGCCCCCTGTGTACCAAAATCTTACAGCGTGGGAAAACCTGAAGGTCAGGACAACAATTTTGGGACTGCCTGACACTTGCATCGCCCCAGTGCTGCATACCGTAGAACTTGAAAATACGGGTAAGAAAAGAGCAGGACATTTTTCACTGGGAATGAAACAGCGGCTGGGGATTGCCCTTGCTCTTTTAAATGACCCCAAGTTACTGATTTTAGACGAGCCGACAAACGGTCTGGATCCCATAGGAATCCAGGAGCTCAGAGAGCTGATTACTTCCTTTCCGGAGAAAGGAATCACAGTCATATTATCCAGCCATATCCTCTCGGAGGTAGTGCAGACAGCAGACCATATTGGGATTATGGCCGGGGGCGTGCTGGGTTACTGCGGAAGAATTCAGCCTGGGGAGGATCTCGAGGGCCTGTTTATGGATGTAGTGAAGGAAAATAGGAGGGGAGGCGTATAATATGTGGAGTTTAACAAAAACAGAACACCTAAAATTAAAGCATACCATTGGCAGTAAACTGCCGGTGGTGACTCCGGCGATTACCCTTCTCCTCGTACTGTCTCTGACAGGCGGTATTGAGAATGCCCTCCCCGCCGGTACATGGAATTGGTGGTATACTATGCTGCTTCCTGGCATGATGGCCATACTCTGTTACCTGTGCATACAGAAGGACAAAGAACTCAACTTCAGTACGATGCTGTCACTTGGCATTCCGGCAGGAGCCGGCTGGATGGGAAAAATAATATACTGCAGTGTATGTCTTCTCCTGTCAAACATCCTTATTTTTGGGGGTACACTTGTAGGAGGAATGGTATTTGGAACCACAATATCTCCTGAGGAAGGCATTTTTGGGGCTCTGCTGCTTAGCATATCCTATCTCTGGGCCATACCGCTTTATTTGTTTTTGAGTGCTAGGTTTGGGCTGTTCGCCTGTGTTTTTTCCGGCATGGCACTGTCTGCTGGGGGAGTGGCGGCTCTTGCGGATACAAAGATCTGGTGGATTTGTCCTTCCGCTATTCCTGTGCGCCTGATGTGTCCGGTGCTGGGAATTCAGCCCAACGGCCTGCCTGTTCCAAAAGGAAGCCCGCTCTCAGGTATGGGGGTGATTGTTCCCGGCGTTCTTCTATCACTCCTGTGGCTTGTGGTCCTGACCTTTTTTACAGTCCGATGGTTTGCTGGAAGGGAGGGAGAAGCATGAGACAGCTGGTTCGGTATATAAAAGCTGATGTAATGAAAACAAGGCGGCTGGGAGTGCGGGGGGCACATGGATTAGTTCCGGCAGGAACAGCAGCTGTCTTTTTGACATATTACGCATTTGCGCCCTGGAATCCTGTCTCTAAGTTAGAGGCCTATTTTCAGGTTTTGGGAGTTGCTCTTCCCATTCTTCTGGGAGTGTTTTCCGCGATAGCCGCAGAACAGGAAACTGCTTCCGGGGTCCTGCAGAATATGCTGTCCGTCCCCTGCCGGGCAGTGTCTTTCATTAGCAAACTGCTGCAGCTTCTTGTGTTTGAAGCGGCAGCAATATTCATGGCCAGCGGAATGTTCGGAGCCGGAAATATCTGTCTGCTGGGAAGAACTGAGGCAGGGTTTTGGGTTTACTGGAAGGCGGGGATGGTGCTGTTTGTGAGCAGTATTTCATTATACACTTGGCATTTGCTTCTAAGCCTGCGGTTTGGCAAAGGAATTTCTGTAGGACTGGGGATCGTAGAAAGCCTGGTGTCCGCCCTTTTGCTTACCGGATTGGGGACTTATATCTGGATGTATGTGCCGTGTGCGTGGATTTCCAGGTTTCCGGGTCTGTATCTGCAGAAATATCTGGGCATACTGGATCCTCTCTCTGCAGTCCGGGGAAAGACTGCCGCTGCAGTATGCGTAGGATTTACCATCCTGTCCCTGCTTGCGGGAGTACTCTGGTTTTCCAGGTGGGACGGACGTAAAATTAATGATTAACCTATACTTGTGAGTTACTTGAGGGTATAATTTTTATAAAAGGAGAATAGATAGAGATGGCAAATATTTTAGCAGTAGATGATGAAACCGCAATTTTAACAATGATACAGAAAATATTGTCCAGGGACGGGCACCAGGTGACCGTCGTCTCCGATTCTCAGATGCTTGAAGCCGTACAGTTAGAGCAATTTGATTTGATATTATTGGATATCATGATGCCAGGGAAGGATGGGTTTACCGTGTGTAATGAAATTCGGGGCAAGACAGACTGTCCGATTTTGTTTCTTACAGCTAAGACGCAGGAGCAGAGTCTTGTGTACGGGCTGCAGACCGGAGCCGACGATTACATCTGCAAACCTTTTGGTGCAAATGAGCTTCGGGCCAGGATAGGAGCGCATCTGCGCAGGGAACACCGTGAACATTATGTACGGCTTTCAGTTCCCAACGCACAGTTTAATCTGTCATCCAAAGAGCTGACGGTGAACGGCACGGTTATGCAGCTGACACCTGCCGAATATGAAATATGCGAATTTCTGGCCCGCAGCAAAGGTCAGGTGTTTTCCAGAGAACAGATATATGAAAATGTATTTGGATATGACGGGGAAAGCAATGACTCTACTATTATTACGCATATTAAAAATATTCGAATAAAATTAGAACAGGCAGAGTATTCGCCTATCAAAACAGTATGGGGGATCGGATATAAATGGGAAGTATAAAGCAAAAAAGAGCAGTCTCCCTAAGCCTGTTCTTTTTAAAATATTTCATGTATCTCTGTGCGGGGGCACTGCTGACCGCCTTCTGTGCCGTCTGTATATTTAATACTCTTGTTTTTAACCAGATGGTCTATGCTGCTGATTATGCACAGAAGGAGGCTGACCGGGCCTGCGGCCAGATAGCCGCTGCAGGACAGGTAACTAAGGAGGACATTCCGGAATTGTGCCAGTATGCGGTGTTTGATCCGGATGGAACCATGCGTGAGGGAAGCATCGGAAAAAGAGAGAGCGGATATGCATGGAGCGCTGTCCGGGGAAAGAGTGCGGACAGGCTGGGAAATTACTATAAAGTTGCTCCGGTAGCTGACGGGTATTGTGTACTGAGATTTCAAATAATGCCCCAGTTTAAGTCAGCGAAACTTAGAAGGTATCTTCCCAATCCACAAAATCTGATCCTGACAGCAGTGCTTGTGATTCTGCTCTCCTACACGTGTTTTATCTCTGTCTGCTTTGGCCGTTCTCTGAAGAAAAAGCTGCATCCTTTGATATCGGCGGCCGGAAAGATACAAAACCGGGAATTGGAATTCTCTATGATGACAAGCAGCATTAAAGAGATCAATACGGTACTTAATGCCATGGAGCAGATGCGCATAGCTTTGAAAGAGTCTCTGGAGAGGCAGTGGAAGCTGGAGCAGTCAAGGAAGGAACAGATGGCTTCGCTGGCTCATGACCTGAAAACGCCTCTCACGATTATCAGGGGCAATACTGATTTGCTTCATGAGTCAGAACTGACAGAGGAACAGGAGGAGTACTGCGGATATATCCAGAGCAGCATACAGACCATGCAGGATTATGTGAAAGCACTCATAGATATCTCTCAGACAGAGAGCGGTGCTCCCATAGAGATCCGCTGTGTGGACACCCGGGCATTTCTGGAGGAACTGTATGTTACGGTAGAAGGGCTGCTGACGGCTAAGGAAATAGAACTGCGCTGGGACACAGGTGAACTGCCCGCAACCCTCCACATCCATCAGGGGCTGTTACACAGAGCTCTGTTAAATGTGTTTTCTAATGCCGCAGACTTTACCCCCCAAGGAGGCACCATAGCATTCTATGCTGCTGTAAAGGACCGCACGGCAGTGTTCCGTGTAAGCGATTCCGGACCTGGCTTCTCTCCTAAAGCTCTCACAAACGCAGCAAAAGAATTTTATATGGATGACGAAAGCCGTTCTTCTAATCTGCACTATGGCATGGGGTTATATATTGCCAGTATGGTGGCAAAAAGACATGGAGGCGAACTAATTCTTACGAACGCAGACTATCTTAAAGGCGCAGAGGTTACAATTAAAATTCCTGAATCAATGGTTTGTTAGCACTCAATCAAAATGAGTGCTAATTTTCTCTTGACTTTTCCATAGGAGGGTATTAAAATAAATTCCAGATAAACAAATCAGAGGAAAAGCGAAAGAACATAGAAATTCAGCAGAAAAGGAGAGTGACCACTATCATGGATAATAAACGTGGTAATTTATCAATTAACAGTGAAAACATTTTTCCAATCATTAAGAAATGGTTGTATTCCGATCATGATATCTTCTTCCGTGAGATGATTTCCAACGGATGTGACGCCATAACAAAGTTAAAGAAATTAGAGATTATGGGAGAATACAGTTTCCCGGAGGACTATAAGAGCAAGATAGAGGTTATCGTTAATCCGGATGAGAAGACTTTGAAGTTCATAGACACCGGTATCGGTATGGAGGCCGATGAGGTAGAAGAGTATATTACGCAGATTGCATTTTCCGGTGCCACTGAATTCTTAGAGAAATATAAGGACAAGACCAACGACGATCAGATTATCGGACACTTTGGTCTGGGCTTTTACTCAGCATTCATGGTTGCTGATGAGGTTCATATTGATACGCTTTCTTATAAAGAAGGGGCGGTTCCCGTTCACTGGGAGTGTGACGGAGGAACCGAGTATGAAATCGGAGAAGGAAATAAGACAACTGTGGGAACAGAGATTACTTTGTTCCTGAATGAGGAGAGCCTGGAGTTTGCCAACGAGTACCGGGCACGGGAAGTTATAGAAAAGTACTGCTCCTTTATGCCGGTAGAAATCTTCCTGTCCAAAGCCAATGCAGAGCAGGAATTTGAGACCATTGATGAACAGGACTTAAGAGATGACGATGTTGTTGTAGAGCATATTCATGAGGAAGCAAAAACAGAGGAGAAAGAGAACGAAAACGGGGAAAAAGAAGTCGTAGAGGTTTCCCCTGCCAGAGATAAAGTGAAAATTCACAAACGTCCGGTATCTTTAAGTGACACGAATCCTCTGTGGATGAAGCATCCCAACGACTGCTCTGAGGAGGACTACAAGAGCTTTTACCGAAAAGTATTTATGGATTACAAAGAGCCCCTGTTCTGGATTCATCTGAACATGGATTATCCCTTTAACTTAAAAGGTATTCTTTACTTCCCCAAAATTAACACGGAGTATGATTCCATCGAGGGTACCATAAAGCTTTATAATAACCAGGTATTTATCGCGGACAATATTAAAGAAGTAATTCCTGAATTCCTTATGCTTCTGAAGGGTGTCATTGACTGTCCGGATCTGCCGCTGAATGTCTCCAGAAGCGCGCTTCAGAACGATGGATTTGTAAAGAAAATCTCCGACTATATCAGCAAAAAGGTTGCTGATAAGTTAACAGGTATGTGCAAGACGGACAGAGAGTCTTACGAGAAATACTGGGACGACATCAGCCCATTTATCAAATTCGGATGTCTGAAGGATCAGAAGTTCTCAGAGAAGATGATGGACTATATTCTCTATAAAAACATCGACGGAAAATATCTGACGCTGGAGGACTGCATCAAAGAAAACAAGACAGAGGAAGAGGAAGCGCCAAAGGAAAGTACGGAGGCAGCGGAGACCTCTGACGATGGGGAGGAAAAGAAAGAGCCGGAGAAAACCACGGTATATTATGTGACAGACGAGATCCAGCAGAGCCAGTATATCAATATGTTCAGGGAAGAGGGACTGGACGCAGTGATTCTGAAGCACAACATTGATGCGCCGTTCATCTCCCATGTGGAGCAGTTGAAAGAAGAAGTTAAGTTCCAGAGAATAGATTCTGAGCTGGATGCATCCGTAAAAGAGGACAGCCAGGCTGAGCTGGAGGAAGAGACAAAGACACTCACAGAAGTATTCCGAAAGGCTCTGGACAACGAAAAGCTGGAAGTAAAGGTAGAAAAGCTGAAAAATGAGAATATTTCTTCTATGATGACCTTATCCGAGGAAAGCAGAAGAATGCAGGATATGATGAAAATGTACAATATGTACGGCATGGATCCTGGTATGTTTGGAAGCAGTGAGACCTTAATACTGAATGCTAATAACAAGCTGGTACAGTACGTATTGGACCATAAAGAGGGTGACAATGTCAAACTGTTCTGTGAACAGCTCTACGATCTGGCGATGCTCAGCCATAAACAGCTGGCACCGGAGGCAATGACAAAGTTCATTGCAAGAAGCAATGAGATTATGATGCTTCTGGCCAAATAAAAGAGGATAAAAGGTAAGGAGGGGCTGTCGGGAAATAGATAGCCCTACACAGGGGCAGGCGTGATTCATACGAATCACGCCTGCCCCTGAAAATTAT
>NZ_WKYV01000013.1 GCF_009677585.1 Lactonifactor sp. BIOML-A5 | reverse complement strand
CCCTTGACCTGGCAGAGACTCACTTCACATTCACGGAAAACGGGTGGGGAAGGTCGAACGTTGTACACTTTTCCTCTTGTTTCCCACTATTAATGACTCGATGTTTTGGATAAATAGCTCCCCCTGGAACTTCCCCATACCCAGGTGAGAGGAATCCTGCGGCGGTGGGCTGGCTGGTTCGGGCGGGCGGGAGGGCTTAAATTCCGGGGACGATTCCGCAGGAGTGACTAGAGAGTCTTAGGCAAAACCGGGATTCCCGCAGGAGATTTTTTCGGCAGTCCGGGCCGAAAAAAAGTGAGCATGGGCAGAGAATGCACATCAAGCATTCTTTGCACATACGAACGGTGCTCCGGCGGGGATTCCGGTTTTGTCTTAGACTCTCTTCGCGACGGAGGTGTCCCCGGAACTTAAGCCTCCCTCCCGCCCGAACCAGCCAGCCCGCTGCCGCGGGATTCCTCTCACCGTCCCCCCGCCACCTCACACTTTCCGACTTGAATCACTTTAAGCTGAAGTCCAAGCGCTGCACCCCTAAATCCCAATTTTACCCCTATTCATCCAACGTCTTCCGCCCCAATCTCACATCCTCCATCAATTCCGCCATATCCTCGGTAAGATGGTTAAACAGATAATTCTTATTCCCCTTATGTGTCCCCATATAAGTATTTCTGATTTCAATATTGGCCGCCTGTATCTCTTCCCTGAGCCCTGCAGCGGACAGCCGGGCTGCCCCCTGTCCGAGGATAATTACCTGTTCTAGGGCATCCGAAGTGGCTACAGTGACCTGGTGTTTTCTACCAATTTCATGCGCCACTTTTTCAATATATTGATCCGCCGTCTCTGCCTCTTTGGTATATACCACATGAATATTATGGTATTTTAATACCTCACCCTGATTCCCCTCTACTTTGTAAGCGTCAAAAACCAGAATCAGTGTATTCTTTTTATATCCTTGATAATTGCACAGAATATCCATAAGTTTGTTTCTGGCTCCCTCAATATTTACTTCTGCCAGCTCTTTCAGCTCGTCCCATGCAAAGATAATATTATACCCGTCGACAAGAAGGTACTCCTTTTGGCTGTCCGGCTTCCTCGGTCTTCTTTCCTTTTCTCCTGCCCCGGAAGGGACATGATTTCGATTCCAGGCATTTTTTTCCCGTTTTATGGGTCCGAACGTACGGACAAAAATCTCCTCCAGTTCCTTTTCATTCTGCCAGCTTTCACGAAAACCGGATCCGGAAGAAACGGATAACTCCGGAGGATACTCCTCTTTTTTTTCCTCCTTTAATCTCCATCCACCATCCACATGCATATATTCGGGTACCTGGTCCCAGGGTACCACAAACCCGGCTCCATGAGAACAGAAGACTGACCCCGTAGGATTCTCAAGATCTGCCTCCGGCTCATATCCAATGGAAGCAATTACCTCCTCTGCATTATGGCATGGTTCGTAGCCTTTCAGACTGCAGAATAATCTTCCGCTTCCTCTGGTATAGGCGATCACTTCTCTCTGGTATCCACCCATGGCGGACACAGGTGCACTGCCCAGAATCACTGCAGAGCCCTCCTCAAGCTCCGGAGGGGAAAAACTGCCGTACATCTTTTGAATATCAGACAGAGCCCGTCCCACCTTGTCGGCGGGCACCTCCAGCCGGAACTCATAGACAGGTTCCAGAAGGATGCTCCTGCCGCTCATTAGACCCTGCCTTACCGCACGGTACGTAGCCTCCCGAAAATCACCGCCCTCTGTGTGCTTCTGGTGCGCTTTCCCAGCCACCAGAGTAATTTTCATATCGGTTATCTCTGAGCCGGTGAGCACTCCCTTATGCACTTTTTCCCTCAGATGGGTCAGGACTAATCTCTGCCAGTTTCTGTCCAGCATATCCTCACTGCAGACCGTGTCAAATACAAGCCCTGCACCCGGCTCTAAGGGCTCTAACAGAAGATGAACCTCTGCGTAATGACGGAGAGGCTCAAAGTGTCCGATCCCTTCCACCCGGGTTTCCAGTGTTTCTTTATACACAATACTGCCCTCGCCGAAGGACACTTCTATGCCAAAACGTTCCTGTATCATGCTCTTTAAAATCTCTATCTGTATCTCGCCCATCACTTGGGCCCGTATCTCATCCGTACTCTTTTCCCACACGATATGAAGCTCCGGTTCCTCTTCCTCCAGCTGCCGCAGCTTCAGAAACATACCATGTACATCACATCCCTCAGGAAGAAGAATCTGATATGTCAGCACAGGCTCCAGAAGAGGTGCTTCTGAGGCGGACTCTATCCCCAGTCCCTGACCGGAATACGTCCGTCCAAGTCCTGTCACTGCACAGACAGAACCCGCTTTCACTTTACTTACTGTCTCATAACCCGCCCCAGAGTAGATTCTGATCTGATCCACCTTTTCCTCCCATCTTACACCTGACCCATCTTCTCCACCGGCAAGCAGATCCTTAACCTTCAGGCAGCCCCCTGTCAGCTTCATATGAGTCAAACGATTCCCCTGGGGATCTCTGGATATTTTATAAACCTTTGCTCCAAACTCTTCGGGATAAAAAGGGCAGACCATATACTCCTCTAATCCACTCAGAAGTTTGTCTACTCCCTTTATTTTCAGGGCAGATCCGAAATAACAGGGGAAAACTTTTCTCTCGCTTATAAGCTTGGCAGTCTCCCTGGAAGTTATTCTACCGGTTTCCAGGTATCTCTCCAGAGCAGTCTCGTCACACATCGCCAGGTTCTCCATAAATTCTTCCTGGTCCTGAGTCTCTCCAAAATCCAGGCATCTTTCGTCAAGCTTTTCTTTCAATTCCCCCAGAATTTTATCCCTCTCTACCCCATTTTGATCCATTTTGTTCACAAATAGAAAGACCGGTATTCTGTAGTGTTTCAGCAGCCTCCACAGTGTCTGCACGTGTCCCTGGACTCCGTCGGCGCCGCTAATCACAAGGATGGCATAGTCCAGAATCTGAAGCGTCCGCTCCATCTCTGCCGAAAAATCCACATGCCCCGGAGTATCCAGAAGCGCCACTTCTATATCCCCAAGCAGAAATTTTGCCTGTTTCGAGAATATGGTAATGCCCCTGGAACGCTCCAGTTCGTAAGTATCAAGAAAGGCATTCTGGTGATCCACTCTCCCCATCTGCCGAATACTTCCGCTCAGGTACAAAATACTCTCTGCCAGTGTGGTTTTCCCTGCATCCACATGGGCCAGCAGACCGGCACATATATGCTTTTTATGATTTTCTGGTTTATTTTCTGATGCATCGTTCATCGAAAATACCCCTTTCTTATGCTATAATGCCATAGATTATAGCATAAGAAAGGTCATAAGTCGACAACCTATAAAAACGCGTGCCATCAGACACGCGTTTTTAACTCTATTCATCGTAAGTATTTTTTCAGCAGGCGGGTTAAGTCTTTGATATCAACAGGCTTTGCAATATGAGCATTCATGCCGCATTCCATGCACCGTTGGATGTCCTCTGAAAAAGCGTCCGCAGTCATGGCAATGATCGGAACCGTTGACGAATCCGGACGCTCCAGTCCTCTGATTGCCTTTGCAGCCTCATACCCTGTCATATTGGGCATCCGTATATCCATGAGAATGGCATCGTAATATCCCTTGGGTGAATCCCGGAACTTCTTCAGACATATCTGTCCATCCTCCGCCCATTCTAGTTTCGCGCCCAGGTCGGACAGCAGTTCCCTTGTAATCTCCCAATTCAGTTCATTATCCTCAGCAAGCAGGATACGCCGATCAGACAAATTTATATTTTTCTCCAATACCAGGTCTTTTGCTGCATCACCCCCCATATACGGGCGCAAGCCATAAAACAAGGTTGATTTAAACAACGGCTTGGAAATAAAACCGCTGATTCCTGCCTCTCTGGCCTCTGTTTCAAATTCACTCCAGTCGTATGCAGAAATAAGCAGAATAGGGATCTCACTCCCTAAATTACGCCGAATCTCTCTTGCCACCTGAAGGCCGTTCATATCAGGCAGTTTCCAGTCTAATAGAATAATCTGATAATCGTCTCTCCTTTTATGGCGATAGTTTGCCAATTCCACCGCCTTTTCTCCGCTCAGTGTCCATTCTGCCTTAATTCCAATGGAGCGCAGTGCGCCTGCGGCGGTTTTGCATAACAATTCGTCATCGTCAACTACCAGCATATTCCATGGCGGAAGTACCATATCCACCTCTATTGCAGCAGCCTTTTCAAAATCTGCCGTGATATGGAATTCCGTACCTTTTCCAGGTGCGCTCTGTACATCGATAGTTCCTTCCATCGCATCCACAATATATTTTGTGATTGCCATTCCCAAACCGGCCCCCTCGGTTTTATGCACCCTGTTGCCGTCCGCGCGGCTATAAGATTCATATATTTTTTTCAGAAATTCCGGTGACATGCCGATTCCATTATCCTTAACATTAATATGAATTCGCACAAAGTTATCTCCCTTTGGAGATTTTTCCTCTGACAGAGATAGCTGTATAGAGCCTCCCTCAGGTGTATACTTAGTGGCATTAGACAAAAGGTTAAGCAAAATCTGATTCAGACGTACCCCATCGCACCACACATTTTCGGTCAATATATTCTCAATATGTACATCAAAATATTGCGCTTTTGCTTTCACCTGTGGCTGCATAATACTAACAATCCCTTCGGTAACCTCTCTCAAAGAGATCTGCTCTGTTGTTAAAGTCAATTTGCCGCTTTCAATTTTCGACATATCCAATACATCGTTAATTAGCCCTAAGAGATGTTTACTAGACAGTGTGATTTTCCTCAGGCAATTCTTCACCTGTTCCCGGTCATTTATGTGTGCCGTGGCGATTGCAGTCATCCCTACTATTGCATTCATAGGTGTTCGGATATCATGACTCATATTAGCTAGAAATTCACTCTTTGCTTTACTTGCCTCAATGGCCGCCTGACGCGCCTGCCTCAGCTCCTGCAGCTGCATACGAGTCATGGAAAAGTACCGGATAAAAATTAAGGTTAAAAGGATCAGCACAGAAATGCAGGACAGCAGTGTAATGACTATGCGCTGAACACTCAGACTGTTTATAGTCTCGTCCAATACCCCATAAGGCATTACCCCAACTAAATACCATTCAGAATAAGGCAATGGCATACCATAAATTTGCCGGTCCTCACCATTTACTTTAAAAATTGCACTGTACTTTTGATCGCTTTTCAGTGCATTAGCAAACCTTTCAAGCTCCCTCTCTGAGAGTAATTCATTTGTCTCAGAATTATGCTGCTTCTGCAGCAGACGAAAGCATTCCCACAATTCAGTATTAGAATTACGTATTACAAAGCTGCCATCCGGCCGTATAATATGATAATACGTGAGCTGCCCTTCGTCCTCTAAGGAAAGAAAATCGGTGATATAATCCAGAGGAACAGCCGCTATCAGACCGATGCATTCCTCGCCGTTTTGCATCGGATAATCAGCCTCAACTCCAAACAATACCACTTCATTTCCAACTGCATCAACCCCGACAGCAACTCTTTGTTCTCCCTGCTGTAATGCCTCTACAAAGGGGGCGGGATTAATTGGCTGTATGGACTCTCCATAGAGTGTTTCAAAGTTTCCCTCCTTAGAACAAATAGCTAAATAGTCAAATCCTCTCACCTGCGCTCTGTAAACAAGTTCTTCATATTGGCTCTCTCTGTCGTTGTTCTCTGCTGAAACCACAGATGTAATGCCCTCTACCTGAGCAAAGCGCAGTTTAATAACATTTTCAAAATGTCTGGACATTTGCTCATTCATTCCTGCCATATAGATTTCTCCAACTTCGTAAATGGTCTTTTTGCTTTTCCGATTCATATAGACTCCCAGCAGGCCAAAAGCCACTACACTAAAGATCAGAAGTCCAATGAAGCTGCAAAGCAGAAAGTGCGTTGTTGGATTCTTATGTTGTCTTCTGCTCATTGATGCTATTCCTCCCCGTAGGTCTGTTGGCGGTACAGAGAGCTGACCTTTTACGGGTGAGCAGTCTGTCATAGTCTATTTTGTTTCTCATGCTTCGAATATATTTATCCTCTTGTTCTAGGGAGATATCTCTTAGCTCGGCTTTAACCGCATCCGCTGTTTCCAGGAGACATTGGAGCAAAATTGGATTAAAGGTTCCGCATTGTCCTTCCAAAATCATTGTCAATGCTTCGCCATATGTATAAGCTTTCTTATAGCACCGCTCGCTGATTAAGGCATCGTATACATCTGCCAGGGAAACCACCTGGGCTGAAATGGGTATTTCATCCCCCACTAATTTATCCGGATAACCGGTTCCATCATATCTTTCGTGATGCCACCGGCAGATTTCAGAAGCCACTTTGACAAGAGGCAGCTCTTGCTGTTCAATGGGTAATTCCGACAGCATTTCCGCACCGATTGCCGCGTGGGTCTTTATCACTTCAAATTCATCCCCGGTAAGGCGCCCAGGCTTATTCAAAATAGTGTCTGAAATTGAAATCTTACCAATATCATGCAGGGATGAAGCGGTGCTAATCAACGTAATATCCGCTTTCGACAAGGGATATCTGTCTGTCCGCTGAACCAGATGCTTCAGCAGAAGCTCTGTGATGGTGTTAACATGTACTACATGCAAACCGCTTTCCCCATTGCGGAACTCCACAATATGAGACAGAATTGAAATCATTAGCTTATTATTTCTCTCCTGCTCACTAAATTGTTCTGTAATAATATTTTCGAGATGACGCTGTCTGGCATACAGAAGCATCGTGTTGGAAATACGGCGATGAACAATTGCGGAATCAAACGGACGGCTGATATAGTCAAAGGCCCCCAAGTCGTAAGCACGTCTTATATTTGCAGGGGAATCATCCGCAGAAATCATAATAACAGCAAGTGTGTCGTTCCAGTGATATCTGTTTATATAGGACAGAACCTCAAACCCATCCATCTCCGGCATCATAATATCCAAAAGAAGAAGCGAAAAATCCATTCTGTGCTGGGATAGAAGCGCTACTGCCGCTGCACCGTTATCTGCCTCCACAACCTCATATTGATCTTTAAGGATATCAGCCAAAAGAGCTCTATTTATTTCTGAATCGTCTACGATTAAGATTTTTTGCTTATCCATTATTCTTTAATCTCTCTCCTGTGATAATACGGTTTTATTATAAATTCATTCTGTGTGGTCTCGCAATAACCATATTGGATAGGTATACATATAGCTGTGGGTTTTTTACTGACAATTTATCCTATACAGAGTATAATAAAATAAGAATGGACAGGAGACAAATTATGGAACCCCAAGAAACCAAGTTCTCATTTATCTATCATGAAATTAAGCAGCTCATTATAAATGGCCAGATTCCTCCCGGTAATCGTCTGCCATCCTCAAGGATGCTGTGTAATCAGTACCATGCAAGCCGCTATACGATTAACCGTGTTCTCGAGGTATTGAAAGATGAAGGATTTATTGATATAAAGCCGCGCCTTGCCCCAATCGTTCTCTCAGGAAAGAGTGCTTCGAGGGCCGGGGACATGGAGTTTGACATATTGAGAAAAAGGGAGAGTATTGTACAGCTATATAAAACCTTTGGGTTACTATTACCGCCCCTTCTGGTTTTTGCCTCCCAGAATTTAAACTTGGAGATAATGCCTCATTATAAACAGGCATTAAAAGCATCACGCCTTGGTCTTTCCAGAGGCGGGTGGAGGCCTTCTTCTAAGTTTATAAAAGAGATATTGGAAATTGGGGGAAACCCCTTGCTTGCTAACCTATTTTCCACCTTTGAGCTTCATAATAATCTAAGTTTTTTTACAGAGGAATGTCCTTACTTTTTAGAAACCTTTCTGGGGCCCTCCCTATCCAATGCAGATGTTCTTGTAGATATTTTGAAAGGAAACGACCCTGCTGTTAAGCATAGACAGTTAGCACATTTATTTCAAACACTTTCCGATTCCATTGCAGCCACTTTGGAGCACTTAGCAGGTATAACCTCTCCATGTCCTGCGCCCTCATCTGCTTCCTTTTTATGGAGACCAACGCGCGGAAAAGACTACTTCTACACAAGAATCGTCAGCGATTTGAACCAGAAAATCGGCAATGGCGAATATCCCTGCGGAACATATCTTCCTTATGAGAAACAATTAGCGCACCAGTACGGGGTCTCTGTATCCACAATCAGAAAAGCATTAGGAGAACTAGCGCAGAGAGGTTTTGTAAAGACATTAAACGCTAAGGGCACTATTGTGATCGAACCGGACGATTCCAGGGTGAATCAGGTGCTTTCTAATCCAAGACGAACAGAAGAGGCACTCCAATACCTTTATGCACTGCAATTGCTGGCATTAATGATCGACTCAGCAGCTTTGATGGCGGCCCCCAAGTTTACTTCAAAAGAATTGGACGAATTATGTGATACATTCGCCCGCCAGGATACCATTTGTATCATTGATATTTTCGAGGCAATTTTAAAACATATTGAATGGAAGCCTCTCCAAACTATATTGACAGAAGCATTCCGCCTTACGGAATGGGGTCACTATATCGCATATTATGACACGAAAAAGCAAGTGCTTCAAAATCTCAACGAACAAATTATTGAAGCAGTTCAGCACCTGCGGGAAGGCAATGCAAAGGCCTTTGCGTCTGGCATTAGAGATTGCTATCGTTATACATTAGAACATGCCAAGAAGTATATGATTAAAAAATACAATTTTCTCCGGGTATCTTCGATTCGGATTCCGGAAATATATTAGGTGTTATCCACACTACACTCGCCACTCAGACCGGTTGCTTTGAATATACGGACATAAATCAATGTCCGCTGGATGGTTTCCAACACGATCCGGTAAAGCACCTGTACCCGGATAAAGTGGATTTTACAGGAGCCGGTGTTGCTCTTGTAGTTGGAGCAGACAAAATGGTTCTGGATGTCGTCCTTGTAGGTCTTGCAGGTACAGAGGTACAGCTTGGCCCCGCAGTCGGCGCAGTAAAGAAGCCCGGAAAAGATACTAATTCTATGTCAGCTTCCAATTCTGGCTCTTTGTCTGTAACTTCACCATACGAGCGTAGAGGCCGTTTTGTTCCAGCAATGTTTTCGGCGCGCCTTCTTCAGCCACTGTCCCTTCCGAAAGCACCACGATCTTGTCAGCTCCGGCCACGGTGCGCATCCGGTGGGCGATCACCAGTACGGTCTTATCTGCAATCAGGCGGGAGAGGGCCGTTTGAATCAAGGTTTCATTCTCCACATCAAGGGAAGCGGTTGCTTCATCCAAAAGAATAATCGGCGCGTTTTTCAGGAAAGCTCGAGCGATGGAAATTCGTTGCCGCTCCCCGCCGGAAAGCTCGCAGCCGTTTTCCCCAATGTTGGTATGCCAGCCTTCCGGCAGCTTTTCGGCAAATTCATCCACATTGGCAAGTTTTGCAGCGGCTAAAACCTGTTCATCAGTAGCGTCCTTATTCCCAATTCGTATATTTTCCAGAATGGTATTGTCAAACAGGGTAACATCCTGAAACACAATAGAGAACAGGGAAAGCAGCGCCTCCGGGTCAATTTTGGAAATATCCATGCCTCCCACGGAAATCCTTCCTTGGCTCACATCCCAAAACCTTGCCGCCAGCCGCGACACCGTAGTCTTGCCGCCGCCGGAAGGCCCAACCAAAGCCGTGACTTCGCCCTGTTTTGCAGTAAAGGAAACATCCCTTAGTACGGTTTCTCCCGTGTTGTAGGCAAATCCTACATGGTCAAATGTAATATCATAGCCTTTGTTGAAAAGCCTGTTCTCTCCCTGCTGAATCGGATGAGCGAGGATTTCATTCATGCGGGCGATGTTAGTGCGGGTGCTGATGACCGCCGCCAGATTTTGCAGCGCCCCTTGCAGCGGATCATAAAGCCGTGAGACAACCAGCAGAAACAGGAAGAAGGTCAACACATTGAGGCTGCCTCCTATAAGCAGGACAGATCCTATCAGTGCAACAGTGGCAATTCCCAGCTTTAATACCAATGACGCGGACACCACAAAGGCAGCCAGCCCGAACTCATTTAGAATGGAGCGGTGTTCCACGGCGCGAATTTTCTTTTCCAAGCCTTTCAGGTATTCCTGTTCGGCATTGTTGGCCTTCAGGTCACGCACTGTTTCAATGCACTCCTGAATCCCGTCCGCACAGGCCATCTTTACATCCATGGCTTTCTGATTGAGACGTTCCTGCACATTTGCGGAGAAGCCTACAATGGCAAAGGCCACAGGCAATACCCACAGCGCCGCTAATGCCATGCGCCAGTCGAACACCAAAAGACTGATGGAAATTAAAACAGTGGAGATGATGGAGCCTGCCAGTTCGGGAATGAAGTGGGAAAAGCTCTGCTCCAAAAAGGTGCAGTCGGCCATGATGGTGCTGGTGAGGTCTGCCAAATCCTTTTTTCCGAAGAAGGACAGCGGGATCTTCCGCAGCCGTTCAGCCAGCGTAATTCGCCGCACACCGCTTTCCCTATAGGTGGCAAAGTAAGTGGCGTTATACTGAATGTAAGTAGTGAGCAAGATCAAGCCAATGCACACCACACAGCCCACGATGTAAAAGATAAGTTTTTCACTCGGAACACCGTCATTCATCAAATCGCCCACTAAAAAATACAGCAGGCCCACCGGGAACATAAAGGAAAGGTTTTGCAGCACACAGGCCAGACAGCCTTTCACCAAATCCTTGGCCCCCTGCTGGGAGAGGGCATATCGTTTTTGCAGCCATTTTATCATGTTTATTGTACCTCCTTTGCAACCTTCCACTGAACGGAAGTTTCATAGTCCTGCCACATGCGGCTAAAAATACCACCTTTTTCCAGTAATTCCCGGCTCTTGCCGCTCTCTGTGATCTGTCCGTCCTCGACGACATAGATTTTGTCTACGCCAGCCACGGTAGAGAGCCGGTGGGCAATCATAATCACCGTTTTCCCCTCGGACAACTTAGAGAAGGCGGACTGCACGCGGGATTCATTATCCGGGTCGGCAAAGGCGGTCGCCTCGTCAAGAATAACGATAGGCGCATTTTTCAGCATAACGCGGGCGATGGAAATCCGCTGCTGTTCGCCCCCTGAAAGGTAAACACCCTTTGTGCCAATCACGGTGTCCGCACCTTGGGGCAGCTTTTCCAGAATATCGTCGCACTGGGCGTTGTGGAGTGCAGCCATGATTTCTTGCCGGGTGGCATCCGGCTTACCCATGCGCACATTTTCCAAAATCGAGGCTTTGATAAGGCGGCTGTTTTGGAATACAAAAGAGACGGTATTCATAAGTTCCTCTTTCGGAATTTTCTTCACATCCACGCTACCTATTTTTACAATGCCGCTCTGCGGGTCAAAGAACCGGCAGATTAAATTGGCAAGAGTGGTCTTGCCCCCGCCGGAAGGCCCCACAAAGGCCACTGTCTGCCCTGTGGGAATCGAAAGTGAAATATCCTTGATGACCTCATTTTTTCCATCATAGCTGAAATGAATATGACTAAGTTGTACCGAAGCATCTTTGGGGCACTCGGGCTTCTCTGGCTCCGCAAGGGGCCTGAGATTCAGCACGCTGTCAATCCGCTGCAAAGCGTCGTCCACAATCATGGCGTTTTCGCTCTGGAACATGATACGGGTGAGGGTGACGGAAATGATGGGCGTAATGATAATATAAAACATCAAATCCAGCAGAAACTCCTTGGTAACGCCGCCTTGGGTAAAAATCAGTCCACCGGCAATCAGCGCGGCAAAGACTCCATTGATAGCCGCCGTGTAGAGCATCATGGGCGCACGAAGCTCCTTGGTATAGGCAATCACCCACGCTTTATACCTGTCAATGGAATCTTTGAACTTTTTGAAAGAGAAGATGGTCTGCCCGAAGGTTTTAACCACGGGAATCCCTCGTACATACTCCACCGCTTCATTGGACATATCATCAAGGGCGTTTTGATATTCTTTCATTTTATCCTGCATCCGCTGTCCGGTCATCGCCATCATTATTAAAAATCCCAGTACAACCGGAACGAGGCTCAAAAGTCCCAGCCGCCAGTCGAACACCAGCAGCAGGATGAAAAGGCCGCAGGGCGTGGCGATAGCGTTGGCGCGGTCAGGAAGCTGATGGGCTAGATAGGTTTCGGTGGCAGCGCTGGATTCGTTGACAATCTTGCGCAGCCTTCCGCTGCCGAACTGCTCTGCAAATCCCAGCGGCAGCTTAACAATATGCTCCATAGTTTTAAGGCGCAGGTTGGTGGCAATACGGAACGCCCCTTTGTGAGAACACATCAGTCCCGCAATGTAGACCAAAACTGCGATTACCGCAAACAGTACCGCCATCCATCCATTATGGGTCAGATTTTGCGCACGGCTAAAGTCCGGCGCAGCCTTAAACACTTCCCGAATAACCTTCCAGATATAGTAGAAGGGCACTAACGCAATAAAGGCGCTAATGGCTGAAAGCACCCAGGAAGCGTAGGTCAGATATTTGTGGTTGCCTGCAATCTGTAGCAGGCGTGACAGATTGGATTGTTTTTTCAAAGAAGATTCCTCCTATCTTTTATTTATGATAAAGAGAACACGAGTGCGTTCTTCTTATATCCTCGTAAGTTAGTCATCACTAACCAAGGGGTAAAAATTATAGGACGCTACTGCCCCATAATTTTCATCCATCCGGCTGTATAAAAGGCTCGCATTTCCTTCACATAGTTTTCTGCGTTTTGAAGCGGCATCTCGTGGATTATCAGTTCAAAAAAGGTGTGAAACATGCCGGTAATCAGAATATGCTCCAGCGTAGAGTCAATTTGCGGGGCAGGCCGCCCCAATTCTTTCAAAACCTTTAGATAGGCGTGGGTGCCTTCAACCTCAATTTCCACCATTACATCAACAAGGCCGGAAAACTTTGTACCTTCCGCACAACAGAGAATCAGTTTACATTCCTCTAAATGTTCATAGGCATAGTGGAGCATATCAAACATACAAGCGCCGGAAATATCGCTCATCACTTCCGGCTGTCGCTCGTGGGGAAGATCGGCAAATTCCTTCTGTGCTTTTTGAAAGCAGTTAAGCAGATACGCATAATGCTCACCTACCAAAGCCTCGAATAGTTCTTCTTTGCTTTTGTAATAGCCATAAAAGGCTCCCGTAGTCATGCCGACAGATTTGACGATATTCCGCAGGGAAGCATCCTTGTAGCCCTTTTCTAAAAACTCTGCTTTTGCTGCCTGATGGATTCGGTTTAAGGTTGTCAAATTTCCATTTATTTTACGCGCCCCCCAACATAACACTGTTATATATCACTGTTATATTATGGCCTGAAAAGTAGATTTTGTCAAGAGGAAAGATAGTCAAAAAAGTGTTTTATGTTGTCAGACATTAAGTATAACTTTTATTGCAGCAAGAAAGGTGTAACAGCATAGCTGCTATGCTGTTACACCTTTTGCAGAAAAAGATACGAAGTTATCCCTCAAGCCCCCAAGATCGCCACCTCCGGTAACGATTGCTCATCCTACGGACGCTGTAAAATTTTCAGTAAACAAAAGAAAAACTCTATGCAAATGGTTTACCCATTCACATAGAGTTTTCTTATTTCCCGTTCACTTGGCATAGGTCAGTATTTTGCAATACTTCTTTATAATCCTCTGCCATTTTTCCCGCCTCTTTCTTTATCAGTTTCCTGCTGATCGCTTTCCTCTCACTCCAGCCCTTGTATCACATCCCAGACTTCTTCATCAAATACTCTGTCTTTATATAAAAACTTCTTATCTTCCTCCGTGATTTTCCGAACCACCCTGCAGGGATTTCCCACGGCAACCACCCAGTCCGGAATATCCTTAGAAACAACACTTCCTGCACCAATGACAGTATTGCTTCCTATATGTACCCCGGGGAGAATAACAGTATTGCCACCAATCCATACATTATCCCCAATGGTAACTTCAATTCCATATTCATACAGGGTATTCCTTGCTGTGGGGTGCACCGGATGTCCGGCCGTATAAATTGCCACATTCGGAGCCATCTGACAATTATCCCCAATGGTCACCTTTGCCACATCTATAATCGTGCAGTTATAGTTTGCGAAGAAGTTTTTCCCAACCTCAATGTGAGTGCCATAATCACAATAAAACGGGGGATTGATGCATGCATGTTCAGATTTGCCCAGTAACTCCTTTACAATTCTTCCGATTTCTTCAAAATCTGAGGGGTCTGCAGTATTCAGCCTGTGCAGAATTTTTCTGCAAACCTTCTGTTCCTCCATGACGGATTCATCTGCAATATAAGCCATCCCAAGATCTCTTCGTTCCCCATTGTTCAATCGTTTGTCCTCCTTATCCTTGCTATTTCCTACCAGTCTTACATAGAACAGACAGCACCTTCATTCTATCACAATAATGGACTAAAAGCACTTTTGATTTGTTACGCTATCTTTTAAATGGATCAACTCCAGCTTTCTATTCACATTGGTTTTGCGGTAAAGACTCTGCAAGTGTTTTTTTAGTGTTGACTCGCTGATAAAGAGTCTGTTAGCCAGCGTCTGATTATTCTCTTCAGAGGATAACGCTAAGAAGATTTCTAATTCCCTCATTGTTAATCCGTACTCGGAAGAAAAAGCAATTGCACGATGCTTAGACTTTTCCTCCATAGAATCCGTCTTCGCCTGCTCCTGATAGAAACGACTATTGATATGTTTGGAGAGCGACTTTAAAAGAAACATATCATTTTCTCCAAAATCATTCATATCATTTGCCCGGTAAAGGCTCAGTACACCCAGAGGAATACCCTTATGTACAAGGTTGGAATAGACAGAATATTTAAGATTATAGGGAAGATAGCATTTCTGATATATTATATTATTTCTGCGTTCTTCTTCTGAGAGCAAATCTGTTATACGAAATACATCACTTTCTGACTCATCACACATCCATTTACTCAAATCGTTTTGCTCCAGCTGCAGATACAAGCGCTCTACCGGTGTATAGGTTTCAGGATAGCAGACAGGACTGCAGAGGCTTTTATATCCGTCTGAAGTTTTGCATGTAAGAAAGCTTGCAAAGGTGCAGGGAATCAAAGCCTGGATCCCCTTTAACACGCAATTTTTCATTTCATCAAACTGTTGCTTACTATAAATAGAATAAACGATATTATTATATTGAATGAAATCGTTTCTGTTCATGTGAAAACCATCCCCTTATCCTTCATGAATACTTATAATTATACTTCCTGTAATATCATTTTGCAACAATACGGAGAAGACCGGAACCAGAAAAGGAGTAGGGGTATCCTCTTTTGCTCTTTTTCTGGACAGTACGTACCATATACAACTCAATGTTCATATTATACAATAACTTTAACAAAATCAATGCATTGTATGTTAAAAATATTATATAGGAGGTATGTATTATGATAATTGGTTGCCCAACGGAAGTAAAAGCCGGTGAGACCAGAGTTGCGTTAACCCCTCAGTGGAGTAAAACACTGACGGAACATGGCCACACAGTTATGGTACAGACACAGGCAGGCACAAAGGCGGGATTTACCGACGAGGATTACAAAAACGCCGGCGCCTTAATCAAAGAATGTATAGAAGATATCTACGACAAGGCTGAATTTGTAGTAAAAGCAAAAGAGTTAAAGCCCCAGGAATATGGACTACTAAAAAAGGATCAGATCGTCATGTCATGGTTCCATCTGGCAGAAGATGTTGATTTCGATATGCTTCATTCCATGCTGGACGCAGGTACTATCGGAATTGGAATGGAACTGATTAAACTTCCTGACGGGACTCGTCCTACTATTAAACCCATGAGCGAGATTGCTGGTTCTCTGGCAATGCTTGAAGCTATTAAATACGGACTTGTAGATCACGGCGGAAGCGGAACTCTGTTTAGAAAACTGTCCGGACTGCCGGCCCCAAAAGTATTAATTTTAGGCGGCGGACATGCCGGCTTAAATGCAGCTGAGATAGCTTTGGGTCTTGGCCTCCAGGTTACCATTGTAGAAAATTACTGGAAGCGTATTGCTGAGCTGCGCTATATGCTCCCCGCTGCAGAGGTTGTCTGCTGGGAGGATAGTACTGTATATAACTTAATTTCCAATACTGATGTGCTGCTGAATACCATCTATGCCATCCCAAATCAGCCCTGTCTCATCAGCCGAGTAGTAGTTCGGGGCATGAAAAAAGATGCTGTAATCATTGATATTGTTGGAAATGGAATTATTGAGACCATGCACTATACAACTTTGCTTGATCCCACCTATTACGAAGAGGGTATCCTCCATTACAATGTGGCCAATATGCCGGCGCTCTGTCCAAAGACTGCCACAAAAGCTCTGCTTATGGCTTCCGGCCCATATATTCTTGCTATTGCAGATAAGGGACTGAAAAGAGCCTGTGCAGAGGATCCGGCCCTGTTCCAGTCCGTATGTACTCTAAATGGAAAAATTGTCCATGATGAAGTTGCCCGCAATCACAATCTTCCATGCACACCTTTTAATCTCGGCATGCTGGATTAATTCCGGAGAAAGGAGCCATGGTATATGGATAAAAGGGACAAACCAAAAGCGCCTCCCCGCAAGCCTTATATATGGGAAATTATTCTCGCAATGGTTATTCTAATTGGAGTTCTTGTATACAGTGTAGCAGTGCTTGGAATTGATGTCCATATTCCATTTATTGTTGTAGCTGCTCTCACTGCGCTGATAGCAATACGGATGGGATATACCTGGCAGGAACTGGAAAATTCTATACTAAAGTCAATTGCTTCTGTCATGCAGGCGGTACTAATCCTCATTATGGTGGGCATGGTAATCGGTTCCTGGATCCAGGGCGGTATTGTTCCCTCCCTGGTTTATTACGGACTGCAGATGATTCATCCCCAGGTCTTCCTGGTAGCTATTTTCCTGGTAGGTTCGCTGTGTTCCATAGCCACGGGAAGTTCCTGGACCATGATCGGAACACTTGGGGTTGCCGCCATTGGTATCAGTGAAGGAATGGGGATTCCTTTGCCTCTGACAGCAGGAATTGTCATCGGTGCGGGGTATTTCGGTGACAAGCTGTCGCCACTCTCTGATACTCCGAACCTGCATTGTGCCATTGCCCGGGTTAATCTATTTGAACACTGTAAAAACGTATTCAAATATACGATACCTTCTTTCTTGCTTGCGCTTCTAATGTGTTTTATATGCAGCCGGATTTATGCCCCCCGCAGTACCGGAGGAATGTCCTCCATTGCAGAGATAACGGAGACGCTTCATGACTCTTTTGTAATCCACCCGCTCCTGATTCTCCCTGTACTGATGGTATTTTTAATGATTGCCCTCAAGATTCCGGCAATACCGGGCATCTTACTGATGGCAGTCGTGGGTTCACTGTGTGCAATGATTGTGCAGGGTGCAAATCTACATGATACTCTAACCGTACTTCTCTATGGCTACAGCGGGGATACGGGAAGTGAAATTGTGGACAGCCTGGTCACCAGAGGCGGTATGGATTCCATGATGTATATCACCTCTCTTATCCTCTGTGTCAGCGCTTATGGCGGTGTAATAGATGTAACACGCATTCTTCATGTTTTGGTTGAAAAGCTCCTGGGCAGGGTGAACTCCCCATCCGGAATTATGATTTCAACAGCACTGTGTGGTTTTATACTAAATATTATTGCTGTGGATAATTATGTATCAGCTGTTATGACAGGAAACATGCTGCGTGAAAAGTTTATAAGGAGAGGCCTTTCCCCTCTTAATCTATCCAGATGTCTTGCAGAAAGCTGTGCCATAACATCACCCTTAATTCCTTGGAACACCTGTGGGATTACCATGCTGGGGATGCTGGGAATACCTGTACTGAAATATGCCCCCTTTGCGTTCCTGCTTTACATTCCACCGATTATGGTAATTGTCATAAGTCTGCTGAAAAAAGGAATTATCTATCTAACACCGGAAGAGCAGGCAGAACTCTTAAAAAATGATAGCGCTGCCTAACAGTTTTTAAAAAGGAGGTGCCCTGTCTATAGGGCATCTCCTTTTTTATCAAATATACTCGGGCTTTGAATGCAATATAAAACTCTGAAAAGAAAACTATTAATATGCTGAAATTACAAAAACCTCCCAGAATAAATATCCTGGGAGGTTATATAGCATACATAGATGCTGATAAACATATAAAGTTGTCCAAAGATTATCTCTTAGAGAACTGGGGTGCACGACGAGCCGCTTTGAGACCGTATTAAACCTTTCTTTCACCCGATTTTCCTTGGTATTCCGGGCTTTTCAGGCCCTCGCCCAAAATGTTGCCCCACTTTTTAATCATAAAATGGGGACACAAAATATGCTGTTTTATTGTCGAAAGGCGGCATTGACTACGCCTACCAGTTCTTCAGGTTTATTATACTTCACCTGTGCATAAATGTCCATCGTTGTCTTGCTGTTTTCATGCCCTGCAAGGTATTGGACTGTCTTTGGATCAACGCCTGCGTACAGCAGGTTAGTGATGTAAGTGTGCCGCAGCTGATGTGGGGTCACATCAAAGTCAATGGCATATACCAACCCCGGATTGTTCTTCTGGTGGCTGCCCGGGGTAGGGGTCACAGTGGTTTTGATGCACTGGCCATTGACATACTTATAGTAGCTGTGAGGTTTTGTCGAGCGAACGGTTACATACTTCCAAACCCGCTGAAACTGGGAGTAGGAAAGCGGTTGGCCAGCCCGATCCGCAATCACATACTCAGATATGGTGGTTTCTTTGACCTTTCGCAGACAATCAACCAGGCATCCGGGAATAGGAACATCCCTGAGGGCGGCTTTGGTTTTCAAGGTCGTGGAAACCACGGGGCGGTTATGTTCCGAACGCCACGCCCTTCGCACAGAGATATACGGTGTGGGAACGTCCAGAAATACGCAGTCCCATTGAAGTCCCAGGATTTCCTCCCGCCGCAGACCGGAGTATAGAGCGATCATAATAAATGTATATGGTGGAAGCCCTTTAATGGTATCCAGGAGCAACTTTGTTTGCTCATCCGTCAAGGCTTCCTTTTTCTTTCCCTGCTTTCCTCCTTTCGCTGAGATCCCCACACAGGGATTATAGTCGAGTAGTTGGCTGCGCTCTGCTGAATAGAATACGCACTTGATGAGCATATTCACGGTGCTGTAAAGCCCCGCTGACTTTGTGGTAAGCGGGATCAGCGCCAGCCGAATATCATCTGCTGTCACATCTGACAGATACATAGCACCCAACGGCTCGACTATGTACTTGTTCATACTCATCGTGTAGCCTCTTAAGGTGGCCGCTGAAATCTTTGCCGACTGCATCAGCAGCCACTTTTCGCAGTATTCCGCAACCGTAGGGTGTTCTTTGCGGAATATGGCTTCTTCCACTTGCCGACGCGCTTCCTGTTCCTTTTGGTATAACTCCTCACAGGTTTCAGCATATAAGTCCACTCTTTTCCCATCGGCATCTGTGATTCGTGTCCGGTAATATTGAATCCCTCGCCGTACAACAGTTCCGTACTTCGGAATACACTCTTTTTTCTTTGCCATATCATCATTTCCTTTCTAATATAATATGTAGGTCGCCCCCCATCTCTACTTTTATCAGAAATCAGCAGTACCCTCAAAGGTGCGATCAGAGGAAACGCAAAGGGCGAGGAAAACTCCTCGCCCTTGCCGCTGCTTCTTATTTTACTGTGCGATCCCATATTCGTTATCCCATACGGCAAATGCGCCGTTCAAAACTCCTGCCAATTCGTCGGGACGGTTGTATTTGACCTTCGCATAAATGTCCATCGTGATTTTGCTGCTCTCATGTCCGGCCAGATATTGAACCGTCTTGGGATCAACCGAGGAATGGATCAGATTGGTGATGTAGGTGTGCCGCAGCTGATGCGGGGTGACATCAAAATCCAGACTATAAACCACATGACCATTGTTCCGGGCCTTTTCCCCCAGCTTGGGATAAAGCATATAATTCACATATTTTCCGTCCACCAGTTTGCGAGCCTTTCGCGGCTTTGCTGTTCTGGTCACAATATACTGCCACAGGCGTTTGAACTGTGTGTAGGACAGCGGATCGCCGTCCTGATTGGCAACCACATAGTCTGAGGTCGATTGTTTCTTCGCCTCTCTCAAACACTCTGCCAGACAATCTGGGAGCGGAATATTCCTCTCCGCAGCCTTTGTTTTTAACTCTGTAAGGATGACCGGCCTGTTGTGTTCTGTGTGCCACGCCCTTCGCACTGTCAAATAGGGGGCATTGGAGTCCAGATATACAGAGTCCCATTGCAGCGCCAGGATTTCTTCCCTCCGCAATCCGGCATACAGACCAATCATGACGAACACATAGGGCGGCAATCCCCGAACAGCATCCAGAAGCCGCTGGGCCTGTTCATCGGTCAGCGCCTGACGCTCCTCCTGCGGAACACCGCCGCCCTTTGCTTTGAGATAGATGGTCGGGTTTCTATCAATCACATGGCTTTCTTTTGCTGCCCGAAAGATAGACTTATAGAGAATAACCACCGACTTGTAGACCGAAGCTGATTTTTTGGAAACCGGGACGAGGGCCACTTGAATATCGTCCAGTGTCACCTCGGCCATTCGCTTCTCGCCCAGTTCCTTGATAATGTGACGCCGCACTTTGGACGTGTAATCCGTCAAGGTAGTGGTGCGCACATGGACGGACTGCATCAGCAGCCACTTTTCGCAGTATTCCGCCACTGTGGGGGATGTGCGCCGGAAGGTGGCGCTGTCAACCTGCTCCAATGCCGTAAGTTCTTTTTCGTATAGTTCCTCGCGGGTCTTTCCGTATAGAATAACACGCTTTCCCTCCGTGTCCTCAATCTCCGTTTTGTAATATTCATAGCCGTTTACCTGAACCCTGCTGTATCGAGGGATTCGCTTTCTTTTTACTGCCATGATCTTCACCTCCGAAAAAATAGTACCAGCGCTGTATCTTTGTTTTATCAGAACGGCTCTATTTCCTCAAAGGTGCGTTTTTCCCACTCGCACATTGCGGTAGGTATCTTTTCGCTCCACCGGCTTTGCCCGATGGGTACATTTAGCGACATATTCCTGGAGTCCGGCAGATGTAAAGTAGACGCAGCCATTGGGTACATATTGAATATAGGAAATCAATCCGCTGTTTCTGGCTTCATCCAAAGTAGTCAGGCTGATCCCTAACAGTTTCGCCGCCTCTTTACGGGTAATCAGTTTTTCCATATTCAATGTTCACCTCCGATCTGCTTTCTTTACAACCTCATAGTCATACCCCACATTCTGTCCGCAGTAGGTGCAGACATCTCTTTGTGCTTGGTGCGGATTGACCCTCCGCAAATAATAAGAGCCTGTGCCATAAAAATTATGGGCGCAGGCAGGGCAGAGGCACATGATTAAGTTTTTGGGAATTTCCTCGATCAGCCCCACACTGACTGCAAGGGCGCGGTTGATTCGCCGGATGTGATATTCGTCCAGCCTGCCGATGTAGGATTGCAAACGCCGTTTGTCAATGGTGCGAAGCTGTTCCAGTAAAACAAGGGATGGGAGTTCCAGACCGTTTTCCGCTTTGAGCAGATAATGAGTGGGTAGCTTGGCTTTGGCATCTACCTTACTGGAGATTGCTGCCACAACAACAGTAGAGCTATATTTGTTGCCAGTGTTGTTCTGGATAATCAGAACCGGGCGATAACCTTCCTGCTCGGAACCGATTCCCCGGCCCAAATCGGCATAGTACATATCGCCGCGCAAGTATGTCCTGTTCATATTGTAGACCTCCTTTCAAAAGACAGGCGCTTTTCTGCCTATGTAGAGGCCATACAACAGGACAAGAGAAAGGCCGGGAAAACACATGGAGTTCCTCTTATTTCACTGACTGTCCTGCTGCATGGCCATATTTTCTACACAATCCCATTTGTCCTCGACACCCCGGATTGTCTTGGGAAGTCATCAAACGGCTGGCAGCTCACCAGCTCCACGGGGAATCTCACCCCTTGCGTGGTTCTCACGCAACCGCCCCCATTGCCTGCGACGGATCACGGCAAAAAACCGCTTCAACGCTCGGACGTTAGGCTGGACGGGAGTATCATTATCCCTGCTTCCGGTCATGGCCGATACCGGGAGCCACCCGGTACTGGCAGCCAACTGTTTCTCGCTTCCTGTCATGCAAATCAAGCCAAAGACCGTCATATCATTCGTTTGGTGGTGTCTTGCTGTTTTGCATGGCAGATCATCGCGCAGCCGCTGCCTGGGCTTTGACTTTCGCCAAAGAAGCAGGAACGTATCTGATGAATGTGTATGCGGTTTTCAAGGTGCCGTGAGGGGATAAAAGAACCTCTCACCCTTTTTGCCGTTGGGTGAGAGGTTTGCACAACGTTATTCCAAAAGTTTTTTCAGTTTTTTGAGAATCCTGGTTTTCCGAACATGGATGGCATTGCGATACACACCCAATTCTTCCGCATACTGCCGCTCTGTCTTTTCCTCAAAGAACAATGCCTGGATCAAAGCCTGCTCCTCTGGGGCCAGCATTGTCAGGGCAGTATGTAACTTGTCCACCTCCAGCTTATGAAGCACCGTGTTTTCGACACTCTCCTCATGGGCGAACTGCTGGGCATTTTCATCCATCAGCCGGTCTAAAGAATCCTCCCGGCTGGGAATGACCTGTACCACCTGCCCCTTCTCTCCAAGAACAAACCGTTCGGTTTTCAGATCGTTCTCAAAGTAACGCATTTTTCTATCGCCCTGCATATAGGCGGTATATACTTCATTCGTGACCTCAACATATTGGCCGCGAACCCATATTTTCTTTTTATCAGCGTCCACGCTGTTTACCTCCGATCAGTCTGAATTTTGAGAAATTCAGACTGATCGGGGGGGCTACGGCACCGTGGGCATATATCGCGGATAAAAACAAAAACGCACCTGCATGGCGGGGCTATTCCCCACACAGCAAGTGCGTTTCTTTTTAGTTCGTATAAATTATGGCATGACAGTTCATAGAAAGGGGCGGACGGTTGTAATGGGAGCGCAAAACTTTTTTAACCGTGTACCCTTAAAGAGTGTTCGGCCTACCTCACTAAATCAAACTCGCTGCTCCGAATCAGCAGCGCAATGTTGGTATTCCAGCACATAAAAATATCCCTCCTTGCTCAAACGGAGCTTGAAGGGAAATAATGTCTGGGCATGGTTTTATCGCCCGTCAAGATACCGTTTTTTTTAACGGGCTTATCAGCATTTCCCATTCATATTACCAGAAGGGGCTCGCATTTCTCTGTAAAAGCACTTTAATTGCAAACGAAATTCCCGACGTAATTCGACAAAAAAGCAGTCATGGCAGATGCCACGACTGCTTTTCTATAAGGGTTTTGCTGCGAAAACATATCCCACATTGGATACTGTTTGTATGTAAGTCGGATGTTCCTTGTCCTGCTCGACCTTCTGACGGATTCTGCTGATGGTATTGGTAACGGCGGACAGATAACTCTCACTGTCCTCATGCCACACACTCTCAAATATCTGTTCTTTGCTGCATAGCCAGCCGGGACGCTGCGCCAGAAAGACCAAAACACCATACTCATATCTTGAAAGCCTTACATCTTTTCCATCGCGCAGCACCCGTCGCTGATGAAGCCGAATTTCAAGTCCCGGATAGGAAAGCGTAGGCGAAGTGAGCGGATAGTCATTCCAAGGATGGTTTCGATCTTGCCATGCCATCAGCGGCTGTTCCGTTGTTGCTCCGCCTTCCTCAGTGATTCGGGCAATAATCTCTATCTTTTTTATATCCGCTCACCTCATTTCTCTAAAAAATCCATTATTATCAAAAATCCACTTGATCAGGATGCAGACCAGAACCTCCGCAATACGCCATGGCGTTGATGGTATCCATATCTTTTTCGGTTATTGCAAAGTCAAATACCGCAGTATTCTCCTTGATTCGTGCGGGGGTAACAGACTTAGGAAGAGGCAGGATATTATTTTGTAAACACCAGCGGATACAGAGCTGCGCCACAGATTTTTCGTATTTATCCACAATGGATTTCAGAGTTTCATTGTTCAACATCCGACCAGTGCCAAGCGGACTCCACGCTTCTACCAAGATGTCGTTTTCCCTGCAATATTGAATTGTTTCCGTTTGCATCTGTCCGGGATGGAACTCGATTTGATTTACCATTGGCGGCACTTCTGTTTTCATCAATGCCTCCAAATGATGGGGCAGAAAGTTGGAGACACCGATGGCTTTGATTCGACCGGCTTTATACAATTCCGTCATTGCTCTCCAGGTTTCCACATTGATTTCCTCCCAATTATCATACTGGGAGGACGAAGCAGGCCAGTGAATCAGGTACAAGTCCAGATAGTCAAGACCAAGATCAGAGAGAGTCTTTTCAAATGCGGCAATGGTTTTCTCATAACCACGCTCTGTGTTCCAAACCTTACTCGTAACAAACAACTTTTCCCGTTCAATTCCGGACGCTTTGATGCCCTGACCGACGCCGACTTCATTGCCGTAGCAAGCTGCGGTATCAATATGTCTGTATCCGGTCTTGATCGCTTCGCTGACCGCCATCACTGCGGTCTCGCCGTCTGGTGTTTGCCAGGTGCCAAATCCCACACAAGGAATTTTAACGCCATTTTTCAAAATAAAGCTATCTTGTAATGTTTTCATGCCATTTCCTCCGTATCATCTTCAATTTCCCGGATGATCTTGGCTGGTACACCACCTACCACACAGTTGTCCGGTATATCCTTAGTGACCACTGCGCCCGCCGCAATCACCACATTATTCCCAATGGTTACGCCCGGCAAGATCGTACAGTTCCCGCCAATCCATACATCATTTCCAATTTTCACTGGCTTGGCTTGCCCCAGATGCGCCCGCCGTCCCTTGGGGGACAGTGGATGGTTAACGGTTGTAATCAGAGTGTTAGGGCCGATCATCACATGATCCCCAATCGTTACTGGTGCAATATCCAGAATCGTTACATTGTAGTTTGTCAGAAATTCATGGCCCACACGGATATTCCTACCGTTGTCACAGTTAAATACCGGCAAGACGGTGGGATAGCGGCCTACTGCGCCAAACAGCTCCTGAATGGCAGCCTCCCGCGCGGTATCATCTGTCACTGGGATAGCGTTGAGTTTTGCACAGCCTTCAATGGCGTGGAGCTTTCGGGCATTAACGCCCTCATCCCAAAAATCATATTCCAAACCAGCGTCCAGTTTTTCAAGTTCTGTCATATAAAAAGTTCCTTTCCCCGCCCCAAGCACAGAGCGGTTACTTTGCTATCAGATTTCCTGCTTTATCATTCAAGTCATCCCTAAATATGCACTTCTCGATATGTTCGCAAATCCAAGAGGAGGTCAGCCCATAAATTTACTGATCTTTTCTCTCTCCACTGTGGGCAGAAGTTCTGCCAGACGTCCGGCGATCCGCTCCCGCGATTCTGCCGGAGTGCGTTGATAAACCCGTCTCGTAAATTCCTCGCCCCACAGTGCCTCTGGCGTTGTGTAGCGGGCAATGCCCCAACCATACGGGTTTCCAAATCGATCCCGTGCATACTCAAAATTCTCAGTGGTCACATATCCCAACATTTGCAGCCTGCTCACAATACTGTCAAATTCCCCGCGCTTTTTGATGCCGCACATTTTTCGCCATTCCTTTGAGAGCAGGGAGGGATGGTTCGCAAGGACATCATAGACTATTTTATCCTGGTGCCTTGCCAGACCGTCATCATAGCGGGCGTCAAAGTCATAGCCGTCTCTCCGGTAGTTTGCGAAATCGGGAAACCACTCGTTACTGATAAAACCGGCTTTTCCGCAAAAAAACTTTCCATAGGCACAACCAGTAGCGCGGATTACGGGGCCTTTCCATTCCCACGGCCCGTCCACGCCATCTACGAACCAAAGATTTGGCGGCGTATGTTCCTCCACGGAAAAGCCATGAATTTGGTTTTTGAGCAGCGGCACAAAACCACACGCCTGCACCAATTCTGCGAGTTTCTGTTCTGATGTCACCATTTGGAGCATACGCCGCACCTCCTATCTCACCCCTGTTCCGCCAGCCATGCGTTGTATTCATCAAACAATGGTGCACCGTCAATATAGGAAATCTCAGGAATATCGCTGCGAAGTTCCAAGATTCTCTCGTATGCGCCGGGAACGATCATACCAAGACGGCAATGAAGCAATACCGGACGCCCTGCGGGTATCTCCATATAGAGAGCGTCCTCTGCTTCGCTTTCCAATTCCTCGATGGGAATATTGATTGCCCCTTCAAAGTGATTTTCCTCATACCATCTGGTGGCAGCGACATCCACAATCACCAAGTCAGAGGTTGTCTGCATATATTCCAGTGCATCTTCTGGGGACATTGCGCCAATTGCATTGCATTCTGTTCCTGTATCCATAATTGAAGTACTCTCCTGTATCTGCTCACTTTCATTTGACTCAGACTGTGACATCTGTGATGTTTGGGACTGTTCTGCCTGTTTCGGCTCATTGGAACAGGCAGAAAGCACCAGCATCACAGTGCAAGCCGCAAAAAGCAAGACCGCTTTTTTCATCCGACTGCCACCTCTCCATTCGTTCTCTTTTTTGCATCTTCCTCCGCCAGCACCTTGTGAACCACCAGTACAGCGTCCTTGACCTTCATCCCGCACTGAAATGCTTTAGGGGCGTTTCCATGCAGGATCTCCTTGCAGCGGATAGCTCCGTATTCCTGCTTGAAGATTTCAGCAGCGCGGCGGACAGCTCTATATGTGTCCGCTTTGCTTTTCCCGTCCATGCTGCCACTGCTCATATAGAAGCTGATCACGGCGACCGCCGCAGAAAACGCGCCGCAAACCTCCTGCATAGCGCCAAAGCCGCCGCCGAATCCCTCCATGATGCGGTATGCTGTTTTTTCATCCAGCCCCAACTCATCTGCAAAGGCACAGAACACCGCTTGAGAACAGGTATAGCCATTGCCATAGGCTTGACCTGCTACTTTTAATTTTTCTTCCACTGTCCACCTCTCCATTTTTACCGATAAGACTTCTGATAGATTTCCAGATAGTCCTCATCCGAAAGAGGAAGCGGATCAGCGGTAATATCGCCGCCCAGAACCTCATGGATGCGCTGGGGATAGAGCTTCAGTTCATCCTCAGTAATACCAGCCTCGCTCATCTTCAGCTCTGCGCAGCCGATAGAATCCAGCAGCCTATCCAAAGCATGAATAAAATCCTTGCCAGAGGTAGGATGATCCACGCCCATAGCCTTTGCCATTTTCAGCATCGGCTCCTCAGCAGCCTGCCGCTGGGCAAAAAAGTCATAATACGCATGGGCAATCATAATGAGGCCAGCGCCGTGAACAAGATCCTCGTGATAGCTGCCCATGACGTGCTCCATGGTGTGGGCAGAGGTACAGAGCATATAGTAACCAGCGAGCGTATTTGCCAGGGCCATGTTTTCACGAGCCTCCAGATTGTTGCCATCTTTGTAGGCAATAGGGAGATACTTGGCAATCAGTTCGATTGCCTTGAGTGCAAACATCTCTCCCATGGGATGCTCATTTTTATTGATAACACTCTCCGAGGCGTGGAAAAACGCATCCATTCCCTGGTAAGCGGTAAACTTAGGCGGTACACTGGTCATGAGGCTGGCATCCACCACCGAAAGGGTCGGGAACATGGACAGGAAGAAGATGCCGGTTTTTTCCTTGGTGGCGTCATTGGAGATCACCGCCGCAATATCTACTTCACTTCCAGTCCCTGCGGATGTGGTGATAGCTACAATGGGGATGGCGTCAAATTCAGCATTTTTCTTTCCGCCCTCTTTGCTCAGACTGTAATCCCAAATGTCGCCAGGATTCGCAGCCATCAGTGCAATGCACTTGCCGCAATCCATCACGGAGCCGCCGCCCAGCGCCAGCACAAAATCACAGCCGTTGTCCTTGACTGCCTTTGCGCCGTCCATGACATTCTCACGGGTGGGGTTGGGGCGGATCTCATCAAACAGGGCATAGTCCACGCCGGCCAGCTCCAGCTCCTTTTGAACACGGGCAAGATAGCCGTATTTTTTCGTAGACTGACCATTAGAAGTGACGATCAACGCCTTTTTCCCAGGCAGCGTTTCTTCGTGCAGATGGTCAAGCTGACCGGCACCAAACAAAACGCGGGTCGGCATGTTAAAAATAAAGTTTTTCATACTTCATACCTCCTGAAATGTTTAATATTTGACTGCTATTTTAGTGTGTAACTTTAGTCTATCATCTTCTACCATCAAGTTCGACGCTAAATCTTAATGTAATATGTGGCAAATGTTCATATTAACCTATTGTAATGAATCTTACCGTCAGCAGCACCTGAAAGCGAAGTGTATGCCAGACTATCTTCACTCTTATCTCGGTCAATAATAGCAGCAGTGACGATCACTGTCCCAAATCAACTATGTTCTTTGTATTGTATTGCGCCTTAATCTGTGCCAACCTATTCTGAAAGTTTTTATGATAAGATATCGCATAAACAGCCACAAGTAAACTCCCGCATACAAGCCATGTCACTGGTTCAGTATAACTAGCACTCCGGTATCCGGCAATCGGGATAATCCAAATGGCAGCTACCACTTTGATCAGCAGTTCCATGCTGCTGGAAAATAGTGGAGCGATCTTTTGCCCCATTGCCTGCATTGCCACCCGAAGGCAAAGCAGAATACCTAATGGCGGATAAAACATAAAGTTAATCTTTAGATTCATAACCGCATTTGTAATTACTTGTTCATCTGACGTGCCGGAAATTCCGATAATCATCAATCGGCCAAACTGCCATACCAACACCATAGAAATAGCTGACCAGATTAATCCCAGAATTATGGATTTTTTCAGACCGACCTTGATGCGCTCTATCTTTCCCGCCCCCCAGTTCTGGCTGATGAATGTAGAAGCAGCTGTGGATATGGTAGAAAGTGGCATCATAAAAATATCTACAAAACGTCTGGAAGCAGTGTGTGCTGTGATAATAATATCTCCCAACCCATTGATCGCTCTCTGTAAAATCACTGAGCCAATTGCAAAAATGCACTGCATCATTGCCATAGCCAAACCAGAGAAAAGCATCTCAGCATACAGAGATTTATCAAACTGAAAATCTCCCGTGTGTGGTAGATATTCCCGATAGAATTTCCATATATATCTACCGCAAAGAATACCCGAAAGCAACTGTGCTATGACAGTTGCCAATGCAGTTCCGCCCACGCCCCAATGAAATACGATTACGAACAAAGCATCTAACGTCAAATTCAATACGGAAGAAATCAACAGAAAGTATAAGGGAGTTCGGCTATTTCCCATTGCCCGAAGGAATCCAGCCAACATATTATAAAGCAGAGTGGTACTCATGCCACCGCAGATAATGGTAATATAGAGATGTGCCTGCTGGAAAATTTCAGCAGGTGTATTAAGAAAAAACATTAACTTGCGAAGGCTGATCAATGCGAAACCTGTCAGCAAAATTCCTCCCGCAAGGTTCAGCAAAAACATAGCAGCTACCACTTTGCGAAATTTTTGGTGATTCTTGCTGCCAAATTCACGGGCAACTAAAATCGTATAGCCTCCATTTAATCCCCACGCGAAGTTCATTACCAGAGAATAGATTGAACTGGTAGATCCAATGGCAGCAATAGCAGAATCCCCCAGGAAGTAACCAGCAATCATAGTATCTGCCATAGTATATATCTGCTGAAATATATTTCCAATAAACAGAGGGATTGCAAAAGCAAGGATCAGTTTTAGTGGGTCTCCCACAGTCATATTTTTAGTCATGAAAGTCCTCCTCATATGGTATTCATGTATCGTCTTTTATCGCCTTATGAAATAAGTCCAAAATGTCGTAACGCATTGTGGATACCGTCTCCATCAACAGGGTCGGTAACATAGTCCGCAGCTTGCTTTACCTCGTCAGTACCATTTCCCATTGCCACACCGATCGCTGCATATTGGAGCATTTCAATGTCATTGGCACCATCCCCAAAAGCCATGCACTGGTTTCTGTGCAGTCCAAAATGTTCTAGCATCTTCTCCATGCCAACTGATTTTCCTCCGTCACCGGGAATCAAATCAGTAGAGCTATCATTCCAACGGGCAGATTTTATTCCAGGCACTCGCCTGAGAATCTCTTCGTCCAGTTCAGGCCCTATCTGGGGACTTATTTGGTAAGTATCATAATTCAAGCAACGGGCAGGATCTTCCACTGCCTGATTTCCAGCAGATGAAAAGTTGGAGTAAACATAATCCGATTCCATGAAATTACAAGATATCGAAGGGTGATCTTGCATCCAGTCCAAAATCGCACAACACTGCGTATTTGTCAAAGGATGACGGTAAAAAGGAACATCCGACGCATCAACACAATACTGTCCGTTAAAAAGAACCTTGCCATCGAAAACAAACTCAAACTGCTCGCGCACATAAGCAGCCCAAATAGGAGGACGTCCGCTGGCAATAAATACTTTGATTCCATTGCACTGTAACATTTTCAGAGCGTCCTGAGTGCTTTGAGGAATTGTTTCTGTTTTTTTATCTACTAAAGTACCATCCAGGTCAAAAAAAACAGCCTTGATTTTTTCTTTCATATTGCATTTTCTCCTAATAGATTAACGGGGATCTATAAATTGTCTATTCACGTGTTATATTTTGCAGCCAGCCATACTTTTTGTAATGGATGATCGCCGCAGGAACCTTTACTACCTCGTCCAGGTTGACGATCAGAAATACGATGACCACCGGAAGATGGAAAACAAATGCCGCAAGGAAACCAGCGGGAACCGCAAACAGCCACATGGTAATCGTATCGCATATCAATCCGAATTTGGAGTCACCCCCAGATGGGAAGATGCCTGCGATTGTCGTTGTGTTGATCGCCTTCGCCACCATGTAGCAGGCACAGAGAATCAGCATCCATTGCAGATACTCGGAAGCCTGTGAGGTGAGAACCGTAACATTCAAAATTAGCGGCGACAACGCGATCAGAAGGAGTCCAGATACCATTCCGCTGGCAATGGATAATTTCCATAACAGACCACCATATCGTTTCGCCTGCTCCAAATTCCCAGTTCCAAGCGCGTTTCCAACAATGATTCCGCCGCCGTTTCCAAGACCCGTACAGAAACTCACAATCAGATTTTTGGCAATATTGGCGATAGAATTTGCAGCAACTGCATCGCTGCCAAGGTGTCCCATAACGACGGAGTACATGGAGAATCCCACGCCCCATACCAGATAATCTCCCAGCATGGGGAGGGTATATTTCCAGTAATCCCGTACCAACCATTGTTCCACTGTAATGCAGTATTTGATATGGAGCCGAATACGGTTTTTCCGCAAGGATTCCGCATAAACCCATGCCATTTCAATCAGTTTGGAAATGGAAGTAGCCAGTGCAGCGCCCCCAAGTCCCAATTCAGGAAAAAACCACAGTCCATAGATCAAAGTTGCGTTTAAAAATAAATTGATTACCACTGCGCTGGAGCCGATGACCATGCTTTTCATGGCGTAATCTGTGTTTTTCAGGATACACAGATAAATCTGCGAGATACCTGTGAACAGATAAGATGCAGACACAATGCGAAGATAATTGATGCCACCCGAAATAAGCTGCGTTTCGCTGGTAAATATCCGCATAAGCATGGAAGGCGCAAAAAGCGAGGCACAAAAAAAGACAATGGAAATCAGAAACGATATTCTCGTCACATAGCCGAAAATTTTTTCAATCGACTCTTTATCACCTTTCCCATAATACTGTGCGGCCAGAATACTTGTCCCCATCGTTAAACCGCCCATAAACAGGTTAAATACAAACGTAATCTGCCCTGCCAACGAAACTGCGGAAAGCGCATCTTGGCTGATAACTCCCAACATCAAGGCATCAGATGCGCTGACCGCCGCTAACATAAACTGCTGAAAAGCAATCGGTAATACAAGGGAAAAAAGTTTTCGGTAAAAGACAGCATTGCTGCGGTTTTGAATTTTTGCTGACATGATACCCTCCAGATTCTTCTAAACTTTCTCTATATAGTGTAAAGCGAAAAACTACCTATGTCAGCGCCGAAACTTAATGATACATATGGCTTTTTCTAATATTTTGTGATACACTATTTAAAGAAAAGGAGGCTGATAAAATGTTTCGAGGTAAAGTAGCAGTAATCACAGGCGGTGCAAAAGGCATTGGCAAATGTATTGCTGAAGAATTCAAGAAAAATAACGCATCTGTCTGTATCATTGACAAACAACCAAATGATTACTTCACTGGTGATCTGGCAGAAGAAGAAACGCTAAATCTTTTTGCAGAGAAAGTAGGGAAAGAATATGGCAAAGTGGACTATTTGATCAATAATGCTCTGCCGTTGATGAAGGGCATTTCAGAGTGCTCCTATGAGGAATTCAACTACGCCCTGCGGGTAGGTGTGACAGCACCGTTTTACCTTACCAAACTTTTTCTCCCGTATTTTTCTCCAGATGCGGCGATTGTGAATATTTCTTCTTCCCGTGACCGTATGAGCCAGCCGCAGACAGAAAGTTATACTGCTGCGAAAGGCGGCATTGCGGCACTTACTCATGCACTGGCTGTCAGTCTGGGAGGTAAAGTCCGTGTCAACTCCATATCTCCCGGATGGATTGATACCACCTACACAGAGTACGCCGGTGCAGACGCAATCCAGCATCCTGCTGGTCGTGTGGGCAATCCTTTGGACATCGCCAATATGGTACTGTTTCTCTGCTCTTCTAAGGCAAGTTTTATCACTGGAGAAAATATATGTATCGACGGCGGCATGACGAAGCAAATGATTTATCATAATGATTTTGGGTGGACGCTGAACAAGGAGTCCATATCATGAATCATTCAGTTTTAGATGCAGCAATTGAAAAACTGGGAGAGCAATTTGCCAAACGAAACTGGAGCTATCTTGATGTTCCTGCCGGAAGTCCATTAGAAAAGTCCTACGCCTGGCCAGGCTCTCCAGAAGAAAATATCATAATTTGTGTCCATAAAGGCCCTGATATTCAGGAGATGTTTCACCGCCAAGACTTTTTCTTCCTTAATTTTGCTTATTCAGGCGATTATGGTGCACTGAGCTATAAATACGACAACCACATCACGATCCATGAGAATGAATGTTATATTGGCCAGCCGTTTGCTGGATATGCACTCTCGGCACATAGTGAAAGCGACATTATTATCATTGGTATTTTGATTCAAAAAGAAGCCTTTTTTCGTGTGTTTCTTCCTGTATTGTCCGCAGATACAAAACTGTTTCACTTCTTCCTCAGTCCGCAGACCAATGAGTATTCCGAGGAGTTTATTCACCTTCGTTTAGATGACTCCTGCTGTATTCGCACCCTTCTGGAAATGATGGTCATTGAATACGCTGATCCCCAGGAAGACACTCAGGCTATTTTGCAGCCTATGGTACTGACGCTGCTGATGATGGTAGCTAGGCAGTATAAAATGTCTATCCCGGTTCCAAAAGATGAAAAGCTGTCAGATAAGATTGTCCGTTATATGAGTGAGCACTCTGATGTTGTAACCCTAAAAGATATATCGAAGCATTTTTCGTACCACCCAAACTATATCTCCACTCTGCTGCATCGAGAAATCGGAAAATCTTTTTCGGAAATCTTGCTGGAACAGCGGATGGAGCGCGCTGTTGTTTTGCTAAAAGGCACCAATCTTTCCATTGAGGAGATCGCCTTTATGCTTGGATATAGCAATAGCAGTAATTTTTACAAAGCATTTCGAGAATATTATCAGTGCTCTCCGAGGGACTATCACCCGTGATTTTTCACAGGATTGTTCAGCAAGACTCTTATTTGCATATCGAAAAACGCCTGTTTTCTATGATTGTTATTTGTTTTGCTGTATAAAATGAAAAAAGCAGCCGTGGCCTCATACCACGACTGCTTTTTTATAAAGGATGCACAATCAGTCCTCTAAAATTTGAACTGTCATGCCATTATCAAACTGACATGATCTATTAAAATTAAAAGAGGGGTGAACTAAAAGTGCAGAATCAATATGAAATGCTTGGAGAGATCATAAAGAATGCCCGCACAAAAGCAGATATGACGGTTGAGGAACTGGCCAACCGGGTGGGCATTTCAGAAAGATTTATATATCGAATTGAAAATGAAGGGAAAAAGCCCAGTTACGAAATCCTGTATAAACTAATCCGTGAATTGGCAATTATCCCGGATCAGATATTTTTCCCTGAGAAACAGGTCGAGGATTCTGAAATGGAAACGATTGTCCGTATGTTGCACAACTGCGATGAACGATCTATGCAAATCATCAAAGCTACAATAAAGGCTGCACTGGAAAGCCAGCCGAAAGAATAGTATGTACCCAGCCGTTTTGCGGCTGGGTCTTTTCTTTTTGGCCAGTTAATATGCCGGGGTTCCATACCCATAAATCTCATAATAACCAACCGGGTAACTGTTCTGGCGGCAGCTATCGCCAGAGTTCCCCTCAATGGTGTAGACACGGCCATTCTCCACCTTCTCCACAATGCCCACATGGTCGGAAGAACCATCCTGGCCGCCATCATCCCAATCGAAAAAGATAATGTCACCTGGACGCGGCTCATAGCTGTTGTCCTGCCACAGTCCCCGCTCCTGGAACCACGGCACACCCTGAGAGGCACAGGCCGCAAACTTCGGAATGACGCCAGCCTCGATATAACCGCACTCGTTGGCACACCAGCTCACAAAGCAGGCGCACCATTCAACACGAGAGCTGAAACCATACCAGCTCCAGTACGGCTCACCGCCGACATTCCCCACCTGAGAGAGCGCCACGGTGACGATCTCACCGTCACCTCCGCTGATGCCGTATAGGACTTGTGACCAGAGGGGATTGTTTTCATCGGCCAGAAGCTCCGCCATCTGTTCCCGCTGATCCTCATTGAAGCCAAAGTGATCGGCCATCTCCTCAGCAGTTTTGTGGCTGACGGTGATATAGAGGTATGTCCTCGTAATGGTGGTTTCTGTTTCCACGATATTGCCGTTTCCGTCATCCGAGGTTTCAATCACCGTTTCGCTCTGGGTTTCCGTACTGGATGAGATCTCATTCATCTCCCAAAAGATGTCCTTTAGGAGCTGCTTCTTGGTATCATCCATTGTGGCGACTTCCTGGGCAGCGTCCGGGTCGGTGGTTGTCTTGACGGCGTAAACCGCCAGAACCTCCTTCCACACGGCGCGGGAACCGGACATCTCCAGAACATCATAGCTGTGGGATGCTTTGATCTCATCCAGCCTGTCCTGATAGTCCGTGTTGATTTCCTGCACAGCGGTCTGCATGGTCTGCCCGGTGCCGGAGTCCTCGCCAGAAAAGAAAATGCCAAAGCAGGAGCCAAGAATCATGCCGATCAGACAAATGACGATTACCACTACCACCGCGATCCATCCTCCGGCAGCAATGGCCGCAATCAAAGCCTTTGTCGCCGCAATGATGGCTTTCACCGCTGCGGCTGTGGCGTGAGCCGCTACCTTGATGGCGTGAGCCGTGGCAATGGCTGCTGCACGGGCGGCGTGGGCCGCAGCTCTGGCGGCTCTGGCTGTGGCAACGGCGGTCTGCTGGGCTGCCTTTGCCGCCTGCTGGCTGGTTTTGATACTGGCCTTTGCGGTGGTTTCCGCTGTTTTGATAGATTTGCTGGTGGTCTTAACAGCACCTTTGGCGGTGGATGAAGTCTGTTTGATGGTCTTTCTGCTTCGATCCACCGTCTTGATACCTTTCTGACCGCGATCCAGCGTCTTAATGGTGCTGCGCTCCTGATGAGCGGCCTTAACCGGCTCAGAAACAGTATCCGCCGCCTGTCGCCCATTCCAGTGACCAGCAGACTGCCCGGTTTGTTGTGCCGCCCTCTTTTCTGCTTGTTTTTTAGGCTGTTCAGCGGCAAATTTCCGCTTTTGGATGTTCTCCTTGACCTTAGAGAGATTCTCTTTGGTGGTCTGTACTCCCTTGCGGCCCTGCTTATCAAATTGGTGGACTGCCTCATGGGTGGCACTGTCCACACCATAGGAAACACGATCAGCCGCATATTCACCGGGGGAATTTTCCTCTGCATACAGCCCGTGTTCTGCCTTGTCTTTGGTGCGGATAAATGCCTGTTTCATTCGCTCGGCAGCTACGGCACCTTTATCCAGTGCTTTTACATCTTTTATGGTGGTCTTTGTCTTGATACCCTTACTCATGGGGTTCACCTCCTTTCCGGGGCAGGGCAGCCCTTATTCCTCCAGCAGTTTTGCCACCACAACCATCCGCCCGTTTGTCCGGGAATACTCGCAGGTGGAAAGGGTGATGAGCTTGTCGCCGTATTCGGCGGTTACGCCGGTGTCATAGAGGGCCAATTCCTTGCATTTTGCAATATACTCATCAAACTGCTCTGCACTCTCCGCCCGGACAAAATGGTAATACTTGAACCCCTCTTGGGAGTAGGCTACCGTCTTGAAGGCGGCAATCACTTCATACTCTCCAAAACTCTCCAGCGTATCAAAGTGGATGATTTTATGCTCCTGATAGAAGTCCTCGCTCTCATATTTGCAAAGGTCGGAGAACATGGAACCATCGTTCATGTGGTGGCCGTACAGAACCAGATTATCAGATATACCGATGTCGCAGTTTTCCTGCATATACGGCACACCGTAACTGCTGTACGACTTGTCAAAGGCGCGTTTGAGATAGAAGTTCGGATTGTCCTTTGTCTGCATGATGGGATAGTCAATCTGCGTCCCTTCAATGGATACCCAGCCCACCAAATCGCTGTTCTGGGCATACACCTCGGCATACTTTTCAAAGGCCGTCACTTCCTCCTGCACCGGCTCTTGCCCGTTTTCCAGCTCCGGGGCAGACAGTTCCGGCTCCTCTTTTACCAGTTCTGCCACAGCGTCAAAGGCTTCGGCGCTCTGCTTCTGGTCGAGATATTCCCGACAGAGCATAAAGCCGGAGAAAAGGAAAAGGGCGGCACAAAAGGCCGCCCCAGCAATCATCACTTTGGTTTTTACTTCTTTTTTCATGGTTTGCCCTCCTGTATTTATCGTGCCTTATCCTTGCCGGGGTCTGTCCGATGCTGGCCGGACGGTACTGCTTTCAGAGCCGTCAGCTCAGTTTTGACAGAGGATTTTTCTCCGCCAGCCTTTTCCGCCAACCGGCCAGCACCGCGCTCCATTTCGGAAAACGCCTTGCCGCAGGACGTGAGGAAGCCCCTCAACTTAGCAAGCGCCCCTTTGTCAGCATCCAGTTCTTTGACTTGCTGCGCATCTTTTCCCACAAGAGCGCGTCCGGCACTTTTCAGATGACCACCTGCCTGATGCAGTTCTTCCCGCATCATATCCATGCGTCCGGCACACTGTTCCATCGTCTTGCTGGCATGGGAAAAGCCATGCTCCATTCGAGTGAGAACTGCGGGGACACGCAAAGCCTGCACCGCATGACGCAGCGCCGCACGGCCTTTTTCATGAAAGGTCTGTACCATGCGTCCGGCAGCAGAAATGGTGTTGCTCTTGGCGGTGGATACCATATTCCTGACCTGACACACCTTGTTTTCTGCTGTATTCATCAGGTAGGTGCATTTGGCCTGAATACTTTTGTCATGGAGCCGGTCAACCTCCTTGCGCATGGCGGTCATTTCGTCCACCATCCGGGACAGCTTATCCTCCATGCCGTCGATATAATTCACCAGCGCCTGCACCTCGTCCTTCTGCTGGTGAAGCCCGTTCTGCTCCAGAACGGTAAAGAGTTCCACGATCTGCGGATGCTCCCGCAGGGCAATAGCCGGTTCAGCCATACTTGATACCTCCAATCTAAGTGTTTATCGTGCCGGTTCCGCCTGCCTTTTGACGGGCGGAAGTTCCCGGCAGTATTCGGGATAACGGATTTTGATGCCCTCCATGAAGTAGGGCGCAAACTCGCAGCAGAACAAGTCCTCCGGGGAAAAAGCATTGCTCTGCTCCGGGTCGGTATAACCATTCCAGAGGTTAAAGGCCAGACGGCACACCCGGACGGTGCCGCTGGTCTGCCAGCCGCCGTCCATTCCGTCTGGCTCGATGCAATCCTCCTTGAAATTAAACATCTGCTGGATATTGGCCCGTGTTTCCGGGGCAATCCCCATCACATAGAAAAAGGAACGGTGGTAGCTGTCATTGTGCCGGGACTTGTCCATCATGGACAGAAAGAAGTCCCGGTGTTCCTCGGATGCAAAACGGATATTTTTCGTATTCATCACATTGCCTCCTTCTCGCCGCCGAATACACCCTCGCCGGGTTTTGTGGTCATCAGTTCATACAGCTCGGTATCACGGGGGAAGCGGTTGATAAACGGAACCAGGGCGCTGCCATACCGGATCAGGCCGCAGCCTGCGTCAGCGTTGGTGACATAGCTCATCTGCTCTTTGGAGATATTGAGGAGCTTGGCCAGCTTCTCCCGGTCGGACGCTGCCTGATTGAGCATGACGATAAACTCGGAGTTGGAGAGCATGGTGCTGGCCTGCACGGAATCCAGCAGGTACTCCACGTTCTGGGTGATGGCGGTAGGATAGGCACCACGTTTACGGAACTGACGCCATGCAGAGTTGAAGAACACGCCGCTTTGCTCGTTCTCAAACACCACATGGAACTCGTCAAGGAACACATGGGTGCGCTTGCCTCGTTTCCAGTTGAGGGTGACACGGTTGAGGATGGTGTCGGTGATGACCAGCAGGCCGGTGGGCTTTAATTGCTGTCCCAGGCCGCGAATATCAAACACCACCACACGCTTATCCAAATCGACGGTGCTTTCCCGCCCGAAGATGTCCAGCGAGCCGGTGGTGAACAGTTCCAGAGAAAGGGCAATATCCTTTGCCTTTTCTTCCGGCTGCTCCAGCAGCTTTTGGCGCAGATCGCAGAGTGTGGCAATCCTGCCGGTGCGCTCCGCATCCTGATACACCAGAGCGGTACAGCGGTCAATGATGGACTTGTGCTGCGGCCCCACGCCGGTCTTGTCGATCTGCTCGATGAGGGACATGATGAACTGGGATTTTTCCACGATGGGATTCTGCTCGCCGTATCCCTCTACCATATACATGGCATTCAGCCGGTCTTTGCCGCCCGCAGCCATGTGGATCACAGAAGCCATATCCCGGCCCAGCGCCTGACACAGCGCACCAAATTCATTTTCGGGGTCGCAGATCAGAATATCGTCGTTGGCATAGTCCGGGTGCAGCATGAGGAAGGCGATCAGCTCTTTGGCGCTGAAGGATTTACCGGCTCCCGGTACGCCCAGCAGGAAGGCTGATTGATTCAAGAGGTTTGCCTTGTTGCACATGATGAGGTTGTGGGAAATGGCGTTCTCTCCGAAGTAGATGCCGCCTTTGTCCTGTATCTCCTGTACTTTGAAGGGGATGAACACTGCAAGGCTCTCGGTGGTCAGAGTGCGGAACGCATTGATCTTACGCGCCCCGATGGGCAGCGCGGTGTTCAAGCCGTCGAGCTGCTGGAACTTCAATGTGGCAAGCTGGCACATGTGCTTGCGGGCAACGGAAAGAACCGCTTCGGTGTCGCTGTCAAGCTGTTCTTTGGTGTCGGCGGTGATGACCAGTGTGATGACGGCAAACATCATCCTTTGGTCGCGGGTGGTGAGATCGTCCAGAAACTCTTTGCTCTCCTTGCGCTGCAATTCCATGTCATACGGAACCACCGCAGAAAAGTTGTTGTTGGCGTTCTGGCGGCGCTGCCAGTTGGTGATGTTGGTTTCCACACCCAGCAGCCGGTTCTCCACCTCGCGGACGGCTTCATCGGTAGGAACCGGCACAATGTCGATGGAGAACATCATGTTTCGATTGAAGTCCGTCAGCTCCGTCACCATATTGTCCTTGATATAGCTGGCATAGTCCTTGAGGAACAGGACGCGGCAGTATTTTTCGCCCAGCTTCAGATAGTCGCTGTTCTTCTCGATCCCGTCCGGGCAGATATAATCCCGGAAGTCATGACCGCGCTTCATCATCTCGCGGGCATTGAACCGGAACTCCGCCTCCTCGCCCTGGCGGTAGAAATCGTGCAGGATGCGCAGGCGCTCGGTGGCATCCAGATCCACGCACTTGGAACCCAGCGCCGCAAAATGGGAAACAAGGTCGGCACCCACGCGGGCAAAGTAGGCGCGAGCTTCCTCAATATCCTTTTTCACCACGGAAATGGTGATATACTTCTCCTGCATAATGCCGTTGGCTCCCGTGGCCTTATCCAGCAGCATCTGATTGTACTCTTGGCGATACCTGTCACGGAAATCGCTGCACATAGGCATGAGTACAGACTGTTCAAAGTTGGTACGATTCTGTCGGCGGTTATTGATGGTGATTTTCGTTACCGCCCCGGAGTCCAGAGAGTTCAGCAGTTCCGAATAGGTCAGGAACATGGATTCCTTGTCCTCACGGCTGGCCACAAGATAGTTGATGTCGGTGAACTTATAGGTCTTGGTGAACTTCGTCCCCACAAGAAAAATGCCGTCCGGCCAGATACGGCGGACGGGAATCACATCCTGCACTTTACGCGGGACGTTGTAGCGTTCCTTTTCCTGTTTGGCCATTGTCTTGATGGTCTTAATCATGCTTTTCCTCCTTTCGCTTGCTCAGGGATTTCGGATGGTGTTTGCGCTTTCTGCCGGAACTGCCGTTCTGCGCTTCCTCGATGCTTCCTTTGAGGGCCACATAGTAGTAGTTGCAGTCATGAAATTTAAGTTCTTTAGGTTCCAGCATCTCCGAGCGCAGCCATGTCCAGATGAACTGCTCCGCCGTCATGCCGTGATAGGTGATGAACCCCAGCAGGGCAAAGGGGGCCGCTCCCAAAATGCACATCCAGGAAAGGGTTTCTACGCCGAAGTAGGGGCGCAGGATAAAGTAAAGGCCCACGGCTACACCGCAGGCCAGTACCGAAAAGATGAACTGCCGCATGGACAGCCCAAAAAACATACTCTCCGTGTAATTACGGATTTCTCGATTGATCTTGACTTCCAAAATATCTTCCTCCTATTCATTATCGTTCAAAGTCTTTTTGGGGATTTTCTATTCTACCTTTGATTGCCTGATGATCATAGAGCGTCATTACGTCCATACCATCATATCCCGTTTCACGGGTCAGTTCTTCTTTCGTGATGCCATGAAGTTTGCAGTAATGAAGATATTTCTGCATTCCTTGCGTACACGCAATTCCGCTGGTATCGTGATACTCGGCAATTTCGTACCATACACCTGAATGAGCATCTGGTGTCATCGCAATTAAGTCGCAGCCGCCCTCCAGGTACTGAAACAGATCATAGTCAAAGTAAAACTCCCAATCGTTTAGCAACGATTCATATACCGGCTTCTCCATCGGATGAAAGAGTAAAACAGCTTGGTAATTGACCGCATAAGCAAGTACTCTTTTCGGTTTGTTTACGTTGCCTTCGGCTAAAAGATAGCTCATTTTATAATTTTCTTCATCTGGCATCCCCATCTCACGATTATGCTGGTAGTTTGCCGTTTGCTTCAAAGCATCCTCGACAAATCTCACCAACTGTTCTTTGCCCGTACTCACTACGAAACGCCTCCTTTACAAGCCCATCATCTCGCGCACCACGCGGTCTGCCATCTTGACCGCGCCCACGAGGACGAGCATATTAAACAGCAGCTCCCCGACGTAACTCCATACCTGTGTGACAGCCGCTGCATTGGGGTCAACGGCTGGCGGAGATGCAGCAAACAGGGAGAAAATGATGCAGGCCAGCACGATGATGGCCCCCTCCAGACAAACTGCCGCATAGCTTTTGATGAAGCTCTTGCCCACGTTTTGGCTCGGCTCTCCGGCGAAGGTGGACAACGGCATCGGCGCAATGGCGGTGTAAAGATAGAGCTTAAAAAATCGTCCGTAGACGGTCATAATCATCACGAAAGAAAGCACGGTGATGAACAGGCCACCGATGAGCGTTACCGCCCAGAGGGGGATGCTCTCAAAGAAACCGCAGCTTTCTACTGCGTCAATAATCTCCTGCGGCAGAACGGTCTGCTGTGCAGAGCCAAAGCCCGCCGCGTTCATAATGGTGCTGACCATTCCCTGCACGATATTAAATAGGGCCATCATCAGTTCCAGTCCATAAGTCACAACACCTTTTGCAACGGCAAATCGGATGAACAGCTTCAGGGCGTGTTCCGGCTTTTTGACCTCGGCAAAGCTGCCGCAGGTTTTCATCACGCCTACCACAAAAAACAGCACCAACAGAGCCAATCCAATGGCGCGCACCGCATCATGGATGTTGACAATGACGCTCCAAATGTTGCCGCCTTTGAATTGCTCCGGGCTTTGTGTGATAAGCTGCCAGATTTCCGACAGATACTTGTTCCAGGTATCCAGCGCATTTTGCAGATTTTGTACTACCCAGTTATCGGACATCGAAAAACCTCCTTTCCGGCGAAGTCAGGGGCAGGCCGCAGCCGGCCCGCCCCCAGACTGCCGTTTTGAATCAGCCGGTAATCAGGGTCAAAATCTCCTTTGCAAAGGTGATGATAACGCCGCCTGCCAGAGTGAGGAAGCCGTTGGCGCGCTGGCTGGGATCGTGGGATTTGAGGGACAGGCCGATCTGCACGATGCCGAAGCCCAGCAGGATCATACCGATGGCGCGGATCAGGCCAAAGATGAACTCGGACAGATTATTGATGACCGTCAGCGGGTCGCTGGCGGCAAATGCCGTGGTGGTCGTGCAGCAGAGAATCAGCACCAGAGCCGCATAAGCGGAGAGGGCGCGCTTGCTGGTTTTGCCCATCGGCAGACGGCGGGTCTCCTTGTTCTTCATGTTGGTTTTGTTAAACAGCTTCATTTTGCAGTTCCTCCTTGAATTGGAAAATTTGCTTCATATCCTCGTCGGACAGAAGTTCAAAGGTTGTTTCCGGCTCCTGCACATTGGCAAGATCGGCGGGTGAAAGGCGGCTGACCGAAAGACCGGCCACGGCATATTCCGTGCCGCCATGCGTATAGGCAGGCGCACCGCCGTCTGTGGTGTATTTGACATTGGGATGTTTCAGCAGGTCGTATTTTTCGTCCATCAGCGGCGCTTCGCCTCGGATAAAAAGCAACGCCAGATTGTTGTCCAGCATACGGACTTCATCTGGCGTCATTAGTTCACGGCCTGTCAGTTGGTTGTTGGTGGAGTAGCTGCCGGAATGCCCGGTGCTTTTCCCATAGGTGTCCAGCCAGAGGGTGCTTTTTCCCAGATAGTTCTCGGAGATCAGCTTGTGGGTGCTGGTTTCGTTGCCGCCCAGGTACAGGAATTCATCGCAGTTGCCGATGATGGATTCCCACTGTTTTTCAAACAATGCCTTTAACTGCGCGATGTTCTGGATGATGATGGACACCGAGATGTTGCGGGAGCGCATGGTCGCCAGCAGCTTGTCAAAGTCATCCGGCAGGCTCACATTAGTGACATACGTATAAAGATGACATCACCGCAAAAGAAAAGTGCCACCCACAGGGAGTGACACTTTACCGGCTGAAAAGGAAATTATGCTGAAATGGCTTCATCGCTCTGCATTTCTTCCTTAACGGCAGCAATTCTCTTTTCCATTTTTGCATTCTCACGCTTCTTTGCAGCAGTCAGCACCTCGCCGGACTTGTAGTAGGTGGTAGAGCCGTAGTCCACCAGCTTTACCACGCCGATATAACGGTAATATACATCAATCTGCTGTCGCATAACGCCGTCAACAGCTCTCGGCTCATACACCATAATTTTATCCACCAGCATATTGAGAATTTCAGGCGTCAGTTCGGTAATGTCGCCGTATCGCTCTAAAAGGTCTGCAAACTGCTCTGCACAACTGCGGATTTCACGCACAGCGGCGGTTTCGCTTTCCAGCTTTTCTTTTTCGGCAAGTATGCTTTCCTGCTCCTGCTGATATTTACTGAGCAGACGGACAAAGTTGGTTTCATTGATTTTCCCTGAAATATTGTCCTCATACAACTTGTCCACAAGGCGATTGACCTCCTCCAAACGCTTGCAGACTCGCTTGTACTGTGCGTCTTTCGTGTTCAGAGCCTTACCCTCGTTTTTTGCCTTGTTCTTTATCAGCAGATCAATCAGCTTCGCCTTGTCCTTTTTAACGGCAGAAAACAATTCCTGTATATCGGCAAGCATTGCCTCCGTTAAGTCCTCCTCAAAAATTTTGTGCTGGGTGCATTTATGACTGCCGTAGGTAGCATAGGTTCCGCAGACATAAATCATATGGGAACTGTTGGAGCCGTATTTTCTGCGGCTCAGTGCCTTTCCGCAGTCAGCGCATTTGAGAAGTCCGGAAAAAATATTCAAATCGTCGTTCAGCGTTTTCTTGTATTCTCTGCGCTTGACGGCAATCAGCTCGTTTGCTCTTTCCCAAGTCTCTCTTGATACAATAGGCTCGTGGGTGTTTTCTACCGTAATCCAGTCGGCTTCATCTGTCTTGAAGTGTTTTTTTGTCTTGAAAACCGTATCGGATTTGCAGAGAACACAGTCGCCGCAGTACACACGGTTTCGAATCAAAAGACGAAGCGTATCGGGTCTCCAGATATACTTGGATTCTTCATCGGGAAACATATGAGATTTGTCCTCAATGCCCCTGATGTGCATATACCAGGACGGCACCGGCACTTTGGTTTCCCTCAGATAATCACGGATACGGTGATTGCCCCAGCCCTTCAACACAAGGTCATAAATCTTAACCACCACCGGTGCGGTTTCCGGGTCAGGGATAAGATGATTGTGATCGTCCGGGTCTTTCAGATACCCAAACGGCGCAGTTTTGGAATGATACTTTCCGTCTTTCGCTCTGGAACGGAAAGCGGCTTTTATCTTCCTTGAAGTATCACGGCTGTAAAACTCGTTGATTACATTTTTCAGTGCCGCATAGTCGGTGCTGTGACTGTTCAGGGTATCAATTCCGTCATTTAATGCGATAAAGCGCACCTTTTTGGACGGAAAATACAATTCCTGATACTGCCCGACAACAATATGGTCACGACCGAAACGGCTTAAATCCTTAACAACTACCACACCGATTTTACCGGTTGCAACATCATCAATCATTCGCTGAAAGTCAGGTCTGTCAAAGTTCAAACCCGAATACCCGTCATCCACATAAATCTCGTAGGGTATCAGTCCGTTCTCCTGTGCATAGCGCACGAGCATGGATTTTTGCGTTTCAATGGACAGGCTCTCACCCTGTCTTTCATCGTCCTTGGAAAGTCTGCAATAAAGGGCTGTTTTCTTAAGCTGCTGTGTCATCTTCTTTTCCTCCTGAAATCATCTTTATACTGTCATTGTAGTGCTGTTTTTTACGGTTTGCGAATGTGCCGTCTGATGACTTCGCTGTGGGATACCTTTGCCGGTGTGCCTCTTGTGATGTCGGTATATTTTTCGTGCATATATTCGTAGAATTTATCCTGCCAGCCCACAAGCCCTTTCGGTCCTCCGATAATATCCTTAGAGGACAATCTGCCCTTATCCGTTATCGGAACAAAGCAAAGATGCATATGGGGAGTTGCCTCGTCCAAATGCACAACTGCCGAGATGATGTTCTCTTTTTTGAAGTTGTTTTCAAAGAAACGGTAGGCATAATCAAAGTATTTTCTCTGTTCCTCAACGGATTTTCCTTTCAGCCAGTCAGGGGTTCCGCCCACGAAACAGTCCTGCATAACCACGCTGTCCTTTCTTCGCTTAGCTCCGACTTCTTCAATCCTGTCCAGTACTGCCTTGCGGTATTTTGCCGTCGGCTCGACAATGTGATAGTTCAGGTGCGTCCTCGAAGGGTCAATATCGGGATTGCTTTTATACTCGGCTTTCAGTCGTTCGTGGTGATTGCATATCCTGCCGACAGCGCCGAGCTTGCGTTTTTCTATGCGCATAATCGCGTAATTTGCCATAGGCATTTCTCTCCTTATCGTTTCATTTTCAAGGAAGTAATAATTCAGAATGTATCGTTGAATTATCTTCCTCTGTATCATTTTGCGGAGAACGGGAGGAACGATTGATACACAGCAAAGCACCTCTTGCCGCCTTTCGGTCTTGTTTGCTCACCGTCCTTTGCGGCTCGTAAACAATCCCTCAATGCTGTTGTCCGTGATATTTTGCTCGCCATATCCGGCGGCTCGCAAAAATCACTGCCAACCGAACGGAAACCGTGCGTTTTCCGTTCCCGGTGCATTGCAGTGTAACCCACTACACCTTGCAAGCAAGGTGGTGGGCAAGGCGTTCCCCCTTGACTCCCTTAAAAGGGCAAATCCTCACAGCTTTTCGTGTCTTTATCCGTCACGAAATCCTGTTCGTCCTTGCCCTCCGGCAACAACCAAAACCACTGCACGCCCTGTTTCACAGAGCGTATGCCCAGCAGTGCTTTTGCTTTTTTTGCCGTACTCTCGCTGACCCCCGCCTCTTTCAGATGACGCATCACTTCGCTCTGCGGCTTTGGCTGGGTGTCAGCGAGTAAAGCGGACAGCATTTCTTTTGCTTTCTGCATTTGCTCATCAGGTCTGCCGACTCCCGCAAATACATTCCCCAAAACTTCATCTGCTGTCCTTGCGGTTTCCTCCAGCCAGTGAATACCGCCCTCGTCAACCGAAAAGAGAATGGCATTTCCTGTCGGGGCAAGGTTGCTTTTGACCTGCGCCAGTATTCGCTCATCGGGGCGTTCCTTATCGGTTCTCCCGACGAGCAGAACGCTTCTTGCCGCACCCACAATATCCACCGAACCAACGCCACGGTTCAGTGCTTTCTGCCCGATTGCCTTGTTCATATGATGAACGATGACAATCGCACAGCCCTGTTCCTTTGCGATGTCAATCAGCGGTCGAAACTGTCTGCGGACTTCATTGGCGGAATTGATCGAGGTTGACTCCCCGATATATGCGGATAAGGGGTCAAGGACAATGAGCTTTGCTTTGGTCTGTCGGATAGCTTCCAGCAGTCGCTCGTCGGAAAAGCTCAGATACTGTTCCTTCTCATTGATGAACAGCAGTCTGTCCGTATCGCCGCCTGCGGCAATAAAGCGGGGAACGATCGTATCGTCTGCGTCGTCCTCTGTGGACTGGTAAATGACATTGACCGGTTCTGCTCCCTCGCCGTCGGTAAAGGGCATTGGCTCGCCCCTTGTCAGCATTGCGGCAAGCTTCAGAATCAAGGTGCTTTTGCCGTCACCGGCGTCGCCCTGCAAGACCGTGACCTTGCCATAGGGAATATACGGATACCACAGCCATTCCACGCTTTTTACCTGAACCTCGCTTGCCTTTGTAATCTCAAGTTTCATTTCTTCGCTTTCTCTCCTTTCTCAAAAATTTCGGGCATTCGATTACCAGCACCCGAAAGCTCTGCTTACAGTCGTTCTGACACTTCCTGCAAAGCTCGCCCACGGTGATACGGTTTCTCTCATTCAGAAACAGCGCCCATTCCTGTTTCCGCTTTTTACTCATTCGTGGCACTTTCACCACCTCCCATAGTTTTCAACCCGAGCCGTAAGGCGTGGGTATGTAACCGCCGCTTTACCCGATTGCCGTTTTTGTATGCCTGCCCCCATCTAAGCGGCGTTGCCCTGCTCGTATCATCGCAGGGTCATATCCCAATCGGACGGTCATTCAGTTGTAAAAAGGTGTCGAGCGACAATATTCCTTCACTTGTTCGGACTGGGAAAGGAAAAATTATCGGGTGTTTTGGAATCCAAAGATAAAACTTCCCCTCACTCATTTGGACAAAAGGGGGCAAAATGCACACCCAAAATCTGTGCTCTGTGAGAAAATCTACGAAAAAATTTATCCTTTCACTTGTTCCCACCGGGGGGAGATGAAATGGACACCCTTTTTCTCAAAAAATTTTTGCCCCTCACTTGTTTGAAATGGGAGAGCGTTTTTGGGGGGTGTTTTCAAAAAAATAATTGAAAAAATTGTCCTTTCACTAATTCCCACTGAGAAAGATGAAACGGCAACCCTTTTCCAAAAAATTTAAATCTCACTTGATTGAACCGAAAAAACAAAAAGCACCTGATTTTGTAATCAAGTGCTGAAATGACATAGTTTCGGGGTGAAAATCGCCGTTTTTCTTCGCTGTAAGGGGTCGGAAAAAGCAGGGTAAGGAGTTTATACCGTCTTGCCGATTTATCGGAAATACCGCCTTTTGGGTACAAAAAAAGCACCTATTTTCTTGTGGGATAATTCCCTGAAAATAAGTGCTTTCTATTTCCGTATTCAGTTGTAAGCGGTCATTTGCAGAAGCGTATCAGCAGCTCATCTAAATCCTCGGTCTGTTTATTCTCGGCAATCAAGATGTTCCGCCATTCCGCCAAGGCTCGGATAATGAGCCGCAGTTCAAAATCGTCCACCTTGATTTTAATCTTCCTCATAGATATACTCCCTCATAACGACCTCCTCCGCACGGCTGCGGATGTTATTCATCAGCCCGACCCACTTCATCATCTCGTAGGCTTTCATCTGTTCGGTCACGCCCTCACGCTCGGCGTACTGCCTGGCTAACCGGGAAAAGAGCGCCTCGCAGTCCTCGTCTACACTGTGCAGATACGCATTCAGCGTCCCGCTTGTCCTCAGACTCGCCAGCAGAGCCTTGTGGCATTTCTGTAAGTAACGGAACTTTGCACGACCGAAGCGCCCGAGTTCATAATACTTTTCTTCGGGAAGTGCCAAGTCCGGCAGATAGTAATCTCCGCAGAGCGTATAGCTGATACCTGTCTTTTCGTCTGTGATATGCTTTTCCAGTTCCAAAAAAAATCCCTCCTGTCAGATACATTGTACCCGATAGGAGGGATGTGTGCGAATGTGCGCCGCACAAAAGAACTTGTTGAATTCTGCAAACTGGGAGTTGTCTCACTTACTGCACTGTAATTACTACAGTACTAGTGGACAAAGCATATTCCGACGCATCTGGGAAATTTCCCTTGTCTTCTTCATAAGCTTTTCGATCAGCCTCAAAATAGGCTTCCTCTCCATGGCTATCAAGAATTGACAAGTCGATTTTAAAAGATTCTTCATCATTTACATTACCAATTACCAAAAATCCATCTTGTATACTACCACCGCCGGAACCGATTTCGCTAGCACGCTCCTGCGAAAAAGTATCTATAAACGCATAACTCTCATACAAGCAAAGCTCTTCACTATTTTCTCCAATGTAATCCACAAAACAGAAGAAATCAGGATGAAAGGCATCGCGTTCTCCAACTCGCGTAAATGACGTAAAGACGAAATCCCCATCTTGTGAGACACTTTTCTGATACCCATCATTGCTTTCTCTTGAATATTTTTTTGCATAAGAAGCATCTTTATCGAGCAGTGTACCTTTGTAACTACTGTAGGTATAATTTGACAAGTTGATAACGGAAAATGTATCATAGTTTTCCTCAATTACTTGTTTCCTGCCGGCAGTTAATGCAAGAGTAGTAATTACCGCATAAATTAGCAAGGCTAGAATAATTACTGTTCGAATTACATTTGGAATGTCAATCATGCGCTTTCCTTTTATTTCTCCGCTTGCAATTCTTGCATTGATATGCCGAGAATAAAGCACATAGTACACAGTTACTGCAACAAAGGATATGACTGAAATCAAAACAATGATTAGTATAATACTGAACATATCTTTCCCTCCTTAAATGCCATAATATTCTTTGAATCGACAGTAATAGGTTCTTGTGACATCAACGACGGTACCATTTTTTAATGTTAGATAAAACTTTTGCCCCAAGGTAGGCCGAATCTTTTTTATAGCATTTCTGGCAATTATCACTGAATTGCTAATCCGAATGAATTTTTCTGCAGGAAGCATTCTCTCCAGCTCATACAACCGGATCTTCGTAGAATACTTTTGATTTCCAACATAGACAAATACCAATTTCCCCAGTGTTTCCACATATAAGATATCTTCGATAGGCGCAAGAATATAGTCCTCGTCTTTACGGCAGAGAATCTCACCCTCGCTGTAATTATCTTCTGTTAATATCAAATCGGCATCGTCACAGATTTCTACGCCCAAACCCAGAAGGGTTTTTCGTACCGTTTCTCGCCTATTAGTGTTCAGCTTAAGTCTTACTCGCATATCTTTCAACCTCTCTCGAAAACAAGTATATAGACAGAATCGTGTAAAATCAATCAAATCGGAATACTATGCATTTATTAAGGAATGAATTGCACAAAAAAGTCCGGCTCACAAATGTGAGCTAGACTTTTTGCGATCTACTCAGTATGATATCAAAACTCATATTTCTGCTTCAGATCCACAAATCCGAATTATTTTTCATCTCATTAGGCTTATAAACTTCGATTAGTCGTTCTAGTTTAAGAACATTATACCACAGATTTGTAACTTTTTCTACTTGCAAGTTCGAAATGTTACTTTCAAATTACCACGGTAAAAATTCTCAACGATACATTTTGAATTATTACATCCTTCCTTAATGCCATAATTCGATATTGTCATCTTTATAACTGTGTTTCATTGGCGAACTCGTCCATGAGGAAATGCACCGGCACGGGCAGGCTCCCGCCGTGTTTCCGGTCAGCCGAGTAGAACAGCTCCTGAAAGGTGCTGGCGTACAGAAGGCTCACCAGGAAGTTGAAGCTGGCATCGTTGTCCGGGATCAGCGCAAAGAGCGCCACTTTTTTCTCTCCCATGCTGGACAAATTCAGTTCATCCGTAGCAGTCAAGGCCGCAACCGAGGAGAGGTTGAACTTCTCCAGTCTGGATGCCAGAGTGATCTGGATGGATTTCAGCGTCTTGGCCGAGCCGGAACGATAGTCCTTGTAATACTTCACCGCGATGTGATCGGGCGAGCGCATTTCCAGCCGGTCAAACAGCTCATCCAGCGGAGATTGGTAGGAATCATCATCCTCCCGCACCTCACCGGCCCGAAGCATTTCCATGACCATCGGAAAGTTTTTCTCGTCCTCCGGCGCTTCGTACCAGAGGTAAAAGACAAGCGCCAGAAGGAGCATGGAAGCCGCCGTATCCCAGAAAGGGTCGTTGGACTGGCTGCCTTTTGGCGTGGTGGCCTTAAAAAGATTCGTTACCATCTTCTGCACATCGTTGTCGTTTTTCAGATAGGAGAAGGGATTGTAACAATGGCTTTTCTCCATGTTCAAAAGGTCAACGATGCGGATTTCATAGCCCTGCCGTTCCAGCAGAGTACCGCAGTCCCGGAGCAGTTCCCCCTTACAATCCAACACAAAATACGAGGTATTGGCTTGGCACAGGTTGACTTTCGCATAGAACCGGCTCTTTCCTGCGCCGCTGCCGCCTACCACCAGGGTGTTCAGATTGCGGCGGTGCTTCCTGCCGTCCAGCCCCATGCGGACGTGCTGGGTGAAGATACGGTTTTGAAACGGGTCTTTGGCCCGGTACTTCTTGTTCACGGCTCTGGCGTCGCCCCATTTAGCCGAACCGTGTTCTTCGCCCCGCCTGTAATTGCGCCGGGACGAGAGATAAATCCCGATCCCCAGCCCATAGGCGGCAATAAAAATGAGGACAGTTTTTACACTGTCCTCACACCACATCAGTTTGAATGGATTGTTCATTGCCGCAGGCAAACCGTTCATAATCTCCGCAAGGCCACCGGAAACAGACGGCGCAATCAGAAGGGCAAACCAGATGACCGGGATCAGCCCCAGCGCATAGAGCCAAGGACCACCCGTCCTGTTATCTGGCTTCATCCCGACGCTTCGCTTTCTTGTCTTTTTGTGCAGGGGCGTCAATGGTTTTCAGCAGCACATCCTCCACCGGGCCGGGGTCGCGCTGTTCCTCCAGCATATCGTTGCGCAGTTCATTGAGCGCGCGGATCATGATACCATGCTCATAGCTGTCCAGCGTGAGTACGACTTTATCCTGTCTTTCCATCACTCAAACCTCCTTTACCGTTCCGGTTCCTTCTGTTTGGTGTCGCGGGTCAGCCCCATCGCTCTGGCCATGCGCCCGTTCAACGACTTGAAGGTTTCCCGCATATCACTGAGGGCTGCCGGGACATCCTCTCTGGGGTCTTGGCCCTTGAAAACGCTGTTCAGACGGGCAATGTCATAGCCTTTGGCCTCAATGCCGTATCGCTTGCAGAGCATATAGCTGACGGCGTAGGCTTTGTAGCCGTCCGCTTCTCTGGAATACCCTTCGTTGCTTCTGGCAAGCTGGACATTGGCAATCTCCAGCGAAACACAGCGGAAGATGTCCGGCGCGTCCATTCCTTTCTTGACCAGGATGGCGTTCTGTTCCTCAGAGAACACAGCGCCGCGTCCCTGGGGCAGTTCGTCCACCGCCCGGATTTGCACCGGAGAGCTGGCGATCAGCCCTTTCAAAAGCAGCCGGTCATCATAGGCAACCTGGGGCTGGTGCTGTCCCTGTGCCGAAGTCTGGGAAATGTCATAGACCTCCTTGGCATAGAAGTTCTGGCCGATGGAGCCGTCATCCCTCCGGTACGCTTTGCCCGGTTCCAGAATGATAATGGGCAGACGCTTTTCCTCCTCCAGAATCTCAATGCCCTGGGTACTCCATTCCTTGTAGCCGCCCACACGCTGCGCCTGGGGGCATTGTGCGCCGATCAGAAGGGCGTTACGGGCAGAGTGAAACGGGAATCGGCTCTGGATGTCCAGATACGCCTCCATGTTTCCTTTGCCGTCCGCAAAGTCGGCAAAAATCTTGTCCAGAGAAGCATAGGCTTCCTTGCGCTGCTTCTCCTTGCGGATCTGCCACCACTGGCGCTTGGGGCGTTCCTTCTGTTCCTCCCGCTTCTGGGGTGCGGCCTCCTTTTGAGGCTGCTGTTCAAACAGATCGTCAAAGTTGTTCATAAGCGTTTACCTCTCTTTCGATTTGGGTTTCTTTTTGGGTTTGGGCGGCTGGTGCCGGGTGGTTTTCTGCGCCGGTTTCTTGGATACAGAAGGTTCCTCTGCCTTTGTCACTTCTGCCTCCTTCTTCCGCTGGGCCTGAATGTCCCGCAGCTCCTGGCGGACAGACGGTTTCTCCGGCCCGTCAGAAGTACCCCTTGCGGACTTGCTGCTGCTCTCGGAGATAGGCGCGGACGGATGGGATTTTTCCGCCGCCGGGGTAAAAGAATCCGTTTTCTCCGCCGCAGGGTGTTCCGGCTCTGCCTTTTCCTTTTGGGCAGGTTTCTCCATCAGTTCGTCCAACAGTTTATCGTCCTGGCTCTTTTCCGGGGCGGCCTGCTCCGGCGCTGCCGGTTCGCTGCCGCGCTGTTCGCGGGATTTCTGGATGTCCTCCTTGATGGACGCCGTATCCACCACGGTGAGATTGAACTTCTCCACGATCCGATTGGCTCTGGCCGCATCATCCTCGAATACCAGAATGTCGATGGTGTTGTCATCCTTTTTGACCGGGATGGGCGCATAGAGAATCCCGTAGCCTTTGGCCTGCCGCGCAAACTCCGGGGCATCTTCTTTCTTGATGGTGTAGACTGTCATGGGGCGCTTTTCCCGCAGCATGGTTTCAATGCGGGCTTTGCCTTTGGTCTTTTTCTGGTCTTTCAAAACCGTGTACAGGGCGGCGGCAAGATTCTTTGCAGCAGAACCGCTGATCTTGAGGGCAAATTCGGCACCCTCCAGGCTCATCCGTACAACCTGTTCCGCCGCATCGCCTGAGCTATACATAGAAAATCATCTCCTTCCTGGAATACCCGCACGGCCTTGTTCCGGCCCCTGACGGGTTCCTTGTTCCGTCCGCGCTTCCTCGCGGGCGGCCTTGATCTTTTCCTTGATGGAAAGGGAGCGTACTGCTATATCCTCACATAATCTCACCTCCCTTCGCAGTTCCTTGATCCGCCCGGAAAGGACGGCAATTTCCGCTTTGATCTGCTCCTGCTGTTCAGGGGCAGACAATACCTCTTTGGTACGCAGCCTGCGGTACAGGGCTTTTCGCTGCTCAATGTCCGCGTTCATTTCCGACTCCGCACCTGTCCGATGGGCGGTAAGCTGTTCCAGCGTGTCAATGTGGTGACGGGACAGCAGCCGCGCTTCATCGGTCAATTCTTTTGCCCGGATCAAATCCTCCCGGCAAGCGTGGGATACCTGTCGGGGCTGCCAGTTTTGCTTTTTTGGAAACACTCCCAGCAGGTAGCAGTAATGAAAATAGAGGGCGCGAAAACCTGTCACTTTTCTGGCCTGCTTCAAATCGCCGTGAAGCCTGCACCGCTGTGGCTGCGGCCTGTGTGTCCTTTGAGGATGGCTCTGTGCCAGTATCCGCCTGCGGATACTTTCCAGGGAATATTCCTCTCCCAGATTGCGGCACAGCTTTCTGCCGTTCTCTCTGCCGGGTGCGCGCAGGGTAATGTCCTTACCCACCTTGATGTCGTAACCCATCTGTTTCAGATGATAAAAAAACTGCCGTTCCGTCATTGACTGACGAATGGCAGTATCCACATCTGCTTTGAGAAGGCTCAGATAGGTGGGGCGGCCTTCCTGTTCGGCCCTCCACGCTCCATAGTGCTGGGACTTCCCTCGCTGGGGATTTTCAATTACGGACAACCCATACTCCCGACACAGCCGGTCAGATTCCCGCTGCATATCATAGTAGTCCTTCTCGGTGCGGTGATACTTAATGCCGTCCACAAAGGACACGGTGTTGACCACAAAATGATTGTGCAGGTGATTGGACTTATCCAGATGGGTAGCAACCACCACCTGATATTTTTCACCCCACAGTTTTTTGGCCAGCTTCAGCCCGATCTCATGGGCGGTCTGTGGGTCGGCCTCTCCGGGGGCAAAGCTCTGATAGCCATGATAGGCCACCGTGCCGTCCTCCTTGCCGAACCGCTTTTTGACGGCGATCATCTCATCGCGGGCAGTAGAGGGGCTGCAATTCACCCCGGACACAAACCGCTGCATGATGGCGGTTCCTTCGTCATCGGCTGCGACTTTTTCTGTCTTTTGCTCTTGGACGGCGTATTCGATGACATCCGTGAGGCCCTGGGCGTCGCGCCCCTCCATATCCGGCTTTTCATAGACGGCGGGGTTTTCAGTCTTATCCGGGTTCTCTACATAGATGACCACCTTTCCCAGCCAGCCGCCCACCCGCCAGATGGATGTTGTGGCCATAATCTTACTCCATCGGTCTGGGCAGAATCACAGCTTTGGTGATGTCCCGGACAAGCTGATCAAACTTCCGCATTTCTTCATCATAGCGCCGCTCATCAATGACACCCAGCACATGAGCTTTCTGGGCAATCTGGTTGAGGTTGTTTCCTACGCCGTGCAGCTCCCGCATGAAGTCAAAGTAGTCCGGGGGCGGTGCATCCTGGGGAACTACGCCGCTGATAAGGTGACGCAGATACGCCTCGCGGGAAAGCCTGCTCTTTTTCACGCGCTTGTTCAGGGCCTCGGCCTCCTTGCGGTTGAGGCGCACCTTGATTTCGATATTACGATTGCTCATCGTTATCCTCCTTCCTGATATGGTTGATCTGCACCAGGCACATGAGGGTGACGCCGCTCAGGCTGCCCAGCAGAAAACCGATGACAAAAAACAATCCTTCCATGAAAACCTCCATTCTGCAAAAGGGGTATTAGGGGGCGTTCCCCCTAACAAGCTGCCGTTTGTCCCCAAACGGCGATGCTTGCTGGTACATACACATTCCATTCCCCTGCGGGGAATCCTTCACGGCTAAAAAAGAATCTCACCGCTCGCCCCGGTCACGGCTCCGGTCTTTGGTGCGGAATGTCACGTCCTTGAAGTGGTCGGCATCCAGGATATAGTCGCCGTTCTTCCAGTTGTCTGAGGCGATCTGCTGCGCCTCCTCGCGGCTCTCCGCTTCCACCGCGATGGTCATTTCCAGCGTTTCGGTGATGGTCACTTCATACTCTCTCATCGTTCATGCTCCTTTCCGTTGCTGCACCGAATGGGAATCCCAAGCCGGTGACAAAGGGTGTCATTCACGTCCTTACCGGTGGGCGGCGGGCGGTTTTTTACCTCGTATTCTTTGGGAATGACCGCTATGATCGCCTTCGTTGCCAACCTGCCGGGGCCATCGTTGTCCAGATGCAGATAGATGGTTTTAATGGACGGATGATCCTCCAGAAACCGGGTGAGAGCAACGGGCAGCTTGCTTTCCGCCAGCACCTTTTTCGGCTGATAGATCCCAGCCAGGGATAGTAGATTGTGCCGCTTCCAGTCAATGCCGTCCAGCTTGCAGAGGGTCGCATAGGACATGACATCAATGGCGGATTCACACAGGTGTACCGCTGGATTATCCACGCAGGCGGGCAGGGCAAAGGAATAGTGTTTATCGCTACCGCTCAAGTCACCGTGGAAACGCCCTTCACCGATCCCGCGCAGACAGCCGAACCGTGCTTTTCCGTCCTTGTCAAAGCCTACGAAAACGACATTGCTGTGGCCCTTGTTCCGGCTTTCATAAAGCCTTCCAGTCTGGATGCAGTAGTCGATCACCCCTGGGTCGATTCCTCTTTTTTTGAGGTAGTCCACCATAGCCCGGTTATCGGGCGCGGCCTGCGGTAGAAGCAGATGCTTTGGCTTTTCCTCTTTAGGAGCAGGCACAAAAGAAGGCGGCTTGATTGCCGCCCTTCCGGTGATGGTTTCCATCGCGTCCATAAACGAATAGCCATTGACCTTAATGAGATAGTCCAGGGCGCTGTATCCGCCGATTCCACGGGAGAACCAGCACCACTTGCCGTTGGAAATCCGCAGGCTGTCATGGGTCTTGGTGCAGTAGACATTGCCGGACACATGGACAAGTTCTTGCGGTTCGCAGGTTTGCAGGTAGGTGAGCAAGTCCACCTGCCGCGCTCGTTCAATCGTTTCCGAGTCGTAATAAGGCATAAAAATAGCCCCCTTTCCATAGCCGTAGATTTGCCGTCCGCTTGGGATGGCTGACTATGTAAAGGGGGCTGGCATGAAAAAAAGCCGACTGGATTTCTCCAATCGGCTTTGCTGTTTCCATATTGATTATTCTTTTTTGAATGCCTCGATTTTCTCCAGATAGGAGAAACAATCCGTGTGGCCTCGGAAGTAGATGTGCTTGCGCTCCATGTTGTCGGCCCGCAAATACAGCCGGAAATACTGATTTAAGATTTGATGTTCCTGAGCGGTAAGCTGTACCTCACCGTCCCCCTCCAGCAGCTTCTCGATGAAATGGTGCTGGTGTTTCAGTTCGCTCATCTGCTGTTTGAGGTCGGCATATTCCTGATCGGTGGCAGCCAGCTCAAGAACCATATTGCTGTCGCTCTCATCGTATTCTTCTGAGATGCGCTCTATCATCGGAATATATTGATCGCTCATTCACGCTCACCTCGTTTCCGTTTTTATTATACTATACCCACACAAAAAAATAATATCAAATGTGCGATTTCATTCTTTTTCTGCAAGGTTCAGAACCGGCTTTCCTGTACGCAAAGCATATTTTATTGTATCAAAGGCTCCACCAAAATCGCGATAAACATAGGCTAGAATTTTATCTGCCTGATCTACCATCCAACGATTTCTTTTTTTGATGGCTGCCTTATAGTGGACTCCCATCAAATCCATCGGAATGATAATATCATCAAACCTGGATTCGTAGTAATCCTTATCCCGGTTAATCTGATTGGTCATGTAGGGAAGCACCAGATTTAGGCGAATATTCAAATGTGGATACTTCTTTTTCACTCTCCAGACGGCTGCCTCACACATTATATCAAAATCACCCATGCCGCCGGAATAAAATACATACTCATCTTCTGTCTGTACTATGTCCGATAAAGCCTTGTCTATCTCTTGCTTGACAGAAGATAAGAACACCTCCCGATGACCGGCAAAAGTGCATACGGTCATGAAAATCACCTATTTCCATAATCACTTGGTTTATAGCCGTATATCACGGATATAGATTATTATAATGCGTTCTCTCCGTGGTTACAATATGCTTATGCAAATTATTGAAGCGAAGGGGGCGCGATATGGAACTTGATTATAAAGCAATTGGCAAACGAATCAAGATTGCCCGTATCAAGGCAGATTTAACGCAGGAGCGCCTTGCCGAACTCATTGACATCTCTCCGACACATCTGAGTAACATTGAAACCGGCACCACCCGCGTTAGCCTGAACACCATTATCAGCATTGCAAATGCACTGTCCGTTACCGGTGACGATCTTCTCTGCGACAATATCATTATGGCGAAAGTGCAGTTTGAAAAGGATATTGCGCTGTTGTTGGAAGATTGTGACGAGTATGAAATCCGCATCATCAAGGATATGATCGGTTCTTTGAAAGATACCCTGCGTCGGGATGCAAACCTCCGCACAGCAGACAGAAAAACGCACTAAAACAACAATGGCATCATAAAACCTCCTTATATAGCCAACAATTTGTTCCGACGGGAACCGGCTATATAAGGGGGGCTTTTTTATTATGTACGCACCGATTGGGGTAGTTCCAATCGGTGCTGGGAGAGCTTATCGCTCCAGACCTACAACCTTTCTCACGGGTGGTTCTTCGCCCTCATCGGGAGCCTCGTCGATCAGCGTTTTGTCCTTCTCATCCATATTAAGCAGGATGTTCAATTCTTTCAAACGTGCGGTTTTCTCTGTCAGCTCGTCCTCACGGGCAAATGGTGTGGCCAGTTCGGTGCGGGCATTTTCAAGCTGTACTTTGGCTTCCTCCAGTTTGGCCCGTTCCGCGTCAAGATTTCCTGCCAGATTCTCCAGCGCGTTGTCCAGGCGGGTGATGTTGCCGAACACATCCGCACCCAGCGTCACCGTATGGGACAGGGTACCTTTCAGAGTGATGCGGTACTCGTTGCTCATCCCGTCATAGGCCAGCACCATAGAGAAGCCCTGGTACTGCCCCAGAAGGACAGCATCGGAGCCGGTCATCTTCGTGCAGACGTCGATGATCGCCTTGCCTGCATCCTCTTTTTCGGCATAGTGTTTGCCCTCCACCTCCATGCCGCAGAATCCCTCCTGCGCTTTTGGATGGGCTTTCGCCAGCTCCACATCTTTTTCATAGCCTGCAATTCTCTCTGTCAATCGGGTAATCTCTGCCGGATATTTGCGGTGTACCAATTCCTCCAAAGCATACACCTGATTCAAGTGGCTGGCCTTGAGCATATTCAGCCTTGCCACCTCCATATCCAGATTGCATTTTTCGATAATAAGTGGGTTGCCGGTGGCCAGCGCCTTGATTTCAGAATAGCTCAGGGCGGTTTCGTCCACATCATCCGCCACGCGGACAGGTGCTTTGCTGGTCATGATCTGAGCAATAAATTTCTGCTTGTTCTCGACGAGCTGGTACAAATAAGCATCAAATGTTCCCTCGGTTACATAGCGGAATATCTCCACCTCCTCATTTTCGTTGCCTTGACGGACAATTCTTCCAAGCCGCTGCTGAAGATCGCTGGGCCTCCAGGGGCAATCCAGATCATGCAGGGCAATCAATCTATCCTGGACGTTGGTTCCGGCACCCATTTTCTGTGTGCTTCCCATGAGAACGCGCACCTGACCGGATCGTACCTTTGCAAAAAGCTCTTTCTTTTTGGCCTCCGAGTCCGCTGTGTGGATAAAGGCAATCTCATCCTCTGGGATGCCAGCGTCCAACAGCTTCTTTTTTAGGTCGTCGTAAACACTAAACGAGCCGTCCGTGGTAGGAGTAGACAGGTCACAGAACACAAGCTGGGTGGAGCGTTTTTCTTTCGTCTGTTCCCAGATACGGTAGACATTGCGGGCGCAGACAGCTACCTTGCCGTCCGGGTCATCCGGGGCCAGCGGCTGAATGAGCCGCATATCCAGGGCCAGCTTTCTGCCGTCATTGGTGATGCGGAGCATATTGTCCACATGGGGATCGACGCCGCCACCACGGATTTTTTCCGCCCGTTCCGCCAGCCCTTTTATCATCTCCTGTTGGATTTCCGAAGGTTTGATAACTTCGGTGTGGAAGTTGGCTTTTGGTACGGGAAGGTGCAACATATCCGCTGTCTGAATATCGGCTACCTGTTTAAATACGCTCATAAGTTCCGGTAAGTTGTAAAACTTTGCGAACCGGGTCTTCTCCCTTGTGAGTGAGATTATCGTTCTAAACTGCGCTGACGCTTGCGGTAAAGTTCCAGAGCCTGAACGATGGTATCCTCGATCTTCTGCGCGGGCGTCCCCGGCGCAAAATACTTACTGATCCGATCTTTCGGGATTTTGATTTGTTCTTTTTGATTTGGCTTTTCCTCCTTCATAATGGCGACAAGGGCATCTTTGGCAAGCCGTTCATCGCCGGTCTTGGCTTCGGACATCTGCCGCATTTTGATTGCCTGAGCATGGGACGGCGTGCAGTCCATTTCTTCCATGATGGCAAACAGGTCTGCCTGTTCTTCTTTTCGCAGGTAGGACAGTTCCACCGCAGGACGCATGGCGATTTGCAGCACTTCCGGCTCTCGCAAAACGGAATTATCCACCAGTTCCAGAATATCCGGGATAAGGTGGGTAAGGCGGATATATCTACGAATTTGATCTTTACTTTCGCCTACCTGTTCAGCCAGCAAATCCCTTGATTTCACTCCCTTTAACTTGTGCGCCAGTGGCTCACAAGTTAAATCCGTCCTCTGACCCTGACGTTTCATGGCGTCCAGCTTCATCTTGTAGGCAAATGCCTTTTCTGAGGGCAAAATCTGCTCTCGTTGCAGGTTGGAATCCACCATGATGATCGTGGCTTCATCATCGGTGAGGTTTCGCACAATACAGGGGATTTCCGGGAGCTGCGCCAGTTCCGCTGCCATTTTCCTGCGGTGTCCGGCCACCATTTCATAGCCGCCGCCCTGCTTGGGGCGTACCAGCGCAGGAACCAACACCCCGTATTGCTTGACACTCTCCGCCATTTCCTGCATGGCTGCATCCATCCGCACTTTGAAAGGGTGATCGGGGAAATCGCTGATCTCTGAGGGGTTCAGGTTGACAACTTTCTCCAGTCTGGCCTCCGCACGGCTCTCCTCGGTGGAAAAGAGGTCATCGACTGAGGGCAGATTGAAGTTTAGCGCGTTGTTTCTCGCCATCCGCCTGCACCTCCTTTGAAAATTCCGCATAAGCCTGAGCTACCTTGCTGCCATTGTCATAGGCATAGATACTCTTGCCAGCGGCGCTGATTTCTGCGGCTTTGATGGCAACAGGAATCTCGGAATGATAGATTTTCAAGACGCTCCCATAGCTCTGCCGCAAGGTTTCGGCTGTCTGCTTGGCCAGATTGGTGCGCCCATCCACAAGGGTCAGCAGTACGCCATCCACTTTGAGGGACGGGTTGATCTGCCGCTTGACCTTGCCGATGGTTCGCATGAGCTGGGTCATTCCTTTGGCCGGGAGATAGTGGGCCTGCACCGGGATAATCACGCTGTCCGCCGCCGCCAGCGCATTGATCGTAATCATACCGAGGGACGGCATACAGTCGATCAGAACCGTGTCATAGTTCTTCTTGACTTCATTGACATAGGTTCGCAGCGTGAACTCCCGGCTCATGGCGTTTACCAAGCTCATTTCCATAGCCGACAGCTCAATGTTGGCTGGCATAAGGTCAACACCCTCTTTGTGGTGCAGGATGCCCTCGTCCACAGAAAATGGCTCGTCGCGGATCACCTTCTCCATGATGGTTGCAAGGGTGGTGGGCAAGCTGTCCTGATCCTGCCAGCCCAGGCAAGTGGTGAGGTCGCCCTGGGGGTCTGCGTCAATGAGCAGAACCTTTTGCCCCAGGCGGGCCAGACCAATGCCCAGATTCACCGTTGTGGTGGTTTTGCCTGTTCCGCCTTTCTGGTTTGCCAATGCGATGACGCGGCCATCCTTCGGGCGGCTTCTCTGTTCCGGCATTTTCATGTCCTCCTTTTTAATAGATTTAGCTGCCCGTTGGCAAGACGGACAGCTATGTATGCGGTAAAATGGGCATAAAAAAAGCCGTCTACTCTATGAAAGAATAAACGGCTTGATTCAGTCGGCACAATATGTAGTTTTCAAATTCTCTTGACAGGGGCGCACATGACTTTGAGCAAAAGATCATCCACGCAGCCAGTGTCCCGATTTTCCCGCAGCAGGGTGTTACGCAGATGATTCAGGCTCTGGATCACGATGCTGTTTTCGGCAGGGGTGAGGGTTATCTTGAATTTATGTTTCCTCATAGTGCAGTCCTCCTTTTCGCCTTCATTGTATCTGCTTAAAGACGTGTGGCGCAAATGTGCGAGTATTCACCAGCTTTAAGGGTATTGGACGCCATGAGCAAGAAAAGATAAACCGGATTCGATTTGGTCAAATCCTGACAAATCAGGCCAGCCCTTTCAAAAGAAAAACCATAAAGAAAGGCTCCTAAAATGAGGGGCAAATGACAGGGCAAAAGCACCTCGAAAACGGCTCGATTTTGGCTCTCGGTTGCCCCATTTTTTAATCATAATGGGGTCAAAAAAGGCTGGTTGCCCCATTTTTAATCAAGAAAAACAGGGTCAGAACAGTTCAAATCCTGCCAGAAACAGACAAAGGACAACAGAAGATGTGAAATAGAAAAACCCCGAAAAACCGCAGTTTTTCGGGGTTTTTGAGCATCTTTGAACCAGTTTGAAGTGCTGATTAGCGCTTGCTGAACTGGGGAGCGCGACGAGCGGCTTTGAGGCCGTACTTCTTTCTCTCTTTCATTCTCGGATCTCTTGTCAGATATCCGGCTTTTTTGAGAACTGGTCTGAAATCATCGTCTGCCTGAAGCAGTGCTCTGGCAATTCCGTGACGGATTGCACCAGCCTGTCCGGTGTAACCGCCGCCATGAACATTTACTAATACATCAAACTTATCAGCTGTCTCTGTTGCCACTAATGGCTGACGAACGATAACTTTTAATGTCTCTAATCCTAAATACTCATCAATATCTCTTTTATTAATTGTAATCTTACCTGTTCCAGGTACTAAATATACTCTTGCGATAGATTTTTTTCTTCTTCCGGTTCCGTAGAATTTTGAATTAGCCAATGTTTTTTACCTCCTACTAAAATGTTAATACTTCTGGTTTCTGAGCTTCATGCTTGTGCTCCGGTCCAGCGTATACGTGAAGTTTACCGATCATTGCTCTTCCTAAAGGTCCCTTGGGAAGCATACCCTTAACTGCAAGCTCGATTACTTTTTCAGGTTTCTTTGCTAACATTTCTCTTAATGTAGTTTCTTTCATTCCGCCTACATAGTCTGAATGGTGGTAATAAACTTTCTGATCTAATTTTTTACCTGTAACATTGATCTTGTCAGCGTTTACAACGATTACATAATCGCCTGTATCGATATGAGGAGTATAGATTGGTTTATTCTTTCCTCTTAATACCTTAGCAATTTCAGATGCGAGACGGCCTAATGTCTGTCCATCAGCGTCTACTACATACCATTTTCTTTCAACCTTATCTGGATTAGCCATATAACTGTTCATGGTTTTACCTCCTGTTTTACATATGGATTCAATAATTTTCTAACTTAAAATCTATAATGTAAAATACCTTCGCCGGGGCAGGGACCGGGTATTTTCGCACTACGTCACATTGAAATATTATATTATACTCACCCACGTGTGTCAACAGGTTTTTTGTTTTTTTGCCACATTTTCTGCTAAATTTACCCAGAGAGACCTGTGAGGTGCCCCTGTTCCAGGTCAGCAAGGTGATATCATAACCTGTCTGGGATTTTCAGCCTCTGGTTTCGTCACTAAAATAACGTACTCCAACCAATGTCAGCCCCCGGGCAGGCGCTGTATTGCCGGCCATCTTCCGGTCCCGGGCCTCAAGTATCTCCTTTACATACTCCGGCGGATACTTTCCACATCCCACTTCCATCAGAGTTCCTGCAATAATACGCACCATATTATAGAGGAATCCCATTCCTGTCACCCGGATAATAATCTCATCGCCGTTCTTTTGTATGGTCAGACCGGTAACATTGCGCACTGTAGTTTTCACCTGTGCGCCGGTACCGCAGAAGCTCTTAAAGTCATGCTCACCAATGAGATGTTCTGCTGCTTTTCTCATCTGTTCCACATCCAGGGGAACATACGTAAAATGAGAATAAAACCGTTCCGTTGGTATCGGAAACCTCCGGTTGAGGATTCGGTACTCATACGTCTTTTCACTTTTCTGGTATCTGGGATGAAAATCCAGAGGGACTTCCTTTGATTCCTGAATCCGGATATCCTCAGGCAGTCTCTGATTCAGTGCGTAGGAAACCTTCTCCCCCGGCATTCTGCTGTTAGTATCAAATACCGCTGCATTTCCCAGGGCGTGTACCCCCGCATCTGTCCGGCTGGCTCCCAAGACAGAGACAGGCTCTTTCAGCAGTTCACTCAGATGCCGCTCCAAGACCTCCTGTATGGTAACCCCGTTAGGCTGTACCTGCCATCCGCAGTACTTAGTCCCGTCGTATGCGACTACAATCATAACACGCTTCATAAACTACCTCCCCAGGATCCGGATTACTATACTCCCCGCCAGATAGAGAAGCATAATTCCGTATGCGGCCAGATCCCTGGATGCATATCTTAGCGGTTTCATCTGCGTTCTGCCCTCGCCCCCGTGGTAGCATCTGGCTTCCATAGCCATGGCCAGATCATTGGCCCGGCGGAACGCCGAGATAAACAGGGGGACCAGGAGGGGAATCAGCGCCTTTGCCTTCTTGATCAGGTTTCCGCTCTCAAAGTCTGCCCCTCTGGCAATCTGCGCCTTCATGATCTTGTCCGTCTCCTCCATAAGGATGGGAATAAAGCGCAGGGCAATGGACATCATCATGGCAATCTCGTGAACAGGGACCTTAATCTTTGCAAGCGGCCTCATAAGCTTCTCCAGTCCGTCTGTCAGCTGGTTAGGCGTCGTTGTAAGTGTCATGACAGAAGAGCCGATAATCAGATAAATCAGCCGTATTGCCATCTTTCCCGCCTGCAGACACCCTGCATCTGTTATTTTAAAGATCCAGAACTGCACCAGGATGTTTCCCGGTGTAAGAAACAGATTAAAAGCTACTGTAATCAAAAGAATCATAAAGATGGGCTTAAGCCCCTTTACCATAAATCCAAAGGGCACCTTGGATATTAGAATCATTGCCCCTAAAAATGCAGTAGCCAGCACATATCCCTCCCACTTGTTGGAGACAAAAAGGGATACCAGAAAAATCAGTGTTCCGATAAATTTTACCCGGGGATCCAATCTGTGCAGAATGGAATCTGCGGGATAATATTGTCCAATTGTTATATCTCTTATCATAATGCTCTACTTTCCCAACGCCTTTAATATACTTACCCGGGCTTCTTCCACCGTGGTCGCCGTTTCATCTACCGGTATGCCCTTTTCTTTCAGTGCATGCATAATATAGGTAATCTGGGGAGCTGCAAGTCCCATTCCTTCTAATTCTCTGTAATGGGAAAATACTTCCTTGGGCGCATCGTCAAACGCAACCTTCCCCTTGTTCATAACAATAATCCGTTCAACATATTTGGCTATGTCTTCCATGCTGTGGGATACCAGTATAATAGTAATCCCCCGCACACTGTGAAGTTCTGCAATCTGATCCAGAATCTCATCTCTCCCCTTGGGATCCAGCCCTGCCGTAGGTTCGTCCAGGACCAGTACATCGGGGTTCATTGCCAGTACCCCGGCGATGGCCGTCCTCCGTTTCTGCCCCCCGGACAGTTCAAAAGGCGAGCTGCTGTAGAATTCCTCCCCCAGCCCTACCTGTACAAGTGCCTCTTTTGCCCTTTCTTTTGCCTCTTCCGGGGACAGTCCCTGATTCTTTGGCCCGAAACAAACATCTTCCAGCACACTTTCCTCAAACAGCTGATGCTCCGGGTACTGAAAAACCAGCCCAACACGGCTTCTCAGAGATTTCAGGGGATAATTCTCCCCCCATATATTTTCTCCGTTGTACAGTACAAGTCCTCCCGTGGGTTTCATCAGACCGTTAAAATGCTGAATCAAGGTTGACTTACCGCTGCCTGTATGACCGATAATTCCCACAAACTGCCCGTCCTGGATCTCCAGATTCACATCCTCCAGGGCATGCATCTCATATACAGTACCCGGACTGTAGGTATAGGTTACGTGTTCTAACTTAATTGACATATCGCATTCACCAACTCATCTATTGTTAAAATTCCTTCTGGTATCTGAAGCCCTGACTTCCTAAGTTCATGGGCAAGAAGCGTGACCTGGGGGACATCCAGACGGTAGCTTTTTAATGTATCCACCTGGGAAAATATCTCTCTTGGAGTACCCTGCATTACAATACTGCCCTTATCCATAACTATGACCCGGTCAGCAAAGATTACCTCCTCCATATAGTGAGTAATCAGTATTACGGTAACCCCTTCTTTTTTATTAAGCTCTCTGACTGCCTGCAGGACCTCCTTTCTTCCGTTGGGATCCAGCATCGCCGTAGGCTCGTCCAGGACAATACATTTTGGCCGCATAGCTACCACTCCGGCGATGGCCACTCTCTGCTTCTGCCCCCCGGACAGCTTATTCGGAGAATGATGACGGTAAGCAGTCATTCCCACTGCATTCAGACTTTCATCCACCCGTCTCCAGATATCTTCTGTGGGAACTCCCATATTTTCCGGCCCAAAGCCTACATCCTCCTCCACAACCGTCCCGATAATCTGGTTGTCCGGATTCTGAAATACCATGCCTGCTTTCTGACGAATCTTCCAGAGTTCCTCTTCATTCTCTGTATTCATATGATCCACCCATACAGTTCCCTCCGTGGGTATAAGCAGGCCGTTTATATGCTTTGCAAGAGTAGACTTGCCGGAGCCGTTGTGTCCCAGAACAGCAATAAACTGCCCCGCCTCAACGTCCAGATCCACCTGGTCAATGGCTCTGCTTGTCTCCTCCACCTTTCCCTCATCGTTATATTTCAAATAATCAAACACCAGTTTGCTGGCTTTAATAATACCCATATTAATTCCTCATCTGCTTCTAGGATAAACTTCACTTTATTGTATCCGATTTGCTCTCCCTTTACAAGTGATTTGCACATTCACTGTAATGATTCCCAGGCTGACACAGGCAAGTGCCGCAATATTCTTAAGGGTAAATGCATTTTCCCCAAGAAATACAGAAGACAATAAAATACCGAAGACAGGGATCGTAAACCCATAAATGGATACCTGCCCAACCGAATTATATTTTAACAAAAGCGTCCATACCGAAAATGCGGCGCTGGAGATAAACGCCATATAAAACAATAAAAGTATACCGGGAAGAGTAAATTCCTTTACCTCCCCACCCAGCACCAGACCGAACCCGATCAGAATCAGCCCTCCTGTAAGCAGCTGATAAGCAGTGATAGTAAACGCGTTGTCCCTGTGGGCAAAAGTTTTTACATACACTGCAGCCATTCCGTAAGCCAGACAGGAGATGAGCATAAATCCCTCCCCTGAAAAGGAAAACCCGCCTCCCAGGCCGCCTTTTGAGTAATTTATAATAACAACGCCTGCAAATCCCAGAATACAGCCGAATCCCTTTTTCAGATTCATCCTTTCGTTCCTAATAAAAAAATGCGCCAGAAGAATCGAAAAGAAAGAATTGGACGCAGATAAAATGGCGCCTTTTACCCCGGTAATGTTGGCCAGCGCAAGATAAAAAAATACGTACTGCATTGTTGTCTGTATCAGTCCCAGTACAGCAACCTTTCCCCAAATCTCTTTTTTGGGAAGAGGCAGCTTTCGGGCAGATCCTGCAGCTATCAGCCAGGTCATCACCCCCGCCAGGGTAAAACGATAACCAGCAAAAAGTATCTGGCTCCCTGTGTCATCCCCCGCAATCTGAAACAGCCGGTACCCGTTTTTCACACAGGGGTATGCGCTCCCCCACAGCAGTGTGCAGAACAGAGCCAGAAAACAGATCCCCCAAGGTTTTGTCAGGATGGCAGTATTTCTTTTTTCCATAGTTCCCCTTCTTTCATAAATCCAAGTTTTCGGGCCAGTGCCTCAGAGGCCTGATTCTCTCTGTCAATCCGGCAGAAAAGTTCCTTTATCTCCCGCTCCCGGGCAGCTTCTATGGCTATCCGGCAGGCCTCCCAGCCATACCCCTGCCTTTGAAAGGAAGGACCTATCATATATCCCATTTCAACTCCCATGATGCCCTCTTCCTCCTGGCGGCCGGGTTCAAATCCCACCTGGCCTATGATCTCTCCCGTATCTTTTTTTATAACAGTCCAAAATCCCATGTCACACAGATGATACATATATTCTCTGTAGGAAGGAAATGCCTCCAGTTCTTCTTCCGCACTTTCTTTCATCCGGCATCCCCAGTCTGCCATTCCCGGCTCCTGATACATCTTCCACAGGACCGGAATATCTGCTTCTGTCATCTCCCTGACAGTTACCCTTCACGTTTCCCCGATAACCACTGGCTCCTTTCGGCTTCTGTGATGTACTTTTTCCATAAATCCGCCGTCTATCTCTTCATACCCTTCCACTATGATCTCCGCAGTACTCAGATCCTGTTCCCCTGAGTCAGGATTATAGTATCCCACACAGCAGATCCCTGCGGCTTTGGCAGCACGGCAGCCATTTGTGGAATCTTCCACAACAATACATTCCTCAGGAGAAAGCCCCAGCAGTTCTGCAGTCCGCAGGAAGATATCCGGTGCAGGCTTGGGATTCCTGACACTCTCACCGCTGCAGAGCACCTGAAAGTATGACTGCAGTTCCAGAGACCGAACCACATCCCGAATATAAGGTTCCGGTGACGAGGAAGCTATGGCCAGCCGGTATCCCCCTTGCTTAAGACGTTTGAGAAGTTCCGGCACCCCTTCAATCAGAGGGTATCCTCTCTCCTTCATCACCTTCCATTTGATCGCTTCATGTTCTTCCATCAGCTTTCTGTCATTCCGGTCTACCCCATAGGCCTCACTGAGAAGATCCATGAGAAATCCGGCTGTAGATCCGATACACGGTTTATATATCTCATAGGAAAGATCAACTTTTCTCTCCTTCATTGTCATTTTCCAGATTTCATAATGCACCGGCTCCGAATTAATCAGAACTCCGTCCATATCAAATATAATCCCTTTCAGCATACATTCTCTCCTGCAGTTTATTCTATAATAAAACCGCTTTTCCTCTGTTTTCTCCAGAGGAAAAGCGGCCCTTTTAATTTCTCACTGTCACTCTACGGTTTCACAATCCTTCTTCTCTTCCAGAATAGAATCCATAAGCTCCCAGATCTCGTCTCTTCCCTGTTTTGTCGCAGAAGAAAACGGAATAACCTGGGTCCCCGGAACCAATTCCAGTCCCTGGCGTAACATTTTAATATGCTTTTGTATCTGGCTTCTCTTTAATTTATCCAGCTTAGTGGCAATGATAATCGGCTGATACCCGTTGTAGCGAATCCATTCGTACATGGTTTTATCATTCTTAGAAGGCTCGTGCCGGATGTCTATCAGCAGAAAAACTGCTTTTAACATCTTTGAGCTGTGCAGATACCGTTCAATCAGATGCCCCCATTTTTCTTTCTCAGCCTGGGACACTTTCGCATATCCGTATCCCGGAAGATCCACCAGGTACATACTCTCATTTACATTATAGAAATTAATGGTCTGTGTCTTACCCGGCTGGGAACTGGTTCTGGCCAGTGCCTTCCGGTTCATCAGCGCATTAATCAAAGATGATTTTCCCACATTGGACTTCCCGGCAAACGCTATTTCCGGGCGGTCATTTTCAGGCAGACTGCTTGTCACACCGCAGACAATATCCAGGGATACATTTTTTATTACCATTTTTTCCTCCGTTTTCCGGACTGCTAGTCTTCTTTTCCTGCCAGGGCAATATCCAGAACCTGGCTCATAGTATCCACATAGGCGATGTCCAGGCCCTGAGTAATCTCCTGACTCATCTCTTCTACATCCGGCTTATTCTGTGCCGGCACTACTACTTTCTTAATTCTGGCATTTTTAGCTGCAAGCAGCTTTTCCTTTAGTCCTCCAATCGGCAGAACCCTTCCTCTGAGCGTGATCTCACCGGTCATAGCCACATCGGCCTTCACCGGTGTTCCTGTAATCGCTGATATCATAGCAGTCGCCATCGTGATACCCGCGGAAGGACCGTCCTTTGGAACCGCGCCCTCCGGTATGTGGATATGTAAATCATTCTTCTGGAAGAATTCAGGTTCTATCTTATACTCTGGAGCGATAGAACGGATGTAACTGATCCCCGCCTGGGCAGACTCTTTCATCACATCTCCCAGCTGCCCTGTAAGAAGAAATTCTCCTGTCCCCGGCATCAGGTTTACTTCTATCTGGAGGGTATCCCCTCCTACACTAGTCCATGCCAGACCTCTGACAATACCAACCTCGTCTGTCTTATTTTTCATCTGATACGTATACACCGGTTTGCCCAGATACGTATCCAGATTCTTCACAGTAACTGAGACCTTGTTCTCACCTCTCTCCAGGATCTCCCGGGCTGTCTTTCTGCAGATCTCACCGATCTTTCTCTCCAGACTTCGGACCCCCGCCTCTTTTGTATACCCATGTATTATCTCTTTCAAAGCTTTGTCTGTGAGAGACAGCTGGCTTTTATTCAGACCATGAGCTTTTATCTGTTTGGGAATCAGGTGTTCCTTTGCAATATGCTCTTTTTCATTCTCCGTATAGCTGGTGACTTCTATAATCTCCATCCGGTCCAGCAGCGGCTTAGGTATCGTCTGCATATCATTGGCTGTAGCAATAAAAAGCACTTCGGAGAGATCCAGGGGAATCTCTACATAGTGATCCCTGAACTTATTATTCTGTTCGGAGTCAAGCACCTCCAAAAGCGCAGATGAGGTATCCCCTTTATAATCACTGCTGACTTTATCAATCTCGTCCAGGAGCATAAGCGGATTTTTCACTCCCGCCTGCTGCATTCCAGAAGCAATCCTTCCCGGCATCGCCCCTACATAGGTTCTCCTGTGTCCCCGTATCTCAGCTTCGTCTCTCACGCCGCCCAGGCAGATACGCACATACTCCTTGTCCAGCGCTCTGGCTACTGACTTAGCAATTGACGTCTTACCGGTTCCGGGAGGCCCCACCAGACAGAGAATGGGACTTTCTCCCTTCTGCGTCAGAGTGCGGACCGCAAGAAACTCCATGATACGCTCTTTTACCTTTTCCAAGCCATAATGGTCAGCCTCAAGAATCTCATTTGCTTTCTTAAGATCCCGGTTATCCTCAGACGCCTTATCCCAGGGAAGGCTCAGAAGTGTCTCAATGTACCCTCTCATCACCGTACTCTCGGCAGCGCCGCTGTTCATATTTTTAAACCGGTCTATCTCTTTTATTATCTTTTCCCGGATCTCTTCGGATGCCTGAAGCTTCCTGGCTTCCTCCAGAAATTGCTCCGCATCCGTCTGGGTGTGATCTTCCCCCAGCTCCTCCCGGATCAGTTTAAGCTGTTCCCTTAATATATATTCTCTCTGATTCTTGTCAATCCGCTCTTTGACCTTTGTCTGAAGGTCTATGCGGATCTCCATGATCTGAATTTCATTCGAGAGCACTAGGCCCAGCGCCTCGTACCGGTCCTCCAGAGAAATTCCCTCAAGAATTCTCTGGCGGTCAGTATAAGGCAGGGGAAGGTGGATAGCAATCTGATCCACCAGTCTTTCTATGTCTTCCATCTCCAGCAGCTGCGCTGCCAGCTCTTTGCTAATCTTGGGATTCTCGGTACAGTATGTGATAAATAATTCCTTCAGGTTTCTGAGCATGGCCTCTTTCGCATTATCGCTTAGCGCTGTCAAATCCTGCTGGTCAAAGGCTGCAACTTCTGCTTCCAGATATTTATCATTGTTCTCTAATCCGAGGATCTCTGCCCGTTCTAACCCCTCTACAAGGATCCGCAGGGTATTCTTTGGTGCTTTTACTACCTGCTTAATTTCAGCAATGGTTCCGATCTTGTATAAATCTGCCATTCCCGGGTCTTCTGCCTCCGGGTCTCTCTGGGTAACCAGATATATTACCTGATCCTTCATCATCGCTGTCTCTACTGCTTTAATAGATTTGTCCCGGCTGATATCGAAGTGGACAATCATACCGGGAAGAATCGTGGTTCCTCTAAGGGCGATAGCGGGTAATATTCTCATTAAGTCACTCATTCTCGCACTTCCTATTCTTAAGCGGTTTCGCCTTTTCCTCTTTTCTTTGCGGAAACGGCCCTTCTGGGCGTAGGTGCTCCCTCTCCCCTTGTAATTTCAGGCTCTCCGTTTCCTTCCACTACCTCTTTTGTAATAATGCAGGAACGGATGGTATCGTCCGATGGAGCCGAATACATGATATCCATCATTGTATTCTCCATAATTGCGCGGAGTCCTCTGGCTCCTGTCTTCCGTTCCATGGACTTCTCAGCAATTGCCCGAAGGGCCTCCTCCTTGAAGTCCAGTTCCACTCCGTCCAGCTCAAACAGTTTTTTGTACTGGCGCACCAGAGAATTCTTAGGCTCCTTTAAAATCTTCAGCAGAGCCTCCTCATCCAGCATATCCAGAGAGACAACTACCGGCACACGGCCGACAAACTCGGGAATCATACCGAATTTTACGAAGTCCTGGGGCATTGCCTGCTTCAAAAGCTCTCCCACATTCTGTTTTTCTCCTGTGCGTATCTCTGCGTTAAATCCTATGGATTTGGTATCTTTTCTGGAATCAATAATCTTATCCAGCCCCTCAAAAGCACCGCCGCAGATAAATAAGATATTTGTGGTATCGATCTGGATAAAGTCCTGATGAGGGTGTTTCCTTCCTCCCTGGGGCGGTACATTCGCTACCGTACCTTCCAGAATCTTGAGAAGCGCCTGCTGCACGCCTTCCCCGGAAACATCTCTTGTAATAGAAGCATTCTCAGATTTTCTTGTTATCTTGTCAATCTCGTCTATATAAATAATTCCGTACTGGGCACGCTCAATATCGTACTCTGCAGCCTGGATAATTTTCAACAGAATGTTTTCCACATCCTCTCCCACATACCCTGCTTCTGTGAGGCTGGTGGCATCTGCAATTGCAAAAGGCACATTCAGAAGCTTAGCCAGGGTCTGCGCAAGAAGTGTTTTTCCCGAACCAGTAGGTCCCAGCATCAGAATATTACTCTTCTGAAGCTCCACATCCGTGCTTTTACCTGCCAAAACTCTTTTATAGTGATTATATACAGCAACAGAAAGTACTTTTTTAGCATCCTCCTGTCCGATTACATATTCATCTAAAAATTCTTTTATCTCCTGTGGTTTCAGCAGATTGATGGATGTGTCATCCACCTCGTCATACATCTCGAACTCTTCATCAATAATCTCTGAGCAGATTTCAATGCACTCGTCGCAGATATACGCTCCGTTTGGACCTGCAATTAGCTTTCGCACCTGTTCTTCCGGCTTCCCGCAGAAAGAACATCTGATTTTTGGTTCATTTCCCTTTATTGCCATAGTTATATCCTTTCTCCAGTCTGGCATACCTGTGGGTTAAGAGCTACATAAGACCCCCGCTACTTTAGCAGGAGTCTTATCTGAATGAATTATCTGTGCTCAATCACCATATCAATCAGGCCATACGCCTTGGCTTCCTCAGAGGACATATAATTGTCTCTTTCGGTATCCGCAGTAATAACCTCAATTGGTTGTCCTGTATTGGCAGCCAGAATAGTATTCAATTTCTTCTTGATCTTCAAGATATGTTCCGCCACAATCTCGATCTCAGTTGCCTGTCCCTGTGCTCCGCCCGAGGGCTGATGGATCATAATCTCGGCATTGGGCAGCGCCATACGTTTGCCTTTGGCTCCCCCTGCAAGCAGAAAGGCTCCCATACTTGCAGCCATACCGATACAAATGGTAGATACATCACTCTTAATATAGTTCATCGTATCATATATAGCCAGTCCTGCGGTTACGGACCCTCCGGGACTGTTAATATACAGCTGAATATCCTTTCCCGGATCTTCTGATTCCAAAAAAAGGAGCTGGGCAACTACCAGGCTGGCAGTCACATCGTTTACTTCTTCGCCTAAAAAGATGATTCTTTCTTTTAATAGTCTGGAATAGATGTCGTAGTTTCTCTCTCCCCTGCTCGTCTGTTCAATGACATATGGTACTAAACTCATGAGAACTCCTCCTATTCATATTCAACACGCTTTTAAACCTCTTTTGCAGCCTCGGCAATTAATGTTACGGCCTCCTGAACAGCCATATCTTTCTTCATCTGTTCTTTCTCGTAATCTCCCATTAATTCCTTTAATTTATCAGCTTCCATCTTGTACATCTCAGCCATTTTCTGAATCTCTTCATCTAACTTTTCATCTGGGATCTGGATGTCTTCCACTTCAGCAATTTTCTCTAATACCAGTCTGCTCTGGATACGCTTTAATGCCTGCGGTCTCATCTGCTCCTGAAGCTTTTCGGCATCCAGGCCTGTAAACTGGAAGTACTGTTCAATAGAAAGTCCCTGTGACTGGATTCTTCTTGCAAAATCATCCACCATGTTGCGAATCTGGTTCTGTACCATTGGCTCAGGAATCTCCATAGAAGCATTTTCAATTGCCTTATCTACTACGGCATCCTCTTTTGCGCGTTTTGCAGCTTCCTCTTTCTGTACTGCAAGCTTTGCTTTAATATCATTTTTGTACTCTTCCAGAGTGTCGAACTCGGATACATCTTTAGCAAACTCATCGTCTAATTCAGGAAGCTCTTTTACCTTAATAGACTTCACAGTGCATTTAAATACAGCTGCTTTTCCCTTTAACTCTTCTGCGTGATAATCTTCCGGGAAAGTAACGTTAACTTCCATCTCTTTCCCAAGCTCAGCCCCTACCAGCTGCTCCTCAAATCCAGGAATAAATGCGCCGGATCCAATGGTCAGAGGATAGTCCTCTCCTTTGCCTCCCTCGAAAGGAACGCCGTCCACAGAGCCGTCAAAATCAATGGTTGTAATATCTCCATTCTCCACAGTCCTGTCATCTACATCGATAGTTCTGGAGTTGTTCTCCTGCTCTTTCTTTAATTCAGCTTCGATTTCTTCTTCTTTTACTTCTAAATCAGCCTTCTCTACTTCCAGGCCTTTGTAATCTCCCAATGTCACTTCCGGCTTCACAGCCACTTCTGCTGTAAAGATAAATGGCTTTCCTTTTTCCAGCTGTGTTACATCGATTTCCGGCTGTGATACCACATCCAGTTCACTCTCTTCCACTGCTTTGGAATATGCTTCCGGGATCAGGGCATTGGCAGCATCTTCATAGAAAATACCTGCGCCGTACATCTTTTCAATCATAACACGAGGAGCTTTACCTTTACGGAAACCAGGGATACTGATCTTGTTTTTATTCTTAAGATATGCGCCCTGAATTGCTTTTTCTAACTCTTCAGCAGAAACCTCAACCGTCAGTTTCGCCATGTTCTTTTCTAACTTTTCTACCTGTAAACTCATTTTTAAACAATTCCTCCTTAATTCTATGTGATACGCTTAAAAAGGGGCTTCCAGTATGGCAGCCCCTTTTTTTCGTTACACTTTCCCATACTTACAGTCATTAAAACAGTATAGCACAAGCTTTTCAAAAACGCCAGTATTTTTTCAGACCTAATCGGGAAATTTTTATGAATACTTCTGCCGGAAGCCAGGCAGCTCCCAGTCCTCTATATTGTCCGTCAGCTTTGCATGTCTGCGCAGAACCGCGTACAGCTCTGCATTAGTAGCAGCAATATAGGGATGCACATAGAAAATATTAGCCAGCTGCAGGGTTACTGTCCCCAGCAGGATCCACAAAATGAAGGACAGATCCAGGACAAAAGTATTCCATTTCTGTCCATCCATCATAATTCTGCTCAATTCAAAAGCTCTTCTTCTGTCAATTTTAGGATTCTCACTGAGTATATAGGGTACCATGCGGTACTCATAGCTTTTCACAATACCCGGAACTACCAGAAGCAGGGTCCACAATGCAGTGAACAGGTCTACGCAGAACATGGTTGCCGCAATATTTCCATAGCTGTTTGCAAATCCATATGTAATTTCTCCTACCCGTGTTTCCTGCTGTCGGTTTTTCATGAAATATCTGGTGCATCCCACTTTCAGAGGGTTCCCGATTAATATCCTGAAACAAATCATCAGCACCGAAAATACCAGTGGGACGGCATACAGTATAACTATAAACGGGGCTTTGATAAATTTGGAGACCATCTTCCCCACCGCCCCCATTTTCTCCAGGGGACTTAGTGTCTCGTCTGCCAGCCCCTTGGCGCTGTCAATAAAGGAGTTGTGAAACAGGCTGCTCACAATGCCGGTCGTTCTCTCTGCCTCTCCCCGGAAATGTTCTGCGGCCGTCTCCTGCCTGTGCTGTGCACCTCCTGCGGAGCCAGAATTGTTTCCGAATTCATTTGTAAAAAGAAAAGCTGCAAGGCATACCACGACAGCCCCCCAGTAAAACCGGGAAAATGACTTTTTTGCTCTGCTTTTTAATTCTAATCTCGTCCACATACCACTGTCATTCCTTTACATGTCCATAAATAATGGATTCCTTAATTTCCTGTGCCTTCTCCTCACCAGCCAGCATTCCCGCCAGAGCAAGTGCAAAAGGTATTGCTGTCCCAACCCCTCTGCTTGTAATTATATTTCCGTCTACGGCGACTCTCTCCGTAGTTACAGACGCCCCGCGCAGCCGGTTTTCAAATCCGGGGTAGCAGGCGGCCCTTTTTCCCTCCAACAATCCCAAATCTCCCAGGATACTGGGCGCTGCACAGATAGCACCAATTATTTTCCCTTCCTTATAAAAGTTGCTCAGCTGCCCGGTAAGCAGGCTGCATGCTCCAAGGTTCTTTGTTCCGGGCATGCCTCCCGGCAGTACCAGCATATCCATCTTCGAAAAATCTACACGTTCTATCGTACAGTCTGCTTCTACTTTTATTCCATGAGCCCCTTCTACGGAAAGTCTTCCATGAACGGAAGCCATACAGACATCCTGATCTGCCCTTCTCAGAATATCTACTACCGTCAGGCCTTCAACCTCTTCAAAACCATCTGCCAGGCATACGCATACTTTTGCCATCTGTTTGTCCTCCTTACTTTTTCCACTATTCTATCACGGTGCCGGATAATTGGCAACCGGCGCACTTTCTGTTATACTGGTCAAAAAGCAGAAAAGAGGGATCTAATTTGGAAATAGAAAGAAAATACCTGATACACCACTGTCCGCTTTCCCTGGATCAGTACTCCAGCCACCGGATACAGCAGGCTTATCTGTGCACGGACCCCGTGGTGCGCGTGCGCAGGCAGGACGATTCTTATATCCTTACCTATAAGTCCAAAGGCCAGATGGTTCGGGAAGAATACAATCTCCCCCTGAATCAGGCCGCCTATGAACATCTGCTGCAAAAAGCAGACGGCATTGTTTTAACAAAGACAAGATATGTCATCCCCCTGGATGAGGTTCTAACCATTGAGCTGGATCAGTTTGATGCCCCTTACGAGACTCTGTGCCTGGCAGAGGTAGAATTCCCCTCTGTGGAAATGGCAGAAGCTTTTCTGCCGCCGCCCTGGTTCGGGGAAGACGTAACATTTTCCGGCAAATACCATAACAGCTATCTGAGTGCCCCCGATTCACCCCTTTAATAAAGGATAGGTACCCCCTCACGGGTACCTATCCTTTTTCTGCCAGCCTCCTCTGAATTTGTTCCATGGTCTGCTTTTTCATCCTGTCGGCTTCCTCTTCGGATATCCAGGTTTCCTTTTTCGCCACAGACTCCACGATCTTTCCATAGCAAATTGATATCTTCAAAAATGTAAATGACAAGACTCTTAAAAAAATGTTCTTACTTTTCCTCCATTTAATACCTAATTCCATCAAGCGATACATACGACTCTCCCCTTCCTCAATCTTCTTACGTTCCAATACACCTTTATTCTGTAGAATTATGCTGTTTCTCCTGCTAATTATTACATTTTAGGATTCATTTTGTTGCATTAAAAGAAATCTGCTTTTATTCTTGATACAATTGCTCCTAGATTCCATACTTAACTGGAAGATTTTAGGAGGCTATTATGGATTTTCAAACTAACCTGCGCTGTCTACGCAAAGCAAAAGGACTTACCCAACAGGAGATGGCAGATATCTTCAATCTCCAGCGCCAATCTTATTGTAATTATGAAAATGGGCACCGAATGCCGCCTATGGACTTGCTAGTAGCTATGGCCGATTTCTTCTCTGTATCTTTGGACGTTCTTGTAAGAGGAACCGTGGCTCTGGAGGACCAGCATAACCCTACATTACCCGTACTCACCCGGGAAACTATTTATATTTTGACCGCTTACCAGAAGCTTCCTCCGTCCACTCGAAAAGAATTGATCGATTACCTTACTTTTAAATTAGAACGTCTCTCCGATTAATACTTATTTTATCATCTGTGGAATTAATTTGCAATATAATATATTGCAATTGCATATTTCGACAAACATTGCGTATTTTCTACTTTTTCTTTTTTTTATAGACAATATATCTCATAATATATTATAATGTGACTATCTTAATACTGTTGGAGGGATCTATATTGAAGAACAAGAAGAAGAAAAAGATGATGGCCCAAACTGCATTATTATTTGTGCAGCAATGGAAGGGGGTCTGTTAGATGGAAGCGTTACAAATGCCCCACTTTGGATGGTGGAGTATTCTGCCTCCCCTGATCGCAATTATTCTGGCGTTGATTACCAAAGAGGTTCTTTCCTCTCTGATCATTGGTATCCTTGCCGGCGCTCTAATCTACAGCCACGGAAACCCGATTACCACATTAGTCAACACGTTTACTATTATGGGTGATAAGATCGGCGGAAATGCAAACATCCTTATCTTTTTAGGACTCCTGGGGGCTATCGTTGTTCTGGTAACCAGGGCAGGAGGATCTGCCGCCTATGGGCAATGGGCGATTCATCACATTAAAACAAGAAGAGGCGCAAGTTTGGCCACCGCCGCCCTGGGATGTCTAATATTTATTGACGATTATTTTAACTGTCTCACTGTAGGGACGGTTATGCGGCCGGTTACAGACGAGCACAGGATCTCCCGGGCCAAACTGTCCTACCTGCTGGACGCGACTGCGGCTCCGATCTGCATCATTGCTCCGGTATCCAGCTGGGGAGCATCGGTTGCCACTTATATCTCAGATGCCACCGGGGGCAACGGAATGACTACCTTCGTCAAAATCATTCCTTATAACCTTTATGCACTGGCTACCATTCTTATGATTGTCATTATCTGCACGACACGAATTAACTTCGGCCCAATGGCCAGATTTGAAAAAAACGCCATTGAAAAAGGAGATTTATTCTCCAGTGATGATACCATAAGCGGTGCTGAGGTACAAAAGGGCAATTCCAAAGGAAAAGTAATTGACCTGGTTATTCCAATACTGGCTTTAATTGTTTTTACGGTCCTGGCTATGGTATATACCGGGGGGGGCTTTACCGGCGAAGCTTCCTTTACAGAGTCCTTCGGTAATTGTGACTCCTCCCTGTCTCTTGTACTGGGAAGTTTTTGTGCGCTGATCGTAACTTTCCTGCTGTTCATACCCAGAAAAGTACTGAATTTCACTGAATTTATGGGCGGTATAACGGAAGGGATTAAGTCTATGGTTCCGTCCTTTACGATTTTAATTTTAGCCTGGACCATCGGCGGTGTGTGCAGCAGTGATTATCTTAACACCGGAGGTTTTATCGGAAATATGGTAAATGATTCTTCCTTCCCTGTGTTCATTCTTCCGGCCATTATCTTCCTGGTAGCGGCATTCCTGGGGTTTGCAACCGGGACCTCCTGGGGAACCATGGCTCTTTTGATACCCATCGGAGCTGCCATCTGTACCCCGTCCAATACCGCACACCTGCTGTTCCCTGTATTGGGAGGCATTCTTGCCGGTGCAGTTTACGGAGACCATATTTCTCCTATCTCTGACACCACGATACTCTCATCCACAGGAGCCGGATGCAACCACATTGACCATGTATCCACACAGCTAGTTTACGCATCTATCGTAACTGCCTGCGCCTTCGTGGGCTACCTGGTAATGGGGGTTCTGAACAGCCCGTATATTCCTTTACTTGTTACTTTTATTCTGTTAATCGCTACCCTGTTTGTATGCGATAAGATTGGCAAAAAGAAATATCCTATTGATTATTCTTCCGTAAAATAAACTGATAAAAGGTGGACAGTTATCTGTCCACCTTTTATCAGTCTCCCATTAAAAAACCATATTTCAGAGGGTCATCCTTATCTATAATGACCTGATTGATCCCGGTAATATACGCACTTCCTGTAATTTTAGGTACTATCGCATCATAGGGACCTACCTTCGTTGTCTCAACCGCTTTTCCCCTGAAAAGAGAACCGGTGATACTCTCATAGATGAAATCTTCGTTCAGCCCCAGTCTTCCCTTGGAATAAAGGGCTGCTACCTTAGCACTTGTGCCTGTACCGCAGGGGGAACGGTCCGCCTGCGCGGCCCCAAAGATTACTACATTCTTCAGATTAGCTTCTTCCTGTGAGGAATCGCCATAAAACTCTACCAAATCCACAGAATTAATATCCAGCTCCGGATGTTGAATCTCCATAGTGGCATTGATCTTATTCAAAAGTGCCATTCCCAGATCCTGAAACTCTCGGAGGTTCTCCGGAACAATATCAAGGCCCAGCTTGTCTGCATTTACAAGAGCAAAAAAACTTCCTCCGAAAGAAATATCGAAGGTAATCGGGCCGTATCCTTCAATCTCCGCTGTCACAGCCTCTTTATATAAGAATGCCGGCACATTACGAATAGTTACTTCCACTGCCTTTCCATTCTCAACTTTAATGCTTGTGCGGATTAATCCCGCAGGTGCTTCCAATGTGACCTCCGTATAAGGCTCTTTCACTTCCACCATGCCAGTCTCAACTAAAACTGTGGCAGTTCCGATGCTTCCGTGGCCACACATATTCAGACATCCGCCGCTGTCCATAAAAATGACGCCATAATCTGCTTCCGGATGTACCGGCTTCGTAATCACTGCTCCAAACATATCTCTGTGCCCTCTGGGCTCCAGCATAAGTGCTGTACGGTATTTGTCATAATTTTTTTCTAAGAATTTCTTCTTCTCGATCATCGTCTTTCCTTCCAGTTCCGGAAAGCCTTCCACTACGATTCTCGTAGGTTCTCCCATGGTATGAGAGTCAATTGTTGTAAAAGAAGTTTCAATTCCTGGTATTTTGGATATCCAATCCATAATGTGCCTCCCTCTTACAAAAAGGACATCGAGAAGATTCGACTTTTCGACATCCTTTGTCTTGGACCGTATTCTATACTATAGTCTATATTATGTTTGCTAAACAGCCATTTGTCAATAGTTTTTTCACCTTTTCCAAAGGGTTTTTTTATACTTTTTTTAGAATATTCTTACATGTTTTTTTGTCGTTTTTTTTTGCTTGACACTTTAGGTTTTACATGCTATACTTACGAAGTATTTTGAATTAAGATTGATTTCACATAGTTATGTAATCATTTTTTGATTTACATTACTATGTGTTTTTTTGTTTTAGGATAAATATAATAATAATTTTAAGGAGGTATCTTTCATGAATAAAGGTACAGTAAAATGGTTTAACTCAACTAAGGGATATGGTTTCATCACTAACAACGAGACAAACGAAGAAGTGTTTGTACACTTTTCAGGACTTGCCATGGACGGATTCAAAACACTGGAAGACGGACAGTCTGTAACATTTGATATTACAGAAGGACAGCGCGGTTTACAGGCAGTTAATGTTTGCGTTGCCTAAGTACAGGTAATTGTAAGGGCAGTCATAATTACAGGCCAACGGTACTATGCTTTTTTGAAGCATAAATACCGTTGGCCTTTTTATTTGATGTAGAAAAATGAAGCACAAAAAAACCCTTGAATTAACAAGGGTTTTAGTAAGCAGATAAGGGGAGTCGAACCCCCCTCTCCAGCTTGGGAAGCTAGCATTCTACCGATGAACCATATCTGCATTGACATTTATTATTATAACGCATTTTGCAGAATAGTCAATGGTTAGTTTTTACTATTCTTCCCCTTCTTTCACAATTTCCTCTAAAACCCTGATTAAATCGTGAAGATTATTAATCTGAACATTCTTTTCAAGTATTATATTTTTCAGGTCTACAGACAAAGTCTCAAACTTATCCCTGACCTGGGGTGCCACATAAGACATTTTATCACCTAATCCTTTCTAACATTATTCCCCGCCTGGTCCGTCCTTTCTGGGACGATCGTCTTTTTCTCCGGGGACCAAATCCATTTCCTTTGGAAACTCCGTTACGATTTCCTGTGGATTGCTGCGGTGACAGTCAGTTCCGCCCTGTTCCGGTACCAGATTTATCTCCATCATAATATTCTCCTTTCACTCAGCCAGCCATTGCTGTGCCTTGATACATTTAGTATGTGCAGGATATTTCATTCTATGTTAGGAAAAGAATACAACCCGGGCAGCATATACTGTAAAAAGTCATCTCTCTGCTTGGCAGAGGAAAAGAAGGGTATGTTGTTTAAAAATATCATTATATCAATTTTGGCGGTTATTGCCATGATGCAGACAAATTTCTTTCACCCCAGCACAAATATCCAGGCAGTGGTCACTCCCATTATCTGGTACTTTATTATCGCAGGTACACTTACCTGGCTGGATCTTCAGCGTCTTGCCAGGAAAGAGCGGGAAAAAAACGCCTCAGAAAACCCAGAAAATAAAAAATAGTTCTTTTATTTTTTTAATACCTGTGCTATAATATACAAGCATCGGACTTACGATGGCAATGGGGCATTGGCGCAGCTGGGAGCGCGCCACACTGGCAGTGTGGAGGTCACGGGTTCGAATCCCGTATGCTCCATGTAAATACAGCATTGAATAAAGCTTTCTGCAAAATAAGAAACCGTCCATACTGGGCGGTTTAATTTTTTTGCTATTCCCCTTGCAGAAGAATGGTATTTTGCTTCTGTCACACTTTCTCCCCTTACTCAATATACTATACCAGGAAAGATTTACGGGGGACTGTAATGCATAAAAGGTTAATTGCTATTGTTACTTTGATGGTAACGGTATTAGCTGCTCTAGGCGGATGCCAGAAAGACACTTCTGCAGATAAAGAGGAAAAACTCACAAAAGTTACATTAAATGAAGTTGCTCATTCCATATTCTATGCGCCTCAGTATGTGGCCATTGAGGAGGGATATTTTGAAGAAGAAGGAATTGATTTGGAACTGGTGACAGGTTTTGGCGCGGATAAGACTATGACCGCTGTACTGTCCGGGGAAGCAGATATTGGTTTCATGGGGGCTGAAGCTTCCATCTACGCTTACCAGGAAGGCGCCAACGACCCGGTTGTAAACTTTGCCCAGCTTACACAGCGTGCAGGAAATTTCCTGGTGGCCAGAGAGAAGATGGATAATTTCCAGTGGTCTGATATTAAGGGTAAAAACGTCTTAGGGGGGAGAAAAGGCGGAATGCCGGAAATGGTATTTGAATATGTACTCCGCCAGAATAATATCGATCCCCAAAAGGATGTTGCCATTGATCAGAGTATCGACTTTGGCTCTACTGCAGCGGCCTTCTCAGGAGGACAGGGAGATTTCACAGTTGAGTTCGAGCCCAGCGCCACTGCCCTGGAAAAAGAGGGAAAGGGCTATGTAGTAGCTTCTGTGGGGGTAGATTCCGGTTATGTTCCCTACACGGCATACAGTGCTAAAAACAGCTTTATGGAAAAGAACCCGGAAATTATTCAGAGTTTTACCAATGCACTCCAGAAAGGAATGGTTTATGTCCAGACACATACACCGGAAGAGATTGCCAAGGTAATTGCCCCTCAGTTTGAAGAGACAGACCTGGATACGATTACAACTATTGTGAAACGGTATTATGATCAGGATACCTGGAAAGACAATCTGATTTTTGAGCAGTCCAGTCTGGATCTTCTTCAGGATATTTTGGAAAGCTCAGGTGAACTGGATGCCAGAGTAGACTATAATGATTTGGTTAACACTTCCTTTGCAGAAAAGGCAGCAAAATAGTCAGCGTCCACACTTCATCATCTTTTGCATGCCCTCCGTTCAAATAATGCACGGAGGGCTATTTTTACGCTGTTATCAGTCATTTTTTGCAGGATTTTATTTTATCTCTTTCTTTTTTTGGTATTTTAATAAATATTTAATTGATATTTTTCAAAATGCTAAGTATAATATGTACTATCACTATCTGTTTCGAGATACAGTGACGGTTATCAGAAAGAAACCTTACATTACTTCTTGTGTACTTTCTCAGGGGCTTCTTTCCTTAAAGATTTGCATTTAACGGCATCTTAGTTCTTACATACCCCAAACAATATGCACAGACAATAATGAAATATCCTGAATGTTCTACGGGCAATACTCCTGACCGCCTCGAACTGATTCAATCCTGGGGGGAATGAATCAAATTGCAGGGCGCCGGCAGCAAAGGATGTAGTAGACCTGCAGGGATATTTTTTGATATAGAAAAAAATAATATAAAAGTATGATGGGGTGTAAACTCATGGGCAGCTGCCGGTGATGGTTTACATAATCTAAGGAGGAGAAACATGAATCAAGTAGCAAAAACGAAAGATTTCCGTAAAGTAATGGTGGCAAACCGTGGGGAAATCGCTATCCGCATCTTCCGGGCATGCTATGACCTGGGATTGAACACTGTAGCAGTGTACTCAAAGGAGGACGAATACAACATCTTTCGGGTGAAAGCCGATGAATCCTATATGATCGGCGAAAATAAAAGCCCCCTGGGCGCTTACCTGGATATTGATCTGATGATTGATATCGCAAAAAAGCACCACGTTGATGCCATTCATCCGGGTTACGGATTTTTATCAGAAAACGCCGCTTTCGCCAGAGCATGCGAGGATAACGGAATAGAATTTATAGGACCGCCGTCTGACGTCCTGGCACAGATGGGAGATAAATTAAGCGCCAAAGAAATCGCTAAGCGCTGCCAGGTTCCGACTATACCAGGTTCCAAGGTTCCTCTGGCGAATGCAGAGGATGCCGCAAAAAGGGCTGTGTCCTACGGCTTTCCTGTGATATTAAAAGCCTCCGCCGGGGGCGGGGGAAGAGGCATGCGCCGGTGCGATACCGAGCAGGAAGTGATTGACACCTTCCCGCTGGTCCAGAGTGAAGCCTTAAAAGCATTTGGATGCGGGGATATTTTTATAGAGAAATTCTTGGAAGAACCAAAACATATTGAGGTGCAGATCCTTGCGGATAAGCACGGAAATGTGGTACATCTGTTTGAGCGTGACTGCTCGCTTCAGCGCAGATACCAGAAGGTGGTGGAGTTTACTCCGGCACTTACGCTGAGCAGTGAAAAGAGAGAAGAAATCTGCGGTGACGCAGTCAAAATAGCAAAAGAAGTGGGCTATGTGAACGCCGGTACCGTGGAATTCCTGGTGGATAAACAGGGAAATCATTATTTTATTGAAATGAATCCCCGGATACAGGTAGAGCACACAGTTACCGAGATGATTACAGACATTGACATCGTTCGGGCTCAGATCCTGATCGCCGAGGGAAAGACACTGGCTGAACCGGAGATTGGCATTACCAGTCAGAAGGATGTGAAGGGCCACGGATATGCGATCCAGTGTCGGATCACAACCGAAGATCCTCAGAATAATTTTGCTCCCGATACAGGCAAAATTACGGCCTATCGTACAGGCGGTGGTTTTGGAGTCCGTTTAGACGGGGGCAACACTTACGCAGGGGCTGAGATAACGCCTTACTATGACAGTCTTCTGGTAAAGATAACCACTCATGACAGTACCTTTGAGGGAGCCTGCAACAAAGCCTTGCGCGCATTGAATGAAACCCGTATCCGCGGGGTAAAAACCAATATCGGCTTCATTGATAATATCCTGATACACCCAATGTTCCGCGCTGGAAAATGTCATACAAAATTTATCGATGAAACACCTGAATTATTTATCATCAGAGACTCCAAAGACCGGGCAACCAAGATGCTGAAATACATAGGAAATATCGTAGTCAATGATCCCACAGCGGGACAGCGTATGTACGATACTCCCCGGTTTCCGAAGCTGACCGGGGAGAAGAAGCCGGGATTGAAGCAGCTCCTGGATACCAAGGGTCCTGACGCTGTAAAGCAATGGGTTCTTGACCAGAAAAAGCTCCTGCTCACTGATACAACCATGAGAGATGCCCATCAGTCCCTTCTGGCGACCCGGGTTCGGACAAGGGATATGGTAAAGGGAGCTGACGCTACCGCAGAAGCTCTGGCGGATGCATTTTCCCTGGAAATGTGGGGAGGCGCTACTTTTGACGTGGCGTACCGCTTTCTGAAAGAGTCCCCCTGGGAACGTCTGGATATGCTCCGTGAAAAAATACCTAACATCCCCTTCCAGATGCTTCTGCGGGGAGCCAACGCTGTAGGCTATACCAATTATCCGGATAATCTGATTCGGGAATTTATCAAAGAATCGGCGCGCAGCGGCATAGACGTCTTTCGTGTGTTTGACTCTCTGAACTGGGTGCCCGGAATGGAAGTTGCTCTGGACGAGGTATTAAACCAGAATAAAATCGCCGAAGCCACCATCTGTTATACGGGAGATGTGGGGAATCCAAAAGATGATAAATACACGTTAAATTATTATGTAAACCTTGCAAAACGGCTTGAAAAAACAGGAGCTCACACACTTTGCATCAAGGATATGGCCGGACTGCTGAAGCCTTATTCCGGATATAAACTGGTAAAAACCCTAAAAGAGGAAATTGGACTTCCCATACACCTGCACACCCATGATACCAGCGGAAACCAGATCGCTACCCTGCTCATGGCCGCAGAAGCTGGTGTGGATATCGCAGACGTTGCCATTTCCAGCATGTCCTCTCTCACCAGTCAGCCCTCTATGAATTCTCTGGTAGCTGCCCTGGAGGGGCAGGAACGTGATACCGGCCTGAGTCTTGACCGGCTGCAGGGATTGTCTGACTACTGGTGCGATGTAAGAGATCGGTATGGCGCTTTTGAGGGCGGCATCAAATATCCCGCCACAGATATTTATGAGTACGAGATTCCAGGAGGCCAATATACCAATCTGAAGCCTCAGGTAGAAAGTCTGGGACTCGGACACCGTTTTGACGAGGTCAAAAAGATGTATAAGACGGTAGATACTATGCTGGGAGGTCTGGTAAAGGTAACGCCGTCCTCTAAAATGGTAGGTGACCTGGCAATCTTTATGGTTCAAAATGACCTGACTCCGGAAACCATTGCAGAGAGAGGGGAAACTCTGAATTTCCCAGACTCCGTTGTCAGCTACTTCAAGGGGATGATGGGCCAGCCCGAATGGGGATTCCCTGAAGATCTCCAGCGGGTGGTCCTAAAAGGTGAAGAGCCAATCTCCTGCCGTCCGGGAGAACTGCTTCCGCCCATGGACTTCGAAGCCGCCAGAAAGCGGTTGGAAGAATTTATCCCTTCTCCCAACTGGAGAATGGTAATCAGCTGGTGCTTCTATCCCAAGGTTGTGGAAGACTTCCTGAAGAACCGCAAGGAGTACGGCTATATCACCCGGCTGGGCAGCCATGTATTCTTCCATGGCCTGGCAGAGGGTGAAACCAACAAAGTAAACATTGAAGACGGAAAGACTCTTGTAATTAAATATCTGGGCAAAGGCGATGCAAATCCGGACGGAACCCGGAATGTAATGTTTGAGTTGAACGGGATACGCAGAGAAGTTGCGGTCACCGATCGGAGTGCTAAGGTTACCGTAGAGTCTATCCCAATGGCTGATCCCTCTGATCTCAGCCACGTAGGCGCCTCTATTCCGGGTCTCGTCAGTCAGGTACATGTAAAACCCGGAGACAAGGTTACCAAAAATCAGGTTCTGGCTGTGGTAGAGGCCATGAAGATGGAGACCAATGTAGCCGCCCTGATGGACGGAGTTGTAGATCAGGTATACGTCAAAGAAGGCAAAGAAATCAAAGCCGGAGAGTTGTTGATGACCATCCGGTAAAGATAAGAGACGGGCTTCACAGGGAAGAAGCCCGTCTCTTACTTTTTTCTGCGGATTGTTCCCAGGAACAGTCCAATCAGCAGCAGACAGAACAATACAAATCCCAGGAAACTTACCCAGGGCATTCCCAGTATCTGAGGCCTGATGTCTGTCAGACAGAATAGCCCTGAGCCAATAAACAGCGCAGCTGCCAGGATCCCCCACACCAGGCGGTCTGCTGATCTCTGAAATACTTCCTGCATCTTTCTGCTGTCCACAAGATCCAGATTCAGCTTTGTCTGGCCATTCTTCGTTATATTCAGAAGATCTGAGAGCTGTGCGGGAATCTCCATATACTTATCCAGTGATGTATACAAAAGACGCCCTTTATGCCTGAGTTCCTTTTTCAGATCCATCTCACGGAACAGCAGGGAAGACATATAGTTGGTGAGGATCTGGAGTATATTCACCTCCGGTGCACAGGCACTCAGGGTGCCCTCCATGGTAATCATGCTCCTTCCCAGCAGGGTGATATCCGTATTAATGGCTATGTGATGCTCTTTTACAAGATCCAGAAGCTTTTCAATCAGTTCACCCAGTCTCATATTGCCAAAATCCATAGTCATATATTTGCTCACAATATCATCAATGTCTGTATAGAGCCTTGCGTGATTCACCCGCTCCTTCGCCTCACCGAGCGCCAGGAGAACATTCTTCAGCTCATACATATCATTCTTCAGCAAAGCCATAATAGCCCGTTTCAGAAGCATCTTATTGTGCTCGGACAGATGTCCTGCCATTCCCAGATCCAGCCATGCCACCTGTCCGTCGGAGATCCAAAGGTTCCCCGGATGTGGATCCGCATGGAAAAAGCCGTCCTCGAGAATCTGCTTGCAGTAATTCTCCGCTGCTTTTCTTCCGATCTCCTCCATGTCATAGCCCAGCTCCGTCAGACGGTCTGTCTGATCTATCTGTACGCCTCCGATATAATTCATGGTCAGAAGCTTAGGAGTTGTATACTCATGATATACCCGGGGAGATGTGACGTAAACAATATCCTTCTGATTCTCATAAAACAAGTCACAGTTGCCCGCCTCACGCATAAAATCCATCTCTTCCTGAGAAGTTTTCCAGAGCTCCTGAATAATCATTTTGAAATCAATCAGCTCTCCGGTTCCCATGGTGACTTTCAGGATTCTCACCGCCCGCATCATCAGTTCAATATCATTTGCCATAATTTCCTTTATGGCCGGGCGCTGCACCTTTAGCACAACCTTGTCCCCGTTTTTGAGACGCCCTGGATGTACCTGGGCAATAGAAGCAGAGCCGAGAGGCTCTGGAGAAATTTCAGAAAACAATTCCTCCGCAGGCCTTCCCAGCTCTTTTTCAATGACATCTTTAATTGTCTCAAATGGAAGGGGCTTTACCTGTGTCCGAAGTCTTGTCAATTCTCTACAGTAAGCCTCCGGAAGCATGTCTGACCGCATGGACATAATTTGTCCCAGCTTTACATACGTAGGCCCCAGCTCCTCAAGAATCTCCCTCAGTTTTACAGGGGTCAGCCCTTTTGTTAAATGATGCTTCTTCAGCACACAGAGTATTTCGCTCAGCCGGCCGCTGGAAGTCTCCATGTCTATTCCTCTTCCTGTTTCTCTTCCTCTGCTTCTGCTTCTTCTTCCGTCTCTTCGCATCCGCAGTCATCACCTTTTGCTTCCTCTGCCTCCTGTCTTTCCAGGTTGGCAATCTTTTCTTTTAATTCGTCTAACTCTTCTTTTGTCATATGATCCACAGCTTTCATGGCATCTCTGTATTCCTTTACGATGTTAACTGTGACATGATCATTTACTTTCTCTTTGGCGCTGCGTTTCAGCTCTTCGTTGAGAACCTTTCCCTGTTCAACTGTAATCTCACCTTTTTTTACCAGGGTATCCACAATCTCCTTAGCAGATTCCGCGGTAGTAGCCACTGCGCCTACTCCTGCCAAAAATATTTTCTTTAATCCTTCGCCTATCTCCATAAGGACCTTCCTTTCTTTTTCTAAAATTCCGAAAGTTTCTTCGTATGATACTTCTATAGTATAACATATTATCAGACGATTTCCCCATTTATAGAAAGATTTTATCAATAATTTATGATTCTTACCAATCTATAATCTATTTCCAGCACTGGGTGTTTTTAATCCCCAGCTTGTCAGGATGGAACTGCGGATCCTTTCCTTCTTTTTTCTGTCTGGTATAATCGTTCATGACTTTCATAGATATCCTGCTCAGAAGAAGAATACTTCCGATATTCACAATAGCCATCAGCCCCATGAGCACATCGGCCAGATTCCAGACGGTATCGAAATTGGCCTGTGCACCTACAAATACCACGCCCACCACAATTATGCGGAAGACGAAAAGCAGGCCCTTACTGTCTTTGATGAATTTCAGATTTGACTCTGCGTAGCAGTAATTCCCGATGAGCGAGCTGAACGCAAACAGGAAAATAGATACTGTAATAAAGTGAATTCCCCACACCCCTACCTCGGCATTCACAGCCTGCTGGACATAGGGCATGCCGGTGAGTTCTTGATTGCCCGTCCCAAAGTTCAGCAGCATCATTGCCGTAGTGGTGCAGATTAAAATAGTATCTATAAATACAGAAAGCATCTGTACCATTCCCTGTTTCGCAGGATGGGAAACATCTGCTGTTGCCCCTGCGTTGGGGGCAGATCCCATACCTGCCTCATTAGAAAAAAGCCCCCTTTTGATCCCATACATTACACAGGAACCTGCAAAACCTCCTGCAATGGATTTGAAATCAAAAGCGCCGGCGAATATTTCCCCAAATATGTCCGGAAGCTTCCCCAGATTGGTACAGGTAATATAAAGCCCTAAAACAATATAAAGAAGCGCCATCACGGGTACTATTCCCGAGGTAATAATACCGATTCTCTGAACGCCTCCAAAAATCACCAGAGCGGTAGCCGCCGCCAGGATCAGCCCTATGATCATGGGTACGCTGCTATTGGCATAATCCTCCACATAATACTCAAAGGCTGAGCTCACATTAAAGGACTGAAGGGCGTTGAATCCAAAGGCAAAGCACGCAATAAGTAAGATTGAAAAAATGATTCCCAGCCAACGCTGCCCCAGTGCATACTGAATATAGTAGGCAGGACCGCCCCGGAATACCTCCCCGTCTCTCTCTTTATAGACCTGGGCCAGTGTACTCTCTACAAAGGCAGAGGCGCTTCCCACTATGGCCATCACCCACATCCAGAAAATCGCCCCCGCACCTCCCATGGAGAGCGCTGTGGCAACTCCTGCGATATTTCCCGTCCCCACTCTGGAGGCGGTTGAGATCATTAATGCCTGAAACGAAGAAACTCCTGTCTTTTCCTTTTTCTTCTCTGTCAGAACACGGATTGCCTCCGGAAATAACCGTATCTGAACAAATTTGGTACGAATCGTAAAATATACTCCGCTGATCACCAGCAGGGCGATCAGGATATAACCATACAAAAAATCATTTGCCTGGGCAATCCACTGATTTATTACATCCAACATTCTTTTTCCTCCTGATACCTATATCGATTTGCTGTCTGCCCCTCATTTTCTCCCGATTTTGGCACAGCATCTTTTGTATTGTATTATAAATCCTGGAGAATAACAACCATATTAGTACAATATCCTCCCATTTCCAACAGTTTTATCTGTGATAACTGTTTTTTATCCCTCTCTCCTGTGCTATAATAAACAAAGAGTGCTGCCTTATTATGGCATCCAATCAGGGAGGTAATTATGGATTACAGAACATATTTAAGAAACTACCCGGACAAGGATGGCTGGTTCGGTTCCTATGGCGGGGCATTTTTGACCGATGAGTTAAAACCCGCATTTGAAGAGATCTCAGATGCCTATCAGACCATCTGCCATTCTTCCCAGTTTATCAGTGAGCTCAGAAGAATCCGCCGGGAATTCCAGGGACGTCCAACCCCGGTATATCACTGTGAACGGCTTTCCAAAATGTATGGAAACTGCCAGATTTATCTAAAAAGGGAAGATCTGAACCACACGGGAGCCCATAAGCTCAACCACTGTATGGGAGAAGGACTTCTGGCCAAATTTATGGGGAAAAAGCGTCTGATTGCAGAAACCGGTGCCGGCCAGCATGGCGTTGCCCTTGCTACAGCTGCTGCTTTCTTCGGCTTAGAATGCGAGATCCATATGGGTGAAGTGGACATTGCCAAGCAAGCCCCCAATGTTACCCGAATGAAGATTCTGGGCGCCAATGTCGTTCCTGTGACGCATGGCTTAAAAACCTTAAAAGAGGCCGTGGATTCTGCCTTTGCATCTTATGCAAAGAATTATAAAGACTCTATTTACTGCATCGGCTCCGCATTAGGGCCTCACCCCTTTCCTCTCATGGTTCGGGACTTCCAGGCGGTTGTAGGGGATGAAGCCAGAGATCAATTTAAAGAAATGACCGGGCTGCTTCCCGATGTGGTATGCGCCTGTGTGGGCGGGGGCAGCAATTCCATCGGAATGTTTGTGCCTTTCTTAGAAGATCCTGTGGATATTGTGGGAATCGAACCTCTGGGACGGGGTTCCCATCTGGGAGACCACGCTGCCTCTATGACCTATGGGGAAAAGGGTATTATGCATGGGTTTGAAAGCATAATGCTGAAGGATGAAAAGGGAGAGCCTGCTCCGGTTTATTCCATCGCCAGCGGACTGGATTATCCCTCTGTAGGTCCTGAACATGCATTCCTCCATGATCTGGGAAGAGTTCAATATACAACTGTGGATGACAATGACGCCATGAAGGCATTCTTTGAGCTATCCCGCTATGAGGGTATTATCCCCGCAATTGAAAGTTCTCATGCAGTAGCCTATGCCACCAAAAAGGCTCAGGAAATGGGACAGGGTTCCATCCTTGTCTGCTTAAGCGGCAGGGGGGACAAGGATCTTGATTATGTAGTAGAACATTACGGATACGGAGAACAGTTTCTATCCAAATAGACAGACTTGGAGGGATTACCCTCCCATCTGCATTTCACAGAAAAAAGAGGAGCCACCGAAGTTGGCTCCTCTTTTTTCTATTCTGCAATCCCCATCAGATCGCAGAGGGACAGCAGGTAAATCTGCCCCGCATTTTTCACATCCTCGATATCCACGGTTTCATTATAGGAATGAATTCCTACCGTGTTGGACGGGCCGTACTGAATGGTTGGGATGTCTTTCACACGGTAGTCCCTTGCATCACTGGATGCCCACTGATACGCAGGCAGCACTTCATCCTTCCAAAGCGCCTCCGCATGTTTCTTAATTGCTTCTACAATAGGGGCATCAATCTCTGTATAGTTTCCAAAGGTCTGGAAATCCAGCTCGTACTCTACGCCTGTAACGCCGCTCTTTTCAATGACCTTTTTCACACAGTCTTCTATCTCTTTGGCACCTACTCCAATAGGAAGGCGCAGATCCACGGTCACCTCACAGTAATCCGGCACCATATTGGGCCGGGTTCCACCTTTGATCATCCCCACATTGGCAGATACATGGTCAATCACATCCCCTGTGCCGGCTCCGTTTTTCTGATCTGCAATCAGCTTAGAGTTGATCAGGGCCTGGGCCTGGCTTTCTTTATAGCAGCCCCCGATCTCCCTGAGCATATTTATATTCTCCAGCACTTTTATAAGCTTCAGGATGGCATTCTCTCCTTTAAAGCCGGCCAGACTTCCATGGGCAGATTTTCCGTAGGATTTTAATACCAGATCCACTCTTCCCTTTTGTCCTATCTCAATGGTGTTGTGGCCTGTAGGCTCCGCCACCAGACAGGCATCTGCGTTTTCCGCATATCCGTTGGCACACAGCCACTTAGTGCCGAACTGGCCGCCGCTTTCCTCGTCAGACACAATATGAAGACGAATGTTTCCGTTCAATTCCGCCCCGGATTCTACCAGAATCTTCATTGCAAACAAGACTCCGGCAACGCCGGCTTTCATATCAGAGGTTCCCCTTCCAAGGATACACTTATCTGTGATCTCTCCGGAGAAAGGCTCAAAATCCCACTGTGCCCTGTCCCCTGCCGGAACCACATCGACATGTCCGTTCAAAATAACGCTGAAGCCCTCATCTTTTCCGATCTTGGCTACTACACAGGGAAAGTCAGGGTTGCATCCCACTTCCTCACAGGGAATACCCGCCTCGCTCAGATAATTTTTGACAAAATCAATCACGCCTCTCTGACTGCCTATGGGATTCTCACTTGGAATTTTAATCAAATCCGAGGTGAGCTTTATGAGTTCATCCAGTTTGCTTTTTGCCAGTTCCAATACTTCATCTCTTGATTTACAGCTCATGTTCCACACACTTCCTTTTCATAATTTGGCTTCTTTATTTATCATCGAATAAAAAGCAGGCTACACGGTGTCCGTCACCCACGTCTTTTAGCTGCGGAGCATCCGTTTTGCATCGTTCCATACATTTCGGGCAGCGCTTTGCCAGAGGACATCCTTTCTGCTCTCCAATAGGACTTGGAATTTCACCGGAAAGAACAATACGCTCTCTTTTTTCAAAGGGAGATTCCGGAGGAATCGCAGATAGCAATGCCTGTGTATAAGGATGCAGCGGATTCTCGTAAATGCTGTTGGCATCGCAGAGTTCTACAATTCTTCCCAGATACATGATGGCAATTCTATCACTGATGTGTTTGATTACACTCAGGTCATGAGAGATAAACACATACGTCAGGTTATATTCATTCTGCAGCTGGTTAAATAAGTTCAGCACCTGTGCCTGAATGGATACATCCAGAGCTGAAACCGGCTCATCACAAACAATCAGCTTTGGATTCAGTGCCAGGGCTCTGGCCACGTTAATACGCTGCCTCTGCCCTCCGGAGAACTCGTGGGGATAGCGGTGTACGTGCTGCACATCCAGTCCCACAGTCTGAAGAAGCTCCAGAGCTTTCCTGCTCCTTTCCGCTTTATCGGTAACTACCTTATGAACAATCATTGGCTCTTCTACCAGTTTTCCCGCTGTCATACGGGGATCCAGAGAAGAAAACGGGTCCTGGAATACCATCTGAATATCTCTTTTTAGGTTCTTCAGCTCCTCTTTTTTCAGTTCAAAGATATTCCGGCCATTGTACTCCACACTGCCCGCTGTCGCTTTGTGCAGCTGAACCAGGCATTTTCCGAACGTCGATTTGCCGCAGCCAGACTCCCCGATGATACCCAGGGTTTCTCCCTCATAGATATCTACAGATACATCTGTCAGCGCGTGAAGAATCTGAGGCTGTTCCCCGAACTTCTGTGCTCTGATCTTGAATTCTTTGGTGAGATTCCTAACCTTTAGTATCACTTTCTTATCACTCATCGCGGTTTTCCTCTCCTCTCACCAGTTTATTCTCTTTGTTCTGCCTGTGGCAGGCCACAAAATGTCCCGGTTCCACTTCCACCAGCTCCGGCACCTCCTTGCCGCACCTCTCTGTAGCGTAGGGACATCTGTTATAGAAATTACAGCATTTACCTGTCAGACGCAGATCCGGGGGGACACCCGGTATGGTATTGAGCTCGCCTTTTACCGTATCGCTCAGCTTAGGCATGGAATCAAGCAGCCCCCAGGTATAGGGGTGCAGAGGCTGTGCATAGAGTGTTTTCGTATCCGCATACTCTACCGTCTTGCCTGCATAGAGAACCATAACCGTATCGCACATCTTCCAGACAACTCCCAGGTTATGGGTAATCAGGAGAATAGAGGTATCCATCTCATCCTGGAGTTCCTGCAGAAGTTCCAGAACCTGTGCCTGCACTGTTACGTCAAGAGCCGTGGTAGGCTCATCTGCAATTACCATTTTCGGCTTGCAGCATACGGCCATTGCAATGATAACTCGCTGGCACATTCCTCCGGACAGCTCATAGGGATAGGATTCCATCCGTTTTTCCGGCTGTGGGATCCCAACTTTCTTAAGAGCCTCTACTGCCATCTTTCTGGCTTTTTCTTTGGATACATCCTGATGGGCACAGATCATTTCTACCATCTGATTGCCTATCTTAAATACCGGATCCAGAGAAGTCATAGGGTCCTGGAAGATAACCGCTATATCCTTCCCTCTGAAGTTCAGCAGTTCTTTTTTGTTCAGCTTTATAATATCTTTTCCTTCAAAGTCGATGGTGCCCTCCACTATCCTTCCGATTTTTGGAGGGAGAAGACGGATGATCGACGAAGCAGTTACACTTTTGCCGGATCCGGATTCTCCTACGATGCCCATGGTCTCACCTTTTTTCAGAGTAAAGCTCACACCGTCTACCGCCTTGGACACACCGCTGGCCGTGAAGAAATACGTCTTTAAATCTTTAACTGTTAGTAAATTTTCACTCATATTTTCGTCCTCACTGTTCTTTGCTTTCTGTTTTCCTGTTACTTCTTCATCTTAGGATCCAGCACGTCACGGACGCCGTCACCAAAAAGGTTGAATCCCAGTACGGTGATAAGGATGAAAATACCTGATATAGTTGCAATATGCGGAGCTGTATTCAGACAGTCCTTTCCAGCTCTTAATATATTTCCCCAGGATGCGGTTGGCTGTGAAATCCCCAGTCCCAGGAAGCTTAAGGTTGCCTCTGATATAATAGCTCCTGCTACATTGAGCGTAGCATATACGATAATAGGAGAAATGGTGTTCGGAAGAATGTGGCGGAAGAGCATTCTTATGTTAGATACGCCCAGCACCCGCCCGGCATTGCAGTACTCTTCGTTTTTTACAATATGTACCTGTCCCCGGACGACTCGGGCGAAGCTGGGTACATTTCCAATACCTATGGCCAGAATTACGTTTGGCAGTCCTGACCCCAGAATTGTCATGAGAATAATAGCCAGAAGCACAAAGGGAAATGCCAGCATACCATCCATAAGGCGCATAACAACTGCATCCACGGCGCCTCCCAGATATCCGGAAAGCAGACCCAGGAGGATCCCGATGATCGCGCCTACTATGGTGCCTCCGATAGCCGCAATCAGTGAAACTCTGGCGCCGTATACAATCCGGGAAAATAAATCACGTCCAAACTCATCGGTCCCGAAAATATGTCCCTTCTCCCCAAAGCTCAGATAAGTCTCAGAGGGCTTAATCGCATTGGGATCGTGGGTTGCGATCAGGGGGGCTAAAATGGCCATCAGCATCATAAATACTACGATTACAAGCCCGATCATAGCTGTCTTATTTCTTCTCAATTTGTTCCAGACATTATTGGCCCTTCTCTCTCGCTTAATGAGCTGAGAATGGGCTTCTGCGCCTAAAACCTCTGCGGTTGCCGTATTTTTCTGCTTTGCCATTTAGTTGCCTCCTTTCCCGCTTTCATAGCTTACCCTTGGATTGATTACTGTATATACAATATCCACAATCAGGTTAATCACTACAAACACGATTGCTGTAAACAGGACAACACCCTGTATCAGTGCGTAGTCTCTGTTATCAATGGCACTTACAATTAAAGTACCCATTCCCGGCCAGGAGAAGATACTTTCTGTGAGAATAGCCCCTGTAAACGCAGATGCCAGCTGAAGGCCAAGAACAGTAACAATGGGGGGAAGCGCGTTCTTCAGCGCATGCTTCCAGATTACCACCCCTTCTCTCAAGCCTCTGGCCCTGAGCGCTTTCACCGCATCATTATTCACTACCTCCAGCATACTGGAGCGGGTAATTCTGGCAAAGGTCGCCATAGGGATAGTTGACAGACAGAAGCAGGGCAGGATCATGTGACTTACAACATCCCAGACACCCTTGGCCATGCTGCCCATACCCATCGCCGGGAGCCAGCCCAGATTAACACTGAATACCAGCACCAGCATGAGGCCCAGCCAAAAAATAGGCATAGAGACACCAATGAGGGCAAGTACCATAAAGATATAGTCCAGAATGGAATACTGCCTCACCGCAGATACGATACCCACAATCATCCCCAGTACCAGCGCAATTAATAAGCTGGTAAGGGTGATCACCAGTGTATTGGGAATCCTCTCTTTAATTAGCTCCACCACTGACTGGTTGTAAGAGTAGGATCTGCCGAAATCTCCTTTTAAAATTTGCTTCAGATAAATAACGTACTGCTCCCCCTTGCTCTTATTGAGTCCCAGTTCTTCCTCCAACTGCTCCACAGATTCTTTCGGCGCCTGGGGGCCTAACATAGTAAGAGCAGGATTTCCCGGAATCATACGGGTCAGGATAAAAGTAAAGGTTACTACAATCAGCAGGGTGGGAATACTTTGCAGAATTCTTTTTACAATTGTCTTTAACACTAATTTTCACCACCGTTTCTTTTGTTGTTTATTATGCGAAAAAGACGGACGTAGTGAAACTACGTCCCTCTTTATCGTCGATAATCTCTCTAAATTATTGTACTACCCAGACATTCTCCTCAGCTGTACAAAGTTTGATTGTACCATCAGCTCTCTGATTGAAGTCCTGCACCTTAGGATTGATCCCCAGGCACTCTGCCGGGTTGCCGTAGAAGATACCAGGATTATCATCTGTAATGATTTTCAGAGCTTTCTTGTACATCTCAGCACGCTTCGCCTGATCTGTCTCAATCAATGCATCAGATAATAACTGATCTACTTCCGGGTTGCTGTATCCCTGGCCGTTTCCAAGAGTTCCGATAGCGGAGGTTGCAAACATCTTGTCAAAGAAGAAGTATGGATCTGGATACCAGGACCAGGCCATAGCAAATACATCTGCTTTTCCGGATGCTGCTGTCTCACTGAAGGTACCCCACTCTACCGTGTTAATCTTCAGTTCAACGCCGATTGCCTGCCAGTAGGACTGCAGTATCGTTGCAGCTTTCTGACGGAAAGTTTCATTTGTAATATACATATTTAAGGTTATGCCATCGCCGTAACCTGCTTCTTCCAGCAGCTTCTTGGCTCCATCCGGATCGTAGGACGGAACATCTGCTTCTACAGATTCGTCATAGCCCCAGGATGCTCTCGGAAGAGGAAGACAAGCCGCTTCGCCTTCGCCGTACTGGTATACACCGGCAGCCAGTTCTTTGTAGTCAACTGCCTTGATTAAGGCTTCTCTTACCTTTGCATCTGCAGTGGGTCCATTTACCATGTTAAAGTAAGCGTATCCGATCTGAATACCTGCCATTTTTTCCAGGTTCACAGTTTCGTCTTCAGCAACGATCTTTACAGTCTCTCCGGTAAGCTGTGTGGCAATATCCACATCGCCGGTTCTCAGAGCGTTTACTTCCTGGTTGGCATCTGTGATTACTTTAAAGATTACAGTATCCAGGTTCGGCTCACCAATAAAATACTTTTCGTTCTTTTTCAGCGTTGTCTGCTGATCCAGTTCAAACTTTTCCATAGCATATGGGCCTGTACCAACTAAGTGGTTGCCGAACTCTTCGCCCCAGCCTTCCACTTCTTCCTTCGGTACAATTGCATTTCCTGCATTGGTCAGAGCGGTAAGGAATACTGCGCTGGGAGCTTTCAATGTTGCTTTTACATGGGTTTCATCGATGGCTTCTGCATGATCCAGCATGTCCAGACGGTTCATAGCGGATTCCTGAGCAGAACGATTCATATTATATGCCACGTCCTCTGCAGTCATCAGTCTTCCGTCCTGGTATTCTCCCGGCTGGAAGTATACATCATCGCGGATGGTAAATGTATATTCCATACCGTCATCGCTGATGCTCCACTCTGTTGCCAGGGAGGGCAGAATCTCTTTTAATTCTTTGTCATATGTTACAACTGTGTCGCACACCTGATAAATAATCTGTGCTTCGTATGTACCCGTATACTTTACAGGGTCCAGATTTTTGGGGGAGGATGTCAGTGCAATCTTCAGTTCTCCACCCTTTGTCACTTCTTCCGGTACTTCGATTGTCGCCTCTTTATTCACAATCTCTGTACTCTCGCCGCTGCTTTCTTCGGTTGCAGCGCTGTCGTCCTTGGTGGCGGAATCATCGCTTTTTTTATTACCACAGCCAGTGAAAGCGGTCATCACCATAGCACCTGCAAGGACGAGTGCTATCCATTTCTTCTTCATACTTACCTTTCCTCCTTAAGAAATTCTCACAATAATTTTCGAACCTTCCCTCCCACCTGATAAATGCTCGGTATAAACTGCTGAAATATGCAGGATAGGAATTTTCAACTTTCATTGTTCTTAAAATTATACATTGTGATTTCATAGAAATCAAGCATTTTCACCTAAATATGAATAATTTAGACTTTGTCCTGTGAAATTTTTCCTGTTTTTTTTATTTCCGTTAACATTTAAACCATGATTTTCACAAAGTATATTGACATTTTATGTCACTTCTGTAAACTTAGATTAGTACTATTAACGCCGTTTCCGGTTTTTCAGTGTATGAAAATCTGCCGGCCACGGAACGTACAAGGAGGACAATGATGGTATTAAAGCAAGTATTAGAAGTATTCGAATTAATGGACAAGCCTCAGGCAAACGGAAAAGAAATTATTGAACTGCTGAAAGAAAGAGGGGCCACAGAGGTCTCTATGGAAACAGTCGTGGGCGAACGCGGCACTACTGACAGTATTAAGATTCTCATCGCAGGATCCGAAGGAAAGACTGCAGGAGGAACGGCACCCACGCTGGGAATCATCGGCCGTCTGGGCGGTCTGGGCGCCCGCCCTACGATGACCGGCTTTGTCTCCGACGGTGACGGAGCTCTTGCAGCTGTGGCTGCAGGTCTGAAGTTAGCTGAGATGCATACCAACGGGGATATCTTAAAAGGAGATGTTATTGTCTCCACACATATCTGTCCGGATGCACCCACTCAGGACCACAAACCGGTTCCCTTTATGAATTCCCCTATTGATATGGCTACCTGCAACGCAAAGGATGTGGATCCCCGGATGGATGCCATTGTATCTATCGATACCACCAAGGGAAATAAAGTAATTAATGTAAATGGTTTTGCTATCTCACCTACCGTAAAAGAGGGCTATATTCTGAAAACCAGCGCAGATCTCCTGGATATCATGACCCGTGTGACAGGAAAGCTTCCCGCAGTCTTTCCCCTGGCTCAGCAGGATATTACCCCCTACGGCAATAATGTTTATCACCTGAACAGTGTGCTGCAGCCCACCACAGCCACCGATGCCCCCGTGGTAGGAGTTGCCATCACTACGGAACAGCCCGTGGCAGGCTGTGCTACCGGAGCAAGCCATCCCATGGATGTAGAGAGCGCCGCACGCTTTGCCATAGAAGTCGCCAAATCCTACGGCCAGGGAGAGTGTTCCTTCTATGATGAAGAAGAATACAACTATCTCCTGAAGCTCTACGGAGATCTGAAAGTATTCCAGACCTTTGGCAACATGGACAAATAATGCACAGCGCGGTAATCCTATGAAAAAGACAATAAAAGTAGGGGCTGTTACTATAGGGCAGGCTCCCCGTGTGGATATTACCGGGGACATTCGCCCCATGCTTGCCCCGCATATAGAATTAATTGAATACGGTGCTCTGGATCCCTTTAGTTTTGATGAGGCCAATGCCCGGTTTGCACCGGGCGAAGGGGAATCTGTTCTGGTTTCCCGCATGCGGGACGGCAGGCAGGTAACCATGTCAGAAGAGGCAGTGATCCCCCTGGTTCAGGACTGCATACGGCGTGCGGAGAGAGAAGGGGCGGAGGCAACTGTCTTGCTGTGCACTGGAAAATTCCCCGAGTTTTCCCACAGTAAGCTTTTAATCACCCCCCAGCCCATCCTGCATGCTCTGGTACAAAAGCTGTCGCCGGATAAGCCCATTGGACTTTTTGTACCGGATTCGTCTCAGATTGCCCAGGTGAAGGAATGGTTTTCTGCCAGCGGCATTGCTTTTGAACCAGTGGTAGCCTCTCCGTATAAAGAGGCTGAGCTTATGGGGCAGCGGGCAATGGCTTTAAAGGGAAAAGACCTGGCTTTTGTTCTTCTGGACTGTATGGGGTACGGATGCGGGATGAAGGAGGATATCTATGCCTCCTGCCAGCTGCCTGTGATACTTCCCAGAACCTATATTGCACGGCTGCTGAATGAATTGTTTGCATAAAAAAGGAATGGAGGCCTATACAAGTCTCCATTCCTTTTTTTATGCATTCAGAGGATATCTCTCTGTAAGCTCTTTCACAATTGCTTTTGCTTTCTCTTTATTGTCCGGACACTGAATCATCAAAGATACTGCCTCAGCTATCTGGTCCATATCTGCCTCCTGCAGACCTCTGGCTGTCACAGCTGCCGTTCCCAGACGGACGCCGCTGGTTACAAACGGTGACTCCGGATCATTTGGTATGGCATTTTTATTGCAGGTGATATTTGCCTCGTCCAGTAATTTCTCCATTGCCTTTCCGGTGATACCGGTTCCCCGCAGATCTACCAGCATGAGATGGTTGTCAGTTCCCCCTGACACAATATGGATGCCTCTCTTTAGCAGCCCTTCGCAGAGTGCTTTGGCATTCTTCACAATGTTCTGCTGGTATTCTTTATATTCCGGCTGCAGAGCTTCTTTAAAACAAACCGCTTTTGCAGCGATCACATGCATTAAAGGCCCTCCCTGAATTCCAGGGAACACAGCTTTGTTAAAATTAAACTGCTTTGCAACTTCATTGCTGCTTAAAATCATACCGCCTCTGGGTCCTCTGAGGGTTTTGTGAGTGGTTGTGGTGGTTACATGGGCGTATGGAATGGGGCTTGGATGTACACCGGCAGCTACCAGTCCAGCAATATGTGCCATATCTACCATCAGATATGCTCCCACCTCATCTGCAATCTCCCGGAAGCGTTTAAAATCTATCACCCGCGCATATGCGCTGGCCCCTGCAACAATCAGCTTTGGTTTTGCCTCAAGTGCAATCTCTCTTACTCTGTCATAGTCAATCACGCCGTCGTCATTGACTCCGTAAGGAACAACGTTAAAATATGCCCCTGACATGTTGGCCGGGCTGCCATGGGTCAGATGTCCTCCATGGGCCAGGTTCATCCCCATCACCGTATCCCCCGGCTTCAGGATCGCGAAGAATACTGCCATGTTGGCCTGGGCGCCGGAATGGGGCTGCACATTAACATACTCACATCCGAACAGCTCTCTGGCACGCTCTATTGCCAGTCTCTCTACAACATCTACATAGTCGCATCCGCCGTAATATCTCTTTCCCGGATATCCCTCGGCGTATTTATTTGTTAAAGGACTTCCCATAGCTGCCATAACAGCCTTGCTCACCCAGTTCTCGGATGCAATCAGTTCGATATGGGAATTCTGCCTGTCTACTTCTTCTTTTATCGCCTCCGCAATCTCCGTATCAACGGCCTTAATCTCATCAAATGAATACATGATGTTCCTCCTTAAATTCTCCCTTTTAGTAACAGCATCAAATTACATTATATACACTTTACTACTGCATTGCAATAAGAAAAAGACAAATATCCGTCCCACAAATACACTCTCTCTGTTTTCACCATTTTTTTGATTTTTTTCGAGGGTTTATTATAATTTTTGCACTATCGTTTCGTTTGACTATTCTAAAATAATTTGTTTTAATAGAGATAGCAATACATTCTACATAACAAAGGAGAGTTGTTCTATGAAAAACTTCGAATATTTTGCCCCTACAAAAGTAATATTCGGGAAGGATACAGAAAACCAGGTGGGAGCTCTGGTGAAAGCGCAGAACTGTAAAAAGGTTCTGGTACATTACGGCAGTGAGAGCGCCAAACGTTCCGGACTTCTGGATCGCATCTTTTCTTCTCTCACAGACGCAGGGGTGGATTATGTCAGTCTGGGCGGCGTAGTTCCCAATCCCAGATTATCTAAAGTATATGAAGGAATTGAGCTTTCTAAACAGGAAAATGTTGATTTTATATTAGCTGTGGGAGGCGGAAGTGTCATAGACTCCTCGAAAGCCATTGCCTACGGGGTCGCTAATCCTGGCACAGATGTATGGGAGTATTTCGCCAAGACGGCTCAGGCAAAGGCTTGTCTGCCCCTGGGATGCGTGCTTACAATTGCGGCGGCCGGAAGCGAGATGAGCAATTCCTGTGTAATCACAAAGGAGGACGGATGGATTAAAAGAGGCTATAACGATGACATCAGCCGCTGCCAGTTTGCTGTTATGAACCCCGAGCTTACCTATACCCTTCCTCCCTATCAGACAGCCAGTGGCTGTACAGATATTCTTATGCACACTATGGAACGTTATTTTGTCCCATTTGATACTATGGAGCTCACAGACGGCATCAGCGAGGTTTTAATGCAGACTGTAATCTGCAATGCCCGAATCCTGATGCAGGATCCTGCCAACTACAACGCCCGTGCAGAAGTCATGTGGGCGGGAAGCCTTTCTCACAACGGCCTGACCGGATGTGCTACCCTGGGAGGCGATTGGTCCTGCCATCAGCTGGAGCATGAGCTGGGAGGCATGTTTGACGTAGCCCACGGGGCAGGGCTGGCCGCTGTATGGGGCAGCTGGGCCCGCTATGTCTACAAAGAATGCCCGGAACGCTTTGCCCAGTTTGCCACAAATGTCTTCAATATCTCCTGCGACGGCAACGATTATGAAAAAACAGCCCTTGCTGGGATTGCTGCCATGGAAGACTTCTTCCGCTCCATTCAGATGCCTACATCAATTCATGAACTTGGGATTGACGTAACCGATGAACAGATTGAAGAACTCGCTTATAAATGCAGTTTCCAGGATAAGAGGACTATTGGGATGATGAAGGTGCTGAAGCGGGAGGATATGGTGGAAATTTATAAGATGGCAAGATAAATTATAGTTTTGTGTATGTAAAGTTCGAGATAAAATAGTCGGCCAGCGCAGCGTTGCAGACGGACGGATATAGGAGGGAGCACCGGGGGGACAGGGCCAGGCCAGGGGCCGGGGTATAGGGACAAGTCAGGGAGGTTAAGCGGAGTGAGCCGAAGATCCAGTCCACCAGCTGATTAACGAG
>NZ_WKYV01000012.1 GCF_009677585.1 Lactonifactor sp. BIOML-A5 | reverse complement strand
ATACATCTATTATACCAAAAAAGAGCCTCAAAGTCTTGTAAGTGCTGACTTTTCTGGCTCAATGGCGAAGAAAATCCTAGGCACTTGTCCTCGGACTTTGTCTACAGTCTGAGGGACGTGTTCTTTCTACAAAGAACACGTCCCAAAATAGGATCGGCCTGTCCCAAACGCTTATCTTATTAACGCCCGCACATCTTTATGATGCCCTACTATTATCAGGGTCTCTGCCCTGTTAAAAATATGGTCCGCCGGGGGCAGCGGCCTTAAGTCTTCCCCCTGTTTTGTGGCTAGTATACTGATATGATATTTTGTCCTGACTCTCTTTTCCAGTATACTTTTCCCTACCCACCCCTCCGGCACAGCTATCTCATAAATGGAGTAGTCGTGTGTGAGTTCTACATAATCAAAGATATTATTTGTCCCATATTTCATGGCAAGGCGCTCTGCCATTTCTTTCTCAGGATAGACAATCCGATCTGCTCCGTTTCGTAGCAGAAATTTTGCGTGTACATCCCGGTTCGCCCTTGCCAGGACAAACCCTGCCCCATAATCTTTCAGCAATGATGTTGTCTCCAGCGAGCTCTGAAAGTTATCGCCGATTGCAACCACACAGATATCAAAGTTCCGGACGCCCAGGGACGCGATAAATGCCTCGCTTGTGGCATCTCCTATCTGTGCGTTGGTGACTGTCTCCAAAACTTCATTGACTCTCTCTTCCCTGTTATCAATGGCCAGTACTTCATTCCCCAGAGCCATCATATTTTCGGCCATATATTTGCCGAACCTTCCTAATCCGATAATTAATACTGATTTCATAATACCTCCTGTCATAGCTAAAATCCCACTCTATCCAACAGTAACCTTTTCCTGGGGCAGCTTCGATGGTCTGAAAGCAATTCTGTTTCCAAATGAGATTAATATTGTGATTCCGCCTACCCGCCCCACAAACATTAATAGTACAAGAATCAGGTGGGAAATGGTTGATAAATCTGCTGTAATGCCAAGGGACAGCCCGACTGTACCAATGGCTGATATGACCTCAAATAAAGTTTCCTCGATGGGTGACTGGTCGATTGCTGCTATGGCGACTGTGGCCCCCATAATCAGCATAACATACAGCATCATAATACAGGTAGCATGTCGGAGAATCTCCCCGTCTATTCTTCTCTTGAAGCACTCAATATCTTTCCTTTTGAATAATTCCGTCCAAATGCTCAGCATTAATACCATCGCTGTAGTCGTCTTAATCCCCCCCGCTGTAGAACCCGGAGAGCCCCCGATAAACATAAGAGCAATTATTGTCAGCTGGCTGGTTTGGTTCAATTTATCTAAAGGAATTGTATTGAACCCAGCCGTCCGGGGAGTTACCGACTGGAAAAATGCCGCCATTACTTTCTCCCCTACACTCTTTCCTGCCATTGCCTGCCCGTGAAATTCAAAGAGCAGCAACAGTAAAGTCCCGGATACAATTAAAAATGTAGTCATAGAAATCACCATTTTCGTGTGCAGCTTATAATTTTTGAAATGTCTCCCGTGCTGTCTGATATCTGACCACACAAAAAATCCGAGTCCCCCTACTATTATAAGGGCCGTAATGGTCAGGCAAACCACCGGACTATTCCCTGCGGTAACCAGAGATGAACTTTTTTCAAATTGTCCCATAAGATCGATCCCCGCATTGCAGAACGCGGATATGGAATGAAACACAGAAAAATAGATTCCTTTTCCAATTCCCAGCCGCGGCACGAACCAGAAAGCCAAAAATATAGCACCAATTCCTTCGAACAGCATTGCTCCGCATAGGATAAACTTTGTCATCCGGACAATACCGCCCACCTGTGGTGCCACAACTGCTTCCTGCATAATCAGACGCTGGGAGAGCCCTATTTTCTTTTTTGTAAATGTCAGTGCCGTGATGGCAATTGTCATAAAGCCAATGCCCCCAATCTGTATCAGAAGCAAAATTACTGCCTGGCCAAAGCCGGACCAATATGTAAAGGTATCGTGCAAAACCAGTCCGGTCACGCAGGTGGCGGAGGTTGCCGTAAAAAGAGAATCTATAAATCCGGCCCCTCCGCTCTCTTTGCTGGAAATGGGAACCATCAGCAAAAAGGTGCCGGTTAATATAACTACTAAATATCCCAGAACTATTAATTTTGTAGTAGTAAATTTCTTACTCAGCAATTGAATCATAACGATTCCACCTTACTATTAAAAATACGAATTTTATCGTGATTCTTAATACCTTCTTTATATCTTGTGTAGTTAATTCTAATAACTTTTCGATTAAAATAGGATAAAGCTTTTTGCCTCCGCATTAAGAACGCATTAAGATGGTTTGCTCTTTACACTTTCTTAATATGCCCGTATCATCCGTAATGCCTCTTTAATCCTATACCTGCTATGCTATAACTAAAGGAGGGGATTGTCATGCGTGATGTGTTGTTAATTCTTATAACTTTACTAGGTATGGGAATCGGATTTCTCCCCATGCTTAAAATCAGTGATTTCCTTGAAAAAGGAGGCTTTCGGCCCGAAATATACCGCAGTAATAAAATTTCTCCCAAAAAAAGAAAACACAGCGTCAAAAATGCCTGACGCTGTGTTTTCTTTTCTCACTTTTTCTTTTGTTCCGGCCAGAGCCATTGCACAAAATCCTCCAGGGCCTCTTTACACCCCCGCATCATATTGTCAAATACACCCATCTTATAGAAATTAATGATAATAGCACCAATGGGCACCGCCAAAATCATTCCCAAAACACCCGCCAGTTTATAACCGGCATACATGAATACCAGCGTAGCCAGAGGATCTATCCCTATGGAGTCCCCTACCAGCTTAGGTTCCAGAATACGCCGCAGCAGTTGGGTAAACAGATACAAGATCGTAAGCTCCACTGCCATTTTCATATCTCCTGACAGAATCCTGAACAATGCCCATGGGATCAAAGCCGTACCCGTTCCGAAGAAGGGAAGCATATCTAAGAATGCCACTAAGAATGCAATAAATATGGCAAACTTAACCCTCATAAACATAAATCCCACTACCAGCACAATCCAGATAATAGCCATAATTTTAAACTGCGCCTTAAAGTAGCCGCCGATAACACCCCTGAAATTGTCAGCCAGCACTTTCCATTTCCGCTGTATAAACATAGGCGTATTATCTCTTCCAAATTCCAGGATCTTATCTCTGTCTGCAATGAAAAAGTAAGCCGATAGAATCGTGAAAATAATGCCGATGAGCACATTGGGCAGGTGCTTGGCAATATCTCCCGCATAGGCAACTGTCCACTGGCTGAAACCTGAAGCAAACTCTCCAATCTTTGCCCCTATATTTTCCTGCATGTCCAGAATTGAGTCCTGAACTCCCTGTGGAAGTTCCAGGATAAATCGATCCAGATTCTTCTCCACCTCTTTATAATCCTGGCTGAAGCTCTGGTAGATGTCAGGTGCCTGCTCCACCAGCTTTGCGGTCTCCTCCACAACCTTGCTGCCTGCCAGATAGACTGCCCCCACAATTAGCCCAAGAACGACGATAATGATCAGCATGGAGGTATACTTGCGTACAATCTTCATCCTGCTCTCAGCAAATCTTACCAGAGGATTGGCTATCAATGCGATAATCCATCCAATTACAAACGGCATAAAAAACCTGAGGAATTTTATGCCGATGAAAATGCCTAGTACAATGCCCACAACAGTGAACAAAAAGGCCAGTATACTTTTTATATATTTCTTCACGGTTACATTCATTTTCAATACCTGCTTTTTTAGTAATTGTATGCTTGTATTATACACCTATGACAGGTTCTGTAAAATGATTCATCCGTTAATTTTTTATTAATTATTTGTGTATGCTAGTTTCTCCGCAATGCCTCGATAGGACTTAGCTTTGCCGCTTTTCTTGCCGGATAGATTCCAAAGAATATTCCAACCGCACAGGAAAACAGCGTGGCCAGCAGGATCGTAGTAACTCTGATCCCCGGGGTTATAGCAGAATTCATAGAACCGCTCATAACAGAACAGATTCCAAAGGCCCCCAGGATGCCCAGAATAATTCCTATGACGCCTCCCAAAGCCGTAATAATCACCGATTCCGCTAAAAACTGCATCATAATTGAGGAGGTTTTAGCACCTAAGGACTTACGGATACCTATTTCACGTGTTCTCTCTGTCACTGATACCAGCATAATATTCATAACACCGATACCTCCAACTAAGAGGGAAATAGCAGCAACAAATGATATGAAGGCTGTTATCATACCCATCATGGAATTCATCTGTGCGGCAACATCGTTAAAGTCCTGTATGAGGAAAAAGCCTTCCCCTGAGCTCTGATGCCTGGACTCCAGAATACGAATGACATTATCAGAAATAGTTTTGGAATCCACTACCTTATCTCCGATGACATAAAGATTTGAGAACCCGTCATATTCGATGTCATAATCTACCATAGCCGTATAGGGCATATCGATATTAACCGGTGCTCCCTCGTACGTGTAGGAAACGAAGTTACCATTTGTCAGGTTATCCCGGACGCCTATAATATTTACGCTCTGAGTAATACCGTTTATGGTGACATCCATATCCATGCCTACAATATCGTCGGTACCAAACAGTCGGATGGCATCCCCTTTGCTTATAACCCCTACTCTTCGCCCTTCCTGTACATCTGCCTCAGAGAGGTATCTTCCCCTGATCAGCTGAAGCTTAGATGTAAGCTGCATATCGGCTGTTCCCACACTTACTGAAATATCAAATTCTCCTTTGGATGTGTATACCTGTCCGCTCTCCCCCCAGCCCGGAGTTACTCCCTCCACGCCCTTGACTTTGGTACGGATCGCTTCCATATCTTCTTCCGTAATTGACTGCATATTACTGACAGCTTTATCGCTGGTATAGATATATATCTGTCCTGCGGCCAGATCATTCAGTTCACTGTTCATCTGGTCCGTAGTACCTGCACCGACTGCCATGATCATGATGACCGATGAAATACCAATTATAATACCCAGCATAGTCAAAAATGAACGCCCTTTGTTGGCTTTGATATTCTCCACTGCCATCTTTATATATTCTAAAAGCTGTGCCATAGATGACTCCTTTCGTTCTGACTACGCACTATTCTGCCACAACAGTATCCTGCTGTGCTTCACCATCTGTCTGGCCGCTGGCTTCCTTAGTCTCTACAGGCAGTCCCTCGGTAAGGGTATCCGGTGAATCTGTGATTACCACATCCCCCTTCTTCAGTCCTGACTTCACTTCAATGTAGGAATCAGATGCAATTCCTGTCTCAATGGTTCTCTTTGCAACCTTACCATCCTCTACTACATAGCAGAAAGAACCTGTCTTACCCGTATTTACTAATTCTACCGGAAGGAGTACTGCATTCTTGGCTTCATTGCCCACAATAGTAACCTTGGCGTCTACTCCCAGATAGATGTCCTGATCCGGATTGTCAATATGAACCTGCGCACCTAACACAGGAGTACCCTTCTCGTTAGGAATAGCTACCTTATTGATCTTAGTCAGGGTACCGTCGTAAGTCTTACCTGCAATGGTAACTTTTGCCTTCTGCCCTACTTTGATTTTATCAATATCGTACTTGGATACAGTTACAGAAACACTTACATCCTCCGTACTCTCCAAAGTAAACATTTCCATACCCTGGGTTACCGCAGCGCCGTCCACAATTTTGGAATCTGAGATAACTCCTGTGAATTCTGCCTGAATTCCCTTTTTGCCCTCTGCAATTAATTCATCCAGAGTCTTAGCTTCCAATTCTGTGAGGTTGTTATTAACCTGAAGCTGTTTCTTGGCATCCTCTGAAAGAACACCTGCGTCTCCGCTTTCTGCCACCGACTTGTTAGTAGCCAGATCCGACTGAAGCTCTGCCAGTTCTGACTGGGCATTTTGGAGCTGAAGCTGAAGCTGGCTGGTGTCAGCTGTGCCTGCTTCCCCGGTTCCTCCGGAAGCTCCTTGGTATGCAGGTGGATTATTAAGCAGATTATCTCTTGAAGCTTTTGCCGCATCCAATTTGTTCTGGGCATCTGTAAGCACTTTTTCCTGTTCCTTAACTGCCTGCTCATTAGTGCTGGTTTTAGAGGAATCCCATTTGCTATATGCCATATCATAGTTTGTCTTTTCCTGATTATATTTTGTCTGGGCATCCGTAACTGCATTCTGGGCATCCGCTAACGCTTTATCATAAGCTTCTTTGTCTTTCTTATACTGTGCAGCAGCCTGGTTTGCCGAATCTTCGGCTGCATTCTGAGCATCTGCAGCAGCCTGAGCCTGAGCGTTGCTAATCTGTGCAGTAAGATCTTCCACTTCCTGCTTCTTAGCATCTACCTGGCCCTCCAAGGTCGCAACCTTTGCCTTGGCATCCGCCACATCATTCGCTGCCTTATTAGACTTCTTGATACTGTCGTTATACCCATACTGCCCCGCCTTCGCGGTCAATTCTGCCTTCTGGTTATCTCTCTCCAAATTCTCCAGATCAAAATCAATCAGCTGTGTTCCGGCAGCGACACTGTCGCCTACCTGGAAGTTCAGATTCTGTACCTCGGCATTCACGGGTGAGAAAAATACCTTTTTATTCTGGCTTTCCACAGTTCCGCTGGTATCCACCTTTTCCTGCACATCGCCGGTGGTAACCGTCTCAACATTGACGGATGGCAGTGTATTGCCCTTCATCATGTTACTCACTAAAACCAGTACTACTAGAACCACAACTACTGCAGCAATTACTATGTACAATACCAGGTTTTTCTTCTTTCCTTTCACTCCTGCTTTCATCTTACTCCTCCTGCTACTCACTAAAATTCTCGTTGATAAAGTCTGATTCTATTTTGCCATCCATAATCCGGACTACACGCTTTGCCTGAGCAGCTATTCCGTCATCATGGGTAATTAAGATTACCGTTCTGCCGCCGTCGTGAAGCTCCCTTAGAATCTTTAGAATCTCCCTGCTGGATGCAGAATCCAGGTTACCGGTAGGCTCGTCTGCCAAAATAACCGGCGGCTTTGCAGCAATGGCTCTGGCAATTGCAACCCTCTGCTGCTGTCCGCCGGACATCTCTGATGGTTTATGCTTCATTCTGTGCTCCAGTCCTACCATCTCCAGTGCCTGAATGGAAAGCTCCCTTCTGGTCTTTTTATCGATCCCTCTATAGATGAGAGGCAGTTCCACATTTTCCAGCGCTGTCAGATTCGTTATCAGGTTAAATCCCTGAAAGATAAATCCGATCTCTTTATTGCGGACTGCAGACTGTTCATTATCTGTCATGGTAGACACATCTGTCCCGTTCAGATAATATTTGCCGGTGGTCGGCACATCCAGACATCCCAGCATATTCATTAAAGTCGATTTTCCGGATCCGGATTGTCCGATAATAGCTACAAACTCTCCCTCTTCTATCACCAGATGAATATGATCCAGAGCACGAACTTCATTTTCCCCGGGATTATATATCTTGCATAAATTCTCTACTCTGATTAACGCTTCCATAGCTTTCCTCTCTCTTCTTCCCGATATATCCCATTCGCTGTATTATTGTACTACTTATATAATACAATAATACCTCCATATCAATTTGTCAAGTGGATATTTTGATCTCCAAATGAACCGTCTTCTATTCTATCTTTCATATCTTCAGATAAAACGAATCATTTCTTAAGATTTTCTTAAGATGCTGTTTCCCACAAAAGCATTTGATTGCTGAAATCGATACTTAATTTACCATTATCTTTGAGCCAGGCGAGGTAAGAACGAATGGTGCTTCCTACCAAAACATACTGTTCAAAGTTCATGGAAAGGTCATATTGGTGAAATATTTCCTGCAGGATCACTTCAAAGCATTTGGGTTTCCGGCATATATCCAGCAGACGTAGGGCAGCTTCCATCACCTTGTCCCGATTATACCCTGCCAGCTCCTTAATGTCTTTGGAGACTTCTGCATGGGAAGGTACAAAAACAGCCGCCTCCATTTGCTCAACCTTATCCAGCGTCTCCAGATAAGCCTGTACATCGTATATAAATGGAATCCCATATTTATCCAGGGTCTCCCTGCTGCTGATACAGTCTGCCAAAAAAACCGTCTGATCCGGTGTCCGGAAGCCAGCCATATCAAAAAAATGTCCGGGCAGCGGTATCACTTCTATCTCTTGGGGAAATTCTTCATCCGTAAAGGGAGATGTCTGGCATTCCTGGGCCAGCAGGAACTTGTGGCGAAGTTCCCTGCACGGATAACCTCCATATAGAAAAGAAGGCTCCAGAATCGGATGGCGTGTGAAATCTTCTTCAATCCCCTTGGCATAAATCTTACAGTTTGTCTGGGACTGCAGGTAACGATTCCCTCCAATATGATCTGCGTTGGAATGTGTATTCAAAATCCCCTTCAGATGCCAATGGTTTTCTTCCAGGATCTTTTTTACTCTGCGTCCGGCATCCTTATCATTTCCGCTGTCTATAAGGTACACCTCATTATCCCCGGCTGTGTAGATACCTATTTTGGCGGGACAATTAATATAGTAGCTCTTTTCTCCTGCTTTACTCAATTCATACATACCGCACATTCCTCTCATCTTTGTTTCAATCTTATTAGCTCTTGTTGCCTCGAAATATTAGTATTATAACACCCCTGTATCTTCGACCACAACAACTTTATTGCTAACAGACTTTTCCGGCTGATACTCCTCTATAATGTATCATTAGATTTCTTCGTATATGTATTTCATACGGCACAGCCCAATGCCCGACTGCAGGTTATGTGTTATGGGATGTCATTTGGACATACAAAAAGAGACAATGAAAATCTGACACCTTTCATTGTCTCTTTATATGCAGCTTACTGCCTATAGTTCTTCCTGCAAAAATCCAAAAGGCTCCTCTTCCTCATGGAGAAAATGCATCAGCATATACGCGCAGATAATTGCTAGCTTTTCTTCCCGTAATATTCTCTTTACTTCTTCCCGATCCGCGAGTACAATCTCCAACTCCTCGGAATCTTCCAATCCACGCTTGGAGGGGGTCCCGCTTGCATATCCATAAACCGTTGAACAGGATTCATCTGTCATTCCAATAGTTGTGAAAAAAGGTTTTTCATAGGCCTTATCCACCTTAAACGGCTCAAAGTCCAGCCCTGTCTCCTCTTTCATCTCCCGGATTCCGGCCTCCCGATAATTCTCACCGGGTTCCACCAGGCCGGCAGGAAATTCATAAATATAATCATCAATCGTATAACGATACTGACGCACCAGTACTACCCTGTCTTTCTTCTCTCCGTACAGGCTGTAAATCACCACACCGTCCGGATGGTTCCTGCCCGTCACCAGTTTCAGGGCTTCCGTACTCTCTGCCCTGGATGATACAAAATAGTGTACCGGCGTGCCTATCTTGCTGGTTGCGTCAATAGCATACATATTAAGATGCTTATTCTCTGTCAGCGGTGTCACTTTATGAATATGTCCCATAGTGGTTACTCTCCTTTTAATAAAACTCTGACTCTTTTATATAATAGCAGAGTTATCAGGGAAACCACAACCCCTTTTACCAGATTAAAGGGCGTTACTGCCAGGAGCACAAATGTCGCTACTCCGTTAATCCCTCCATTGATTGCCGAACCGGCCGCGATGATTGCCTCCATTCCTCCGAATGCCGCTGCATAGAGAGGCAGTAACACGAATGCATTGCACAAACCTCCAATCACCGTCATAATCGCAGTACCAGTTGCCATTCCAACCAAAGCGGCTTTTCTGGTCCTCTTATACTTGTAGATCAATGCTGCCGGTACAATAAAGGCACACCCAATCACAAAATTTGCCACGTCCCCTACGCCGGCTGTTGTCGTTCCCACAAATACCATATGAAGAACTACTTTAATCAGCTCAATGATCACACCTGCCAGAGGGCCCATTGCAAAGCATCCAATCAGTACAGGAACTTCACTCAGGTCAATCTTATAAAATGCCGGAGCAAAAGGAAGGGGGAATTCAAAAGACATCAGAATCACTGCTATAGCGGAAAGCATGCCAATCTGTACCATAGTTCTGATCTTTGATCTGTTCGCCGTGTGGGCATTCCTTACATTTTTGTTGCTTACAACCTGTTCACTCATTTTCGTTCTCTCCTTTTTTCATGTTATTTTAGTCAGCATAAAAGGAAATTCTTACGAAAAAAGCCCCGGATACAGCATCCGGGGCAGATAAACGATGGATATCATATTACCTTCTTCTCACATCCAGACTATACTGTCGGTACTGGAATTACACCAGTTCAGCCATTTGCATGGGTCGCGGACTGTCACCGCCGGTAGGGAGTTACACCCTGCCCCGAAGAATTTTCTTTTATTCTATAGGAAATTATAGCGCGTTTACCCATATTTTTCAAGGGTATTCTTGATGAATGATAAATAAGTTATGCGTCTCCAATCACCTTCACGTAATACTCCCTGTTCCTCGGTCCATCGAACTCCAGGAAATAGATTCCCTGGGAACCGCCAACCAGCAGTTTTCCCTCATGGACAATAAACATCCTCTCTATCCCCAGCAGCGCTGACTTAACATGGCCCGCAGCATCCTGCGGACTGTCATGCTGATGATGAAAGTCAATTCTGGTGGGTATCAGCCTGCAAATTTCCTCCCTCAAGTCCTTAAATCCCTCGGGATCCCAGGGGGAGAATACTGACAGTCCCGCAGTAGAGTGCATATTATATACAATGCAAATTCCCTCCTGCACCCCGCTCTCACTCACAGTTTCCTTTATACTATCTGTAATATCGCAAATATCATTATACGCTGTGGTTATCTCAAATTTTCTTAACAAAGCCATGTATTCCACTCCTTACACATATCGTGCACATATTGTCCAGTCTATTCATAAATCCCTGCAGAAGAGGACCGTAAAGTACTGCGGTAATAACGGTTGCAATTCCGATAGGTCCGCCGAACAAAAACGCCAATGTACACAGTCCAATCTCAACAGCCGTCTTTGTCACTCTAATGCTTAGATGGAGCCTGTCTTTTATTGCAAAAATAAAATCATCCAAAGCACTTTTTGCAAACCCGCTTTTAAAATAAACGGCTGTTCCCAGGGGGCCTAAAAGAATACCTGCTCCATACATCAGGATACGGATACCCACGCTGCCCGGTTCATAAAAGCGTTGGAAAAATCGCGCCCACAGATCAAAGAATACGCCAAAGATAAATGAGGATACCAACCCTCCTGTCAATGGTTTTCTTCCGGATAAGACTGCCGCTGTACACATCATGAGCAGGGCGGTGACAGCCACCCATGTACCAGGGGTAAGGCCCGCACTCTCAGACAGTCCCACACAGAGAGCATCCAGAGCGTCGGCTCCAAAGCCAGCCTCCACAAACAGTCTCTGCCCCAATGTGAGAATAATCATTCCTCCCAGATAAAGAGCGCCCTTTCTTAAAAACAACATGATTTCTCTCCCTCTATTGCCTGATTACAATTTTACTATCTTTCACACAGCGGCCGCCCTTGCTGAACTCCCAGGGACCTTCACTGCCTCTTCCATAAGTTTCTCCTTTCATGGCTGACAGATATCCTGCGAGGAGACACAGGGGGGCAAAATGCGTGACAGGCATATGAATGGGATAGACTGGGTTGGGTACCTGAATATAGGCAGCCCTTACACTGTCAAAATCCCCAGGCCCCCCGTCTGTTATAATTGCCAGCGGACGCCCCAGCTTTTTGGCATGCCCTACCATTTCTTTCGTTCTGCTCAAGGCGGGATTGGCCGTATTGCAGACAACAACCGTTCCTATCTTATCTGCCTCCCTGGCGAAGAAGTTCAGATGATGCCAGTCCTCCGCATTACAGTGCATGACAAACTGTCCCACCGCCTCCAGAATCTTGGCCTGTCCGAACCAGGCCGCTGCATAGTCAAACCCTGCCCCCACGTATTCATAGCAGGGATAGTCCTTCCACTGGTTGGCAATCTCCAGGCAGTTTCTGTCCATTTGGGGAAGCAGTTCTGTTAACAAACGGGACTGGTTTCTGATATCTTCCCGGTAACGCTCCGCCATTTCTGTTGTATAGTCTTTTCTCAGCTCTCCTAAGCGTACAGCCAGAAGGTTCAGCGCCAGGATACTCACAAGATAGCTTCTGGTTCCCGGTGCACTTTCAAAAGGCGGGATCTGCGTACAAAGGATTTTTTCTCCGTGCCTCCCCAGCTCCGAGTCCCGGTTTCCTGTGATTCCCAGGGTCATAGAACCATGCATTCTGACTCTCTGCACTGCCTCTGAGACCCGAGCCACATTTCCGGAATTGCTGACAGCTATCACCAGGGGATTCCCCTTCTCCCGCCCGAACTGCTCTTTGCAGTAGTACCTGCCCAGCTCAAGGGCCGGAACTACCTCTGTGGGGATGCCGGTGAGTGTCTCGAAGGTGTACTTTTGGGCCATACATGCCGCATAGGAATCCCCGCATCCGGTGAGGATGATTCTTTGAATACTCTCCCCTTCCTCCGGGGTCCACAGGTCTGCAATTTTAGGTATCAGGTCACTGACCTGCTGTTCGATTAATTCCGGCAGGCTGAACACCTGCCTTCTTATTGGGTTATCATATCCTTCCATCCATACCTCCTTATTTGCAGTGAATCTTACACCATAGCTCATACAATGGCGGAATCTGTGCTCTCATCTCCGGTTCCAACAGGCTCCAGATGATTCCCTTTGTGGGTTTGGGATACTCATTCCTGGTTTTTATCACCTTGGTAGGTGTCACGATATAATCAATGGCCGTGTCAAACTCTCTCACAACCACATCCGCATCCATGATCTGGCAGTCATGCCCTGCGGCCACCACCGGTGTCTCTGTATCCACAATTCCCATGGTGTACAGCATAGCCCACTCCAGATCAAAATAGCCATGTCCTTTCCCAAACCGTACGCCTCCTGGAGTAATGGCGGAAGCCCCTGACACCAGTACGTCGATTCTTCCCACAGACGCTTTTAATTGCTTCAGCGTCTGATGCTTCCAATATCTTCCCACCCCGTCCAGCAAAGAGGCAAGCTCTTCTTTCCCCTCCGGAACCGCGTCAGGCGTTACCAGAAAAAAACCTCTGGTAATCCCATAATTTGTCATCACCAGAGTTTTCCTATCCCGGATCACCTGTTCTCTGAGACGTTCCAGGTTGTTGTCCGGTGTTACAAAAATCACCTCCGCGTTCTGATACAGCTCGGTCTCGCAGAACCGCCGGGCACCCTCGCCGCTGCCTTCGTAATCGGTGATAAATTCCCCGAACTCCCAGCTGAAACGGGAGTCCGGCCTGGCCACTTTTCTCAGTTCTTCCCAGATAAGCGGCCTTGCTTCTGTTGCATCTATTTTTTTCATTTGCTTTCATCCTTCATATTCATAGCTTTTTATTTATGCCCCAGTCCGGGATACCAGTATGGTTTCCCCTTTTTTTCTTCGTCCATCCGCTTCAGTATGGCGCAGCCTTCCAGGGCAATATCCACTGCCGCGTTATGTCCGGCTCCGGCGCTGAACGTTTTTCCGGTACACATGTTATCCGCCACGGAACACACAGAGCCTCCCCGGCGCTGGAACAAGGCAGACAGTGTAATGATGGCGGAAGACTCCCTGTCTCCGTTCAGACAGCCTGCCCGGTTGTAAATCCCTGCTTTTTCTATGTTATCCGGCTGAAGATATCCGCCTACTCCGGGGCGTCCCCCGCCTACATAGTCACTGTCACTGGAAACGGTCACCCCCACATGATAGGGATGGCCGATCTTCTCCGCTGCTTCCACCATAGCACAGACCACCTCATAATGGCTGGCTGCCGGATATCCGGCATCGATATAGGATCTTGTCATTCCCTCTGCCCGTACCGCCCCGCTGGAAATCACCACATCCCCGGGATTCACCTCATCCCCAAAGCCTCCGGATCCTCCTACTCTCAGAAAGGTATGAGCATCCGTATGTTCCATATAGTCATATAAAATCATTTCCATCTCAGGTGCGCCGCTGCCTCCGCTCACCACGGTAATATGTGCGCCTTTGTAATATCCGCTGTAGGACAGATACATTCCCGACTGGCCTATCATACGGGCATGTTCCATTCTCCCGGCAATGACTTTGGCCGGGTCCTGGTCATAAGAGCAAAGAGCATCCCTGACACAGATTAGCACAAACTCTCCCACCTGGGAGGTATCTATCTGGGTCAAAGCCGGTTTCCCCTGGATATAAAATCCCTTTTCCGGGATATTTTTATCATATTCATACTGTGCATGAATCTGTCTGATGGATTCTTTTTCCCTAATTTTATCGCTTAATTTTCCCAATCCTCTACTCCTCCATCATCTGTCTGCGCAGCCTGTGGGCATTTCTGCGAAGGCCGTCATCTATGCTTTCCGGGACAGAATACTGGGTAATGCAGGCGGCTGCGGATATACTGCCCAGGATACCGCATTCTTTCGGTGCAAGTCCCTCACAATAGCCGTATAGTACTCCGGCGGAGGAACTATTGCCCCCTCCTGTGGCATCTATAACCGCAAGGTCCTGTACTCCGGGTACTTTCTGAATCTCCCGGGGAGATATCACATAAGCCCCTTTGGAACCTCTCCGGTAATAGACCAGGGGCACACCAAGAGCTCGGAGCTGTTCCACAGTCTCTGCCTCCTCACACCCAAACAGCCTTTTTGCTTCCCCTGCATTAATGGAAAAAACATCGATCCCTTCCGCTATGCCTCTGACAGCATCCATATACTGCGGGCAGGCATAATCTCCGTTCAGTTCCCACAGGATACGGAAGCCATACTGATTCTTTAAGTCCAGGATTTTCTTCCAATACTCCGAATCCGTGCCCTTAAAAATATATACCCCTTTTGCCTCCCTGCAGTGGGGTTCTATCTCCCGGGGCGTGGCCTCCATCAATTGATAGTGTTTTGCTCCGTAGAGGGGAGCTTCTGTCCGCTCCCCATTCTCCTGATACTGCAGGATTGAAATCGGACTGCATTCTGACTTTATGGTAATTCCCTCCATAGAAAGCCGGTTCTTCTCAAACCAGCTTTTATGCCTGTCATACAGATCCTGCCCGGCCCCGGTGACTAAAATCACCTGGTCCGTCCACAGTTTGGCTCCGCACAGTGCATAGATGCCAGCTCCCCCCAGCAGCTTTCCCATATACGTTCCGTCAGCCAGGGTCATATCATCCATAACTGCGGTTGATACGATTACGTATTCCATACCAGCAAACCCCTATATTCCTTTTACCGTGAGGCATTCCGCCACGATAGCGCCCTCATCCACCATGAATCCCGCCGCTCCGTTTGCGAAGGTATCGTCTGTACAGGTAACTTTCTCTTCATTATCCACAAACATGGTCAGCCGGTTTCCTTTTGCCTCCAGTCTTATCTCATGTGTCATGTCATCTGTGGTGGGATACGTAGCGGCAGCCAGAGATATCACATCCCGGTCAAAGCGTTTTATGATTTCCGCCTTGTTGTCCCGGAAGACAGCCGCATAGTATCTTCTGTGGCCTTTGGCTCTTGCCACAACCCCCGCGCATTTGCCGTGTACAAACTGAAGCTTTGTCTCTATGGAATAATCATCCCAATCCGTCGTTCCTATGGTCATTACCCCGTTTTCTTCCGGATGGGACAGGGAAATGGTTGCCAGATAGTCCGGACCATAGTGTTTTACCGACGTCATAAATGCTGACAGCCACTGTGTACGTGTCACAAAGGGGCTGATCCCCGGTGTCAGTTCATTGGCCTTTCCCATATGGAAGAGTTCCGGAGACCCTTTCCAGTCCAGACTTTTTACCACGACAGCACCGTTGAGCATACGGTCGCTGTTCAGCCGGATTCCCAGTCGGTAGATTGCCCGGCCTGTGGTATCCGGCACCTTCCAGGTAATTTCATTCATACCTTGTTCTAATCTTACAGGAGACCCTTCTATAGTGCTGATACTGTCATTCTGGTCATAGTAATCAATAAATAATTGCAAATCAGGATTTTCTTCTTCAAAGCATTTTACCGTCATGTGCACGGTCTGGCCGGAATAAATGGAAGGGCTTGCATATACTTCAAAATAAGAAGTCCCGGCTTTTGCCTTTGGCGCAGGATCCACAAAGGTTGCCACTGATGCGGAGGCCTTTGCTCCTCTGCTCAGATTCTTATATGTAATCTGAAGTCCGGCTTCTCCTTTTTCTTCCCAGGCATTTTTTACTTCTGTAGCTGCCTGTACATGAATGGGTTCCGGGTGAAGCATAAAGCCCTGGGTGGATCCCCTATATTCAAATGCAAATTTATTCTCCGGAAGTTCAGCAGCTTCCCCTGCCAGGGCAGAGGCTGCTTTGATAATCTTTCTGCTCTCCTGCACTGCGTCGGAGATACAAGACCCCCCATCGGAGCTTACCACCAGCATTCTGTCAGCCACGGGGCCCCTCAGGTCAATGCCGTGATTGATGGCATCCAGACCCAGGCGGATCCCGTTGAGGCATCCCACATTTCCTGCGTTACAGTCTGTATCCCAGCCGGCGCTGGTAGCGATAGAGATACTCTCCTGGAAATCATCCCCCGCCATTTTCAATGCCATGATAACCGCCAGATGATTGGGCACCATGGGGCAGTTTCCCGGATACAGATGGTATCCGTGATTCTCCTGGATCCAGTCACGCACCTGTCTCCAGTCTGCTGCCTGGTTGCACTGTTCCACCACATCATCCACAAGCTTCAGGAGTTTTTCCCCGTATTCCCCCTGTACGTATTTTTTGGCACTGCGGAGCAGTTCATCCACGTCTTTGATGTCAAAAGCCAGGGCTTCGATGGCTGCCAGATACACGGCCGCCTCCACGGCAATCCCCGCGTGACTTACAATAGCAGCTTCTCTTGCCATTTTTGCTGCGCGTTCAGGATTTCCCGGATTGCTCATGGCCCAGGTATCAATAAAGATCTGTGATCCGATGGCCTCCGCAATGGATTGTCCATTATATTCAAAAGAACCGCTGTACGGAGGCTTCACTCCCTGTTTTAATCTCAGGTATGCGGAATGCTCTGTGGATCTTGCCAGGCCTCCCCACCAGAGAATGGTTTTATCTTCTATGATATAATTCAGCCATGTCTGTCCAATCTGATCCGCGGTCACGTCTTTCGGATATCCATTGTCCTCAAGTGCACGGTAAAATACAAACGTACCTGATATGTCATCATCTGGGACTATCAGAGGGAAGCCATTATGCTCTGCCACAAAATTCTCTATTTTGCCGAATTCTTTTACAATATTTTCATAGGACCACCCTTCCACAGGCCTTCCCATATATACTCCTATGATTTTGCCCAGCACTCCTGCATAGATTTGTTCTCCGTATGTTTGACTTATCATAACTAACCTCCAATATTATTATTTAACCTTTCACAGATCCGCCGGTCATCCCTTCGATAAAATATTTCTGCAGCAGCAGGAATACGATAACCACCGGAACTATCATAATCACAGCTCCGGACATGATAATACTCATATCTCTGGAGAATGTTCCATTGAGATTTAAAAACTTTATTGTTGCCGTAAAATTTGTCTCTCCCTGGAGCAGTGTAGAACTTAATAAATATTCGTTCCAGGAATTCAGTGCCACTATTACGGCTACTGTTATCATTCCCGGTGATACAATGGGCAGCATCACCTTGGTAAATACCTGAAAGGTCCCAGCCCCGTCGATGCGGGCCGCTTCTTCCAGATCTTTTGGTATTTTAAGGAAAAACGTCCGCATGAGAAAGATAGGCAGAGGAAGATTCCATGCCGCAATAACTACTCCTGCGGCAAACGGATTCCCCATAAGTCCTAATTTGACAAATGTAGAGTACAAAGGCAGTAAAAACAGCTGCATAGGTACAGTTGTCACCAGCATGAAGTAAATCAGGATCATACCCCACATTTTAATTTTCTTTCCCGCAATGACATACCCGCATCCCGCGGACGCCAGTACTCCTACCACAACAGCGGTTCCGGAAAGCTTGAGGCTGTTAGCAAATCCTTCTCCGAACTTGCCCAGCTCCCAAGCCTGCCGGTAATTATAAATGGAGAACTCTTTCGGCCAGGCCAGGGGATTCGCCACAATCTCCGCATGCGTCTTAAAACTGTTTACCAATACCAGCAGCACCGGTGTAAGGGCAATGGCTGATAAAACCGCCAGAATAACTACTATAATAACTCTATGAATGACCTGCTTCTTTTTCATTATTCAGCCACATCCTTTCTGCTTATCCAAACATAGCAAAATGCTGCAACACTTCCAAATAACCCCATCACTACAGATACTGCGGCGCTGCGTCCAAACTTAAAGGCAGAAAATGCCGTACTGTAGGCAAAGGTGCTCAGCAATTCAGTGGCATGAGCAGGTCCTCCTCCTGTGAGGAGGTATACGTAATCAAAGGAAAGGAACGAATAGATTACAATCATTACAAACATTAACTTTACAGTAGGCATAATGTTTGGCAGATATATATAACGATAGATCTGCCATGCATTTCCCCCTTCTACCCGGGCCGACTCAATCTGGTCCATTGGTGTCTGCCGCAGAGCCGCCAGATAAATCACGGTCAAAAAGCCCCAGTAATGCCATATATCTACTCCGACTACACCGTAGAGTGCGGAAGACATATTACCTAACGGCGATGAAATATTCAGTCCCAGATCCTTCAGATATCCGATGACTCCCGCATTGGGAGAGAACATAATATTCAGCCAGATTACCGCATTGGTGGAAGGCGCCAGAATATATGGGATCAGATAAAAGGTCTGAAACATATTCTTGGTCTTCTTCATGTTGATCAGCAGTACTGCGGCAACCATTCCTATGGTTACCGGGACGATGAGAAAAATAAGCGTCCATTTAAAATTATTCTTCAAGGATGTTATAAAGATTGGATCACCCAGAATATCTTTGAAGTTCTGCAGTCCTATCCACTTCATCTCTCCCATTCCGTTCCATTCCGTAAACGAAGCATAAATAGTGGTAACTGCCGGAATCAAAACCACAGACAGGCTTAAAAGTATAGCGGGTGCGGCAAGTAAGTAATAACCTGTTTTTCTTTCTCTTTTACTCTTTCTATCGCTCATCCCTTATTACTCCCATTTACTTTGCTCTGGCAGGCTCTGCCAATGGGCTCACCAGATTCTTTTCCAATTCACCAGGGAACACGGCATCCACAGAATCCAGAAACTCTTCGGGCGTCATAACTCCCTGCCAAACCATATCAATATCTCTCCACTTTTCCTGGGTTTCGGGCGGCATAAACGTGGTTGGATGGAAGCTGAACTGTCCGTTATCAATTGCCGTACAGGCTTCTTTTACTGCGCCTATAAATTCACCGCCCAATCCTTCAATGGAACTTTCATCTACCGTAATCTCTTTGAGTGGTGTTGCCCAGTATCCCGGCCATCCTTTTGTCATTTCTACCAGGAAATCCTCTGTCAGCATAGTGTCTAAAATTTTGGCACATTCATCCGCGTAGGGTGTGGTGGCACTGATGCTGAAGTTACAGGGGGTAGCCACATCATACACTGGTGACGGCTGATCAGACTGAAGGGACGGAAATGGAGCAAAACCAAGATCATCTTCCAGTTCCCCGGTAAAGAACTGTCCTGCAAACTGGAAATACAAGGTAGGCGCAAGGACAAAAGGAGATTTTTTCTCTGAAAGCATCTGCATACATTCCTGAGAATCCAGATCCGTGTAGTCAGACCCTCCCAGATAGCCTTTTTCATACCACTCTTTCGACAGCTCAACGGCTCCTGCCATTTCTGGATTGTTAAAAGGAGTCTTACCGCTGAGGCAGTCATACATCACAGACGGATATGTAAAATGGCTGATCATAAGAGAACTGAAATTATCGTTGCAGGGCTTCCAGCCTTTATTTCCGGCCAGAGATCCATACAATCCGTCTTTCATTGCCTCGTCCATAATAGTTGTGAGTTCTTCTACTGTAGTGGGTACCTCCCAGCCTTTCTCCTCGAATAAAGCCTTGTTATAGAAAATTCCTCCCACAGAAATAGAATTCGGAATGGAATACAGACTTCCGTCTACCGTACAGGCATCATATAGAATTTGCAGCATTCTGTCCTTCCACCCGTACTGCTCAGCATATTTATCCAGGCTGATTACCTTTCCCTCCTGGACATAGGTGGATACATAGGAGGGACCGGAAGCATATACTATATCCGGGCCGGAGTCAGCTGCCAAAGCAACCGGAATATCTTTGTCCACAGTATTTCTGAATTCCAGTGTCAGCCAGTATTCATCCTGTGACTCGTTGTAACTGTCCACCAATACCTTCTGCATGTGTTCCTGATAGGGGGTGGCACAGCCCCAGAACCACATGGAAATCTGCTTTCTGTCTCCCTCTGCCGATGCTGATTTACCGGACTTCTCTTTCTCTGAGCTGCCGCATCCGGCCATTCCTACTGCCATACACAATGCTAATACTAAAGATAATACTCTTCTCTTCATATCCGATCCTCCACTTCTTATTCAGCCACCTGCCATTTAGGTGCTAAGTTGATCAAATCTTCTGCCACTGGCGTCATGTCTATATGATTTACCTTGTTAACCGTCTCTCTCCATACCAGCGGTACGGCATCCACACCATTCATTGCTCCAGCCATTGCCCCTGCCATTGCCGCATTCGTATCACAGTCACCCCCGATATTAACCGCATACTCAATGGTATTCTTAGGATCTCCTTTTCCCAGGACAAAAAGTCCGATGGTCTGTGGAATGGAATCTGCACAGAGATCTCCTCCGCCAAAGTAGCTGTAAATGGCGTCCATTCCCTCTTGCGGGGATTTTGCCTTAAATGCCAGATCTGCAGCATAATCAATCCGCTTGCCAATGGACGGAGCCGGAATATCATTTCCGTAGGCTTCTCCTGCTGCTGCCGCTTTTATAGTTTCTTCCACCACTTTACCGATATCGGTCTCCCCTTTCATGCAGACTGCGATTCCCCATGCGATTGCAGCTCCCGAGGATACTGCTACTTTCGTGTTATGTGTCACAAGACATGTCTGATATACGTCCCTGACAATCTCCTCAATAGAGCTGTCCCGCAGCCCGTGGATGATTCCCAGAGGGCTGATCCGCATGGCAGAGCCATTGGTATTGCCATATTTTCCGGATTCTCCGATGGGGCAGCCTTCCCGTATCGCTTTCAGTGCCCGCTCTGTGCTGGGTCCAAAAGGACTGGCGTATTTATCTTTCACCCGATCCGCCCATTTTTCCAATTCCTTTGCAATGTCCTCTGGAACCACTTTATGATACCGCAGAAAGGAATGGGTCAGTGCCAGAGCCTGCTCCGTATCATCTGTATATTCCCCTGCCAGGAGTCCGTCATGGTAGATATGTCCTTTCTCCGGCGGATAAAAGGTATCAATCCATCCATATAATTCCCTGATGCGGTTAGGTGTCAAAAAAGATGAAGGTACACCCAGGGCATCTCCGGTTGCTGTCCCGTAAAGGCATCCCAAAGTTCTGTCCATTTTACTGATTTTCATTTTTTATCCTCTCTTACATTTTATTTTTTGTGCTGTCACAGGATATGTCTGCTCCAGTCTTTCAATTAACTGCTCAAAGTCCGGCAGATTCGTCTGCCCACCTGTCATCTCCAATACAAAACTTGCATTGGCCGCCCCCACATAGCCTGCCAGCACCGGTTCCAGTCCCCACACTGCTAAAGCTGACACAACCCCGCTGGTGTAGGCATCCCCCGCGCCGGTGAAATCTACAATCTGCGTCCCCGTTACCACAGGCACCCGGGTCATCTGACTCTGCTCATAGACTCTGCTTCCCTTCTCACCGTTTGTAATAAACAGCAGACCCCCGTTTAAATAAGCTGCCAGTTCTTCCTCCCTGTGAAACTCCAGATGTTTCATCAGGTATTCAGCCTCATGCTGATTAATAATTACCGCCTTAACACCGGGCAGATAGGGAATCAGTTCCCGGGAGCATATACCGGTTACGATACAGGATTTGTTCTCTTCGATCCCACGTTTCAGATATTCTTCCGTATATCCATTCAACATGGGGGCTATCACCACCCAATCTCCTAATTTTGCTTTTGCATCTGCCCTCCCATATTGGGCCGCCCCTGCATAACCAAGACAGATAGTTTTTCCATCTTGCTGCATGTACATGTGAGCATATCCCGACCGGCAGTTTTCTACTTTTGTAATGTTTTCACAATTCAGTCCTTTTTCTTTCCAATAATCCTCTAAGCCGCTGTCTTTATAGTCATAGCCCACCGGATAGAAAAGGTCGGGGATAATCCCTGTGATACTTTTAATACCAACAGCAATATTCGGGGCACATCCCCCCCATACCGGATCTGGATATTCTTTTGTAATCTCCACAATATCTCCTGGTCCAGGCAGTTTACTTACTTCATATATGTAATCACATACAGCTGCTGCTCCTATTACTGAAATCCTTTCCTTTTCCAGAATATCTCCTCCTTCCATTTATTTACATCTTGTCTGCTTGTTATGTTGTATTAACTTTAACACAAGTTGTAAAGTGTGTCAACTATCAACTATAAAATTATTTTTTCTTGTGCAATTTTACTTTTTATAAATAAGTTTGACATTTAGGAAGAAAGTATGTAGAATCAATATATAATCTTGTCTGCTTGTAATAACTACATAACAATAAAGGAGGGAGCAATATGGGACAGACATTAGATCGCAATTCCCCTATTCCCGCATATTATCAGATAGAGCTTGACTTAAAGGAACGAATTACGAAAAAGGAATGGGATATTAATGACCGGCTGCCCAGTGAAGCAGAGTTGTCGGCCCAGTACGATGTAAGCAGGGTTACTATACGGCAGGCTCTGGCAGAACTGGAGAAGGATGGAATTATTAAGAAACAGAGGGGAAAAGGAGCTTTTGTCAGCGCCAATCCCCAGGCATTTATACACGATTTAGACTATAGTATTATTTCAGGGGAAAAACTGAATCACCAAGGGTTTGAGATGCACGCTAAAGTTTTGGAGCTGCAGCTGTTCACAGCTCCCCGAAGTGAAGTATACGAAAATCTGGAGATTTCCCAGGACTCCCCGGTGGTTTATATTAAAAGGCTTTTTCAGCTGGACGAACGGCCTATAGCAATCTGTGACTCATGGCTTCCTGCCTGTCTGACACCAAAGCTTCAGGAGCGGGGACTTATAGATGGAAAACTATCCAAAACATTAAATGCTTATTATCAGCTTGTGCCTGAAAGAATAACAGACTATCTGGAAGTTCTCCGGCCTACCAGCAAGCAAGCTCTGCTGTTAAATACAACATCCGAATCTCTATTAATCCTTCTGAAAGGTATCTCCTATATGAAGGATGGCACACCGCTGGAATATTCAAATACTTATTGGCTGGGCGATGTGATGCGATTCAAATTCCAGCTTCATGCAACGGAAAACGGGTTTGAAATCGACAATTAAGCATAAAGAACCATCGGTTTAAAACCGGTGGTTCTTTATGCTTAATTATCCATACCTGTTCAGTATGTTACCCTTAACCTATCATTGGTTCCACTCTTGTTGCCGTATCAGCTGCTGCGTCAGGAATGCTAAAATCATATGTATGCATTTTTTATATAGTCTTTACACTTTCTTAAACCTTCTATCACAGAATCAACACATTTTTCTTTTATAGTGATAATCAAATAAAGGCCAGCTGCCTTTTTCATATAGATTTCTTTTCATATACGCCGGTACCTCATTCGTACCGGCCCTCCTATTTTATACGCTATAATTTCCACTCTCGCATATATGATTACTTTTCTCTTACTGCTTGACAACTATTCCCGCTTTCGTTACCATTAACTTAGTTTACCGTCATGCTGCTTACCGGCTGCATGATTCACCTGTAACACGGAAAGGAGGAGTTTAATATGATACAGCATTCCAGAGAGGCAGAAGAAGCCGCCGTAATACATGTTGCCCGTAAGATGTGTGCTGCTGCCAGAACCGCCCCCAAGACAAAGGGAGAGGACTATCTGGCTGCCTGCATTCTGACAGGAAAAGAAAAAGAGGAGTTGGCAAACCAGATGGAGGCGCTATCCCCGAAACTGTCCTATGGCTTTTTCATGAGAGATGCGGCTAATGTACGTGACAGCTTTGCTGTTGTATTGTTTGGCATTAAAAACCAGGCCCGTAAAATGAACGACGGATGCCGCTACTGCGGGTTTGAAAACTGCAGTGCCTGTATGGAGGCCGGAGGAATGTGTGCGTTCGGCCCTATGGATCTGGGCATTGCCATAGGCTCCGCAGTCAGTGTGGCTGCTGATGCCAGAATTGACAACCGGGTAATGTTTTCAGCCGGGAGAGCGGCTATGGAGCTTGGAATTCTCGGAGAGGATGTAACAGACGTTATCGGCATCCCCCTTTCAGCCAGAGGAAAGTCACCATATTATGACAGAAAGAGATAAAAGGAGGATCAGCAATGTCTATAGAAAAGGTACGGAATCATCTGAAACAATACGGTTTAGATTCTAGAATTATGGAGTTTGATACCTCATCTGCAACCGTAGAGCTTGCAGCACAGGCCGTGGGATGTGAACCCGCGCGGATCGGAAAAACTATGTCTTTTAAAGCAGAGGACAAGCCCATCTTAATTCTCACCGCCGGAGATGCCAAGATTGACAATGTCAAATATAAGAATCAGTTTCACGTAAAAGCAAAGATGCTGGCGGCGCAGGAGGTAGAACCCCTTATCGGTCACGGGATCGGCGGCGTCTGTCCCTTTGGAATTAATGAGGGGGTGGATGTCTATCTGGATGTCTCCCTGAAGAGATTTCCCTCAGTATTTCCCGGTGCCGGCAATGACAGCAGTGCGGTTGAACTGACCATGGAGGATCTGGAGCGGTGCGCCGGAAGCAAAGGCTGGATAGACGTATGTAAAGGCTGGGAGTAATTCCCAGCCTTTATCCCTCCGTAAACAGATACCTATAATACTTCGGTAATTGGTCTCTTTACAGCCAGCACTGAGTATCCTCCAGGTGCCTGATAAACAATCTGCCTGCGTCCTCCGGCTTCTTGGCCTGATGGTATTTAAACAGCATTTCATCCTCTGCGGTCATACCAAGAATCTCTATTTTGCCTGCTTCATGGGAGAGGACATAACGAAAGTTTTTCCCCATTCCATTCTGCATATTCTTAGCCTCCTCAACGATCTTAAAGCCCTGCTTTAAAGGAACCTGGAACTGGTTCTTTACTCCGCTGACCGGACGGCACTGAAATACATAGTACGGGAGCACTCCCGCTGCTGTAAGCCTTTTCAGCAGCGTACCCAGCACCTGAGGAGAGTCGTTGATTCCTTTTAAGAGTACCGCCTGATTTCGAACGGGAATTCCCACATGCAGCAAAGCCTGAACGGCTGCCTTGGATTCTCTGGTAATTTCATTGGGATGATTGAAATGCGTGATCACATAGATTTGCTTTTTGCTGCTGTATCTCTGCAAAATATCCAATAACTCTTTGTCTTCCGTTATTCGCATGGGCAGCACCACAGGGGTTCTTGTCCCAAACCGGATAAAATCAATATGCTCCATTCTGCATAAGCGCTCCAGATACTTTTCAATTACCTCATTGCTGTTGAGAAAGGCATCCCCACCGGATATAAGAACATTGCTGATTTCTGTGTGCCCTTCTATGTATTCCATAATCTTATCGAAATACTTTGCTATCTCTTTGTCTGACAATCCAACCAGCCTCTTTCTAAAACAATGACGGCAGTACATGGCACACCTGTTTGTGGATAAAATCATGGCACTCTGTTTGTATTTGTGCTGCATTCCTTCCACAACGGTATTGTCTGCCTCTCCGCTGGTATCAAAGCTTCCGTCCAAATCTGTCTCCCTGATAGAGGGAATGCACATTTTTTTAATCGGATCATTTTCGTCTTCCCAATGAATCAGTGATAGATAGTACTGGGTAATGGACATGGGGAATTGTTCCAGTATCTGCTTTAGCTTTTCCGTCTCCTTATCGTTAAGTTGCAATACGCCTTTGAGTTGCTCTGCTGTAGTAAGATTGTTTTGTAAATTTTCTGCCCAGTTCATGCTAACACCTTCTTTCATAGTAGTAACGTCTGATACTAAAAACAGCATTTTATGGGTATCCTGACGTCCGTTATTATTGACAAAAATGCTGTATATGAACTTTATTATAGCAGAAAACGACTGTTTTGAGAACACTTTTCATATTCCTCCGTCAGCATACTGCACAAGGTCCGGGAGGAGAAGGCAATGTCTTCAAATCTGTTCACCGGCATGATTCCCAGGAGGGAATTTGTAACCATCATTTCATCGTACTCCCCTGCCTCACAGGGATAAACGACTTTTTCCTCCACCGGAAACTTTTGCATCACGAACTTTCTGACAATACCGTCCAGCAGGCCGCAGGACAGGGGCGGTGTATACAGTCTACCATTTTTACCAAAAAACAAATTGGTTGTTGCCCCCTCTGCAAGCTGTCCTTTCGTATTTATAAAGACTGGTTCGTCCATTCCCCTGCGGCGGGCTGCTCTTTTTTCCAGAATATTCTCCCCACAGTTCAGTGATTTCAAATATGTAAAGGGGGAAGTCTCATTCCTCACAGTGGATGCCAGATCCAGCAAAAACCCCTTTTCATACTGTTCTTTGGTATAGGGGTTCTCCCGGAAGCTCAGCGTAACATTTTCCTGGGAAACGGCTATCTTTAAGGCGCCTTTCTCCATGCCTCCTCTCCGGACAGTTTCCAGAAGATGCTCTGTTGAAAGCTTCTCCCTGCCCCGGGGATGGGGAATGTGCAGGGCTTCCATCCCCTTTCTCAGCCGTTTCATATGCTCCTCTAAAAAAATCAGCCTGCCCTGCTCAATGGCTATCGTCTCAAAGACCCCGATTCCAAAAAAGTACCCGTCGTCCGCTTTTATCTTATTCATATACTGCCTCCAAGATTGCTTTTGCTTTTTGTAAGGTTTCCTCGTATTCAAATTCCACATCAGATTCGTAAGTGATTCCGCCCCCCACTCCCAGATGATATCTCCCATCCTTATAGACAGCTGTACGGATGACAATATTCAAATCACAGTCGCCGGAAAAAGACAGGTATCCGATGCTTCCCGTGTAGAGTCCCCTGCGGTCATGTTCCAGTTCATCAATAATCTCCATCGCCCTTATCTTGGGCGCGCCTGTAATAGAGCCTCCGGGGAATACTGCCGGTATCACATCCATTCCGTCCAGCCCCTCTTTCAGTCTTCCCTGTACGGCAGAAACCAGCTGAAATACCGTAGCGTATTCCTCCACCTTAAATAGTTCCGTCACTTCCACACTCCCGGGTTCGCAGATCCGGTTCAGATCATTCCGTTCCAAATCCACAATCATCAGCAGTTCGCTTTTGTCCTTTTCAGAGTTCTCCAGTTCCAGACGCAGCGCTTCATCCTCTCTGGGAGTCTCTCCCCTTTTTCTGGTTCCCTTGATGGGACGTGTCTCTATAATACCGTCTCTTATTTTAAAGAAGCGTTCCACGGATGCACTTACGATTTGGAAGTCTCCATAATTCATATAGCTTCCAAACGGGGACGGATTATGCCGCCGAAGATAGGAAAAGACTTCATAAGGATTCTTTTTGCTTTCAACCGTCAGCTGCTGTGTCATATTGGCCACATAGATGTGTCCTTCCTCCATATATTCCATCATCTCTTCTATTGCTTGTTTATACCCGTCTTTTGTAAAATTTGGCTGAAATTCCGCCAGCTTTGTCTGCCTTTGACAGCCCCTCCTGTGAGAAGCCTTCTCTATCTCTTTTTCCACTCTGTCCAGAACTTCCTCAGGGCTTCCGGTCTCCCCTCTTGCTGTCACAAAGAGAGTCTTCTCCTCCAGATCCCCTATAATATATACATCGTAAAAGCAGAACATTGCCTCCGGCATATGAATTTTCTTCTCATGCCGGGTAGGTATCCCTTCAAACTTCCTTCCATAATCATAGCTGAGATACCCCACTGCCCCGGATACCATAGGCAGGCTGGTGGGGTTGGCCTCCTTATTTTCTTTCAGATATTTGTGCAGAAGCCATTCCAGTTTTTCCTCCGTCCGCCTGTTATTGCAGTAACAGATGCTGTCTTCGTCTCTGAAACATAAATAAGGGTATAACCCTATAATGGAATATCTCCCCAGACTGTTCTCAAGGGATGAATCCAAAAAAACGGCCATGGGCTCTTTCCTGAATCTGCGGAAGATATCTTCTGGTTCCCGGTAAAAGGATAATTTTCTAATTGCTGTACTCATGCTCTGCCCTCCACTGCCCCGCACACTTCAAAAAATTATGCAGAAGTTCATGTCCATAATCTGTGAGTACTGCCTCCGGGTGAAACTGCACGCTATAGACCGGCATATTTCTGTGGTGCATTCCCATAATCTCTCCGTCTTTGGACCAGGCATCGGCCTCCATACAGCCGGGAAGCGTATGCCTGTCTACCACAAGAGAGTGATACCGGGTTACCTGAAAGGTTTCCGGCAGCCCCTCAAATAGCCCCTTCCCGTTATGCACGAGCCCTGTAACCTTTCCATGCATGGGCCGCACTCCTTTTTTAATCTGACCGCCGAATTCCTGCCCTATGATCTGGTGTCCAAGACAGACCCCAAGAATAGGTATCCTACCTGCCAGCCTCTTCACCATCTCCCCCACACTTTTGCATTCTCTGGGACTTTTAGGACCGGGAGAGATAATAATCCCTTCCAGTCTGCCGGATGCAACCCCCTTCTCCACCTGTTCCGGATCTATACTGTCATTTCTGACAATCTCCAGTTCACCCCCCAGTTCTTTAAAATATGCCGCCAGATTGTGGACAAATGAATCATAATTGTCAATCATCAAATACATTGTTAGCTCCTTTCCCTGTTTATCCAAAGCTCCAGACAACCTTTCAGGAATACAAAAAGCCGGATACAGAGAGATGCAGTTGACCTGTATCTCTCTGTATCCGGCAGTTTTCTGGTACAATCATTCAAGTACCCAGACACACCTGAATTGCATTCAATATATCACAAATTATCTCCTTTGTCTATTAAAAACCTCTTTTTCCCCCTCTCCTCCCTATATTTTTTTGGAGTCATCCCCACAATTTCCCGGAACACTTTCGTGAAATAGCTCTGCCCTTCGAATCCGCACAGGCTGGCAATCTCTACAATACTCAGATTCTCCTCCAAGAGAAGGAGCTTGCTCTTTTCTACCCGTACTTCATTAATATACTGTGGTATGGTGCTCCCTGTCTCCTTCTTAAATATGGTGCCCAGGTAAGATTTGTTCACGTATGTGAGGGCAGCTAATTCATCCACGGTTATCTTTCTTCTGTAATTATCCTTTATATATTCAACCGCTTTGTACACCACATCCGCATGTTTTACGTTATCAAAGTTAAAGGTATAGGCAATGAGCTGCTGCATCAAGTTAGTGGTCCATATACTGAGCTCCTCAATACTCTCAAATTCGTGAATATGGTTTACAAACATCTGAATCATTGCATCCGTCTCATTCATATCTGCCCCTGCATCCACCGCTGCCCGGGAGATAACTACCACAAGCTCAGACAGCCTGGGTTTTATTGCCTTCAGGTTATGACAGTTAGATACATAAATATAGGCAAGGATCTGATTGAGGAGCACCTGAGCTTCCTCCACTGCCTTGCTTCTCACTGCGATCCTCAGTTTTCGTTCCAGAGCAATGGGATAGGTATAGTACTCTGTGTCTTCTGTTTTCCGGAGTTTCTCCGCATATATAGCATTGAGCAGATGTTCCTGCTTGTAAAAGTACCTGCCGGCTTTCCCGTGAGTAACCCCGGAAATATACCCGGTTACCGCACTCATTATCTCGCCCATACTCTGTATCTTCTCCGGTGCAAAACAGGGACTCTCAGATACTATTCTCTGAAGGACTGGATCGTAAATTTCCTGAAAATTATCCTCCGGGTTGCCCATGCACAGAGGACCGGCAGCGATCCCCCCCACCAGCTCACCAGTCTCATCAGACAACGGCGCTGTAATTAATATAAGTCCCAGGGGACAGAGGGAAATATAGATGCCATCCCAGCGATAGGCCTCCTCGCAGCCTTTCCGATAGGCGTTCATCCCCCAGCATCCAAAATGATTGCACTGTTCGCATGCTCTGCATATCGCCCCTGGTTCCCACTTATTCTCACCTTGCTCCTGGTCCCCCTGATTTACCGGTACACACTCCACGCCAAATATTTCCGCAAGATGTCTGCTATATTTTATTACCTGTTCCCACATATGTCCCGACATTCCAATTCTCCTGTTGTGCTTTCCCTAGTTTCCTGTTCTCCCCTCCTGTCCTCTCATAGAAAAACAGGAGGATTCCACGGCCACAGCCTGAACCTTCCTGTTTCTCAGAATATCATAAATATCTTATTTATACAATCATATCCAGCAAATGCTGTTTATAATAAAATGATTTTGCAGTGTCAAAGAATGCATCTATATTCTCAAATTCTGTCAGCGGCGGAATATCGCATCCGGAAGAAACTATAAAGTTTGGAAATTCTTTACAATTTTCCAGCACCCTCATAGTCTCTATCCTCACAGAAGAGGGTGTCCCGTTGAGAAACTGTGCGGAAGGGCTTACATTTCCCATAGCCAGACAGTCTTTCGGGATACGCTGCATCATCTCCTTCATATCAATGCTGTCCCCGAAATGGTATATGAGACACCCGGTATCCAGTATCTGATCGATTAGCTGGATCACATAATTGCCGCAGTTATGATAGATAACCACAAACCCCTGATCCTGTGTCTTCTCAACTATCTCTTTTACGTAGGCACTGGAGAATTCCTCCATAAGCTGTGGGGACAGCATACCGGCAAGGGGTTCGGCCATAACTATTCCGTGGGCCCCTGTTTTTTTATATTCCAGAATATAGGCAATGAGAAAGTCCGTTACTTTCCGAAGAATCGTGTGTACCATATCCGGTTCCTCATAGCAGTACAGCATCACCTCGTTCACATCCATCAGTCTCCCTGCAAGTGAAAAGGGACCGATACAGCCGGCGAACACCGGGCGATCTGTGATAAGCTTCAGGGCCTTTCGGATACCCTCCAGGCATACCCCGGTACGCCCAGCCCCCACCTCGGGTACCTTTAGACGCTCAGCCTCTTCTTCTGTTTTCACTATATTCCCGATGATCGTGGGAACTTCATCTGCCGCATACACACAGCGCGCGCCAAACGCTTCCGCCTCCACAGACAGATCCATAAAGCTCACTGCCGCTGCCGTGTCATACTTATCCGCAAGCATCTTCATCCCCAGCGCCTGGTAATTACTGTCCGCAACCAGTTCCTTCACCGTGACACACAAAAGCTGTACAGACGGAAAGGATAATATAGGCATTGGTTTTTTCTCATCCGCATAAATCATTTTTTCTATCCAGCGATACATATTCATAACAAAAACCCTCCGTGAAATTTTTAACGTAATGAAGTTATTATCACTTTTTAGAAGATTTTTGTATATCACAAATATTCAAATTTTATCAAATTTTTTACAACTTTATCAGTATCTCAGTTTTATCCTGGACAGTTCTACCGGAACCTGGTACCCGTGCATATGCAGATAATATTCCATTCCTTTTCTCGCCAGGTCACTGTCATTCTTGGGAGCCACGGTAATTCCCCGGATCGGGAGCTTATTGTCTGATTCCAGCATGGTAATCTTTATATAGGGAATTAAAAAACCTTCCTTTTCCCGGAATAACACGTTCATGCCCTCACTCTTTTTAAACACAAACCGGTACTCCCGTTCTTCTGTAAAACCCTCCTGCTTAAAAAACATCGCATAGATTTTGGCGGCCTTCTGAAACATTCTGCATGCTTTCTGGAACACCGGGTCACTCTCCCAGGCCATGCCTCTGTTCATAATGTCGGCAAAAGAAAGCCCAAAAGACTCGGGTATCTTCTTCTGCATCAGATCCAGAATATAGTCTCTTTGTTCTTCCAGAGCATATACCACATACCCGTGATAGGCGATGGCATTGCTTTTCGCTATCTTTTTGATGATTTTTTCACTGTCAAAGGCCATATTGTATCCGGTCTCATTGCCGAACTCTGCCCAAAGAGTTATGCTGTCGGAGCAGGTGGAAAATGCCAGTACGAAAAATTCCTTATTTTTCTCATAGACAAAATGGTCCCCCTCCTTGAAAATATTCTTAAGAAATAGATCCTTCCATCCCTTGTTCTTAAAGACAGATCCGCTCATCTGCTGGATCACTTCTATGATGTAAGAAAATTCTCTCGGGTCGTTGAGAAAGTCACTTTTTGTAGCCCAAAAGCTTTTTTCATCCAAAATCCCCTGGACCCCCGCAATCTGTGTGTAATGATACAGGGTAGTATTCCGTTCTATTGTTTTTAGATGGATAATCTGATTTCTCATAGTTTCCCCTTCCATGCAAGGCAGACCAGCGGTCAGAATCCTCTGATTTTATCTGCGCTGTCATCCCGGGTGTTCTGGATTTCCCTGATAACTACGTAGTATCCGGTTTCTTCATTTATTTTAACCAGTACCCGCTCCCCCGTTTTATGCCCCAGAATGGCCTTACCGATGGGAGACTCTGTGCTGATCATACCCTTCAGGGAATTTCCCCGGATAGAGGTTACCAGTTTGAATTCTTCTGTCTCATCCTCATCCTCGAAATATATTTTTACCGTATTATTAATCCCTACCTCGTCCTCCCTGGATTCGTCCGATACGATGACAGCTGTTTTCAGCATTCTCTCCAGATAGCGGATCCGGCTCTCATTTTTATTCTTATCCTTCTTCGCCGCATAATATTCAAAATTTTCACTGAGATCTCCCTGGGCTCTGGCTTCCTTCACTGCTTCTATTGCCTCTTTCCGCACAACAAGCTTTCTGTATTCTATCTCTTCCTGAATCTTTTTTACGTCACTCTTAGTTAGCTGTTCCCTCATACTTGCTCCTTTAACTCCTGTCTTATCCCTTATTTCTGTCTCCTAACAGTGTATCACAGTTATCCTTTTTTCTCATCAGTTTTTTCTATTTCAGACGAAGGCCCAGACTCAAATCCGGTTGACTTGTTTTCTCCCGTCACTTAGAATAAAAGATAACTTATCTCCCTGCCGAGAATCTGATGAAAGTGAGAGAAACATATGTGGAAATCCTGTCTGAAGCTTATTATCCCCATGCTGATCTTTGGAAGTATCGGCATATTTGTCCGGGGAATTTCGTTGTCTACTGTGGAACTTGTCTTCTACCGCGTTTTTATTGCCAGTATTTTTTTCTCCCTCCTAATGCTGCTGAAAAAAAAGAACCCCTTCCGCTGCGGGAAAAGGGCCCTCTGTCTGGCCGCCGTGTCAGGAGTTATTATGGGGATTAACTGGCTTCTGTTTTTCCAGGCACTGCGCTGTACCACTGTAGCCATCGGCACTATGACCTATTATCTGGCGCCTGTGCTGGTTTTATTCGCGGCTCCCTTTGTCCTGGGAGAACATCTGTCCAAAAAACAGGTTGTCACTGCTCTTCTGGCTCCGGCCGGACTGGCTCTTATTGTATTCAGTTCCGGGGAAGCCCCCCTGACCGTATACCACCACGGGCTGGGGCTTTTATGCGGTGCCGGTTCTGCGCTGTTTTATGCCATGCTGATTCTCTGCAATAAAAAGCTGGACAACATTGATAATATGGACCGGACGCTGATACAGCTGCTGGCTGCCGCCCTTGTGCTCTCCCCGGTGCTCTTAAAGCATCACAATTTTTCTGTAGTGAAGGCTAACCTTCCCCTGCTTTTGATCTTGGGAATTGTGCATACTGGTATTGCCTGTTATCTCTATTTCTCTGGTCTGAAGGAGACACCTACACATCTTGCGGCTGTACTCAGCTATATGGATCCTGTATCTGCTATCTTCTTTGCCGCCGCTTTCCTGGGGGAGCCCGTCTCCCCCGTTCAGCTGGCCGGCACAGCTGTTGTCCTGGCCTCTGCTTATTTGTCAGGAAAAGGCCAGACGGGAGCAGGCTCTCCAGGATGTGGCAAAGTAGATGAGGTAAACTAATCCGAACAATCCCAGACTGATTCCCTGGGAATGCAGAAACGTTTTGTTGGAAATCTCATTCATCAGCATCCAGTAAGAAAGCTGTCTGGACAAAAAGATGCTTAAGGGCACCGGAATCATCAGGGGCACCCCGAAAAATAACAGCTGCTGCTGAAACACCAGTTTTTTCCCCTCCCGGTTTCCCACCCCCAGCTTAGAGAGAAGCTCATAGCGAAACTGATACTTCACCGCCTCACTTAACTGATGAACTGCCAGCACCGCAGCTGCTGCACAGACAAAGATAAGACCCACATAATACAGGGAAAATGCCAGAATGGTAAATACGGACAGATACGAATCCCGTATGCTCCCTTTGGTATTGCAGGTGTCAATCCCCTCATAGCTGTATGTTTCATACAGGAGATTTACCAGATTTTCCGCATCCTGCGGGGTGGTTTCTTTTTCTGTCTGGACAGCCAGAGACATATGATACACAGGAAGTTTTCCCGCAATATTGTCCGGTACAATCACCACATACCCTGTCCCGTTAAATCCATCCCCTACTCCAAATGATTCCGACCGGCTTTCCTGATATTTAAGTGTCTCCCCTCCGAGGCGTATGTCAGGGATTTTCTCCTGCTCTGCTATCTCCCTGATTCTGGGTGTGCACTGGATGAGATACCTCCCCTCTTTTAGTTCTGTCTCTCCGTAGCCCAGCATTCTTCTAAGCTCTTTATAATCTGAATAAGCCAGAACCGGTGCAAATTCCATCCATCCCACCGGGCTGTCCTGTTTGCGGAACCAGTCTGTCAGTATTTTACTTTCTCCGTCATACAATGGGTAGGCAAGCTGGCTTCGAATTCCAAGCCTTTCTTCAGCATAAGCAGATACCGGACTCAAATCCTCAGAAGGCTGGGTGGTAGATACCGTGATGTCAAAAGACATGGTGCTCTCTCTTTTCTCAGAAAAAAACCGCTCAAACAACAGCCCCATAGAGGTCGCTGTAAGGGTCAGGGTTAAAAGCAGAGCCAAAGTACCTATGGTTACTCCCATAGTTCTCATTCTGGCGGTCATATTTCTCAGGAGAAACAGGCGGTGCTTCTTATATTTAAAGCTATCCCGTGCCAGCACTGTTCTACCGAGAAAAAAGGTCACTGTCATATAGATCCCATAGATACTCCCGATCAGCAAAACCACGGAGAGAAGCAGCAGTGCACCCCCATTGTGTACCTCCTCACTGTGGTGGCAGAGATACCATAAGGTACCTACCCCCGCAGCGCAGGCAGCCGCTGCGGCCAGGAAAAGGGTCCAGTGGCCCTTTCCGGTCTTCAGAGCCGAGGCCTCATTTTTCTTCTCCATATACAGGAGATCACAGATCTTAATCTTTCTGAGCTGCCGTCTCACTCTCACCATGGCAAACAGATAGATGGCAGCCCCGTATCCTGCGGTCAGAGCCAGTGCTTTGGCAGAAAACTGAAACTGTATCTGATACTGTGCCTGAAAGATTCTCATAATTATCATATCCAGGATCTGATACAGAAAGCTCCCCACCAGGAGACTTATAATAAAAGCCCCTGCGCCCATCAGAAGATTTTCCCTGACAAAAAGGCTGGCCACATCCCGGTTGGGAATCCCCAGAAGAAGATAGGTGCCGAATTCCCGGCTTCTCTTCTCCAGGATAAATCTGGTCATATAACAGATAAGCCAGCCGATGACAAATACAATAATCAGAGAGATAAAGATAATGGTTCCGGTCATAGCACTCATGCCGTAGCTCAGGTTCCGTATCTCGCTGGAGAACACAATCAGGTTAAAGGCATACACCATAGACAAAGAAAAGGTTACGGTTACCAGGTAAATCAGATAATCTCTTGCCGATCGCTTTGCATTCCTTACTGCCAGTTTACTGAGCATTGGAAACATCACCTCCCAGCAGGGTTACCACATCCAGGATCTCCTGGAAAAATTCCTTTCTCTCCCTGGTTCCGCGGCGGATCTCATTGAAAATCTTTCCGTCTCTGAGAAACAGGATCCGGGAACAGTAACTGGCGGAGAAAACGTCATGGGTAACCATTAAAATCGTAGCCTTCAGTTCCCGGTTCAGAGCCCCGAAGCTTTCCAGCAGCATTCTTGCGGACTGGGAATCCAAAGCTCCCGTTGGCTCATCTGCCAGAATGAGCTTGGGATGGTTGATCATAGCCCTGGCACATGCACAGCGCTGCCTCTGGCCTCCTGACACCTCATAGGGAAATTTGGTAAGAATGTCCCCTATGCCAAGCCTCTTTGCGATCTCCTTCACCCGTATACTGATCTTTTTCGGATCTTCTTTGCAGATCACAGGTGCAAGTCCTATATTTTCTTCAATGGTAAGGGTATCCAGAAGATTAAACTCCTGAAACACAAACCCCAGGTTCTTCTGTCTGAACTTTGCCAGCTCTTCTTCTCTCAGTGCTGTAATATCTTCCTCTTCCAGATAAATATGCCCGGCGGTCAACGTATCAATGGTTGCAATACAGTTCAGCAAGGTTGTTTTTCCGGAGCCGGACGCCCCCATAATCCCCAGAAACTCTCCTTCCTCCACAGAAAAGGAGACCTGGTGCAGGGCCTTTGTGACAAAGGAACGGGATCCGTAATATTTTTGGATTTCCTCAATTCTCAGTAATGTTTTCATGTAATCACTCCTCGTATACGTTTTCTTCAGTATACCTCCCTTCTTTTCCTTTGTTTACTTACAAAGTTGTAATAACGCTTCACTCCCTTACATTCTGTGCAGATTTCCCACAGGAAACTCAAGAGTAACTGTAGTCCCCTCCCCCTCTTTGGAGGCGACAGACAGGGCAATTCCCAGCCTCTCGCACAGCTTTTTACAGAGGTATAGCCCGATGCCTGTGGCCCCGTTCTTCTGCCTGTCTCCTCCTGTAAATCCTTTGTCAAAGATCCGGGGCAGATCCTCCGGGGGAATCCCCCTCCCGTTGTCTTCCACACACAGCCGGATCTTCCCCTGTTCTGTGCCGGAGTAGATATGAATCCCGGGCTCTTCCTTGTCCTGATACTTTACTGCGTTAGACAGAATCTGGCCCAGAATATAGCGCATCCATTTTCCATCTGTATATACAGTTTCAGAGAGCTCCTCTACCTGCAGCCCAATTCCCCGCTCCAGAATGTAGGGACGATAGGCCAAAAGCGCCGGATTCACCACGTCTGAAAGAATACATTCGGAGATAAAGTAATCTTTCTCCACCTGTTCACTTCTGGCAAAGTACAGCACCTGTTCCACCAATTCTCCGATCCGTGCGAATTCCTTTTTTATCCTGCCGTTCTGGGGGGAAGGGTGATTGCTGCAGATAAGGGTTCCGGCGGCAATCGGAGTCTTTACTTCATGAATCCACTCTTCAACATACTCCTTATACTCCCGGCTTATCTTCTGCACCTCTTCAATTTTCTCTGCCATGGCCTTGTTGGCTCCCCGGAGCATTTCATAATACATCTTTTCCGTCTGATCCTTGGGTTTCCCCATCAGTTCACAGATCAGATACTTTTCCTCTAGCCCGGCAAAAAGACTGCACATTTCCCTGTATTTTCTTCTCTGCCTCTCATACCCCCACACCAGGTTTCCTGCGAGAATTAAAAGCCAAATACCGATAAAGTAAAATATGACAGCCCCCGGATTGCCGCAGGCTCTCAGGTAAACCCCGGCAAGAACCATGAGAAACAGGTTTCCCATCATCACAAAGAGCTTTTCTTCCAGATAGCACCAAAAATTCATTCCTGCTCCCCTCCTGCCCGGTACCCTTGTTTCGGTACCGTATGAATCAGATCCCCCAGTCCAATCTCACCCAGACGCTTGCGCAGTCTGGAAAGATTTACATTCAGAATGTTCTCATCCACGTACCATTTATTCTCCCAGAGATATTCCACCAGTTCATCTTTTAGCACAGTTCTCCCCCGGTTGAGAAACAGATAATAGATAATCTGCAGTTCTTTTTTGGATAATTCCAGAGATTTCCCCTGAAACTCAATCCGTCCGAATACCAGATTCAGGGCCGCCCCGCCCACAGTAATGCTTTCCTTTGCCTGGCTGTTCCGCTGAAGAAGCCTCCGCACCCGTGCAGTCAAAACAGACAGACTGTAGGGCTTCCGGATAAAATCATCCCCCCCGGCACGGATGGCAGTCAACTCGTCCTGTTCTGAATCCCGGCAGGTTACAAATAGAATGGGTACTGCCGATTCCTCCCGGATTTTCCGGCAGAGGGATACCCCATTCTGGGCTCCCAGCTGAATATCCAGCAGTATAAGATCCGCTTCTTTGAGCTTTGCTTCATTGTCTTCCCATGCTTCACAGGCTGTAACGGCAAATCCCTGACCGGCAAAATGTTCTTTCAGTTCCCGGCGGCTCCCTTCATCATCCTCAACGATGGTAATCTTCCACATATGCTTTCCTTTCCGATCAAATGAGTAATCTTGCCCTGTTCTATGCAGGTCCGGCAGCTTTTAGCTTACCGGATATAAACTCCAAGAAATGCCGGCTGGCTATAGGCAGAGTCTTCTTTTCCTTAAAAGCCAGGGCAATGGTTCTGGACAGGCACGGCTCTATCTCCTTTACTGCAATATTGTAATTCAGTCTGTTCAGTATCAGTTCCGGCAGAATGGCAACCCCCAGTTCCTTTTCCACCATTGACATAATGGTATAGTCGTCGTGCACCCTGTACTGTATATTAGGAATAATCCCATGCTTCTGAAAAAAGTCCAGAGGCTCGCTGACCCGCCCTTCCTCCAGAAGAATAAAGGGTTCTCTGGCCAGGGCCTTCAGGGAAACCTTATCTCTGGCTGCAAGGGGATGGGAAGGAGACAGAACTGCCAGCATGGGGTCTTCCCTGAGAGGTATGGTTTTCATATCTGGTACTGCCTCTGGGTTGATGAATCCAAAATCCACACTTCCTTCGCGGATCAGTTCTTCCACCGTGTTGTAGTCCCCCTGGTACAGCTCAAAATGTACCCCTGGATAACTCTCCCGGAACTCCTTCATCAGTCCGGGAAGCCAGTGACAGGATACGCTGGCAAAAGTGCCGATGCGGATAATACCGCTTTCCAGCCCTTCCATTTCTCTCTGCTTTTCCTTAAGCTCCCGGTACGCGTGATATATATTTTTAATGTAGGGAAGCAGTTCCTCCCCATCCGGGGTAAGCTCCGCTCCTTTTTTAGATCTGGTAAATAAGATGGTTCCCAGCTCATTTTCCAGGGACTGTACCATCTGGCTTACCGCCGACTGCGTGTAGCCCAGTGCCTCCGCCGCCTTGGTAAAGCCTCCTGTATCTACGATTTTGACCACAGCCTGATATCGGTTCATATGTATCCCTTCTTTTGTTTTTATATAAGTATATCTTATGTATTCATAATAAACATTTGTTTTACTGATGTAAAGATAAATGCTATAATTTGTGCAAAAAGCCAAGGAGTACCAACTATGAACAGTAACTATTTGCAGTGGAAATACGGCGTCAAGGATGGAATCCCCATCTGCCTGGGGTATTTTGCCGTATCTTTTACCTTCGGCATCATGGCCAGCGGATCCGGACTTACTCCGCTCCAGGCAGTTGTTATGTCTGCCGCTAATCTGACTTCTGCAGGTCAGTTTGCCGCACTGGGAATTATCAGTGCCTCTGCTTCCTATACAGAGATGGCCGTCACTCAGCTTATTATCAATCTCCGCTACTGTCTTATGTCCTGTTCCCTCTCCCAGAAGCTGGACAGCCGGCACAGCTTTCTCCACCGGTTTCCTGTGGCTTATGGGGTAACAGACGAAATCTTCGGAGTCTCCGTGTGCAAGCCTGGACGCTTAAGCCCCTTTTATAATTATGGGCTGATCACAGCAGCCGTGCCCGGATGGGCCGGAGGAACACTGTTCGGAGCTGTCTGCGGAGATATTCTGCCGGGCAGAGTGATCAGTGCGCTGAGCGTGGCTCTTTACGGCATGTTCCTGGCTGTTATTATCCCTCCTGCAAAAGGCAACCGGGTTTTAACAGGAGTCATCCTGGCTTCCATGGGGCTAAGCTTCCTGTTCACCAAGCTGCCCGTGGTCAGCTCCATCTCCTCTGGCTTCCGTATTATCCTGCTGACGGTGCTCATTGCGGGAGGGGCCGCTTTTCTGTTTCCAGTAAAGGAGGAATCCCATGAAAAGTAATATCTACATATATATCCTTGTAATGGCGGTGGTCACCTACCTGATCCGCGTGCTCCCCCTCACCCTGATCCGGAAAGAAATTACAAATGTATACATAAAATCCTTTCTGCACTATGTACCCTTTGTGACGCTCTCTGTGATGACCTTTCCGGCCATATTAACTGCTACGGCAAATGTTTGGTCCGCTCTGGCTGCGTTTGCCGCTGCCATACTCCTGGCTTACCGGGGACGAAGCCTGATTCAGGTATCACTGATTGCCTGTCTCTGTGTGTTTGTCATCGAACTGCTCTTGCTGTGATTTCCTATAAAAATCACTCACAAAAAGCAGCGCCTGCCTCCGTGTTCTGCGGATGCAGGCGCTGCTTACTTTTCACTCAGACTCTTTGTACTGTGAAACCATCTCCCAGGATGGCCCCCCGGTCTACGACATACCCGGCTCCGCCCCGGACATAGCTGGAATCCTCCGCCTCTGCCACAGTCTCTCCGTTAACCGCCATAGACAAATGTTCCCCCTTTACGGTAAATGAAACCTGATATTCTCCATCAATTTTATACTCATAGGGCACTGCAGCCAGTTCCGTAATCTCCCAGTCCTTCCTCCGGATAATCTTTGCCTTCCCGTCCTGGAACACAGCAGCATAATACCTTCGGTGCCCCTTCGCCCTGGCCACAAGGCCGGCACATTCCTGCTGGGAAAATGTAATAGCAGAGGTAACCGTATAATCCTTCCAGTCCGGACCTCCGGTAGTTACAATTCCATTCTTTCCGGGGTGAGATACGGAGAAGGTTCTGAGGTAGTCCGGATAAAAATTATCCGCCGAGCTGACAAAAGTCTTCAGCCAGATGGTTTCGTTGGTCCAGGTAACCAGAGAAGGGGTCATCTCGTAAGACTTGCCCATCTCATACCTTCTGGGAGCCCCGGCCCAGTCCATCCATTTCAGAATCACCTTTCCGTCCAGCCTCTTTTTGCTGGCAAGCTGTATTCCCAGCCTGTAAATAGCCTGTCCGCAGTGTTCCGGCACTTCCCAGGAAATCAGATTCTCTCCCGGCTTTAGCTGGAATTCCTCCCCTGTTAACTTCTGAAGCTGATCCTGGCCGTCATAATAATCAACGAAAAAGCGGAGGGACGGCGTCTCCTCATCCGGGCAGAAGAACAAAGCATTTACGGTCTGGGTAGGATACAAATTAGGGGATGCATATACTTCAAAATAGCTGGTTCCTCCCACTCCCTTAGGGCTCTTGTCCACATAAGTCTCCACGCAGGCAGCTGCGCTGCTTCCAGGTGCCAGATGCCGATACTCCAGTTCCAGTCCCTGCCCCAGAGGATTGGATATCCCGCACAGGGCCTGTTCCTCCGCGTAATCCGGATGAATCATAAATCCCTGCACACTGCCGGGATATTCAAAGGCGTATCTTTTATCCGGGAGCTCTATGTTTTCCTGATACAGTTCCGCAGCTGCTCTCAGAATTTTTCTGGTCTCCAGCACGGCATCAGATACACAGTCTCCCCCGTCTGCAGTAACTACATATAGCCGATCTGCAACAGGACCCCTAAGATCTGCTCCCCCGTTGATTCCCTCCAGGCCCAGACGGATCCCGTTCAGGCATCCCACATTGCCGGCATTGCAATCCGTATCCCATCCTGCCGAGGCTGCTATCATAATCGATTTATTAAAGTCATCCCCGCCCATTAGAAGAGCTGACAAAACTACCAGATGATTGGTTATCATAGGGCAGTTGCCTGGATATTTTTCATATCCGTGGTTAGCCGCTATCCACTCCCTTACCTCGTGCCAGTCCGATGCCTTTCTGCACTGTGCTCTGACATCCGCAACCAGACGATGCAGAAGATCGTCATCCACATAGGATAACCCCCGATCTATGAGAGTATCTATATTGGTCTCCTCAAAGGCCATGGATTCCATAGCCGCCAGGAAACACGCGGCCGACACCGCAATCCCGTCATGACTCACACTTGCTGCTTCTTTCGCCATACGGACTGCCAGTTCCGGTTGATTAGGATTTACCAGTGCCCAGGTATCGATAAAGATTTCGGCGCCGATGGCCTCCGCCATGCTCTGTCCATTCTGGGCGATGCTTCCGCTCTGGGGCGCCGGAATTCCTTCCTTAAGTCTTATATATGCAGAGTGCTCCGTGGAACGGGACAGACCGCCCCACCAGAGAATTGTTTTATTCTCCACCAGATAGTTCAGCCAGGTATCCCCGATCTGTTTAGCCGTAAGATCTTTCGGATAGCCGTTATCCTCCAGCGCCCGGAAAAAAGCAAAGGTTCCTGAGATATCATCGTCAGGCACAATCAAAGGCGCCCCTGCAGCCTTATGCTTAAAGTTATAGACCTCCCCGAATGCCTGATTGATCCTATCATAAAACCACCCCTCTACCGGGCGCCCCATATAGACTCCCAGACATTTTCCAAGAACGCCTGCATATATCTTCTCTCTGTAAGTACTGATCATTGTTTTGCCCCCTTGTATCCATACATTTTATTTTATCAGCTTTTCTATTAAATCTTTCATCAGCGCATCCCGATGGATGCGGTATATATAGTTTATCAGGTGCCTGTCCCCGCAGCAGGTATAGGTATCATTGTATTCAGGAATCGGGCTGGATACCAGCCTCTCTTCCATAAACTTCCCCCGGTCGTTTAGAAGCCAGGCCACTGCCGTCACATCCCATATGGTCTTAGACCAGGGCATTCCCTCTGCCCATGTCTCCATCTCTCCTATGGCAATCCCCGTGAGATAATCACACAGGGGATTCTTCCCCTGCAGCCAGTACTCCAGCTCAGGTCGGGTTATGGTAAAATGCTCTGCCACATCCATACACGGCACCTGAATCAGCGGCACTTTGCTGTTAAATACCACCCTTGCAGCCGCCAAATCCTGCATCATATTAAATTCCCGGTTATGGGCATAATGGCGTGCATTCCCTCCCAGCCACACCACTGCGATACGTTCCTTCAGCGCAGGCTCTGTCAAAAGAGCAGAGGCAATATTGGTGAGCGCTGCTATCCCCACTACATACAGGGGATTTTCAGGGGTATACGCCCTTGCCCTGCGCACCAGATCCCGCACTGCAGGGGAATCCACAGGTTCGGTCTCATTTTTAAGGAATCTGTCGGCCCCGTAAAATACCTGTTCCTTTTTCTCACCGTGTCCCCCCAGATCCAGAATTCTTTTGATCTCCTCATAGCTCTTATTCATCCCATCCCGGGGGGAAGAGGATTTATGATTATGGAAGGGTGCCGCATAAATTGCAGCGGGATTCAGCTTTTCCCCGGAATTCATCAGATAGGCAATGGCAAACTGGTCGTCAATCTCATTGAAAGCGTCCGTATCTAAAACCACGTCCACCCGATGCAGAGGTACCTTCAGATTTTTTCTGTATTGGCTCTCATCCATAGCTTTATTCTATTTCCTCCGGCACCCAGCAGGGAAGATTTTTTTTCTCCTTCTGTACATCCATGTTATGTAAATTGGCAAGCCCCTCAAGGACTACCTGGATGGAATCATCATGTCCCTGTCCCGGTATAAACCGTTCTCCGGTTACAATATTATTGTCTATGGAGAATACCGCACCCCCGCGCTTTTGGAACAGTGTACATAGTGTGGCAATAACACTGGACTCCCGATCCAGGTTCAGAACATTTGCCCTGTTATAATACTCTATAATCTCCGTGTGCCAGGGCTGTATATACCCATCCACAGCCGGACGTCCGCCGCCCACGTGCTCACAGTCAGAGCATCTGGTAACCCCCACATGCCATCTGCAGCCCAGATCAGAAGCGCTTTTGCTCATAGCCAGTACCACTTCGTGGCTGCACAGGGCAGGAAATTCAGGCTCTATATAAACTTTGGAGACTCCGTCCCCTCTTACGATTCCGCTGCTTATTACCACATCCCCGCTATGCACCTCTTCGCTGATGGCCGCAGAGCCTGCGAGCCTTATAAAGGTATCTGCTTTTGTGTAATGCATCAGCTCCACAAGGGGCAGCTCCGCCTCCGGCGCACCGCTGCCTCCGCTGACGAAGGTTATATGGGCTCCCTTATACCAACCGCTCCAGGTGGTAAAAAGACCTGTTTTACCCGCCAATACCGGATTTTCCAGTCTTTTTGCAAGAATCTCAGCGGGATCCCCGCCATACACAAGCAGAGGATCCCGTACCAGCATAACTACATATCTTCCCACCTTGTCAGGATCAATCCCTGTCATAGCAGGTTTTCCTTCAATTGCCAGACCTCCCGGGGCCATGATTCCTCCCGGCTCCATACGGTCTTTGTACACATAACTATCAAGTAACCGTTTTACGGATTCTTTCATACAATTCCTGCCTCCATACTGCCTTTTCTGTATCGGTTTTCCAGCTCTTTCTTTTCCTCCCGGGCGATTCTCTTATTCTCCGGAGTCAGTTCCATAGCCCCCTGGTATCTCAGGTTCATTCCTGCGGTAATATTAGCCGCGGCAGCAATACCGCAGACATCCATATTCTCGCACCAGGCGTAAAAGGCGGCAGCAGTAGAGCTGTTTCCGCATCCGGTCACATCCACCACAGAATATTTCTGAAAGCTGGGGGCAAAAAATACCTCTTCCCCCTTGATAATGTAAAGTCCCCTTGAGCCAATCCGGTATACCACCATAGGCACATCAAGTCCCTGCAGCGCCCGTATGGCTTCGCTGTCTTCCTCCACTTCGAATAACCGATACGCCTCTCTGCGGTTAATAGAAAATGCGTCTGTATTCTTCAGTATCCTTCGGATCACCGGAAGCTTTTCCGGAACGGTAATGGTAGCCTTGATTTCCCACATAAACCGAAAGCCGAATTCCTTTCTCAGCTGTGCCATCTGTCCGAAAAAGTCCAAATCATCCGCCCGGAAGCAATAGACCCCCTTTGTCCCTTTCAAAAATTCCCGCAGATGGTCCTTTTGGGGATCACAATCCAGGCTTTCATAATGAGCGTTTCCATATTCTGTATAGGAATACCAGTCTCCGCTGTCCCTGTACACCAGATAATTTAAAGGATTTTTGGGATCTCTTACATGAAATCCTCTCCGGTCTATATGGTTGCGCTCCATCCAGTCTCCCATATGCTCCATATAATCCGCACCAAATCCCCCGCACATCAGCACGCTGTCTGTCCACAGCAGGATCCCTGTGAGGGCAAATAAAGTAGCTCCTCCCGGCATGAAACCGGTGCTTGTTCCATCGGCAAACGTTATCTTGTCTACAGCAGCATTGCCGGCAATCACGTAATCTGCCATATCTCTTTCTCCTATTCTATATTCAGTTGATTTTTTTTACAGAATCTCTCTTTACAAGAGACGGAGCAATCCGGATAATCTTATCTGTTATAGGTTCATTATGGATCTGCTTCATCAAAAGATCCACGGCTGTCTGAATCATGTCATCCACGTGCTGGTCCACCGACGTCATGGCCGGCTGGGCACACTCCGACAGGATCGTATTGTTGTAACCTATAATTGATAAGTCCTCCGGGATTCCAAGCCCCATCTGTGCGCACACCTTATAGACCCCCATTGCCAGCACATCATTTTCACAGATAACCGCAGTAAACTTATTTTTACTCTCCATAAGCTCCCGAAAGCATTTTACTCCGTCCAGCATACCGAATCCCACAAATTTCACCAGATTGGGATTCACTGCAAGACCGGAATCCAACAGGGCATTCACATATCCCTGGTACCGGTAATGCTCAAACATGTGAAAACGCAGGCCTGAGATATACGCGATCTGTGTGTGGCCGTTTTCTATAAGATGTTTTGTTGCTTCATACATGCCCCATACGCCGTTGGAGAATACCAGAGCGGGCACGTTATACTCTGACAGGTAGCTGTCAAGCACCACGAAAGGCTTCCCTGCATCTTTGAGCATATCATAACAGTTTTTTTCCTCATTTACAGTGCTCATGTAGACGATTCCCTGCACATTCTGCTGAATCAGTTTTTTGATGTACTGCTTTTCTCTCTCAAAGGATTCCTGGCTCAGGCAAAGCTGCACATTATAATTATAAGTTTCGGAACACTTCTCCACAGCTTCCACGATTTGTGCAAAAAAGGGATCTGTAATATCAGGAATCACCACAGCGATATTGGCCGGGCTTTTCAGCTTTGCATTCACATATCCATTCTTTTCCGCTAACTCATCCAGCTTTTTGCGGGTACTCTCACTCATAGAAGCGTAATCCTGATTAATATAACGGGATACGGTGGCGATTGACACACCTGCATCTCTCGCCAGATCCCGTACGGTATACTTTGAACTTGCCATTTTCTTATTTCCTTTCCCCCGATTATGTAATTATAGATAAGGCCATCTTTATCATGTCATCAAAGCTGTTTTGCCTTTCTTCCACGCTGCATTTTTCGCCAGAGAATACCAAATCAGAAATCGTGCAAATTGCCAATGCTTTTTTATGAGTCTTTGCCGCATTCATGTACAGCGCAGCCGACTCCATCTCCACTGCCAGTGCCCCCATCTGTGCCCATTTTCTGAGAGTTTCCTCCTCATAGTAGAAGGCCTCTCCGGAAAAGAGCATACCCGCCCGGCATCCAAGCCCCTGTTTTTCGGCATAGTCAAAAGCTTTTCTTGCCAGCCCGAAGTCCCCGCATGGAGCCAGGGTTCCCGGCAGACCATACTGGAGGGCATATCCTGTATCCGTGCTGGATGCAGTGCCTATTACAATATCTCTGAGAGCCAGATAAGGCGATAGTCCCCCTGCGGATCCCACTCTTATAATCTTTTCCACACCGTAAAACTGAAAGAGCTCATAAGAGTATATTCCCATAGATCCTGCCCCCATACCGCTGGCCATGACGGACACTTTCCTGCCCCGGCAGCTGCCTGTGTAGGCATAAATGCCTCTGACCTCACTGACCAGTCTGGCACCCGCAAGATAGCTCTCTGCGATAAAACGTGCCCGCAGCGGATCCCCGGGCATCAGTACGCAGTCCGCAATCTGCCCCTTCTCTGCCTGATTATGCAGGGTTGGTGTCTCCCTCTTTGCGCTGTCAGATTTCGTCATAGGGTTTCCCCCCTACAGCTTCCACAAAGGTTCTCTGATAGCGCTCACTGTCAATGGCACAGGCTGTCCATATTCTGGGAATATGTGTCCATTTGAAATGGTTTCTTCTGTCCCACAGGGTCATTCCTCTGGTAAGCTGATTGTCACTGGTATCCACCTCCACATGGATCTCCCTGGTTTCTATTATGTCAGGCTGAATCACCGCACACATAGCTACCGTGTCAATAGGACCATTATTAAACAGGTCCGGCAGCGAATTGTTCTTATCCACATAATCAATAATCTCAAGCACATATCTGGACGCTTTGGTATTCAATTTTTCCAGCTTTTTAAGCGCCTCTTCCCGGATGTTTACCCATTCCGGATTGAACGCTACATCCAAGCCTATGGTTGTCAGCTTTACCCCAGACTCATATACTGCCTTTGCAGCCTCAGGATCCACATAAACGTTCCATTCGCTCATAGGATTGTCCCCTGTTGCGTTGAGAAATGCATAATCCGTGACCCCATATGCACCGCCCAGGTGATATACCTCTTTTACCATAGGAATAATGTCTGGTTTTAGCATAAATGCCAGTGCAATATTTGTCAATGGAGCAGTGGACAGGATAGTCACCTCCCCGGGAAACTGCTCTACCAGGTCTATGATCATCTGTGCCGCATATCTGGAATCCGGCTTTAACTCAGGTTCCGGAAAAAAATGATTTCCCAGCCCGTCTTTTCCGTGGGAATAGGGATCTTTTGGATACTCTCTTACCAGAGGGTGCTCCATTCCTTTGGCTACAGGGATATCCGGGCGTTCCATAAGTTCCAGAATCCTAAGGGCATTGGCACAGCTTTTACTTGCAGGCAGATTCCCGCTTTCTGCCGTAATCCCCAGCAGATCAATTCCCGGATGAGTAAGTCCCATAATAATGCATACCGAATCATCCGTCCCCGGATCACAGTTCAGTATTAACTTTTTTCTTTCCATAGACTACTATAACCTCATTTCTTTACTTTTTGAATATTTCCTCTAACAGACAAATGCCTTTACATAGCACATGCGGTTTCTGGGTCCGTCAAATTCCAGAAAATAAATCCCCTGGGAGCTTCCCAGAAGGGCTTTTCCGTCTTTGATCAGAATCGGCAGTGTACAGCCGGTAAGAACCGATTTGATATGTCCTGCCGCGTCTTCGGGAGTATCAAACTGATGGCAGAAGTCCACTCTGGTGGGCACAATCCGCCGCAGCTCTCCTTTGATATCCGCAAAATCTGTCTCATCCCATTTTGAGGTAAGACAGAGTCCTGCGGTTGTATGAGGAATATGCACCATGCACATCCCCTCCTGAATCTGACTCTCCTCTATTGCCTCCTCCACATACCCGGTGAGGCAGAATACGTCGTCCTTCTTTGTAGAAAATCTAAACTCCTTAATCATAACTTTTCTCCTATAGAATCTCTATTCTGCTTTCCGTGAGAAGCTTTGTTGTTCCGCACACCTTCCAGCTGTCCCGGCATCCTCTTCCATAGGCCTCCCCCTTCAGTTCACAGAGGTAACCCGCCAAAAGCGATACCGGAAGGTAATTCAGCAGAGGCCACATCCAATCTTTCTGGCAGCCGGGTATCCATATCCGCTCTGCGCCTTCTGGCAGCACCAGGTCACTGCTGTCTGTTATCACACAAAAATCCATTTTCATTTCTGTGATCGCCCACATAAGTTCCATTGACCGGCTAAGTTCCGGTCCTTTTGCCGAGGCGTACTGAACGGTAAGTTTTCTGGAGAGATGTTTGAAAAAGCAGTTCAGATGCATCCACCCTTCTGTGTCACTGTATGCCGCCCACTCCCCAGTGGCCTCAATGATTTTAGCCTGGGAAAACCAGGCAGTGCCTGTGTTTCCCCCGGAGCCAATAAAGTCAAACAGCTCCTTGGACGCATATTTCTCTGCAGTCCTGAACATCTGCTCATCCAGATCAGGCAGCATTTTCTGAAATTCCTCCGCATAGAAACAGATTTCATCTCTTATGCTCTGGGAGTCATCCATGGTATACCTGCCTTTTACCTCCCCTATGCGGATTGCTATAATCAGCAGGGCAAGCATAGATACCAAATAACTTCTCACCCCGTTTCCGGATACAAACTCCGGAATAGATAACTCCACTGCCTTTTTGGATACACGGGCCAGTCTGGATTCCTTACTGCCGGTAACGGCAACAGTCAGACATCCGTAGTTTCCGGCTCTCTCTATGGCCTCCCCCAGCCGTGCAACCCTTCCGGAATTGCTCACAGCCAGCACCAGAGGGGTTCCTTTTTGTCTTGTCAGCAGTTCCGAGGGGGTATACCGGGCCAGATCCACTGCGGGTATCACTTCCACAGGCAATCCGGTCAGCTCCTCTATCGCCGGCTTCATGGCCAGGCCGGCAGCATAAGAGTCTCCGCAGCCTGTAACAATGATTCTGCTCAGGTCCCAGATCTCCCGGGCAGATAGTGTAAGACGTGAAGCCTTCTCTAATAATATGCACTGGCTGATGCAGAGACCTGGGACATCCCGCACATTTTGAGCCATAGGATTATCGTATTCTTCTCGTACCATTCGTTTCTTTCTCCTCCTTTTCCTATTCTTTTACCGATCCCGCGGTGAGTCCATCCACCACATACTTCTGCAGAGACAGAAAGAAGATAAGGATTGGTATTACAATAATCAGGGAACCTGCCATCTTCATCCCCTGGTCAAAGGTAACAGATCCTCCGTTCAGGGACAGGTATCCCAGTGTTGCTGTAAAGTTCCTTTCCCCCTGCAGGAATGTAGAAGAAATCAGATATTCATTCCATGCATTTAATATGACAATCACCGCTACGGTAATGAATCCTGGCTTGACACAGGGAAAAATAATCTGAAACAGAATCTGCCGGGTATTGGCCCCATCCAGCATGGCCGACTCTTCCAGCTGCATAGGCACCCCCACGAAGAAGGTACGCATAAGCATTACTGCCAGAGGCATATTGATGGCGGCAATCACAAAGGAAACCGCATAGATATTTCCGATCAGATCCAATTTTGCAAATACACCATAGAGGGGGAACAGAAATAACTGCACCGGTATGGTCATAGCCAGAAGAAAGTATGAAAGCAAGAGACCTTTCCCTGTAAACCTTTTTGTACCCAGGGCATATCCTGCAAAGGCAGAGGCTGCCAGTACAATCAGGGCGGTTGTGACCACCAGACGGATACTGTTAAAAAAACCCCTTGAAAAATTAGCAGTCCTCCAGGCCTTGGAAAAGTTGTCCAGAAAAGCTGACTTTGGAAAACTAATGGGATTAGTGACAATATCAGCATGAGGCTTGAATGCGTTAATCACTACCAGGTACAGTGGAAACAGAACAATAAATATCAATAGGGCAATGATGATCCACTGAAAAATTGCCGTACATTTTTTTCTCTTCATAACTAATCCCTTTCCTCCCCTCTGCTTAACTTCATATATATCACGGAAGCAATCAGGCCGAAGAAGCTCATGACAATGGAAATGGAAGAAGCCATGCCTATCTTCCGCTCACTAAAGGCCGCGGAATAGGCAAGAGTACTCAGCACTTCCGTATAATGGGCCGGCCCTCCCTGGGTCATCAGCTGAACATAATCAAAAGCCAGGAAGGAGAAGATCACAATCATAATCTGCATCAGCCGTACCGTAGGCCTGATATTAGGATAATATACATACCGAAACCTCTGAAAGGCATTGGCTCCGTCCAATTTAGCCGCTTCTACCTGATCCTCAGAAACCTGCCGCAGAGATGCCAGATAGATAATCATCAGATAACTCCAGAAGTGCCAGATATCTACGGCTGCCACAGCAATAAGTCCAAAGTTCTTGCTGGTCAGAGGCGTTTTCAGCACAAATCCCAGGTCCATCTGATTGATAAACTGCAGGAGGCCAGAGGTAGGACTGTATATAATATTTTTCCAAATCATAGCAGTCACCACAGGCGCCAGAACATATGGAATCAGCATAACCATCTGCAGCATATTCCGCCCCTTTTTTCTATTTAAAAGAAGAAGGGCAACTCCCATTCCTATCACCACCGGCACGGTTAAAAACAGAGCCATCCAGATCAGGTTATTTTTCAGGGCGATCCAGAAATATTTGTCCTGGAACAGGCTGATATAGTTTGCCAGTCCGATAAAATTCTTTTTGGCTGCAAATCCATTCCAGTCTGTAAAAGAGGAATATATGGTATTTATTCCCGGTAAAACCACAACGCTGGCGCTGATAAGGATAGCGGGCATCATAAAAAGAATATATTTTGAATCTTTTTTCTTCATAAGCTTCTCCGTCTCACTGGGAGGGCAGGTCCCTGCCCCTCCGCAGTTATGCTAAGTAAATTAAAATGCAGGTTTAGGAATGGTGGCAACAGATTTCTTCTCTACATCCTCTGCAAAGGCCTTATCCATATTATCCAGGTATTCCTCCACCGTAGCCTCTCCAAACCATACCGTATCAATATCAATGCAGGCCTCATAAGTGGACGCCGGGAAACAGGTAGCCGCGCCATAGGCAAAATCACCCTCATCCAGAGATTTCACAATATCCGTACAGGTTTTCATATATTCTTTGTAAATTCCCTGATACTGTTCCAAATCAATCTGCGTAAGATCCTTCAGAGGCATTCCCCAATATCCGGGCCACTGGGAGGACATTCCCGCTGAAAAATCAGAGGTAAGCATATAATCCAGAACCATAGCCGCCCCATCCGGGTTTTTGCACTGGGAATTAATAGAGAAAGAGCAGATGGAACCCAGGGATGCTCTGTGATCCGTACTGCCGTCATAATTGGGCAATGGGAAGAATCCAATGTTATCGCACTGTTCCTCGGTAGCTATGTTTTTTATAAACTGAAATACATTAAGAGCGCCGTAGAAGAAAGGAGACTGCTCATTGGCCAGCATCATAGCAGCCTCATTAAAGTCAAAATTCCAGTAATCTTCCCCGGCAAGGTAACCATTCTTATACCAGTCCACCAACACATTCATGGCTTCAGCAACCTCAGGGGAATTCCACTTCTGCTCACCGGTAAGAACCTTATACATGACTTCAGGACCTGCCACATGGGTCAGCATCATCCCCACATACATCTCATTGGTATACCGCCAGTCCTTGGCTCCGGTAAGACCTGCATAAAGCCCCTTCTCCTTTGCCTGTTCCATAATGTCTACCAGCTGTTCATAAGTTGTCGGCACTTCCCAGCCGTTATCTTCGAGAACCTTCTTGTTATAGAATACCCCGGTGGAGGTAAGCGCGCCCGGTATACTGTAAAGACTTCCGTCAATCGTACAGATCTCATAACAGGGATCCAGTACACGATCCTTCCAGCCATACTGTTCTGAATACTTGTCCAGATTCAAAAACAGGCCTTCCGCCGCATATCCTGCTACAAAGGCCGGCCCTGAACCATATACAATATCCGGCCCCTCCCCTCCTGACAGAGCAACTGCAATATCATTGTCCACAGATGCCCGGTACTCTACGGTCAGCTCATACTCATTCTGGGATTCATTAAACGCCTGAATGAGATACTTGTCCATGGCTTCCCTCTGATAATCAGATGCGCCCCAGAACCACATGGACAATTCCTTTTTCCCCGAAGAATCCCCCTCTTCTTTGGACGAGGCAGATTCCTGTGAGCCTTTTTGCTCTTCTTCCTTTCCGCACCCAGTGAACACTGTTGCTGCCATAGCAGCGGCCATGAGCATGGCGAGAGCCTTTTTCGTTTTCTTCATTTCATTTCCTCCTTCTTATCCTTATATTTTTCTTTTGTTACTTTTTCTGTTTCGTAAATTTTACGTATCTTGTTTACGTAACAAACATACATCTTTTTACTAAACTTGTCAATTATTTTTCGCTATTTCTTTTCTTGTGTTTACATTTTTGTTACTTTCTAATGATCTACGCACACATTTATTGACATTTTTCACAATTGACAACTTCCGGCCGTGAGGTATACATTAGAAACATAATTGAGTTTTTCATTTTTGTTACGTTAACATCCAATCGGAGGAACCTATGAAAGAAAATTATGTATTTACTAACACCACAATCCTAACCCTGGATGACACTGCCCCTGTACGGTATAACGCCTGCCTGGTAACCGAAGACGGGCGTATCTCCCATATTGGACAGGAACCTCCCCAGCAGCTCCCTGCCCGGCACAAGAAAATCGACGGAAGAAACCTTCTCCTCTGTCCCGGACTTGTAAATGCCCATACCCATACGCCTATGACTTTGCTTCGGGGATTTTCTGACGACTGTCCTCTGGATCAGTGGCTGTCACATATCTGGCCTGCAGAGGAAGCCCTCACGGATGACGACTATTACTATGGCTCTCTTCTGGGAATTGCAGAGATGCTGGCCTACGGGACAACCTCTGTCAGCGATATGTATCGGTCCTCCCACACCATTCTCCGCTCTGCTGTGGACAGCGGGATAAAGGCTAATATCTGCGAAAGTATTACCTGCTCTGCAGACCAGGATCCGGCTCTTGTTCCCTCTGTCAGGCGATCCATTGACCTGATTCATACTTATAACGGCTGGGACAGGGGGCGTATCCGGTGCGATACCAGTATACAAAGTGTATTTCAGACCACCCCGGCCCTCTGGGAGTTTATCGGGGATCTGGCTGTCAGGGAACATATAGGGATACATACCCATATCTGCGAAACCAGTGAAGAAGTGCAAAATTGTATCCAAAGTTACGGTTGTTCTCCCATTACCGCCCTTCAAAGGGCGGGGGTGTTTCGTTCAAGAGTGGTTGCTGCTCACGGTATCTATGTTTCAGAGGAGGAGCTTGAGATTCTCAGTTCCTCCAGGGCCGTTATTGTTCACGATCCCTGCAGCAATTTAAAATGCGGCTGTGGGTTTGCCAACCTGAAACCTTTTATTAAACGGAGGATTCCTGTTGCTCTGGGAACAGACGGGGTTTGTTCTAACAATTCCGGCGATATGTTTGAAACTATGAAATTTACTGCTCTGCTCCAGAAGGGAATCCATAAGGATCCGGAATTTGCGGACGCCGGCCAAGTGCTCTCCATGGCGGTTCAGGGAGGACTCCTGTCACAGGGACGGGAGGGAGAATCCGGCATACTTGCCCCGGGGCGGGATGCCGATATCATCGCCCTGGATCTGAGTCATCCCGGCCTCTCACCCCTTACTTCACCTGTGTCTAATCTTGTTTATGCCGCCCACGGAAATCATGTGGCCATGACTATGGTTCGGGGGGATATATTGTATTATAAAGGGGAATTTATGACCATTGATTTGGAAAAAGTAACGTATGAAGTGAAGAAATGCATGGAAAGACTGCGGTTATAATATACCGGTAACAGCAAAAGATACCCTGAAGGGAATGTCACCGCAGATAACATTTCCTTCAGGGTACCTTTTTCATCTCTATAAATTTTTTATTATCTTATCATTCTCCAGATATTCTCTTTTAATATTATAGTAGGCATCCAAAATAGGCTGACACCGCTGCAGAGTATGTTCCATAATCCCTTCGTAATCCGCCACCATACAGCTGACGCATTCTGCGTCAATGGTGTTCTCCCTTCGCATCCCCTCTATAATGCTGACTACCTTCTCTTTGGGATATGCATCCTTATAACTTCTGGTCCCTGTGAGGGCGCTGACAATATCTGCAACAGCCACAATTCTCTCTCCCTTTGTCAGATCCCTGCCGGTAAGTTTTCCCGGATATCCGGAACCATCCAGTTTTTCATGATGCCTGAGGGCAATCCTCTTTGTGGTCTCATCCACATCTGTCCCAAGAATCTCTTCCGTAATATTTACATGGGTCCGCATAATATGCATGGCCTGAGGGCTTAACCTTCCCGGATACTCCAGTATCTCTACAGGTATTCCGATTTTCCCCAGATCGTGGAGAAGGGCGCCCCGCACAATACTGGTGATCTCCCTCTCACTCATCCCCATTCGAAGAGCCAGCTCATAGCTGATACTGGTGGTCGTCATAGTGTGCGTTACCGTATGTCTGCTGCGGAAATCTATGGTACAGATCACCATCCTGAGATAGTTTTTCACTTCTTCTTTTGTAAAAGGAAGGCTGCCCAGCAAGTTCTTAAATTTCTCGTCTTCCAGGGCTCTCTTTTCTAACAAGCCTTCCGTCCCTGCCTCCGTCACAAGTTCCACCAGCCAGGGGGCAAATTTATTGCCGCTCTCCTGTCTCAGCAGTACTGTGAAATCCTCCCAGCGGTGTCCCTCTTCCTCCATGTACACATCTGTTCTGTCCGCGATATTAAGAATCTGGGCAAGTGTCTTTATCTCTTCGCTTACATTCCCCATCTCCTTTAGCTGCTTCCAGGAAGTGTGATGAAGCAGCACAACCGGGGCCAGTCTGGCAAGGGGAGAAAAATACTTAATAAACAGATACCCATAGTTGGAATGCTCCCATACATTCTCCGTCTCAAACTCCAGCATTCTGCTAATCTCTTCGGTTTTATAAGCACCTATATCGTGCAGCATGGCCAGGATACAAATATCCCTCATCTGAACTGCGCTGTATTTTCCTGTCTTTTTCAATATCTTTGACACCAAATATGAAGTCCTGTAACCATGGTTCATAAGCCTGGGATCCACATAATTGCAGGATCTTCTCATAATCCCCAGGATCCCTTTATTTTCTATCCGATCAATGTACTGCAGCATAACTGGTGCCTGCCTTTCTCTGCGCTTCGCTGTGCAACCGCGTATAATATTTCATTATACAGGATGATCACTGCTTATAGCAAATAAAACAGATACAAACATTATGCTGCTTTACCTTTGTTTTCTGTTTCTCTTACGATATTCAGAGGGAGTGCATCCCTGCGTCTTTTTAAAAATATAGCTGAAGTAATGATTATCCTGGTATCCTGCCTCATACCCAATCTGGGAAAGCTTCTTATCTGTACCGCACAGCTGTTTCTTTGCGTGTTCCATCCTTACCCCGGTAAGATACTCAACAAAGGTCTTTCCCATCTTTTGATGAAACAGTGAACTGAAATATCCCGGACTTATCTTCAGATGAGCCGCCACTGTATTTAGTGATAAATCACTTCTGCTGTAAAACGTATCAATGTAGGCAAGACTTCTTTTTACAGAAAAGCCATATTTCTCGCCAGACTGCTCATCCCGGAGTTCAACTGCTTCCTTAAGCAGCATCCTCAGATAAGCCTTCAAACTGTCCCGTGAATGAATGTTCTCAGCCGCACGGTTGATATCAGAAGCCTCTGCGGAAAGGCTGCAGGCTTCTGCACCTATGCCGTCCAGAAAGGTTATGACGCCGAGATACACATCCAGCGTAACATACTGCCTCAATACTCTGAACTTATACAGCCCTTCCCCCACTGCATCCAGATATGAGTTCACAAAGGCTTCCTCCTCTCCGCACAGGCCATTTCGCAGAAAATGGTCCAGTCTGCATCTTGCCTCCTTTGACTGCATAAGAAGACTGGCATAAAACTCTTTTCTCTGCAGACCGCCTTCCTCCTTACAGCAGTAAACGAACTGGTTCTGGTCCTGGAAATGTCTCCCGGAAAACGCCTTTTCTGCGTCCCGGCAGGAATAAGGAATATGAGACAGAGAGGACACGGTTCTTCCGATACCCCCAAAGAAGCTTACCTCTCTGTATGGCTGGAGAACCTCTGTCAGACGGGTGCAGCACAGATTTAAACGGTCGTTCACTGATCCCAGCCTGTCTCCTTTTATCAGAAGGACCCATCCGTCCCGGCCCCGATCAACGGCAATTGTATGTTTTAGTTCTTTTATGCATTCCCTGATGCATTTTTCAGCCTCCTGATCTGCAGGGATATTAGTGTGACTCCTCATACCAAACAAGAGTACCGCAAATTCGCTTCCCTGGAAATCAATGCCCAGTCTTTTTCCCTGCCCCAGAATCTCTTGTTCCGGCATAGTCCCCGAAAGGACGGCCAAAAGAAGTTTGTATTTCTGAAGCCTCCTGTTTTCTTCTGTCTTCTCCCGGAATCTTTCCAGCTTCCTTCGTGCCGCTTCTTCTTTTATCAAATCGGCAGCAGCGTTTTTCACTGCCTTCATCAATTCCCCGGAGTCTACAGGCTTCGGCAGGAAATCCGTAATACCGATGGAAATGGCCCGCTGAATATGCTGAAATTCTTTACGTTCGCTGAGTGCCAGAATTTTAATATGAGGCAGCTCAGTTTTTACCAGCCTGCTCAGTTTCAGGCCATCCATGCAGGGCATAAAAATATCAGTGATTAAAATATCCGGCTGTTTCTGCCGTATCATGGGATATGCCTGCATTCCGTTTGCAGCATCCCCTACTATCTCAAACCCTTCTCGTTCCCAGGGCATATTGTTTTTAATTCCGCTGCGCATCATTGATTCATCTTCAACTAAAAAAACCTTCATGAATTCTCTCCATCCGGCACCACTGGGGGTACCATTGTCCATCAAAAAAAGGATATCTGTCCACTTTATCATTATAAAGCAGCTGATATCCTGTCCATATGGCTCTATTTTTATATTTTTGTCTTATTTTTTATTTCCCAGTCCACCTCATTCTCCATTGCAGGCATCCCCCTGCATTCTCTGTGAGCACTCCTGCATCTTCTGGTCTGTCTTTTTTTCTATATCCGGAAGACCCATCCCATCCATCGTATCCAGCATCTCCCTATACAGTGCTTCAACACTTTCCTCATCCGGAGCTGTAACAATTTGAGCAGTCAGCTTCTTCTTATATGCCTCCAGGTTTTCCCGCGTCTCTTCCTCCCCGTCAGTAAAATCCAAATATTTATCCGAAAGGTTTACTAGGGATGCGTCATACATTTCTGTTCTTTCATCCAAAACATATGCACTTCCCGCATTTTTTGTCATAATCTGGGACTTGCCTGATCTGGTATCCGGATCTGGCTCTGGCATCACTGTATAGCTCCAGTCTGTATTCACAAACGGCCAGTATATATTCAGTCCGGTCTCTTCCCGCTTCTCCCCATTTTCTGCACGGATAGCTTTTCCAGCGGCATCCAGCGTATAATCTTTTCCCTCAATCCCGTAAAAAAGAAGCATCAGCCCCTCTTCACTGGTTACATAACTTAAAAATTTCGCTGTTTCCCCTGGATATGGGTTCTCTTTGGATATGAAAGTCTGGATCCATCCCAGATTTCGAAAATTTTTCCCATATACAGGGGATGCACCTGTATCGGAATAAATTGCCCCCGGTGATATCCAGCAGAGAGAACTGTCATATCCAGTATTGGCAATATTTCCTATAAAGGCAAATACTCTTTCCTCAGAAAAAAGCTTCTTTATTTCGCTGTTATCCATGGTGAGCTGTTTCATATCTGCATAGCCTTCCCTGATGGTACGGTTCATAAAATGCAGGGCATGTTTATAATTGGGATCCCGAAGGATATCCTGATAGTGCCTCTCGTCATTTACAGGCACTGCGCCAAAATTCATCTGCAGAAATGGCAGGGAAGATTCCTGGTAGGCATTGCCGTCATAGAGAAGCGGTATCACCGGTTTTCCGTTGACCGACAATCCCATGGATTTCACCTTCTGCAGCGCCTGCACAAACCCGGTCTCTGTCTTTAGTTCCTCCAGAGTTATTCCAGAGGCTTCCATGAGCTGTTCGTTTATGATAACAGCATTATTCTCATGGTATTTCTGCAGTTCCTGATAAAAAGTACTGATTTCTGCATACCGCGCCCTGTTGTCCTCTGAGCTAAGGTGGCTCGGCAGCGCATACCAGCCCCCGTCTCTCTCCGTCAATCCCTCTTTTATATCCCCGGGAAAGTCTTTCAGAAGATGAGAATCCGGGTCATATGTTTCGAGAAATTCATCCATCCTCCATACCTCACCCGAAGCAGTTAGCTTATCTATCATTTTTTCATCTGTGATAGAAATTATATCTGGGAGCTCCCCATTTGCAAGCATCCAGCTTAACTTCGTCTCCGCATCTTCGGGCGGTATTTCCATCTCAAAGGTAAGGCCCGTCTTTTGGGTAAGCACCCCCTGCACAGTATCCTCACTACAATCCCAATCTTCAGGGGGATGCCAAAAGCTCACATCCGAAAACCAGGTAAGCGGAAGCACCTCTGAAAGTGTATCGTTTTCCCCCTGTCTGTCCTGGCTGCACCCGTTCACTGCCGCTGTGAGCACAAGAAGAAACAGGTACCCTGTTTTTTTCACATTCCATTTCATGCTATCTTCCTTCTACTGTTCTTTTCTGTATTTGCTGGGTGAAAGTCCGGTCTGCCTTTTAAAGAGCTTTGTAAAATAAAAATAATCGCCGTACCCTACCTGTTCTGCAACCTCTAAAATACTCAGGGAATCATCTTTCAGCAGCTCTTTTGCCTTTTCTATACGTCTTCTGGTAATGTGCTCTGTATAGGTACTCCCTGTCTCCTTTTTTATCAAATTGCTTAAATGCCCTGAACTGATACTATATTTTTTTGCTAATTCATTCAGCAGGATATCCCTGGGAAAGCCCTCATCAATATCTCTCATAACCTCTGTCATCATATGGCTTAAATGCGCCCCTTCCTTCAATGGATCCGGAGCGCCCTGTTCCCTGCCTTTCAGTGCATCTGAGAGTCTTCTCAGCACATCTGTCAGTTCTTCTGCCGACACCTGCTTCAAGAGATAATCAAATGCTCCGTACCGGACCGCTTTTCTGGCATACTCAAATTCACTGTAGCCGCTCACGAAAATCACTTCCACGGGAAGTTTTTCTTCCTGAATAGTCTCCATCAGCTGAATGCCGTCCATCCCGGGCATACGGATATCTGATATTGCCACATCTATGTTTCCTTTATTCAGAAGTTCCATCGCTTTCAGTCCGTTCTCTGCCTCTCCTGCTATGCAGTATCCCAGGGCCTCCCAATCAATCAGCGTTTTCAGCCCATAAAGCGCCCATGGTTCATCATCAATTAATAATACCTGATACATCTATGCCTCCTGCCGCGGAATTGGGAATACAAACAGTTACTGTGGTTCCTATGTCCTTCTTGCTGGTGATGTCAAACTCTGCATGTTCACCGTAAAACAATCTAATTCTGTGGTATACATTAGCAAGCCCAATCCCATACCCAGAATCAGGTTCTCCCGGAAATATTTTTTCTCTTTGCTCCAGGTGCTGCAGAATCTCTTCTAACCTGTCTTTTTCAATTCCGACACCATTGTCCCTGACCTTTATGTGTATCTTTCCGGCCCCCCGGGGTGTCAGAAACACCTCCACCCGGCCCCCTTCTACCTTCTGTTCCAACCCATGAAAAACCGAATTTTCCACCAGAGGCTGAAGCAGCAGCTTAATTGTGGTACAGGAAAGAATCTCTTTCGAAGCATCTACATTCACAGATATCCTGCCCATAAACCGGTGTTCAATAATCTTCGCATATTCCTGGATGTTCAGTACCTCATCTGCGATAGTTACACAATCGTCTCCTTTCACCGTATACCGGTAAAACCTGGACAGCGCACTGGTTATCTCTGCAATCTGGGGCACATTATAATAAGCTGCCATCCCACGGATACAGTCAAAAGTATTGTAGAGAAAATGGGGATTTACCTGGTTTCTGTATGATATGATCTCCATCTGTTTTTGATCCAGTACCATTTCATACATCTTCTTCTGAGAGCTTTGGACATCGCTGCTCAGCCTCTGAATATCATCCAGCATCTGGTTCAGACTTCTTGCCATATCTCCGATTTCATTTTTATAGTCCATCTCCAAACGCTTGTCTTTCTCTCCCAAGGGATAACGCTTCGCGAATTCAGTTGCCTTTTTTACAGGTCTTAATATACCTGTCCATAGGGTAAATACAAAAAAGGCCAGGATTACTGCAATTGCCGCAAAGGCCGCTGTACAGTATTTCCGTATGGTCTGTCTGCCAGCCTGTAGCTCAGTTCCCGGGACATCGCTGACCAAGGTCCAGCCCGCTTTTGAAAGCTGTGTGCGCCGTGTAACATATTCTGCATCTTTTCCCCCATGCAGTCCCTTCTCATCATGCTTTGCCCCCCGGAAGGCCATGCACCTGTCATTCTTATCCAGAATAGATATGGCAGAACCCTGTGTCACCAGAGAATTCTCCAGGATATCCCCCAACTGTCCGCAGTCCATAAGAAGCACTCCGCTTCCCAGCCTTTTCTTAGTCTCTGTACTCTTCAAGTCATAGATAGGGTAAACAATCGCATAATATTTTTTGTCCTTCCCCAGACATCCGGTGTAGACTACCTGGGAAACGCTCTCAATCCCGGCAGGTATCGTACGGTTAGTTCCCACGCCGGCACACAATTCTCCCTTGCCGTCATATATCATTACCCCTTTTATCCCCTTTTTCAGGGACATAGCATTGCTGCACACCGCGGATACATCCTCATACGCAAGTACTCTGTCAACCTCCTGAGACAGACCGATATAATTGATAATGGTAGGGCTGTAGAAAAGGGAAAGTGAGATGTTCTCCATATCATCTGTAAAAGCGGCAACTCTCCCTTCTACCTGCTGCAGAAGCTTTTCATTTGATTCCAGAGTTGTTCTCTTTACTGCCCTTCCTGTCATAAAATCTATGATTCCAAAGGAAACCAGCATAAAGACTGTGATGATGGCAATCAGTACTGCAATTTGGCTTTTTATATTTAATCTGCGAAAAAAATACACCTTTTGTCCTCCGTTTGGCTGTGCTTTTACTGCAATTATAACATACTTTCCGTAAGGAAGTACGGGCGGATAAAATTATTACCGGCTGCCATTAAAATGACGCCGGTAATAATCTTATTCCTCAATTTTTCTTATCTGGTCTTTGTCCAGGCTCCGGAAGCATTGACATAATACTTCCCTATCCACTTACTGGATGCCATTGCACCGCTGCTGTACAAATAGTACCATTTACTTCCTACTTTTATCCAACCCGTGGCCATTGCTCCGTTTGCTTTCAGGTAATACCAGGTCTTTCCATCCAACAGCCAGCCCGTGGCCATTGCCCCATTGGACTTCAGATAATACCAGGTCTTTCCGTCCAGCAGCCAGCCCGTGGCCATCGCTCCGCTTGCCTTCAGATAATACCAGGTCTTTCCATCCAGCAGCCAGCCCGTGGCCATTGCTCCATTGGATTTCAGATAATACCAGGTCTTCCCTAACTGCAGCCAGCCGGTTACCATTGCTCCGTTTGCCTTCAGATAATACCAGGTCTTTCCATCCAGCAGCCAGCCCGTGGCCATCGCTCCGCTTGCTTTCAGATAATACCAAGTCTTTCCGTCCAGCAGCCAGCCCGTGGCCATCATTCCGTTTGCTTTCAGATAATACCAGGTTTCCCCTAACTGCAGCCAGCCGGTTACCATTGCTCCATTTGCCTTCAGGTAATACCAGGTATTGCCATCCAGCAGCCAGCCCGTGGCCATCGCTCCGCTTGCTTTCAGATAATACCAGGTTTTTCCGTCCAGCAGCCAACCGGTAGCCATATACGTGTCTTCATTAAAGTAATACCACTGTCCGTCAATCTGCTTCCATGTCTCAGCCAGGAAACTTCCGTCCGGATTTCTGTATTTCCATTTGCTTCCTTCCTGTACCCAGCCGGCCTGAATCTTTTCTTTCACAGTAACCTGGAAGTCAGCCGTCTTCTCTTCATAGGATACAGTCACCGTCTTGGTCCCCGGCGTCTTGGAATCAAATCCCTCAAGTTTGCTGTCTTTGGTCACATCTTTACTTGTTCCGTCACTGTACAGAGCAGTAACTTTCATTCCGGCTGTGTTCAGCTCCTCCCCTACGAGATATTCAGTCTTATCCGGGGCTTTGACCTGAATCTTGGTTACTGTCACATCCGGTGTCTCTGCCTTGACCACCACTTCTGCAGATACCTTTATTGCTCTGCTGCTGTACAGCTGTTTATCCTCTGCGTCATACTTAGTGGATCCGTCTTTTCCAACCCACTGCCCCTTGTTCGCACTGATGGACTGTACCGTACCCACAGCCTTATAGGTTCCGGCCTCGTCTAGATTCACATCAGAAGTATCCCAGATTACCGGAAGTTCTGAGGTGCCCATATTATATGCCAGGTTCACCTGTGCAGTCTGCGGCAGTAGCTCTGCCAGCTCCTCTGCTGCTTTTCCCTGGCTGATTTCTACACTGTCAAGTTCCTCTGTCACTGGGGATACAGCATCTGCCCCTCTGACTGCATCATATTGCTTTTTCGTCAGTGAAATCACTCCGCCGTGCTTCGTGTTCGGCGTCAGGAAATAATCAGGACTGTCAAGATAATCCCATCCCTGGTTCAGGTCCGTAGATATCATCGGCTGATAACCGGGAGAGGGAAGATCATCTACAAAGAGATACCAGCGGTTGTCATTGCTGTGATCTTTAAACACTGCAGGGCCTTCTACCGATCCAAAACGGCTTTGACCGATTCTCTCCTGCACTCTGGTCCACTGCGTACCTTCCTTCCACCACTCTTTGTCATCCGTATATTCCATGATAATCTGTAATTCATTGCTCTTTGTTATATGGTAGGTTCTGCCTTCGTTCTGAATAATGGTGGTATCGATCCAGCCTTTGGCGCCTCCATCCAGGAATTTTCCGCCGTACTCAAAGGTTTCCTGTGTGAAATCCGTGGTTGCTCCCCACATTATGTTCTCAACACTGGAAGCATCATGGTTGGGATCATCCTCTGCATAGGTTTTAGAGGACCAGTATACGACAAAAGCGCCTTTTCCTTCCCCATAGTAGTCCGGTACCCAGGTAGCTTCCGGTGCCCACATCATACCAAGCTCCGCTACCTTGTTTCCATCCATATCACGGGCCACGTCAAACTGACGTACATCGCTCCAGTGGATGAGATCCTTGGATTCCCACACATTCATCTTTGTGCTGTAGCTCTTAGACCATGTACCCCAACCTGCATCGTCGCCGCCAAAGACACGAAGATCCGTTGCTATGATATAATAAGTTTCTGTCTCCGGATTGTAAGTGATATAGGGATCTCTGGTACCGGTGGTTCCCATGTTGGATGCCAGTATCGGCTCACCGCCGTTGAGGGGATCCCACTGCTCCGGATTATCTCCTCTGGATATGTCAAGGTAAATCTTCTCACAGTATCCGTTGCTGTCCTCAATAAAGTGGACCATCATGTACCCGTAAGGATCCTCCTCGCCCACTTCTGGTTTTACCGTCACATTTACTTCCTTTCTCATCTGCTTTCCACAGATAGAGATAACGGCAGTAAGTTTTCCTTCCAGAGGTTCTTCTCCCGCAGCCGGCTGAACCACTTTTGCGGACAGTCCGTCTTCAGCAATTGATACTTCCTCCATTGCAGATTCCCAGGTCACGGTTCCGTCATAATCAGGAAGCGTTGTATTGGCATCGCTGATGACAACGTCTTTGACTTCCTCTGCCTTCTTTTCAAGCATCAGATTTACAAAGCTGTCATCCGGAATCTCTTTTATCTCTTCCGCTGTGAGGGCTTTGCTGTAGATTTTAAAGTTATCAATCCAGCCCTTATAGTACTCGCCGCTGCCCCAGTTTGCTTTACCAATCTGAAGAATGCTGCTGTTTCCCAGAAGTTCTTTCACTCCATAAGTGCTTGTCTCCTGCGCCTGTTTTACTCCATTTAGATAAATGACTGTGTCGGTTTTGCTGATGACTACATCCACATGCACCCAGTCACTTCCAGTGGTTACAAATGGGTTCTTCGGCCGGCCGTTTGTGTTATTGTACCGTTCAGCAGTTGTTGTGCCGTTATTTGTAAGGATACCAATATATTTTTCTTTCCCATACTCCTGCCTGTTTCCGTTGGGAGCGGCGAACATCACCCAGTTCGTTGTTGTGCGATCTGGTTTTGCTTCATAGGAGATCGTTAGTTCCTCTGCACCGGTAAGAAGGCTCTTTCCGTCTTGATCTGTCACTGTCAGATAGTTGGAAGCAGAACCATCCAGATACAGAGCCTTTCCATTTTCGTCATAGCTCTCTTTTAACGTATAGCTGCCCGTTGCTCTTGCCTTTTCGCTTGTCAATCCGGTCTCTTCATCATTAAAGTGGAAGTCAGCCAATAAACTGTCATCCTGGGTACCCTCCACGATAACATCAAAGGTGGACTCAAATCCTCCATAGCTTACCGTTACAGTTTTACGTCCCGGTATCCTGGAATCAAACCCGCTCAGCTCACATTCACCGGTCACATCTTTGCTGCTTCCGTCACTGTACTGGGCGGTCACCTCCAGACCTGCGGTGTTCAGTTCTTCACCCACCAGATACTTTGTCTTCTCCGGGGCTTTGACCTGAATTCCTGTTACCGTTATTTCTGGTTCCTCATCCCTTGTAACAATAATGTTGTCATAAGTTCCTGTGCGCAGGAATCCTGTCTTATACGTGCATCCCAGACTGGCATCTACTGTGTCCAGAGCGCTCAGCTTAAAGCCAAGCTCCTGTGCGCCTATCAGTGTCTTCTGGCCTGCCACTACTGAGACTTTTCCTGTGGCATCATCCTCACTGTATATGATTTTTATGTTCTGCCATTCGTTCAGCTTCACTGGTTCGGATAATTCGTATTCTGTCTCTGTCCCTGCCGCACATACCTTCAAATACCCTTTGTTATCCTTCCGCTGGGGAATAATACGGAAATGATTGTCACTGTTTCCAATCATCGCCATGGATGTATTGTCATCAAGTCCGTCAATGTTCACATCCATGCCCAGAGTAAAGTTTGTATTTTTAAAGATTGCCTGTGCCTTTTCAAAAACACCGCCGCCGTTTGCCGGGCTGTTGCCTCCCTCGATCCATCCGGACGTAATTCTAAGTACATTGCCTCTCTCGGCATCTTTTTCCACAGATGCACCATTTCTGGCAGTAATGACCCCCTGCTCCTCCAGCGCCTCTCCGAAGAATTCAACTACATTTACCTGTGCGGTTCCGATTCTGCCCGGATTTGCTTTGGACGCTGCCGTGACGGTAAGCTGCTTTGCCGTCTCATCCGCTCCAACTGTAAGAACACCCTCCGGCGTCATCGAGGTACTGCTGCTGCTGTTCCCTTCCACCTTCCATGTAACGGATGCGTCAGCTTCCTCTTTTGTTTCTGCTGCAAAGGACTGTGTACTTCCTTTTCCCACAATGGTGATACCCGGAGTTACTGTGATATACTTCACCGTAGGATTGTCAGACGCAGGGGTTACAGCCGTCACGCCCTCCAGCGTGGGCGTCATAGTCATGTAGCCGTTTTTGTCAAAGAATATCTCATCAATACAGGTTTCCCTGTGCTTCCCAAGACCATCCCCTGAGGTGAAAATATTCAATGGAGTATAGAATCTGTGGTAAGCCATGTAGTAATGATCCTGTCCTTTTTCGTCTCTGATATAAAGAATAGAGGACTGGTGGGCACTTCCAAGGATTCCTTTTTCCGTATCCTTCTCAAGCAGAGTACTGTGTTTTGTAATGGAACCGTCCAGTGTATCGGAAGTTCCGTATTCTACATGGTAGTTAGGGCTGTTGGCATCATCGCAGGACCAAGTCCAGTGATAGACTCCGTTTACCTTGATTACATTTACAGATTCTCTGAAGTTTGTCAGGCCATTCAGTTTCCGGATGGTATCCTTCTTAATACTCATCATATCATCGCCCAGCTCTACGATCCCTGCTCCGCCGTTGCCGTACAGCAGATAGGATTTTCCGTCGTCATCGGTAAAGATGCCCGGATCAATAGCCTGACCGATCCCTGCTCCGCCCTCTGAACTGATGGTTTTTGTCATCAGGGGCTCCCCTTTGTCAACATAAGGGCCTTTTGGGCTGTCTGCTACTGCAACACCTATGGCAGACTCCCCGTTTAACTGCTTTCCGCAGTAATAGAAGTAATATTTTCCATTTTTCTCTTCAATGGTAGGTGCCCAGGCACTTCCCACTGCCCATTTAGACGCTGCAATCTGTATCCCGTTCTCATTTAATCCGGGATTATCTTCCTTCAAATCCATAATGACGCCTTCATCCGTCCAATTTACCAGATCCGGAGAAGAGAACGCATGGAACTGATATCCGCTCCAGGAGGGATAACCGTCTGTGGTTGGGAAGATCCAGAACTTACCGTCAAAGAAATCCAGATCCGGGTCTGCATACTGACCGGGTAATACAGGGTTATTACTGATCACAGGTTTCTTTATCGTCCAGATTTCCTCCGTACCGCCTGACTGCAGAACCACCTGCACATCCTCGGACAGATCCAGAGCCGTCCCGTTTTCAAAAGACTCTCCATTTACAAGGATGGCGTCTACTTCTTTGTTCAAATAAAAGGTAACAGGAGTTTTTTTACTGTCAGCTGTCTTCCGGATATAGGATGTCACTGTCATATTCTCCTGATCTACTTCTGTCAGAATTGCCGTATGATCATCGGTCCCTCTGTACTCAAGGGCCGTCTCCCTGTCAGGTGCTGTCCCTACCAGTACATCCTTGACTGCCGGCAGCTTACTGAGTAAATTATCAGCTAAGGCTTTGATCTCCTCATCGCTCAGAGTATAATTAGCCACTCTGAAGTTGTCAATCCAGCCTTTGAAATATTCACCGCTGTTCCAGTTCGCCTTTCCTATCTGCAGGATACTGCTGGTTCCGAGAATCCCCTCCAGTGTATAGCTGCTGGCTTCGCCGGCCTGTTTCACACCGTTTACATAGACAGAAGTATCTGTTTTGCCGAATACAACATCCACATGGTACCAGCCGGAGCCTGTGTCTGCATATGGATTAACAGGTCTGCTTCCCGAATTATTGTAACGTTCTGCTGTGGTGCGGCCCCCTGCTTCCAAAATGCCCAGATATTTTTCATTCATATAGGAAACCGGATTGCCGTCCGGGGCTGCAAAGAACGCCCAATTTGTCTCGGTTCTGTCTGGTTTCATATCATAGGATACCGTAAGCTCCTGAGCCCCTGTCAGCAGGCTCTTTCCGTCCTTGTCTGTAACCGTCAGATAATTAGATGCCGATCCGTCCAGGTACAGCGCTTTGCCGTCATAGCTGTCTTTGAGTGTATAGGTACCCTCTGCTTTTGCGTTTTCACTGGAGAGCCCTGTTTCCTCATCGTTAAAGGTAAAGTCTGCCAATACCTTCTTATCCCCTGTGGGGGGCTCAATGTTGGCAAAGGCTTTCCGGACAGCATGGTATTCTTCCTCTGTAATGGGAAGAATGGTGCCGTGGCGCTTCTTCAGGGATCCAAAATTTACGTCAGATGCCGGAGACCAGCTGTCTGTACTCATGTCTGCCATATTCGTTGTCCGGAATGGCAGATAGCCTCTTCCCTCGGCATACTGATCACACATAAGACCCCAGGTGTCAACCTTGTTTCCGTCTTTGTCTGTCAGGAAGTCTCTGTCGTTATACTTAAAGAATTCCGGGCCTTCAAGCTTTGCCCCGCTGTAATTGTTATTGTTAAAGATATCCTTTAAGGTTCCGATGATTTTCCATCCGTCGTATATAGAATCACTTTCTTCAATAGTGATCTGTCCGTCGCCGGATGCACGGTAATATTTGCCGTTGGCTTGGATCATTGTGGTATCAATGATGGAGTGTTCTCTGTCAATCCAAAGCACGGGTTCTGAGAATGTATAGAAGTCACGGGTAGTGGCATAATACATATTCATGGGATCACCCAGTTCATTGCTCTCACCCGATGCCGTAGCCCAGTAAACTACATACTGGCCGGTCTCTTCATCATAAAATGCTTCCGGCGCCCATGCACAGCCCGCACCCGGAATCCTGGATGCCACATCCACCAGACGCGGTTCGCTCCAATTTACAAGATCAGAAGATTCCCATACCACCAGACTGGTGCTTCCGGTAGTAGTAGCAGCAGCATTGCCCCAGCCGCCTCTGTGATAGATGCTCAGGTCTGTGGCGATCAGGTACGTCTTATCGCCCTCGGGAGAACGCACCAGATAGGGATCTCTGACACCTTTGTCTCCCAGATCAGAAGAAAGGACAGGGTTTCCATTTTCTCTGAGATCTGTCCACTGGCTTCCGTTCTCGCTTGTGGCAAAATATATCTGTTCGTCGGTGCTTCTGCCTTCCGATCCGGTGAAATGCGCAAACAGATATGCTGCGGTTTCCCCTTTTTCTTCGGGTTTTGCTTTTACAGTAAACGTAAAGGATTTACTGTCCGCACTGTCGCCCACGGAAACATCTGCGGTAAGCTGAATTTCCGTGTCTTTTGCCGGTCTGGTTACCACACCGGCAGGAATTGTTCTTCCGCCTTCGGATGTCTGATCTTCCACGGTAATTAGATCTTTTCCGGCTTCGTTCACAGACCACTGAACAGCTGCCCCGTTTGCAAGCTCTGTAGGAAGTGTAATATTCCCGTAGATCTCTGTATACGCAAAGGTCAGTGAATTCATGGCCTCCTCCAATATAGAGTCCGTCCCGACAACCTTCACGGTAAACGTTTTTTCTGCAGTAGCGCCGTTCAGGTCAGCCGTTGCAGTTAAAATCACCTCTGCATCCTGCTGTGCTGGAGAAACCTCTCCGGCATCAGTGATCAAATCTTTCCTGTCTGAGCTCCAGATAATGCTGCTTCCGTTGCCGCCAACAGAGGGCAGGTCCAGATCTTTATACACGGAGTCCGGCAGAGAGATTTTTTCCAAATCAGCTGCTGCCAGCTTGTCCTCAGCCATTGTGGGAGAGTATACCTTAAAGCCTTTCAGAGCTCCGGTAAATCCAGGATCTGCAGAATACAGGGATTTTCCGATATATCCGCAGATGTCTTCCTCTGCATTTGTACCGTCTGTGAGTATCTTCTGTATAGAGTATCCCGTTTCCATCCCACTGACCACTTCCACTCCATCCACCAGAAGGCGCATGGTTCCATTCTCAAAATCAAGACGAACGGTAGCATAAGTATCCGGTGTAAGCTTGGCCGTCTGGGCAAGCAGCTTTTCTGATCCGCTCTTGATGCCGGCACGAATGGCTCCGCCGCCCTGCATTGGATTCACAAACACATAGTTGTTTCCGGTTCCGCTGACCTTTGTTCCCAGACACCACAGCCAGTGGTTTGCCTGCTTGCTGGTCTTAACGGTCGCCTCAACAGAAAATGTTTCTCCCTGGATTAATCCCTTGGGAAGCTCCACATATTTGTTTTTATCACCAGTGAAGTTCAGCACTGGGCCGCTGTCTTCTGTAAAATCAGCATCTGTCATACCCACAAGCCTGGCGTCCATTCCATTCCCGCTGGTATCTGTCAGTGCATCCCCCTGATGGCTCATATCATAAGAGGCCACCAGATTTCTATCGTCTTTGTCCTCACTGGCCTTTACAAGCACCTCAAAAGAACGCTCTGCCGTGGTGCCGTTACAGTCTGCGGTTGCCGTCAGCAGAACCTTGGTATCAAATGGCTGGCGGGTAACGGTACCGTCTGTGCTGATTACATCTTCCCGGTTTGAGGTCCATGTAATTACACTCCCGTTTGTTCCCGCCACAGGAAGCTCTATATCTCCCTCAATTACCTCAGGAAGTGTAAGCTCATTAACATCAGCCTCCGCTGTGTCTCTGTCCGGGTTCTCAACCGGAGAGTACACGCTAAACTCCGTCAGAGTTCCGGCAAATGCTTTATCTGGTGTATAAAGTGATTTTCCGATATATCCGCAGAAATCTTCTCCCTCATTTGTTCCCGCATTCAGGATATCCTGAATAGAATAATTGCTTGCGATATCGTCTCCCACCTTGGCGCCGTCCACATACAGCTGCATGGTGCCCCTGTCAAAATCCATCCGCACTGTGCTGTAAGTATCCGGTGTCAAAGAAGGCATATTGCCGAACAGCAATTCTGTAGCCCCATCCTTCATACCTCCGCGGATGGTGCCGTTATCCTGCATAGGGTTTAAAAATACGTAATTATTCACATTCGGCCATGTGTTCTCCTTCGTACCAAGGCACCATAACCAATGTCCTGCGGCTGTGCCGGTTTTGAACGTTGCCTCAATGGAAAAGCTTTCACCTGTAATTAACCCCGCTGGGAGTTTCACGTACTTGCTTTTGTCAGCTGCAAAATTAAGTACCTCGTCTGTCCCATCTTCTTCGTTGAATCCAAAGTCGTCGTCCGTAAAGCCTACCAGCTCTGCATCCATCCCGTTGCCGCTGGTGTCTGTCAGCATACCTTCTGCATGGCTCATGTCATAAGAAGCCGCCAACGTTCTGACGATACTGTCATTCCCTCCCGGATCCGCGCTTACAACCGTAGGCGGGATCATGGAAAACAGCATGCTTGCGCTGAGTATCCACGCGGTAATGCTCGTAGATAGTTTCCTTTTCCTCATCTTCATCCTCCTGTTCTTATTTGATTTTTCTCTGTCCTGACGGGCAGAAGTGTCCCTGAAAAGAGATACTTTGCTTTCATTTTAACAAATACAGTCAGGTCCTCTTATGACTATGATTTTAAAAAGGTAGGAAATCTTACCCGCTTTTATACCGTCTGTTTTTTATAAAGGGAAAGTTTAATTATTTTCTTATTTTTGTATATTTTTTTACTGGAAAGTGATATTGTTAATTTGGCATATTATTGCTATAATAACATGGAACATTTAATCCTACAGGAAAGGTCGTAACATCTATGAAAAGAACATCCGCCCAATTGAAGCAATCAGCCAGAATGGCGCTGAATGGAAAATACGGAACACCTATGGCCGGCTTTCTTCTGCTGGCGGTAATCGCCGTCTCCCTATACATGCTGTCTACCGCACTTTTTGGGGGCTACAGCATTTCAACCATGGTGATGGAGCAGATATTTACCATTGTTATCTCCTTGATCCTCTCCGTATTCTCCGCCGGTTTTTTTAAGCTTCACCTGAATCTGTGCAGGAACCAGCCATTTCGCGCAGGGGATATTGCCTATGCCTTTTCCCATCATCCGGATAGGATCATTATCTCTGCGTTTTTGCAGTCCATTCCGGGATTCATTGTACAGGTTCCCCTGTATGCTGCCTTGATGACTTACTATCAGCATCCGGAGCGGATGACCAACCTCTCCCTGAATCTGATTATGCTGGGAACTACACTGGCAGGCGGTCTGGTGAATCTATTTGTGAAATTGCTGTTTTTCCTCTCTATTCCTATGCTTCTGGATAATCCGGAACTAGGAGCTCTGGACTCCCTGAAGGAAAGCTTAAGGCTGCTGAAAGGGTACAGAGGACGCCTGCTGTACATTGAACTAAGCTTTCTGGGAATGCTGGTATTATCTGTATTTTCCTGCTACATTGGGCTTTTATGGGTAGTACCCTACATGACGGCAACCCAGGTCTTTTTCTACCTGGATGTGACAGGAGAACTTGACGAACCGGTTCAGGAGGTACATTCTGAATATGAAAACAATTATGGAAATTATAACAATATTGGATAATTGTATAAAATAAAAAAGCTGCTCATTTGATGAGCGGCTTTTTTGAAGTGATTTTGGGACGTGTTCTTTCTAGAAAGAACACGTCCCAAAATCAGACCGGCCTGTCCCTTATTCGGCAAGCCCAAAGGCATCATGTACTGCATTCATAGCTTTCTCTGCATCTTTTTCTTCAATGAGTACGGTTACACGTATCTCTGAGGTGGAAATCATATTAATGTTAATTCCCTCATTATACAGGCTCTCAAACATTTTTGCCGCCACCCCGGGATTGGACATCATCCCGGCACCAACTACGGAGAGCTTTGCAATATCTGTCTTATATTTTACTTCATCATAAGCAAATCTTCCGGATTCACGGATTGCCTGCACTGCCTCTTCCAGATCGGTATCCGCTACGGTAAAGGAGATATCTTTTGTATTGTTCCTGCCAATGGATTGAAGAATTACATCTACATTGATGTTCTTTTTTGCCAGTGTATCAAATAATTTAAATGCGATTCCCGGTTCGTCTTTTAAGCCGATAACTGAGATCCGGTCTGCATTTTTATCCAGGGCCACCCCGGTGATGAGCATTCGTTCCACTTTTACTTCCTCCTTAATCACAGTACCCTCTGAGTCATTCAGACTGGAGCGTACCACCAGAGGCACGCCGTATTTCTTTGCCATTTCCACGGATCGGTTGTGCAGTACCCCAGCTCCAAGAGTGGCCAGATCCAGCATCTCGTCATAAGTGATCTCTGCCATTTTCCTGGCTGTCTTTACTATTCGGGGATCTGCCGTGTAAACTCCGTCTACGTCTGTATAAATCTCACAGGCATCTGCGTGGAGTACCGCTGCCAGTGCAACTGCTGTGGTATCCGAACCCCCTCTGCCCAGAGTGGTATAATCATTGTATTTGTTGACTCCCTGAAAGCCGGTGACAATAACAATTCGCCTGTTTTCCAACTCATTGCGGATGCGATCGCTGTCAATTCTTTTCAGCCTGGCGCTGCCGTAATTGCTGGTGGTATACATTGGAACCTGAAAGGCGTTGAGAGACACCGCCGGAACCCCCAGCTGGTTCATAGCCATTGCCATGAGAGACACAGACATTTGTTCACCGATGGTAAACAGCATATCCATCTCTCTTTTGGGTGGATTGGGATTGATGTCTTTGGCCTTTTCAATCAATTCATCCGTATATTTTCCCATGGCCGAAAGCACTACAACAACGTCATTTCCCTTTTTATACTCTTCGGCACACCGGCCTGCCACATGAAAAATCCTCTCTTTGTCAGCAACCGAGGTCCCTCCGAACTTTTTAACAATCAGCATAGTTACCTCCAATTATGAATATCTGCAAAAAACCTGGCTGCATTTACTCTCGGCAAATCGCAGCCAGGTATATCTTTTCACCCTATTTATCTGGCAAACAAATAATCCATCAGCTCATAGCCGTGGGCAATAACATTGCCGCTGGCTCCGGCTTCTTTTTCATTGTAGTTCCAGGCATTATCCTGAAGCTTTGTACTGTCATAGAGCATATACGGCACTGGATTCCCTGTATGAGTTCTCACACAGATTGGAGTGGGATGATCCGGAAGTACCATCATACGATAGTCTTCCCCTGAAGCATCCATACGATCTTTCACATACTGAATCACTCTCTTGTCCAGATATTCAATAGCCTGTACCTTTCTCTCTACACTTCCCTGGTGCCCCATCTCATCGGGTGCCTCCACATGGATATATGCAAAATCATATCCGTCCTTTGTCAGTGCATCCACTGCTGCCTGGGCCTTCCCTTCGTAATTAGTATGAAGCCCTCCGTTGGCGCCCTCTACCGATATATTATGCATACCCGCTCCTGCCGCAATACCCTTTAGCAGATCAACCGCGGAAATCATAACACCCTTTTTGTGGTATTTATCCTCAAAAGACGACAAGGCCGGACGGGTGCCTGCGCCCCAGAACCAGAAACTATTAGCAGGGTTCAATCCTTTCGCCTTTCGTTCCAGATTCACTGGATGGTCCTTTAAAATCTCATAGCTCCTCTTCTGCATGTAGCGAAGCTTCTCGTCCTGAGGAAGATACTGCCCTATCACTTGGGTCAGTACATCATGGGGAGGGGTCAGAGGCACCACGCTTCCCTTAGCCCAGATCAGACAGTGACGGTAGCTGGTTCCCAGATAAAATTGGTAAATCTCATCTGAAAGCTCGCTGGTTACAGCCTCCAGCAGGATTTTAGCATCCGCGGTACTGATTTCCCCGGAGCTGTGATCCATAATTCTCTGCTCCTCATAGGGCTTATCCTCTTCGGTTATGGTTACAATATTACATCTAAGAGCCACATCATCGGGCTTCATATCCACACCGATGCTAAGTGCCTCCAGGGGAGAACGGCCGGAATAATAGATCTTGGGATCATAACCCAGCACGGAAAGATTTGCCGTATCACTGCCGGGAGTCATCCCTTCCGGTATGGTATGTACCAGGCCGATCTCAGCCTTTTTTGACATTGCGTCCATGGCTTTCGTGTCGGCATACTCCAGCGGCGTTTTAAGGCCGAGCGCCTCCAATGGTTCATCGGCCATACCATCGCCTAACACCACTATATATTTCATGATTTTACTCCTATACTCTTGCTCTGATTCTGCTGATCACGCCTTCCACGCGGGCAGCTTTCTCCCTGAACTCTTTCTCTGTCATCTCTTCCGTCAGGAATCCGAACTCATCTGCCACATCTGCCACTCCATAGGGCTGTACATTTCCGAATACTTCTTCCACCTTAGAGATATCACCGGTCATGCTTCCTTTCACCCGGACAAAGAAACGGTTCTTTACTTCTTCCACATCCATAAGATCTAACTTCTTGCTGCTCCAGCTCATCATAATATTTCTGTGAAGATGCTTTGCACAGTCTACCACATCCGCCACCACTGCACTGGCAGTGGGAAGTTTGCCGGCGCCGCTGCCATAGAACATGGCATCTCCCAGCACATTGCCGTGCACAAAAATAGCATTAAATACATCATTCACACTGTAAAGCGGACTTTTGCGGTCAATCATAACAGGAGATACCATGGCATAGAACTTGTCTCCCACCTTTTTGCTGGTGGCCAGCAGCTTAATGCTGGTGCCCATAACCTTGGCATACTTGATATCTGTAGCTGTTATCTTAGTAATACCTTCTGTATAAATATCCTCATAGTCCACATGATCCCCGAAGGCCAGAGAAGAAAGAATAGCAATCTTACGGCAGGCATCATAGCCTTCCACATCCGCCTCAGGGTTGCGCTCTGCGTATCCCTTGTCCTGGGCATCCTTTAATACTTCATCAAAATCAGACCCATTTTCTGCCATCTGGGACAAGATATAGTTTGTAGTACCGTTTAAGATACCAGTGATCTCATCTATTTCGTCCGCTGTTAAAGAAGAATTCAGGGGACGTATGATAGGAATTCCGCCGCCGCAGCTTGCCTCAAAGAGATAATTGATATCCCTTTCTTTCGCTATCGCAAGGAGCTCTACCCCATGCTTTGCCACTAACTCTTTATTGGAAGTACATACGCTCTTACCGGCTTCCAGCGCCCTTTTTGTAAAGGTATATGCCGGTTCCACTCCGCCCATAACTTCTACTACGATTTGTATCTCCGGATCGTTTATAATAGTCTCAAAATCATGTACCAGAACTTCCTCCACCGGATCCCCCGGAAAGTCTCTCAAATCCAGAACATATTTAATATTAATATACTCACCGGCTTTTTTATTAATACTGGTGTGGTTCGTCCTGATAACCTCCACAACTCCGGAACCAACCGTTCCATACCCTAACACTGCGATATTAATCATCGTTTTTTCACTCCCTGCCTAGTATTTTTAAATAATGTACACCCTGACATGCTTCGATATCATCCACCATAGCTTCCGCGTCTCCCCTGTTGGGGAGAATATCCACACTTAACGTCAGACTGGCAATTCCATTGATGGGGATACTCTGATGTATCGTCAGAATATTTCCGTGATTCTCGGCAATGGCCTGCAGCACTTCAGAGAGCAGACCGGGTTCATCATCCATCTGAATAATGAAGGTAATGGTCTTACCTCTGGCATTCTCATGAAAGGGGAAAATATCATCCTTGTATTTATAAAAAGAGCTTCTGCTGATTCCAACCTGCTCTGTAGCTTCCTGCACAGTCATCCCCTTTTTGGAATCCAGCAGCCGCTTAGCCTCTACCACCTTTGCCAGTACCTCCGGCACAGCCTTCTCTTTTATTACAAAGTACTTACTTTTTTCAGACATGTCTATCACCTTGTTCGTTCACGAAATACATTTGTTTTTCCACAAAAGATATTAGCATAAACTGCTTAGTTCTGCAAGTCTTTTTTGGAAAGGGTTATCCATTTGAGATATGCATTGATAAATAAATCCAGATCCCCGTCCATAACAGCATCCACATTGCCTGTTTCCGCGCTGGTCCTGTGATCCTTGACCATAGTATACGGCTGCATCACATAGGAACGAATCTGATTTCCCCAGCCAATCTCTGACACCTCTCCTCTGATGCCGGAAAGCTTTTCTTCATTTTCCTGCTGTTTTAAAAGATAGAGCTTTGCTTTTAACATCTGCATGGCCTTATCTTTGTTCATATGCTGGGAGCGCTCATTCTGACACTGCACTACAATATTGGTAGGCAGATGGGTGATCCGGATGGCCGAAGACGTCTTATTAATATGCTGTCCTCCGGCGCCGCTGGATCGGTAGGTGTCGATTCTTAGATCCTCGTCACGAATCTCAATATCAATATCTTCATCAATGTCCGGCATCACATCGCAGGACACGAAAGACGTCTGGCGTTTCCCCGCTGCATTAAAAGGAGAGATCCGTACCAGTCGGTGGACCCCTTTTTCCGATTTCAGATATCCATAGGCATTGATCCCTCTTACCTCAAAGGTTACCGACTTAATCCCGGCCTCATCGCCGTCCAGATAGTCAATGACCTCTGTAGTAAATCCATGCTTATCTGCCCATTTTCCATACATCCGGTACAGCATGCCGGCCCAGTCACAGGACTCGGTTCCCCCTGCACCTGCATGGAGCGTTACAATGGCATCATTCTTATCATACTCCCCTGACAGAAGAATCTTAATCCGAATATCTTCAAAATCCCTTGTGAACTCTTCCAGCATTTCCTGAATCTCCGGGATAACCGCGGGATCATTTTCCTCATATCCCATCTCGATCATCAGTTCCATGTCTTCCATTTGGGTTTTCAGACGATGATACGTGTCCATATCATCTTTCATTCCCTTTAATTCCTTCATCATCTTCTGGGAGCGCTCTGTGTCATCCCAGAAGCCGGGAGCTTCCATTTCTCTTTCTAATTCCTGAATCCGCTTTTCCTTGTTAGCCAAGTCAAAGTGAATCCCCCACTTCCACTAATGGTTCTGCGTACGTATTCAATGTATATTTGAATTGATCTAATTCAACCACAGCTTCACCTTCTTTCAATTAATCGTACTATTCTTCATTATAATGGGATCCGGCAGAATACACAAGGGAAAATCTATTTTACTAATCAGCCAATGCCTTCCCTCACCGGCAGCCCATTTCCAAGTTCTGACTCACACTCTTACGGCGTATTTAACAGTGCATATAAGATCGCAGCAGTTTCTTTGTATATACATGCTGCGGATTAGAAAACACATCCTTTACAGCCCCTGATTCAACGATCTTTCCGTTATTCATCACAGCCACCCTGCTGCAAAAAGACTGTACCACCTCCAAATCATGAGAGATAAACAGCATGGCAAGCCCCTGTTCCCGGTGTTTGCTTTTCAGCAAACTGAGAATCTGCGCCTGTACAGACACATCCAGCATCGATGTAGGTTCATCGCAGATTAATAATTTCGGATTTAGTGACAGTGCTCTGATAATAGAGAGTCTCTGAGCCTGTCCTCCGCTGATTTCATGGGGATATTTCTTAAGCTGGTCCCTGGTGAGTCCAACCTGCTCCATTAATTCCTCCGCCAGACGGTCCCTCTCCCCCCTGGTTTTCACCAGACCGTAATTGGACGCCGGTTCGGTACAGGCGAACCGGATGGTCCCTCTTGGATTAAATGTCATCTGGGGATGCTGGAACACAACCTGGATGTCTCTGTGCACCTCCTTCCACTCTTTTTTCCTCAGTTTTGTAAGATCTCTGCCCTCAAACAGAATGCTTCCCTCTGATGGTTTTAATAATCCCAGGATCATTTTTGTAATGGTAGTTTTGCCGCAGCCGCTTCCGCCGATCAGTCCGAAAATCTCACCCTTTTTCATTTCAAAGCACACATCCTGCACCGCATGGACTGTCCGGGTGCGGATGACGCCTGACCGGTACTCTTTGCTTACGTGGTTTACTTCTAAGAGCATAGCTGTTCCTCCCTGCTTTTTATTATCTCTCCCCAGCGGCGGCATCTCACCCAGTGTCCGGTATCCGCCTCCTCCATCTCCTGAGAGTGGCTGCACACTGCATCTCTGTACCTGCATCTTGTACAGAATTTACATCCCTCGGGCAGTTCTGAAAAAGAAGGCATGAACCCTTCCATTACCTCAAATCCATTGGCAGGCATAGCCCGGATAAGACCTCTGGTATATGGGTGGATTGGATGATGCAGAATGTCTTCTGTTTTGCCTACTTCTACGATCTCACCACAGTACATGACCGCCACACGATCTGCCACATAACTTGCCACCCCAATATCATGGGTAATCATCATCATAGCACACCCCATTTCCTGTTTTAACCTCAGCAGGATATCCGCAACCTCTTTCCGGAGAGCCCAGTCTATGGCTTTCGTAGGCTCGTCAACAATCAGCAGACGGGCATGTGTTATCATTCCCATGCCAATCAGCACCCGCTGGCACATACCTCCGCTCAGTTCCCACGGGTAATTTCCGTAGCATCTGTCCTTTCCGGGAAGCTGCAGACGCCTGAAAATATCATATACAGCAGTACGGACGCTTTTTCTTTTTACTTTTCCCGTGATGCATTCAGCCACCTGGTTTCCAACCCTCATCATAGGATTCAGAGAGGTACCGGGACTTTGGGGAATTGCAGAAATCTCTTTTCCCCTGAGTTCACGGTAGTTTTCCTCCCCCATATATAAAATTTCTTTCCCTTTATACAATATCTCGCCTTTTACCAGGGCATTTTCGGGAAGCAGCCGGAGAACCGCACTTCCTGTCACAGACTTTCCGCATCCGGTCTCTCCGATTACTCCCAGAATCTCTCCCTCTCCAATAGAAAAGGAAACATTTCTCAGTACCTGAACCTCTCTCTTCTCTACCAGAAATCCTACATTCAGATCCTTAACCTGTAATAAATCCTTCATTTCATCCTCCTCACTCCGACTGCACTGACTCTCTAATTCTGGGATCCAGCAGATCCCTGATACCGTCCCCCATCATATTAAATCCGAGGGCCGAGACTGCAATAGCAAGTCCCGGAAACAGTGTCATCCAGGGAGCATACTGCATATAATTCTTTCCGTCGCTTATCATTACCCCCCAGTCCGGCGAAGGAGGCTGGGCCCCCAGTCCCAAAAAGCTTAATGACGCACAATATAAGATAATACTGCCAATATCCAGGGAAACCATAATTAGGATTTTAGAAATAACATTGGGGAAAAAGTATTTTGCCAGCAACTGCAGATTACTGCTCCCTATGGCTTTTGCAGCCTCAATATATTCCGCATTCTTTAATAGAATTGCCTCACCTCTTGCGATTCTTGCATACCTCACCCACTGGACACAGCAGATCGCTAGAATCAGATTCCCCTGACCTGTACCCAGCAGAGTTGATATCGCCAGCGCAAATACAATGGTGGGAAACGCCAGCAGTACATCTACCAGCCTCATCAGTATCATATCCATAAAACCGCCGAAAAATCCTGATACCAATCCGATTCCCGTCCCCAGCGCTGCGCTTACAAGCACTACTGCCACAGCTGTTGTCAGAGATACCCGGGATCCTTCAATGACCCTGCTTAGAATATCTCTCCCCATATGGTCGGTACCAAACCAATGTTCTCTGCAGGGAGGAATGAATTTATCTCCAAGAGACATCTTTGTAGGATCATACATCTCCAGATAGGGTGCGAAGATTACGATCACAAACATACATCCGGTGATGATAATACCTAAAATCAAAATTATATTTTTACGGGTCAGCATATTGAAAAAACTCCGAATTTGTCTCATGCTCTCTCTCCTCCCGTATATCTCACCCTGGGATCGATACATGCATATATGATATCTACAATTACATTCACTATGGCATATCCAAAAGTAATCAAAAGGACGCATCCTTCTATCATAGGCAAGTCCTTAGCGTTTACCGCATCAATAAACAAAGCGCCGATCCCCGGCCAGGAAAAAATATTTTCTACAATAACGGCGCCTCCAAGAATATGGCCAATCTGTAACCCTAGAACGGTTACAATAGGGGGAATTGCATTGCGGATGGCATGTCCCCATACTATTTTCCCCGGTTTTAATCCCTTGAGTTTTGCCACCGTGATATAATCCTGTCCCAGTACATCCAGCATACTGGACCGCATCATTCTGGTTGTTGTTGCAACCATACCAACAGATAAGGTCACAGCAGGCAAAACGATGCTGGCCGCCCCTGTCATTCCGCTTACAGGCAGCAATTTCAGCCGAATAGAAAATATGATAATTAAAATCAGTGCAATCCAAAAGGATGGGAAGGAGGAAGTCAATAGTACAAATCCCCTGACTCCATGATCCAGAATACCATTATGACGAAGGGCGCTGAGTATTCCTATGGGCAGTGCAATGATTACAGAGAGAAGAAATGCCGCTCCCCCCAGCACAATGGTATTCAAAACCCTGACGGCCAGCATCTGAAGCACTGGTTTATCATATTGATAGGATGTTCCCAGATTTCCTGTCGCCACATCCTTCAGCCACTCCAGATACTGCACATATACAAGCCTGTTCAAATCAAATTTATCTCTTACCCGCTCAAGGGTCTCTTCTGATACTGCATCTTCCCCGTATACGGAGACAATAATTGCTTTCGCTGTGTCTCCCGGGGTAATGTGCACCATAAAATAAGTCAAAGTAGATACCAGCCACAGCACGATAAATACAACGCCCAATCTTTTTACTATGTATTTTGCCATTGTGTTCCTCCTGTTCTTTATAATAAAGAAGGGAGCTTTTTATCAGCCCCCTTTTACTATCTATTTTAAACTAACTTCATTCGGAACGATAAAATCATGCACCGCAGCGCTGTACGAGAAGTTCTCAACCGCATCCGAAAGTACAAAAACCGCACCATAGTCTGCTACCGTGTAGACAACTGCATCTTCCTGAGCGATTGCCTGGGCTTTCCTGCTCAGCTCATTTTTTTCCTCTCCTCTGTCGGCAGCCTTGCACTGTTCTATCAGCCTGTCAAGTTCCGGATTAGAGTATCCGATGTTCTTCCCATTGCTGCTTTTGGAATGATAATAGGTTTCCAGGTAGTAGGAAGCAGATGGCACATAGCCAGTTGCCGCTGAATTCAGACAGAGATCAAAGCTGCCCTTTTCAATCACTTCATTGTATGCATTTCCGTCCAGCACCTCTACGGCAGCCTCAACCCCGATGTTCTCAAAATATCCCTGGGTTGCCTGGGCAATCAGCGCGTTTCCCGGGCGGCGGGAACCAGTTACTATATTCAGCGACAGTTTTTCCCCATTTTTATCCAGGATTCCGTCTCCGTCACTGTCCTTATACCCTGCTGCCTCCAGCATAGCTTTTGCTTTCTCAGCATCGTAATCATAATTGTCTACTTCTATGTTGGCCCATGGCATATCTTTGATAAATATACCCTCTGGTACTGCGCCTACTCCCAGCAATACGTCTTTCACCAACTCATCTCTGTTGATGGCATAGATCAAAGCTTTCCTCACATTTGCATCTTTCAGATACTCTTTATTCACATTATAGGAATAAAAATAGGTCCTGGCGGTGTTAAACTGCTGCACCTGTATCCCATCCGCATCCTTCAGCGTCTCCAAATCACTGAAGGGAACATCTGTGGCGACATCTATCTCATGATTCTGGGCAGAGAGAGAGCGGGTGCTGGCATCCGCTATGCTCACTATCTTTCGTTCTGTTACATTGGTTTTGACGTCTTTATAATATCCGTCATAAGGGACACAGGTAAATGTACCGGAACCAACATCAAAGCTCTCCTGTTTAAAATACCCGGTTCCTACGGCTGTCACGAATTCTCCTGCATCGTTTACAGATGATTTTGCTACAATGGCCGTACCTACATTCGTAAATGCCTCCGGAAGTTCACCGGTAGGCTCAATCATAGCAAACTGCACTGTATAGTCGTCTATAACCTCCACGGTGTCAATCCCTGTTGTTTGTCTGAGAGACTCGTTATCCTTCAAACTTCTGTCCAGACACCATTTAACTGCTTCCGCATTAAATGAGGTTCCGTCATGAAATGTAACATCATCCCTCAATTTGAATACCCAGGTCTTATCTCCTGTGCGCTCCCACTCTGTGGCAAGAGAGGGCTGAAGCTCAAAATTAGAATCTACGTTCACTAAAGTCTCAATGACACCCGCTACTTCTTTCAGCATAGTAGCGCCGTCTCCATCCATTACGTCGAGAGACGTAATGGTGGAAGGAAATGCCAGGCGAAGCACCTTCTTATCCGAAGCACTGTCTTTGGCCTCTTCCTTACCTGTCTCCCGGGAAGCATCTGTGTCAGTTTTCGGTTCTGTTGATTTGTTGTCACCGCATCCTGCCAGCATAGCTATGCACAGCCCTGCTGCCAACACCTTTGTTATTCCTTTGTAATTCATAAACTCCTCCTGAATTCTTAGATTATTCTTTCAAGTCTCCACTCAATGCTTAGTCCCCATAAGCACAAACCACGGCTCATAGTTGTATCCAGGTCTTGTAAGCCCCGGCAGCTTTCTGATTTCTACTTCTGCAAAACCGCTGTTCTCCACCAATTCCCGCAGCTCCTCCATCCCGGCACTCATTATTTCCAGACTGCGGTCTGTTTCCCTGTCCTGATAAATATTATCTTTCCAGACAGTGAGTCCAACTCCATCCTGCATCCGGTTAAAACACATTACCTTTCCTCCCGGACGGATTACCCGGCACCACTCTTTCAGGGCCTTTTTGGGCTCTATCAGAGTCCAGAGCAGACGCGCGTTTATTATGTAATCCACAGAATCTTCCATAAACGGCAGTTCCAGTGCACTTCCCTCCATGTACACAGCCGGGGAACCGCATTTCTTTCCATGACGGACAGCATATTTCATCATCTCCCTGGACAGGTCTATGCCCACGGTGGGATAGCCCAGCCGGGCAGTCATATTTGCCAGAAATCCTGTTCCAGTTCCCAAATCCACTATACTTTTATTGGTATCCTTTCCTATAAGCTCTGATAAAGTGGTTTCCCACGCCTTGCTGTCTTCCGTGTCATGCTCCTTATCAAATTCAGAAGAATGTTCATCCCAATAGTCACCAATTACCTTTATTACATGATCCAGTCCCATAGTCTCCTCCTTGCGTATTGCCAGTCCTGTGCCGTCTATTTCACAATTGGCATATGCACAGCATAAATCCTGGTATTTTTCTTTGCAAGCCCCCCTATGGGTGATAAATACACTTTTTTTCTGACGCTTTTTCCGGGGCTTTTGGGGACCTTTTTTCCTGTCCCTATCCCCATCCGGGGGTGTCCGCCTTCCCAATTCAGCACACCGCAGAACAAGATCTTGGTGTCAGAAAAAAAGGTGCGACTCATCAGTCACACCCTTTCTTTATTTAAGCTCTTTGTGCAGCTTTCTTTTTCTTTGAAAAAATTCCCGAAACTTTCTGCTGTACAACTTCAAGATATACAGCTACGATAATAATCAATCCGGTTGCAATATACTGATAGAAGGTGTCCATGCCTACCACTACCAGTCCGATTTTAAGTGCCGAGAGAATCAGAGCACCCAGAACTGTCCCCAGTATGCTTCCCTTTCCTCCTGCCAGACTGGTGCCTCCGATTGCCGCAGCCGCGATTGCATTCAGTTCGTATCCCTCGCCGCCTGTAGGCTCCCCTGTTCCCAGCCGGGCAAGCGTTACCATACCGGCCATTGCCGCGCCCATACTGCATAGCATGTATGCCATAATCTTAAATTTATCTGTGTTCACACCGGAAAGCTTCGTTGCCTCTTCATTTGACCCAATTGCATATATGTACACACCAGTTTTTCTTTTCTTGAGAATAAATGAATATACCACTGCCATCAGCACAAGTACGATCATTGACATTCTCAGATTCGGCACTATCGAATACTGGAATATCTGACGGAATTCCTTCGGAATATTCAGCACTGGCCAGCCACCGGTAATTAAGTAGGCAATTCCCCTGAGAACACTGTTTGTTCCCATTGTGGCAATAAATGGCTGCAATTTCATTTTTGTGACAAGCAGACCGTTGATTGTTCCGATTAATGCCCCGAGCCCCAGGCCTATGACTACAACAGCCAGAGGCGGTACTCCCGCCACGGCAAGCCTGCCGCATGTGACAATACTGACCGCCATGGCAGAACCCACCGACAGGTCAATGCCTCCCGTGATAATAGCGCAGGTAACACCGATTGCAAGAAATCCGTTTACCGTCCCCTGCTCCACAATATCCATCAAGTTGCTGATCTCTAGATATCTTGGAGCTATGGCAGAAAATATCACAATAATAATCATAAGTGCCAGCAAAGTGGATAATTCCCGCGTATATGACTTCATGACTTTTCTCAACTTTTCCATCTCACTACTCACCTATCGCATGTCCCAGCAATACAGTTTCACTGAACTCGTCCCTGTTTACCTGAGCCGACATGCGCCCTTCCTTTAATACAATAATTCTGTCACTCATCCCAATGACCTCAGGAAGCTCCGAAGAAATCATAATAATCGATTTTCCTTCCGCCACAAATTCTTCCATCAAAGCATATATCTCAGCCTTTGCACCCACATCCACTCCCTTGGTCGGCTCATCGAAAATAAGGATATCTACACTTGTTGCCAGCCATTTTGCCAGGATTACCTTCTGCTGATTTCCGCCTGACAAATTCTGTGTCAGATGCTCCGGGTCCATAATGTTGAGCTGTACCTTATTACCATAGGTTTCAAAGCTCTTATAAATAAGTTGTTTATCTAAACCGATCCCCTTATAAAAAGAAGGAAGGGCTGCCAGCCCCATATTCATGGCATTGCTCATAACAGGGACAAAACCCTCACTCTTTCTATTTTCCGATATCAGGCCAATTCCATTTTTAAGTGCATCCTGAGGAGATTTTATATCTGTCGGTTTCCCATGTACGAAAACCTCCCCGCTTATTTTTTTATCTATTCCGAAAACAGCCCTCATGACTTCCGTGCGTTTGGCGCCCACCAGGCCTGAAACGCCAAGGATTTCGCCTTTGTGAAGTACGAAGCTGATATCACTGAAACCATTCCCACAGAGTTTCCGAACATCCAGCACAACCTCCTCCTGCACACAGGATGGTTTCAGTCGTACAGCATAGCTGGAAACATCACGCCCAACCATATTTTTAATCAATTCTTCCTTTGTGATGTCCGCAACCTTTGTTGTCATGATATAAGTCCCATCCCGCAGGATCGTTGCCCGATCGGCAATGCGGAAGATCTCATCCAGTTTATGGCTGATATACAGTATTGTAATTCCTTTTTTCTTTAAGTCTTCAATAATTGCAAACAATTTCTCTGTCTCTGCATTAGAAAGAGATGCCGTAGGCTCATCAAACGATATAATCTTTGCATTATGATAAAGCGATTTGGCTATGGCTATCATCTGGAGTTCCCCCACACTCAGCCCGCTGATGCTGTCTTTACTTTTGAACCTGCAGCCCAGCTGTTTTAGTATTTCATCTGTTTTTCTGTAAATGTCCTGATAATCCAGCATCCCGTGCTTCTGCATTTCAAACCCCAGTGCGATATTCTGTCCTACGGACAGACATTCTACCATATGTATCTCCTGATGTACCTTTGCAATTCCATACTTCAGCGCCTCGACAGGGGTCTCAAAGTTCACTTTCTCTTCCCCTATATAAACGTCTCCGTCTGTAGCAGTAAAGACACCGTGGAGAATATTCAGCAGTGTCGATTTTCCTGCTCCGTTTTCCCCGAGAAGTGCATGTACCTCCCCTTTTTTTACCGAGAATGACACTCCTTTTAAAGCATAAACCCCGGGAAACCTTTTCTGTATATTATCAAAACGAATCATCGTATCACTCACAAAACACTGCTCCTTTCTGATTCGGCCGCCTCTGGAAGATGCAGCCAAAGGCAGCCCTGCCGGGCATAACAGCACCGGCAGACAGCCAGCCCCTTTTATTCAAATACCGGATTTTCCCATCCCAGATTTTCTTCTGCTGTGTTATCTACATTCTCAGAATCCAGCATCTTACTGGGTGTAAATACAACACGCGGCACATCTTGTCCGATCATCCAGCGATAACAAACTTCAGCTGCCATATATCCCTCATAGTATGGGAAAGAATCAATTGTCGCTGCCATCTCTCCCGCACGGATGGAGTCGTATGCTTCTGACTGTCCGTCGCACCCAACTACATAGATATCCTTATTCAGCTCCAGATTTGCCTCTTTCACCGCTTCAACGACCCCAAGGGCCATGACATCATTATTGCAGAAAATTGCTTTCAGCTCTGGGTATGTCTTCAGAAAGGTAGCCGCTACATCCTTTGCCTTGGAGCGGTCCCAGTCAGCATTTTGCTTGGCAACAACCTCGACGTCCTTATTGTTCTCTTTAAACCAGCCTTCAAATCCTTCCGTTCTGTTTCTCGTCACACCTGTTTTCGCCATCCCCATGACGATTGCGACTTCTCCTTTTCCGCCTATTTTCTCGTTTACCCATTCTGCCGCGATCTGTCCCTGTTCCAGGGAATTGGGTCCCACAAACATGTCTGCGCCATTAAATTCATTATTCACTGCAAATACCGGGATATCCGCATCATGGGCCGCCTCGATCCCCGGAAGGCAGTTAGCGTCAGAAATAGGTGATAAAAGCACAGCATTCACACCCTGCCTCACTTGATCCTTCAGGATAGAGAGCTGCCCTTCTTCATCATCCTCTCCCATAGGGGATGTGGTGTCTACTGTAAGCTTCCTGCCTGCCGTTTCTGCGTCCTTTGCAAATCCTTCATACCCGTTAGCTATTTCCTGCCACACTACATTTTCAAACGCTTTTACATTTCCCGCAAAACTGAATTCTTTGTCTGATGCCGCAATATCTCCCGCTTTTTCCCTTAGCTCTTCAAAAGTAATGGCATCCTCCTCTTCGAGGGGATTAAATGTCTCATCCGTGGATGCCCATTTCGTACCTCCGGATTCTTTTGATGCGCTCTTACTGTCTCCCTCTGAATCTCCATTTGAACTTCCACATCCGGTAAAAACAGCTGACACTGTCAGCACTGCGCATAACAAAAATGCAACCTTTCTCTTCATAGCTTTTCCTCCATATACTTTTTAATTAGTTAATACTAAGTTAACTCGTTGTCTTCCAAGGGCTCTCCCCGGATTTTCCCGTGTAATCCGGCGTATTTCCTCCTCCGTAAAGCCACATTCCTTTAATCTGGGAATAAATGTCTTTAGAATATAGTCCATTCCATATCTGCCGCCGTATGATTTCAGCCGATCTGCAGTGGGATCTGTGGAAATCAATATCTGGTCTAAAAAGCCCCTGCCCACCATGTGTTTAAGCATCCGGATTTCCGTTTCGTTATCATGAAATTCAAATAGGGTTATGGTATCATATTCCATAAACACTCCGGTTGAAGCTATCTTTTCATGTATGTCCAGATCCTTTACCTGCCTGTCTGCATGGCATATAAGAATCCGTTCCGGTGCAAGTCCCAGATCATTCAAATACTGTATAGCCTCCAGAGCGCCTTTCCCATACTCTGTGTGGAGCATGAGAGAAGTTCCTGTTCTTGCTGCCGCACGACCTGCCGCCCTTAAAAGGACTCTGGTTCTTCCTCTTACCCCTTCTTGTGTCAGCATTGCCTTTACAAGACCGGCTTTAATATCTGTCTGGTAAGAAGGCCAGCCATAGCATCCGCCCAGAAACATTCCCTCTGTTAATTCCCTTACGAATATATCCTCTAGTTTTTCTTCCGGAGTATCCCATATCCAGTGGTCCTTAGTATAAAACACAGGGATATGATAGCCTGTACACGCAATGATCTGTACTCCGGAAACCTCTGAGGCTGTTTTCAGGGCAAGGGCATCCCTTCCCGTGGCAAGTGGGTTTGCATCTACTAAAGTGTTCCCTCCCGCCTCTTTATAAAGCTTTAGTTCGTTTATGGACGCAGCCAGATTGTTGATCCGCAATTCCGGATTTGTAAGCAGTGCCGGGGTCTGCGTGATGTACACATGCTCATGCGGCTGGCAGTGCCCTGCATCTCTTACATCTGACTGTCCGGTCACGGTTTCTATTACGCTCATTCTTATCCCTCCCGTGGAATTTCACTTTTGTTAGAAACACAAACTGTGACATATCTAAGCCTTACTATTTCCTTACTTTTACTTCGTTTTTATTTATAAAGACTATATCACAAATGAAAATATTTTTCAATAGTTTTATTTTATTTTGTAAATAGTTTTCAAGTTGCAATTATTTTTTTGTGCATTTTTACAAAGAATATTTCATTTATTGCTGGTATTAACTGGAATCCATTGAAAACATATTACATGTGTCAAGATATTGATTGTATATTTTTTTCATTAATAAGTGAAACACAGTTCCGTTATCTAACCTTTTCACCTGCGCCGGCCCCATCTGCCTGATATGCCCCAGCGGGTATCCGTACAAAGAAGTTTTTTTGTTTCGTCTCACATAAAAAAGGATGCTTCAGAGCAAATATATCTTCGCTCCCAAGCACCCTTTTTTAATATTTACTTAAACCCTTCTACTTCATAAAACTATCTATCGATTTATTCAATTTATGGATGGAGTCCCGTTCCTCTCCGTCAACAGCATTCCTTACGCTCTGAGTGATATAGGTTTTTAAAATTTCCTTGCCGGTATTATTCACTGCTGACTTTACTGCAGAAAGCTGAATGAGGACCTCACTGCAGTCTCTCCCCGTTTCAACCATAGTGCGTATAGACTTCATGTGGCCGATGACCTTAGATAACCGATGAACGATGGCTTTGTCATATCCTGTAATCTTATCCTCTTTTCTGTCTTCCATGTATACTCATCCTTTTTGGTGGAGGCAGCGGGGTACCATCGCCCCATGGTCCCCCGCCAGTGAATTCTATTTTCTCTCTGTTATCCTGGCTGGTTTAAGGATACTACACCGCAAGATGTTTCTCAAGCCTCCCCGGGGGTTAAAATTTATACAAATTCCCCCATACAGCAGGCATATGCCTGCCCTATGGGGGAATCTCTTCTTCATTATTCAGCTAGGCTATTTTGTCTTAGTCCATACGCCTGAACTATTCACATAATACTTGCCAATCCAGGTATTTGCAGCCATTGCTCCGTTATCTTTTAAGTAATACCATTTTCCGCTGACCTGAATCCAGCCGGTAGCCATTGAGCCGTTGCTGTTCAAGTAGTACCAGGTTTTTCCGTCCAGCAGCCAGCCCGTAGCCATAGCCCCGCTGCTCTTCAGATAGTACCAGGTCTTTCCGTCCAGCAGCCAGCCCGTCGCCATCGCTCCGTTAGCTTTCAGATAGTACCAGGTCTTTCCGTCCAGCAGCCAGCCCGTCGCCATTGCTCCGTTGGCCTTCAGATAGTACCAGGTATTCCCTTCTGACAGCCAGCCCGTTGCCATCACACCATTCTCTCTCAGATAATACCACTTGCTGCCGTCCAGGATCCAGCCAGTTTCCATGATGCCATCCCTGTTAAGATAATACCACTTGCCGCCGTCCAGGATCCAGCCGGTCTGCATATATCCTTCTCCATCAAAATGGTACCACTGGCCACGGATCTGTCTCCAGCAGTTCTCAGCATATGTGCCGTCACCGTTGCTGTATTTCCACTTGCCATTCTCTGCCACCCAGTGAGGCTGCAGCTTTTTCGTCACGGTAATCTTTGCACTACCCTGATTTCCCTTGCTGTCCTCTGCTGTGACAGTTGCGGTTCCCACTCTCACACCGGTAACCACACCGTTCTGATCCACTACAGCAATTCTGCTGTTTGAGGAACTCCATGTGAGTTCTCCTTCATAATTACCTGCCGCGGTCAGAGGCAGACTGCTCTCTGCGGGTATCACTGCCTCTGCGGGTGTTATCTTGATTTCTACCGGTTCTTCCACGTCACCACTTACCGTTACTGTTGTTGTAATGGTACGGTTTTCTGGTGCAAGCTCTTCCTCTGCTGTCATATAGAGTACCGGTGTCCCGTCTGCCGCAAAGTTAACTGATTTTGCTCTCGCATGACGTCCCGGATCATCTAATCCGCCGTCTCCAGGGCCTAACTTCTGCCCTTTGGTACGGGCATGATATACAATAACAGGATTTCCTGCCTGATCCACGGTAAAGGAATTGTGGCCAGGTCCTACCTGTGTATTGCCCAGTTCATCATTGCCGAACACTTCACAGTCTGAGGTTGTAAAGATTGGGTATGGATTCTTCGTCCAGCTTTCCTGATCCAGAAGATCAGAAGAAGCGTCTGCGCTCAGCATGCCTACGCAGTACTTATCATCCACGGTAGCTCCTGAGAAGCACAGATAAACCTTACCGTCATTTTGTATCACTGCCGGACCTTCGTTAATATACTGTCCGGCGTTCCATTCCCATGCAAAGTCAGGTGAGGAAAGCATAACCTTTTTGCTGGTTAGCTTGCTGGGATTGGAAGGATCTACTGTGGCAATGTAAATATTTGCAGATCCCGGTTTCTCGGACCATGCATAGTAGCTCTGTCCGTTTGTCTCAAAGTATGTCATATCAATAGACAATCCCTGATAGTCCTGATCTCCTTCTACCAGATCCACTCTCTGCGCTTCCCCCCAATTGTCAGGGTTCATCACTCCGCCTTCTGCCGTACCTTCACAGGTTATAATATGCGGCTTCAGATTCCATACATTATTCTCCACCAGGCTCGCGGTAAACAGCACACACCAGGTATCCCCAATCTTATGAATCTCCGGCGCCCAGATGTATCTTCCCTGAGGATGATCTTTTTCATCCCAGATGACGATCTCTTCCGCATCCTTTAATCCATTGATGGTCTTTGCCGTTCTCAGCACAATCCTGTCATATCCCTCCGGATCGTTTACTTTTCGGGTTGGATAAGAAGCAGTGAAATAGTAGCAGTCATTTTCTTCATCGTAAGTAACACACGGATCTGCGCGCTCCTCAATAAGAGGATTGAAATATTCCGTCTGGGCTACTTCTCCTGTCACCTGATAAGTACCCGGTTCATTCAGTTTTACACTGCCGGTATCCCATTCAACAGCCATATCCTTTGAGGATCCGTCACTGTAAGAAGCGGTTACCTTAGAGGGCAGTTCAATATCTCCGCCTTTCTCTACCGTCACCCCATCCACAGAGCTGATTCCGGTATTCTTAATTCTGCTGTATTTCTTTGTCACTGCATCGTATTCTGCCTTTGTTACCTCAAAAGCATTAGACTCCCCTTTTACTGCATTCCCCGGCAGAGTCTGAGTAATTCCAAATAAGCTGTCCGGTTTAGCCGCTTCTTTTGTCTCACCAAATACATTAAAGTCTTTGGTACCTGTCACATAGGATTTTCCATCGCTTCCATCCCAGTAGATCTTATATGTTTCTGTTGATCCATCATAGATACATACCGGATTTTTCACTTTCTTGCCGGGTGCCAGCTCTGCCTGCTTCCCATTGGTAAAGCTAATCAGATCCCCGGACTCATAGATCAGCACCGAACTGCTGTCGTTGTTGACCGATGCAATTAATCCATAGGTTCCGTCTGCCTTTCTGAACAAGCTTGGAGACCCCATCTGGGTACCGCCGTTTCCATACAAAATGGCTTTCCCGTTATTTAATGCCTCATACGTTCCATCCTTCAAAGCTGCCAGGAACAACGCGTCAGACCGCTGGGTATTTCCTGTTGTCACATAGGTGAGCAGGGAGCTGTACTTCTCTACAACTACCAGCTTGAACTCCCTCTTTGCACTTGCCTGATTCTGGGTCAGGGTTGCGGTAAGAGTAACTTCCTGGCTGCCTTTTCCTGCCTCTGGCCTGGTAACCGTCCCGTCCTTTTTAATAAGCTCGCTGCTGGAGCTCCATGTGATAGGGATGCCGTCAATGTCTGCGGGAAGTTTCACATTAGAGGTTACAAAGTACGTATTCAGATCAATTTCTTGTGCTTTTAGCATCAGATCCTTGGAAGGATCATTTTCTAATACTGTAATGACAAATTCTTTTGTTACACTCTGTTCCAGATTAGTAACCGTTGCTGTCAAAGTGATCTTGGCATCGCCTTTCCCTTTGGCAGGGCGGGTTACTGTTCCGTCCTTAGCGATCACATTTTCATCCGAAGAAGCCCATGAAATCGTGGAACCGTATGCACCCTCTGTAATAAGCGCAATGTCATCCACAACCGTGGTCTTGTCCATCTGAAGTGTCAGTGCGTCCAGTTCCGCCAGACCTTTTCCGTATTCCTTGCTTATATCATCCTGAGTCCAGACATCAGCAGAAACCTTAACGTTGCGCACCTGGCCTTTGTAAAACATGTCATTATAGGAAGAACGTCCAATATAAGCTACCAGTTCCTCCCCAAAATCACTTACATTTCTCGCTGTTTTCACAGAGCCAACTTTTTCACCGTTAAAATATGCGGTGATAAATCCAGGCTGGATTACTGTTGTATAGAGGCCCCAGGAGTCATCCGTCACAGGACCGTTTACACCATTCTTTCCATCCGTTGGAGAGAATCCATACTCTGTCATATATGGCTGGCCGGCATTCACACTGTTGGTTACTACGGATTTCATTCTTCCGCTTGGATTGCAGGGGTTCAGCAGCCAATACTGGAGAGGAAGGCTCTCTGTTGTTCCGAAGAACATAGCAGCATAATTTCCCTTTCCGGTCTGATTTTTCAGCCATACTGAAATTGTCAGAGTATCCTGGTTGTCGAACATACCGGTAGGAAGCTGTACATATCCGGCACTGCTTCCTGCTGCCCCTCCGGGAAGTGTCATCGTTCCATTTTCAACCGCGGCCCCTTTTCCTTTAATCTCTCCGTCATTTCCTTTTCCGGACATATCCTTGACGATATTGCCTTCCACGCTTGAAAAATCATAGTTCAGAATCAATTCCTTTTCGTCAACGACAGGCTCGCCTTCCACAACTACCTCTACAGAAACTTCTTTGTTCTCCGGAAGCACGGCCTCATCTGCGGTCATATCCAGCACAGGCGTTCCGTCTACAGACCAGTAAACTTCACGGATGCCCGCATGGCGTTTTCCTCCGCTGTTCTGGGGAAGTGCATGGTATACATTTACATAATTGCCGTCCTCATTCACGTAATAAGAGTTGTGCCCGGGACCATATTCTCCGGGTACGGATTCCGACAGAAGAAGAGGATAATTGCTCTTCTGCCAGCTGTCCGGATTCAGCATATCATCGGCATTGGTACAGGCAAGCATACCGACACAGTAGGAAGGATTTACTCCCGCTCCTGAAAAGGTGATAAAAAGCTGTCCGTCTTTATTTCGTATCGCAAACGGTCCTTCATCCACCGGTGTGGTATTTCTGTCCCATCCATAATCCGGAGCGCATAGCCTTACCGGATCGCTGGTGAGCTGGTATGGTTTTTCCGGATCGATCGTAGCAATCATAATATTAGAGGACCATGTAGGATTAATCCGGCGCTCTGCCCATACTACATAGGAAACACCGTTCTCCTCTATGTAAGTCATATCCAGTGTAATTCCCTCACTGTACAGGGCACTTCCATCCTTTCTGACTACCCGTACCGGAGCCTCCCAGTTGTCCGCATTGGTGGGATCTGCATCCGGTGTTTTTAATTTCATCAGTCTGCACTGCACCGCATTCCAGGCTCCATTGGTAGATGCAGCAAAGAATATATACAGTTCCCCATTTACCACATGCAGTTCCGGCGCCCACAGGCACCCGGACATATCACCGCCGCCGGTTTTGTTCAGGATTAAATGATCCTGAGCATTCTTCAGCTCACTGACTGTTTTTCCGCTGCGGATATACAGTTTGCCCTGCCCATTTTCATCTGTGGCAATGAAATAATACTTACCATTGTAATGTAAAATATTAGGATCTGCCCGATCCTGAATTACCGGAAAGTCAATATCGGACTGGCGAATGGTGCCCTTAACCGTATAAGTACCCGGCTGATTCCAGTTCACATCTGTTGTATCCCAATCAACAGAACGCTGGAAGGTCTGTCCGTCACTGTAGGTAAGGCTGGCCTTAATACCAGATAGGTCAGCTGCTTCCCCGGTGCTGGTGGTAATCTGTTCCTGATTCAGGGAGACACCAGTATTAACAATTTCTCCAAGACGGTTCTGCAGACGCTCTGCCTCTGCCTTTGTGACAGGAATCACATTCCCGGATTCTGCATTAGGAATGCCAAGGTCTGCACTTGCTTTATCCGCCGCAATGCTCTCCTTCGGTGTGTCATCGCAGGATAAACTGTTCAGATCCCCTATGGTATTGCTGTATGTATTACCATCTTCCCCCTTCCAGGTAATGCGGTATTGATCCTTTGCGCCGTCGTATTCACAGGCTGGTGCTTTGATGAGCCCTTCTGTTTTCAGATCAATCATACCAATTTCCCGGTAATCAATTAAGTCCTCTGATGTGCAGAACAATAATTTTCCTGCATCCTCCGCATCTGTGCCTGAGGTCTGTGCTCTCACAGCCACAATGCCAAAGGTGCCGTCCGGCATACGGAAGATATAAGGTTCTGAGAGAATCTTGGATTCATCCCCCTCTGCATCTACATTGTATGTTTTGGCAAAAAGCAGCCCCATGTTGTTGTGCAGTGCTTCGTAGGCCGAACCATCCGCGCTCAGAGCAAGATGCATGCTTTTTCCGATTTCTTTGTTGCTCGTACTTCTTGTGTAGCCTGCCGCCAGAGAAGCCCCTGTTTCCGCCACCTGTACCTGAAACTGTTTGGACTGTATGCCCTCTGCTCCCAGGTCGATCTGGGCAGTGAGCGTTACTTTTTCAAAGCCGGATTCCGGCCCGTGGAGAACTCCGTCATCACCAAGAATGGCCTGATTGTCACTGGTCCAGGTAATAGCTCTTCCCTCAATGGACTCCGGAAGAACAGTGTGTTCGGAAATGGTATAGGGCAGACTCAGCTTGCCCAGTATATATCCGGACACTTCGCTCTGGGGAAGGGTGTGTACCGGAAACTCCCTTTGGACTGACCGCCCGCCGATTGACAGGGTTGCTGTCAGTATGGCGTCTTTTGCCTCATCTCCCAGAAATACTTCACCGGTCGTACTGATCACGGTAGGGTCAGATGTCTCCCAAGTAATTGCTGTTCCATTGGCGCCCTCAGACGGCAGTTCCAGATTATGAGTCACTGCGCTGAGTTCTCCCAGATCCAGCTGGCCTTTGGCATCCTCCAGCAGGCTGTCAATAATGGGCTCTGTAACTGTTTCTGTGTCTTGATAGACATCCGCCACGCCCTGAGCATCCAAGGCTTCCCCGTAGACACGGAAATCCTGGAAGGTTCCGGAATAGTCCGGGTCATTCAGATAGTTTGAACACCCGATGTATGCTTCCAGCACATCCCCGAATTCAGCGACTGTCTTCGTCTTCTCTGCAGTTCCTATCAGTCTGCCGTTCACATATCCTTCCACTGAGTCAGGCGTCAGTACTGTGGTGTAGTGCACCCACTTATTCTTATAGACCGAAGTATCATGTGCCGCTACTCCCGCTTCTGTCTCCCATGGCTTTGTCTCATTGTCGGAATCTGTAAACACAGATTTAAAGAGATTGTTTGGGTTTGTTGGGTTGAACAGCCAATAATTGGTGGGAACGCTGTTGGCGTTTGCCGGTGTCCCGAAAAATAGCGCTGCATAATTCCCCTTATCTGTATTACTCTTCAGCCATACAGATATCGTCAGATTATCCTCTCCCTGAAAGATCTCTCCCGGCAGCTTTACATAGTCGCGCCGTTTACCTCCCCCCGGAAGATACAGGCCGTCTTCCCCCACAGTGGCCCCGCCCACAAGTTCTCCGTTAAAATCGTTTCCGCTGTAATCACCGACATCCTCTGTGAGGGGATACCAGGCCAGTGGTGTTGGTTTTGCACCGCCTTCCAGCTCATTCGGTGCAGCTCCTGCAGGAATGCAGCAGCCCACAGTCATAATCACCGAAAGCATCCAGGCGATCGCTCGTTTTGCCTTCTTCATGTTTTCCTCCTTTTTCCTCTTTGCTGAGACACTCCCTGCTTTCTTCTGTCTGCAGCAAAGGCTATTTATCTGTAAACTGGCAGCAGCCAGCGGACAGATCGCAGTCCATTTTGTACTATTTTATATTTTATCAGTTCATTTTCAGATTTTCGTCGGACTACGATTGGAAAAAGGTTGGATTCTTTACTGAAATTTAAGAAATAAATGCATCCCTATATTTGGAAGTTTTACGTTCTGCGCCTAGTCATCAATACCAAAGAGATATTCCAGCTGTTCTTCACTCCCATCCAGCTGATCCTCAAGGGAATCTATCTCCCGGTCTTTTGCCCGGTATTCCTCACGTGTCATGGCTCCCTGTTCGTACTGAGCCTCAACAGTATCATCCCAGTCATCCAGATTGCGATCTAAGGCGTCAATCTCCTTTTTCAGTTCCCGGTATTGGGCGAGCTGCTCTTCCTTTGTTCCGGCAGGCTTTGCAGCCTTCACTTTTTCTGCCGCAGCGCTGACCGACTGCGTCAGTTCTTCCAGGGAGGGCAGTTCCGGCGTTACCTGGGGCTCCGCACCGGATTGCGTTTCTGATGTGCTCTCCCCCGGCTTATCTGCCGATTCTGTTCCGGTATTTTCTGTCTCCGTATTCTTCTTTTCAAGGTCTGTAACCTTTTGTTCCAGCTGTTCCACCTGGTTTTCCAGCTCTTTTTCACGGCCGTCATCCCCGCAGCCGCTGAAAAGAGTCACAGATACCAAGAGAGCAGCGGCGGCAAATGTGCCAATTTTTTTCGCTTTCATATTAGCATCCTCCTTTTATGGATAGTATTTAGTATTTATATTTTCATCATACAGGGAAAAGATTAAAACAGTATTAAAACGCAAATTTTAATCAGAATTTCATTTTTATGCAATACAATTAAGGAAATCAGACAGGTTGTGGTATATAATAAACATTAACAGGAAAAGGAGGAAGATATGAGAGTATTAGTCGTAGAGGATGAAGTCAATCTGCTTACTATTATAAAAAAGAGACTGCAGAGGGAATACTACAGCGTAGATGCCTGTGCAGACGGGAAGGAGGCTCTGGATTTCGCAGAAGTGACAGCCTATGACGCAGTCATACTGGACATTATGCTGCCGGGTATATCCGGACTGGAGGTACTCCGGAAACTGCGGGCGGAGGGTAACCCTGTGCCAGTACTTCTGCTGACCGCAAAGGACAGCATAGAAGACAGGGTCAGAGGACTGGATCTGGGGGCAGATGACTATCTGGTGAAGCCATTTGCCTTTGAAGAGCTTCTTGCCAGAATCCGTGTCATGATACGACGGGGCGTGCCCTGTGAATCCTCCGGAGAAGTAAATGTACTGGAAGCCGCGGATCTGAAGGTAGACACAAAGAGCCACCAGGTATGGCGGGGAGGACAGCAAATCGAGCTGTCTTCCAGAGAGTATGCCGTACTGGAATATTTAATGAGAAATCAAGGAATCGTTCTCTCAAGGCGCGCCATAGAAGAGCATGTATGGAGCTATGACTACATGGGCGGCTCCAATATGATTGACGTCTACATCCGTTACCTCAGGAAAAAACTGGATGACGGATTTGAAGAGAAGCTGATTCATACGGTTCGGGGAAGCGGTTATGTGCTGAGGAGAGACTCATGAAAAAAATGTCAGTTAAGATGCAGATAACACTGTGGTATGCCTGCTTCGTGATAGCCATTTCCCTGTTTGTTCTGGGGATTGTGGCCTCCTTGTCGGAAAGCCTGCTGCTCTCCGGCACAGAGAAAGACTTAATTGAACATGTGCGCGAATTCGCAGATGATATAGATGTGGATGATGAAGAAGAGGAAACCAGTGATTTTTATGATGGCGGATTCTTTTTCAGCATATATGATACTCAGGGACGGCTGACCGGAGGGAGTGTCCCTGCTGATTTTCCCCTGGATACTACCTTAAAAAATCTTAAGGTACAGAGTATTAAGGGGGAAGGCCATCGCTGGCTGACATACGATATGGCTATGACTCATGAGACACAGGTCGTCTGTTGGGTAAGAGGTGTGGCCTCACTCAGCGCATTTTCACAGATTAATTCCATTCTGCTTAACCTGCTTTTTATCGTATGTCCTCTACTGGCAGTACTGGCAATCATCAGCGGGTATTTTGTCACGGGAAAGGCACTGAAACCCGTAGAGGCAGCTCTTGAAAATGAAAAGCGCTTCACTGCCGACGCCTCTCACGAACTGCGCACACCCGCAGCTGTAATTCTGTCCCAGTGTGAGTATGCCCTTCTCCCGGATACTACCAGAGAGGAAATGATCGAATGTATAGAAGTGATACTGGGCCAGAGCAGAAAAATATCTGCCCTCATCTCTCAGCTTCTTATGCTTGCCCGGCAGGATTCGGCCAAGGAAAGGCTGGAGCTGGAGCCAGTAAACATAAGTATGCTGACTGAGATTGTTGCCGGCGAACTGGAAGAGTCCGCATCCGGAAACAATATTCATCTGAGTCTGGAATTAGAGGAGAGTCTGGTTGTGAAGGGAGATCAGAATCTGCTCATGCGCATGATGGTTAATCTAATAGAAAACAGTATTCAATATGGAAAACACGGAGGTTCCACGTGGATAACTCTTCGAAAAAAAGGGAGTTATGTGGAGGGCTGTGTGCGAGATGACGGCATAGGCATTGCACCGGAGCACCAGAAAGACATCTGGAAACGTTTTTATCGGGAAGATAAAGTCAGAAAAGGAACAGAGGAAACCCATTCCGGTCTGGGACTTTCTATGGTTCTGTGGATCGTCGAGGCTCACGGAGGGACAATCCGGGTTGACAGCAGGGAAGGAGAGGGAGCAGCCTTTACCTTTCTTCTCCCACTGCTGAAAATGGATACCCCTTAAAACACCGAATCCACTAATACTCTGGTATATTCCTCCCTGGGGGAGCGAATCACCTCATCCGGTGTGCCCTCTTCTATAACCCTTCCCTGGTACATCACCAAAACTCTGTCGCACATGGCCTGTACCAGTGCCAGATCATGGCTGATCATCAGATAAGACATCTGTGTATCCCTCTGAAGCTTTTTCAGCAGATCTACAATCTGGGCCTGCACAGTGACGTCCAGAGCACTGGTGGCCTCGTCACAGATGAGAAGTTTCGGGGAAACCGCCAGTGCTCTGGCAATGGCAGCACGCTGGCACTGGCCGCCGCTGACCTGATGGGGATATCTGCCTGCATATTCTGCCTCCAGCTCTGTCATCTCCAGAAGCTCCCGAATACGCACCTGCGCTTCCCTCTTTTTCAACCCCTGGTTGCACAGTGCCTCCAGGATACCGTCCTCCAGTTTCTGTCTTGGGTCAAAAGAATCCTGAGGTGTCTGAAACACCATCTGTATGCAGGAATAAATCCGCTTCCATTCTTTTCTCCCCGCATCCAGGATCTCCCTGCCCTCCAGCCGGATGCTTCCGCTGTCTGGTTTCTCCAGGCCTGTAATAATCCTCGCCGCAGTGCTTTTCCCGCACCCGCTCTCTCCTACCAGGCCCAGGCATTCCCCTTCTCCTACTGAGAAGCTTAGTCCATTCACTGCCATAAAAGGCTGTTTCCCCTTATAATATGTTTTTTTTACATCAAGGACTTCTAAAATATTTTTCATATCCTCACCTCCGGTTCAGACGCAGCACAGCTCCCAGAAGTTTTCTGGTATAAGGATCTCTGGGAGAATGGATCACTTCGTGCTTTGTACCATACTCTACCAGTTTTCCCTGGCACATGACCGCTATGTTGTCTGCCATGTGCTCCACAACACCAATATTGTGGGTGACTATAATAATACTGGTCCCAAAGGTATCCCGCAGTTTCATCATTTCCCTCACCACCTGCGCCTGTATGGTAACATCCAGGGCACTGGTAGGCTCATCTGCCAGGAGCAGAGCAGGTTTAAGAATCATGGCCATCATAATCCCCACCCTCTGGTTCATGCCCCCCGACAGTTCAAAAGGATAACTGTCCAGTATCCGGCTGCCCTCAGACAGCTTCATTTTCTCGAAAAGCTCCATGGCTCTGCGGCGTACCTCTGTACGGCTGACCCGCTCGTGCTGGAGCACTGCCTCATAGAGCTGATCTCCTATCTTACGGATCGGACAAAGAGATGCTCCCGCATTCTGGAATACCATCCCCATCTCAGGGCCGCGAATATTCCTAAGTTCCTCCGGTGTCCCATGCAGAAGCTCCTCCCCTTTGTAATAGATCTTTCCCTCTGTCACAGCTCCCTCATTACCCAGCAGTCCTATAATCCCTTTGATGACTGTACTTTTTCCGCTCCCGGACTCCCCTACAATCCCAAGAATCTCCCCTGGCGCCACTTCTAAGGTTAAGCCGTGCACCACGGGAGTTCTGCGGTAGCAGATTTCTACCTGTTCCAGTTTTAGCAGCGGCTGTTTCATATCTGCCTGTCCTCTATTCATAATCAAGATTTGCTGTGATTTCATAGTAATCTGACGGATGGGCTTCAAATCCTGTCACGTTTGCCTTCATAGCAAAGGACATTTTCAAATGGGACGCAAAGATAAAGCCTCCGTCATCCAGGAGAATTTGCTGCATCTTCACCGCCAGTTCTCCCCTTTTTGCCGGGTCAAATTCTCCGTGGAGCTGTGTTTCCAATTTTTCCAGTTCCTCATTATAATACTTCCCCCTGTTCTTGGCAGAGTCCTTCAGGCAATGGGTGGTAAAGAAATATTCGGGATCTCCCGTAGGCGCTGTCACAAAGGCGCTGGCATAGATATCCCACTCTCCCTTATCCAGAAAATCCTGCTGATTTGCCGTATTGTTTACCTCCACCTTTATACCCATTTCTTTTAAGGTTGCCTGTGCGGATTCAGCCAGAAGCGGCAGCTCCTGGCGCCCCGGATACGTAAGCCAGCGGATAACCAGAGGTTCTCCCCCTTTATCCACGTACCCATCGCCGTCTGTATCTGTATAGCCGGCTTCCTCCAAAAGCTTTTTTCCTTCCTCCGGATTGTATTGGGGCGCATTCACCGCTTCATTTCCAAAGGAAAAGTTAGAGGGGAATATCCCCACTGCAGGTGTCCCGTTGCCCCCAAGCAGTCCTGTAGTAAAGCCCTCCTTGTCAATCCCCATAGCAATTGCCTTTCGCACCCTGCCATCCTGGAGAGCCGGCGTATCATAGTTCAGCTGCGCAAAAAATACCCGTGAGGTGTTTACAGAACTCACCTTATAGCTTTCATTCTCCTGGAACAGAGGCAGACTTGCATAAGGCAGCCCCTGAGCGGCATCTATTTCCCCGGACTGAAGCGCCATGGTAAGAGTATCACCGTCAATAATCTCTTTTACATTTACCCTGTCCATCTTTACCTCTCCGCCCCAATATTCAGGATTCTTCCTGAGGCTTATCTCCGTATCCGAAACATTCTCTGCGATAAACGGCCCGGTTCCGGCCACGTTTTTATCCTCTGTCACTCCATATTCCATATCAATAATTGCACCGTAAGGATCGCTCAGATAATTCAGGAGCGCAGGAACCTTTTCCTCCGATGTTATCGTTACTGTCAGGCCGTCTGCTGCAATCTCCTTGATCTTCAGATCCCCGGGAGCCCTGTCATGCACTGCCACAAGGTCTTCCAGGCATTCCTTCACCGCCTGGCCGTCCATCTTTCGTCCGCTGGAAAACATAATATTATCCTTCAGTGTAATCTTAACCGTATACTCATCCACCTGTTCATAGCTCTCTGCCAGCCAGGGCTCTAATTCCATATTTTCCGTAAATTTAAACAACGTCTCCCCCACGCCATAACGCACTGCGGACCAACCGGAGTAATTGTCATGAGGGTTTAGACCTGTATTTCCCATCTCTACTCCGTAGGCAGTGGTTCCATAGTTAAATATCTTCTCCCCCGCCTGGGCCGTGGTCCCTTGTTTCTCTTCCTCTGCCTTTTTATCCCCGGAATCTCCGCATCCGGCAAGAATTCCCGCTGCCATAACAGCGCAAAGCAATACTGCTGTCAATCTTCTCTTCATTCCTTATCTCCTCTCCACATGTTGTACCGACTGTCTTGGATCCATCACATCTCTCACAGTGTCTCCCAGCAGATTAAATAGCATTACTGTTACAAATATAGCGCATCCCGGAGCCAGAATCACCCACGGTGACGTCTGAAGCATACTGCGCCCGCTGCTCATCATCGATCCCCACTCTGCGATGGGAGGCATGGCCCCAAGCCCCAAAAAGGAAAGGCCTGCAATTTCCATCATCATAGTACCGATGTCCAGTGTTGCTGTCACCAGAACAGGCCCAAGTATGTTGGGAAGTATATGTCTGAATACAATCTTTGTTCCCCCTGATCCGGACAACCTGGCCGCGGCCAAAAACGGGGCATCTTTGATCATAAGCACCTGGCTTCTCGCCAGCCTGGCGAACTTTGGCCAGGAGATGCAGGCCAGAGCGATCACCGCATTGAGTATTCCCCCTCCCAGAACTCCCGCCACCGCTATGGCAAATACCATACCGGGAAAAGCCAAAAAGATATCTGATATCCTCATGATCAAAGAATCCAGCTTTCCTCCCCGCCAGCCGCAGAACAGGCCCACAGACGTACCCGTGACTGTTATCACCGCCACCAGCAGGAGCGCGGAGTAAATAGTCGTCTGTGAACCCATAATCACCCTGGACAACATATCCCTTCCATACCGATCTGTCCCCAGCAGATGACTGCCCCCGGGAGCCTGCAGGGCCTGGGACAGATTCTGTTCATAAGGATCAAAGGGAACCAGATAAGGAGCAAAGGCCGCAATTCCCAGGAGCAGAAGAACCAGTGCAAGCAGAACATACAGCTTTACTTTTTGTCTACTCATGCAGCTTCCTCCTGTCCCAGACGTATTCTCGGATCCAGATAATGATAGAGGATATCCGTGATAAGATTGACTGCCACATAGATTACAGCCATCCAGATTACATAGGCCTGTATCACCGGGTAGTCCCTCATAGTAATAGCATCCACCGCCATTTTTCCCACACCGTCCCACATAAAAATGGATTCTACAATAGCCGTTCCTCCCAGAAGTGATCCGATAGACAGAGCCAGAAGCGTCACAATGGTAAGCATAGACGATTTCAGGACACTGAAGTATAGGATCCTCCCCTCTCTTACCCCTCTGGCCCTTGCCCCCATTACATATTCTTTGTTCAGCTCCTCGAGCACAGAGGCTCTCACTTGTCGGGTATACTTAGATGCCATAGCAATGGCAAGAGTCAAAGTAGGGAGAATGATACTTTTCCAGCCCTGCGCATTCCCCATAACCGGAAACCATCCCAGCTTCAGTGCAAAGAAATAAATCAGCAGCAGGGAAACAAAAAAGTTAGGCAGGGAGTTTCCGATAAAACTCAGGAAACGAATAAGGTAGTCCAAAAACCGGTTTTGCTTCACTGCTGCAAGAACCCCCAGGGGAACAGACAGCAGAATGGTCACAATCACAGAGGATATGGTAAGAGCAATGGTTGCCGGCAGTTTTTGCACAAAGGAAGAAAATACAGGTTTTCCAGACACATAGGACTTTCCCATATCACCGGTAAGAACCTGTCTCATCCAGACTGCATATTGCTCAAGAAACGGTTTGTCCAGTCCAAGCTCCTCTCTGGCTTTAGCCTTTGCCTCCTCCGACAGCACCCCGCCCCTGTTTGCCTCCAGTACGTCCACCGCATCTGCGGAGGCGCTGTGCATAAGTGCAAACGAAAGGAGTGTTATTCCCAGCAAGATGGGGATCAGCTGCAGCAGCCGTTTTGCTATATATTTTTTCATACAGTATTTCCCTTTTTTCCACAAATCATAAACATAGGCGTGGGATTATAGAAAGCATCTTTTTCCAGATATACCTTTTTACTCACTCCCAGGTCAATTTCAAACCTTTCCAGACCAGTTCGCCCCAAAACCTCCAAGTCCCAGGCCGGACGCATATAGGTACTGATCGGCAGCTGACGCTTAATTTCTTCACACTCCCGCATCATCTCATCTCCCACCTCAAAATGAGCATGGTTTTCCGGAAGCTCCGAAGTATCAGAAAAATCTGAAGCCCCGTAATTTGCGTCAAAGTTCAGAAGAATCCCCTCCGGCTTCAGCACGCGGCACCACTGCGTATAAGCTTTTTCCGCATCCGGAAGAGTCCAGGTGAGGTTCCTTGAGATCACAACATCAAAGGTTTCGTCGTCAAAATCCAGTGCCTCCGCATCCATCACCAAAAATTTGCAGCCTGCCTGCTGTTCTCCGGCCAGCTTTCTGGAGTTCACCACCATCTCAGGCGTCAAGTCTGTCCCAATCACCTCATGTCCCCGTCTGGCCAGAAGAATGGAAAAAAAACCGCTTCCGCAGCCCACATCCAGTATCTTCAGCCTCCTTCCAGTGCCAATCTGTTCCTCTATCCTTTCCATCCAACGCCTGGCCAGAGGACTGTCAAGCTCCGCCCTTCTCTGTTCCAGAAAGCTTTCACTTCGTTTTGTCCAATACTCAGTAATTCGTTCTTTTCTGTCATCATGCCGTCTCACAATCCTGCCGTAGGCTATCATAGGACCATCTTCCAGTACCTGCAGACTGCCCGTCTGATAAAGAATCACACCATCGTACTCCGCCCGGCACACTTCCAGAAGTTCCCCTTCGTAATCTCTCACAACCCCCAGTTCCTCTCCGCCCCGGATCAGATCCCCAGGCATCTTTCTGGGATACCAGAACCCCGTATGCTCCGCGGCCTGATACACAATGTCCGATACATCCAGAGGATAATAGGTTCTGTACCCCCGCTGCCCCCGGTAAATCCCCAGACTGCATAGAATACTCCGCACATCCCGTTTGGTTGACTGCACCTCTTCCGGTGTCCAGGTGCCCATGCCGCCCCGTTCAATCAGGACCCCGGGAATTCCTCTGGATGCTGCATAATTATACGCGCCTCCGGTAGACACTGTGGAGCGGACCATATAAGGAACGTCCACCTGCTCCGCCATTTTTCTGGAGGCCTCCACAACCTCCGGACTGGCCTTTCCTGCATAATACACATAGGGTGCCAGCTGTTCATAGTCATCGCCGCTGTGCAGATCGATGTAATAATCTGCTGCCCCAAAGAGTTCCTCTGAAATTGCCCAGGCCAGCTGCTGAGTCTCACTTCCCTGGGAATCCCCGGGAAATTCCCGGTTCAGATTTCTGCCGTCCTCCGTGCCCATACTTCCGGCCCGGTGTTCAAATGCCCGGCGGCTCACTGCCTTTACAATGATAACTGTTCCCTGCAGCTTCTCTGGCTTAAGGCTCTGCGACAGCTCCACAGCCGCCTGAATGCCTACATACTCTCCCCCATGGATGCCTGCTGTAATTACTACGGTTTTTCCCTCTTCTGTCCCATGGACGACAGCAGCCGGAAGGGAGAATTTTCCTCCGGCCAGTTCCAGTTCTCCGCTTATACGTTCTCCCGGACTTAGGGAAAGCCCCTCCAGGCAAAATTTTCTGATGGTATTTTCCGTTTCTTTATGCATGTACATCTACCTGTCCTTTACTCCCCAGAATCATAAACATCGGCGTAGAGCCATAATTCAGCTTTTCTTCTTTGCTCCACACCCGCCTCCAAACATCCATATCAGCCCTTATCTCACAGAATCCAATCCTGTCCAATACGCTTCGATCCCACTGGGGCCTCTGCATCCGGGACAGAGGAACCTCTAAAGCAATTTCCTCCATTGCGTCAATATCTGTACAGAGATAGTGGTCGTCCAGCTGATATTGTTCCACATTTTTTCTGTCACGCTCATATCCCTCACGCTGGCTTTCATCGTAGAGATATCCATACCAGTTGGCATCAAAATTCAGCAGACGTCCGCCTGGCCTCAGCACCCGGTACCACTCCTTATACGCCTGTACCGGCCGCTCCAGATTCCAGGTAAGATTTCTGGAAATAATAACATCAAAGCTCTCGTCCTCGAATTCCAGGTTCTGTGCATCCATCCGGTAAAAGGAGATACGTTCTCCGAGAGGGCCGGCATTCTCCGCAGCCTTGTGCAGCATTTCCTCTGTGTAATCCACTGCCGTCACATAATACCCTGCCTCTGCCAATATCACAGGGAAAAATCCGGGACCTGTTCCGATATCCAGAATCCTCAGTTCTTCTTTGGGGACCTGCGGAAACTGCCCGGTGAGCGTCCCAAGCCACGCTTCCTTCTGCATGCCCTCCAGTTCTTTATGGTTTACTTCAGAGTACCCCTCGGTACGGGTGCTCCAATATTCTGCAATTTTTTCCAATAATTCCGCCATAGTATTCTCTTTTTCTCCAATTTATTTTATAGAATTACTTTAACAAATCAAAAAGGGCGCCACAAGCCCCATGGGGGGATAGCGGCACCCATTCTTTCCTGAGGTTCCTAAAGCCCAAATCTGTCATATGTATGCCAGCAGTCCAGACACACATATCTGCCATCTTCTATGCGCAGCATGGATTCTGCCGTATTCTCATGACATACTTCGCATTCGTAAGACTTAAAGATTCTGGCTCGTTCCGGAAGCTGCATTTTAGCCTCCTTCACATCAAAAAGCTCTTTGGGGGATACATTTTTTACTGTATTCTCCCAGTCTCCTCCCCGTTTTCCACGGTTTGTTTTCAGTACCAGCCGCACTGCGGTCCCTGCGGATCGGTTATAAAAGGAATACGCCTGCTTTCCCCTCAGCCGGAACAAAAGATTTCCTTTTCCCACACTGCATCCCAGTATCACCTGGATGGCATCCACTCCGCAGGAGTCATTTTCCGTCACACATACCACCTCTTCATCATCTGAAAATCCCAGCTCCAGCAGCTCAGCCGCATACAGGGCAGCCTGATATCCAATGGCCAGCCCTCCGCACTCATGTCCGTGAAATGCTGCGCATTCCTTCCACAAAGTCTCCCTGTCTTTCATCCCAGCACCTCCTGCATTATCCTACTTCTATCTTCATACCTTTGATTATACACACCCTCTCTTTTCTGCCGCAAGCCTCCCCGGGGGATTGACTCCTCTTATATAGAAAAAAGAATGATTTCAAAAAAACTGCGGAAACTATAAGCGTCATCTTCATGAGACATATTATAAAATTAAGGAGGGCTATATTATGGCGAAAAAAGAACCTGCCTTTTATGCCTGTGATAAGTGCGGCATTATGATCGAGGAGATCTGCGGGGAGAAAGAAGAATTTTCCTGCTGCGGTATTCCTTTGAACAAGCTCACCCCCAACACATCTGACGGGGCACAGGAAAAGCATCTGCCGGTTGTAGAGTGCAGCGGCAATCAGGTAACTGTCAAAGTAGGCAGCGTGTTCCATCCCATGTCTGAAGAACACAGCATTGAGTGGGTCTATCTGGAAACAGAAAAAGGCTGCCAGAGAATTAATCTGAAGGCTGACGAGGAACCTGTAGCAGAATTTTTCCTATGTGACGGCGACCGTCCGGTTGCCGCATACGCATACTGCAATCTTCACGGTTTCTGGAAAACCACAATCTAAATATGCCAAAAGGCAGCAGCAGCATCAATGATAATCATTGATAGCTGCTGCTGCCTCAGACTGTAGACAAACTGGTTTTGGGCTTTGTATCCCAGAGCCAGTTTTCTTTTATTAACCAAATTGCGTTCCAAATAAAGTTTGTGTAATGG
>NZ_WKYV01000011.1 GCF_009677585.1 Lactonifactor sp. BIOML-A5 | reverse complement strand
TGAAAAAGCCCGAATACTATGGGATTGTCTCTTCCTTGTATGTAAGGGGGCAAAAATCGATATTAACCGACAGCCCCTTTTGTCAGTAATCAGAAGTCCCATTCGTTATATTAGATAAGAGCGCTCGAAAAAGAAAAAGGGGAGGTGGAATCAATGAGTCTGCGTCTTAAAAATAAGGCAGACCAGAGAGAGATCCTGGAAGACATATACCGGCTCTATGAGCAGGATATGTATAAGATAGCGTATTCTGTTCTGCACCAGGTGCAGCAGGCAGAGGACGCCGTACAGGATGCATTTGTAAAACTGATGAAATATCTGCCCAGGATCGCAGAAGCTGACAGTGTAAAAACCAAAAGGCTGGTTATGCGGATACTGAGAACAACGGCTATTGATCAATACAGAAAAAATCACAGAGACAGCGAGATGTGTACCGTGGAGGATGCACTTTCCCAGGAGAAGGTAATATCCATAGATATCGGGCAGCAGGCTGTGGACAGGGATTTTCTAAGCAGGGTTCTCTATGAGCTGCAGCCAATCTATCTGGAAGTGGTTAAATTTCGCTGCTACTTTGGATTCAGCAACCGGGAAACGGCACGAATACTCAATGTATCAGAGGATGTAGTATCCAAGAGAATGGAGCGTGCCAGGAAATTAATAGAAAAACGGATGGGAGATGAAATAAATGAGTCAGAAACCCAATATGGAGCAATTATTGAAGAATCTGGGGGAAGAGTATCTGAGAGAACAGCTTCAGCAGGAAGAAGATCATGAATTCTCGCAGGAATATCAGAAAAAGAAAGAGAACCTTTTGGCAGCAGCCGGGGGGAAAACCAGGAGAAGATGGAGCAAAACAGCAGCAGCCTGCGCCTGTGCGGTGCTGGTACTGAGTGTATCGCTGAGCGTATATGCGGCCATTTCCATCTATCACGCCAGTGTGGATGTGGATAAGGACAAGGGAGAGGCTAATATTCATCTGGAGCGGACAGACAATACATATGTTCCACCCATAAAAATTTATGCAGATTACTTGCCCCAGGGGTATAAAGAGTGGGATGAAAATAAATATTCTCTGAATGGGGAGTACGGGGGAACGGGCATAACCATTGCGTCGGCAAACTGGCAGAGTGATATGACTGTGGCAGGGGCAAGCGAGGCAGAGGATACTACGATTAACGGTGTCAAGGCAACTGTGTTAACTAGAAAAGGGTCCGAATACAGCCATATAATTTATCTTTTCTATGAAGAGACGGGGAACGTCATTGAGATTATGGCTTCCGATGAAATCCCTCTGGAGGAAGTGATTAAAGTAGCCGAAAATGTCCGTTATGAGGTTGTCCAGGATGAGGACAAAACATATCAGGCTTTTCAGAACCCCGTACAGGAAGATCAGGAAGTACTGGAGGAACAGATAAAATTCGGACAGGATGACATCATACGTGTGGGAGATACTCTTCCATACGTTAACTTAAAGGAGACGAGTGACGGCTCAATTGCTGCAGACGAGAGCCTGAAATACACGGTGAAAAATGCAGAGGTTCTCGACAAAGTGCCCGCAGACTCCATGGATTCCCGATTTTTCAGTGATCCCCAGGCGGCTGAGGAGTATATCAGCGAAGACGGAACCCTTCTTCCCTATCAGAGGACAGAGGTGGTCTGGGAGGATAATGAGACGAAAACCAAGGATCTGGGCACTGTGAATATGAAATATCTTCAGGTAACCATGGAGGTGACAAATACTGCAGAAGAACCGATTGAGGATATCGGCCTAAATCCCAGACTGTATCAGTATGGCAGAGAGGATAGTGATACTTATCGGATTTTATCTCAGGATATGTATGGTATACAGCCGGATCAGATGCCCTTCTATTTCGATCAGTCCAGCTATCTGCAGGAACGAAAACATTTTTATTATATGAACTTTGCGCCTTCTGAGACAAAGACAATACACCTTGGCTTTGCAATCGCAGAAGACAGACTTCAGGATTCCTGTCTGGTTTTCCAGGAAAATTCTGAATTTACCAAATATCTTTTCTGGTAAGCACCAAACGGCATCCCGGTTAGCAGGATACCGTTTGCAAATTTTCATTATTAAAAAAACGGTTGACAAACCCAGAAAAATTACATATACTGTATTACATTAAAGAACTAATTCAAAGAACAAACCAATGAGCAAGAGTAGTAGATAAGAATATTTATTTCCAGAGAGCTGCTGATGGTGGGATAGCGGCAATAACAGTTTTTATTGAATGGACTTGCGAGGGCGGCTTGAAATCTTCCCGGGAAGAGAGTAGACACCGACGGGAGCCTTATCCGTTATCAACAAGGCATGTATGTCAGTGCATGATAGAGTGGCCGATTCGTGATCGGCAATTTGGGTGGTACCGCAGAGTTTGCCTCTGTCCCTTCGTTTCTGAAGGGACAGAGGCTTTTTTGATCTTTGGATATCTTATCAAAAAGGAGGAACACATTATGATGCAGCCAAGCTGTGAAGAAATACTAGAATTGGCAAAAGACTACCAGGTAATTCCTGTGTGCAGGGAAATCTATGCAGATGTAATTACGCCAATCACACTACTTAGAAAACTGGCAAATATCAGCGAACGCTTTTTTTTGCTGGAGAGCATAGAGGGCGGTGAAAAATGGGGCAGATACTCCTTTTTGGGATATAATCCCGTGATGCGTGTCTCCTGTAAAAACGGTGAGGTTGTAAAGGAGCAGGGCGGGGAGAAAGAGGTGATTCCCACAGAGCATCCGCTGGAAGTGCTCCGTGAGGTGATGAAATCCCACAGAGCTCCCAGGCTGTCCGGGATGCCTCCTTTTGCAGGGGGATTTGTAGGATACTTCGCGTATTCCATGATGGGGTATGCAGAGCCGGTCCTGAATATTAAAAAGGGCAGTTTTAATGATTACGATATGATGCTTTTTGATAAGGTGATCGCCTACGACCACCTGAAACAGAAAATCTGCATTGTTGTGAATATGAAAACAGACAAGGTGATGGAAAACTATGGGAAGGCAATGGCGGATATAGAAAATATCATTAGCTTAATCCGCAATGGGGCGGTGGGAGAACAGGCAGCCCCAAAAGAAAAGATAGAGTTTTCCTGCAATGTAAGCAAAGAGGAATACTGCCGGATTGTGGAGAAGACCAAGGAGCATATTGTGGACGGGGATATCTTTCAGGCAGTGATCTCCAGACAGTTCACAAGCCCCTATGAGGGCAGCCTGATACTTCCCTACCGGGTGCTCAGAACCACCAATCCTTCTCCTTATATGGTTTATTTTCATATTGACGGCGAAGAGATTATGAGTTCCTCTCCGGAGACTTTAGTCAGACTGGAAAATGGGAGACTGACGACATTCCCTGTGGCCGGTTCCCGCCCCAGAGGAGAGACGGAAGAAGAGGACAGAAATTTGGAGGAAGAGCTTCTGGGAGATGAGAAGGAACTGGCAGAGCATAATATGCTGGTGGACCTGGGAAGAAATGACTTAGGCAGAATCTCTAAGTTTGACACAGTAGAAGTGACACAGTATAAGATGATTCACAAGTATTCAAAAATCATGCACATATGTTCTCAGGTAGAAGGGGAGATACGCAGGGAATGCGACGGGTTAAGCGCCATAGAGGCAGTACTGCCTGCAGGAACACTCTCCGGAGCTCCCAAGATCAGGGCCTGCCAGATAATTGAAGAGCTGGAGAGCGAACCCAGAGGTATTTACGGAGGAGCATTGGGATATCTGGATTTTACAGGCAATCTGGATACCTGCATCGCCATACGGATGGCAGTAAAAAAGGATGGAAAAGTATACGTGCAGGCAGGCGGCGGCATTGTAGCCGACAGTGTTCCGGAAAAAGAGTATGAGGAATCTGCCAATAAAGCGGCGGCAGTGATGAACGCAATAATACATGCAGGGGAGGTGCTGGAATAATGGTATTGCTGATAGATAACTATGATAGTTTTTCTTATAATCTGGTACAGATGGCAGGGAGTATCTGCCCTCATATTAAGGTCATCCGCAATGATGCTATGACAGTGGAAGAGATTGAAGCCCTGCACCCGTCCCATATTATACTTTCTCCTGGACCAGGGTACCCCGCAGATGCGGGGGTATGTGAAGAGATAGTAAAAAAGCTGCAGGGAAAGATTCCCATTCTGGGGGTGTGTCTGGGCCATCAGGGAATATGCGAAGCCTATGGAGCTGCTATCGGCCATGCAAAAGAACTGATGCACGGCAAACAGAGCAGAATTACAATAGATACCGAAAGCTATTTGTTCCGGGGCCTGGATAGAGAGACAGCGGTAGCCAGATATCACTCTCTGGTGGCTGTCCCCGACACTATGCCGGACTGTTTGAGAGTAATCGGTAAGTCAGAAAATGGAGAGATTATGGCAGTACAGCACCAGAAGTATCTGGTGTATGGAGTACAGTTTCATCCGGAGTCCATACTGACTCCCGACGGGCGGAAAATAATAGAGAATTTCTTAAATTTAGAATAAAACAATGACAAACAGGAGGACGATAACATGATCAAAGAGGCAATTCATAAAGTATTAAATGGTTCAGACTTAACATATGAAGAGGCAAAGGGTGTTATGGAAGAGATGATGGACGGTACAGCCACTCAGGCCCAGATGGGGGGATTTTTAACCGCACTGCGCATGCAGGGGGAGACCATAGACGAAATAACAGCATTTGCAACTGTGATGCGTGAAAAGGGAATTAAACTAAAACCAGAGAGAGAAGTCATAGATATTGTGGGGACAGGAGGTGATGAGGCCGGAACCTTCAATATATCAACAACCTCTGCCTTTGTTGTCGCAGCCGGAGGCGTTCCTGTGGCCAAACACGGCAACCGCAGCGTATCCAGCAAAAGCGGGGCAGCAGACGTCCTGGAGCATCTCGGCGCTGAGGTGGCATTGTCCCCGGAGCAAAATGAAAGGGTTCTGAAACAGACGAATATGTGTTTTATGTTCGCGCAGACTTATCATTCATCTATGAAATATGCAGCGCCGGTGAGGAAAGAGCTGGGGGCACGGACAGTATTTAATATTCTTGGTCCCCTCTCAAACCCGGCGGCGGCAACTATGCAGCTGCTGGGGGTGTATGACAGAAAACTGGCAGAACCCCTGGCACAGGTGCTGTCGAATCTGGGAGTGACCAGAGGAGTGGTTGTATGCGGGGATGACGGTTTGGATGAGATTACTCTGACCGGCGAGACTACGGTGTATGAGATTCGGTTCGGGGAAATAACCTCCTACAATATCGCACCGGAACAATTTGGTCTGAAACGGTGTGAACTTTCTCAGCTGGTAGGCGGCAGTCCAAAAGAGAATGCACGGATTACCAGGGACATTCTGGAGGGGATTGAGCGGGGGCCAAAGAGAGATGTAATCCTTATGAATGCCGGTATGAGCCTGTATCTGGGGATTGATGATATTAGCCTTAAGGAGGGAATTGCCATGGCCGCAGACCTGATAGATCAAAAGAAAGCCCTGGCAAAATTAGACGAATTTGTTGCTGCCACGAAAGAGGTGAAGGGATGATACTGGAAGAGATTGCAGCCTATGCTGTCCAGAGGGTACAAAAAGCAAAAGAAAGGCTCCCGTACCCTGCCATCCGGGAAGAGGCCCTGAAAAAGGGGAGAGATACAGGGTTTCCTGCAGAACAGATATTGGGGGAAGAAGGCATGCACTTTATCTGTGAGGTGAAAAAAGCATCCCCCTCAAAGGGAGTCATTGCAGAGAAATTTCCTTATCTTGAGATCGCGGGGGAATACGAGAGGGCAGGCGCAGCTGTAATCTCCTGCCTTACAGAGCCGAAATATTTTCTGGGAAGTGACAAGTATCTGAAGGAGATCGCAGAGAGCGTTAACATTCCTGTGCTCAGAAAGGATTTCATAGTGGACCCTTATCAGATTTATGAGGCAAAGGTTTTGGGGGCTTCCATGGTGCTTCTCATCTGTGCCCTCCTGGATACAGAGACTATTGCGGAGTATATATCCGTGTGTGATATCCTTGGACTCTCTGCGCTGGTGGAGGTTCACGACGAGAAGGAAATGGAATCCGCACTGAAGGCGAACGCCAGAATTATCGGTGTAAATAACAGAAACTTAAAGGATTTTACCGTAGATATCAATAATAGTATACGTCTGCGTTCTATGGCGCCTGCCGACAAAATTTTTGTGGCTGAGAGCGGCATAAAAACCCCTGAGGATATTCAGGCACTTCGCAGCGCAAAGGTGAACGGTGTACTAATAGGAGAAACTTTAATGAGAAGCAGAGATAAGAAGCAGATGCTCAGAACACTCCAGGGGATGTGAGAGAATGACGAAAATTAAGATATGCGGAATGCGCAGAAAAGAAGATATTCTAATGGCAAACACATGCAGGCCTGACTATGTGGGGTTCGTGTTTGCCAAAAGTCCCAGGCAGCTGGGAATTGATGGAGCTCTGGAACTGAAAAAGGCTTTGGATCCTGAGATTCAGGCAGTGGGGGTGTTTGTAAATGAATATCCGGAAGTGATAGAGACTCTCTGTGAGAGCCATATTATAGATATGGTGCAGCTCCACGGAGATGAGAGTGCAGAATATATACAGAGGCTGAAAGAAAAGGTTGAGGTTCCGGTAATCAAGGCATTGAGAGTCAGAGACAGACAACAGATACGAAAGGGGGCTGAGCTTCCCTGTGACTATCTCCTTTTGGACACCTATACGAAAGGAATGTACGGGGGAAGCGGAAAAACATTTGACTGGCATCTGATCCCCCCTATAGGCAAACCGTTTTTTCTGGCCGGAGGACTAAAGGAGAGCAATGCAGGAGAGGCCATAGCGGCGGCTTCCCCCTATGCCGTAGATGTAAGCAGTGCAGTGGAAACCGATGGATACAAAGATTTTGAAAAAGTAAAGAGATTTATAGAAAGGGTAAGAGCATATGAGTGAAGGAAGATACGGGGAATACGGAGGTCAGTATATCCCTGAGACATTAATGAATGCAGTCCATGAGCTGGAGGAGGCTTATAACACATATAAAGAGGATCCGGACTTTGTGGCTGAGCTGGATGATTTATACAGAAATTACGCGGGGAGGCCTTCCCGTCTGTACTATGCAGAGAAAATGACAAAGGATCTTGGGGGCGCCAAGATTTATCTGAAAAGAGAGGACCTGAATCATACCGGATCCCATAAAATCAATAATGTCTTAGGACAGGTGCTCCTGGCTAAAAAGATGGGAAAGACAAGAGTTATTGCAGAGACAGGCGCCGGACAGCACGGTGTGGCCACAGCCACGGCAGCTGCCCTCATGGGCATGGAATGTGAAGTGTTTATGGGAAAAGAGGACACGGACCGACAGGCGTTGAATGTGTACCGGATGGAGCTTTTGGGGGCTAAGGTTCACGCAGTGACCAGCGGAACCATGACCCTGAAGGATGCCGTGAATGAAACCATGAGAGAGTGGACCCGAAGGATGGACGATACCCTCTACGTTCTCGGTTCTGTAATGGGCCCCCATCCATTCCCCATGATAGTAAGGGATTTTCAGAAAGTCATTGGGAAAGAAATCAAAGAGCAGATTGCAGGGAGGGAAGGGAGGCTGCCGGATGCAGTCATTGCCTGTGTTGGCGGAGGAAGCAACGCTATGGGTGCGTTTTATGAATTTATTCCTCACAAAGAGGTGCAGCTAATTGGGTGCGAGGCTGCCGGTCTGGGAGTGGATACTTCAAAGCATGCGGCTACGATTGCTAAGGGAAGCGAAGGGATTTTCCATGGAATGAAATCCCTGTTCTGCCAGGACGAATACGGTCAGATTGCTCCGGTTTATTCTATTTCCGCAGGCCTGGATTACCCTGGCATCGGGCCGGAGCACGCCCATCTGGCCAGCACCGGAAGGGCCAGGTATGTACCGATAACCGACGAAGAGGCAGTGGCTGCCTTTGAATACTTGTCAAGGACCGAAGGAATTATTCCGGCGGTAGAAAGTGCACATGCTGTAGCCTATGCCAGAAAACTGGCACCAACCATGGACAAAGATAAAATCATCGTGATCAATATATCCGGACGGGGAGACAAGGATGTAGCTGCGATTGCAAGATACAGAGGAGTGGAGATCTATGAGTAATATATATAAAGCATTTGAAAATAAAAAAGCATTTATTCCCTTTGTGACAGGGGGAGATCCCAATTTGGACGTGACAGAAAGGCTTTTGGCTGCCATGGAGGAGGCCGGGGCGGATCTGATTGAGATCGGTATTCCCTTTTCCGATCCCATCGCAGAAGGAATTGTGATCCAGGAAGCTAATGAGAGAGCTCTGGCAGCAGGATGTACCACAGACAGACTCTTTGATATGGTGAAAAGGGCCAGGGAAAAGGTTAAGGTTCCTATGGTATTTTTAACCTATATCAATCCTATCTATACTTATGGAAAGGAACGCTTTCTAAAGAGGTGCGTGGAATGCGGGATTGACGGTCTGATTGTACCGGACCTTCCCTTTGAGGAAAAGAATGAGATTGCAGGGGAATGCGAAGCCTTTGGAGTGGATCTGATCTCTCTTGTGGCCCCCACGTCTAATGAGAGAATCCGGATGATTGCAAAGGAAGCGAAAGGCTTTATTTACTGTGTTTCCTCCCTGGGTGTTACCGGCGTCAGAAGTGAGATTAAGACAGATGTGGGGGAGATGACCGCTATGATCAGGGAGGAAACACAGGTTCCCTGTGCCGTCGGATTCGGTATCTCCACGCCGGAACAAGCGGCGAAAATGGCCCGTATTTCAGACGGCGCTATTGTGGGATCTGCCATTGTTAAAATCGTCGCCAAATATGGAGAACATGCTGTGGCACCGGTGGCAGAGTATGTGAAAACGATGAAGGCGGCAGTATCCGGGGAATCCCTGCTGTAACTGCGAATCTCCTGAAACCATTGTCCGCAGAGGCGAAATAACTTAATCTTGACAGAAATTATTTTATTCTCTATAGTTAATTTATACAGAAACATTCTTCTAAAAAGATACGTGATTTCCAGCTGTAAAGGACAGATATGGGTGAAAAAATGGGAGAAAAAAATACAAAAAAAGAGCTGATTCAGAGGACTTATGAGATTATGCAGCAGGAAGGTCTGCAGGGCCTGAGCATCCGGAAAATAACAAGCGGATTGGGGCTGAGCAGTACCACTTTGTATAAGCATTTTGCAGATATGGATCAGTTTATTATGTATGCATCCGTGCGTTTTCTGCAGGATTATATCCGCTGTTTTAAAAACACACTGAACGAAAATATGAATCCGCTGGAGCAGTATTTAACGCTGTGGGACTGCTTTGCAGGGTATGCCTTTGCGTCGATTCCCATCTATGAAATGTTATTTTTCGGCAAGTATAAAGAAAATCTGGGGGATACTATCTTTGAGTACTACCGGATGTTTCCGGAAGATGTGAAAGAATTTGACGGTCTGTCGGACAGTGTGTTTTTCAGCAATGACGTGAAGCAGAGGGATTATATGATGCTCCGGAGGGCAGCCCGGGCAGGGGAGATTACGCCGGAAGCGGCCAGGATATTGAGTGAGATGAATTGTTATCTTTTTCACGGAATGCTCATGGAACACAGGATGGATTACCGGAAACCGGGAGTGGCAAAAGAGGCTTCAGAGAAGTTTTTTAATATGATTCAGGAAATAACTAATAAATATCGTTTAAAATAGCCGGGGTTCTTTAGAAAAAAAGCCAGAAACCCCGGCTTTTTTTGCCCTTTTTTCATTAAAATTTTCACAAAATACATGTTGAAAAAAGTCGTGAAACAAGGTACAATTATACTCGGCAGAAATTGGTTTTACATTGGTAAAATTTTGGTCAATAATAAAAAATGGAGGGCTGAAGAATGAGTAGTACAGCACAAAGCTTAGCAAGTCAAAGAATTAATTCTTTACTTGACGAGAACAGTTTTGTTGAAATCGGCGGGCAGATTACAGCTAGAAATACGGATTTCAACTTATCTGAAAAGGAAACACCGTCTGATGGTGTCATTACAGGTTATGGTGTGATCGACGGCAATTTAGTCTATGTTTACAGCCAGGATGCTTCTGTATTAAACGGAACCATCGGTGAAATGCATGCTAAAAAAATCACAAACCTCTATAATCTGGCAATGAAAACAGGAGCACCTGTAATCGGACTGGTAGATTGCGCAGGTTTTCGTCTGGAAGAGGCTACAGACGCATTAAACGGATTCGGCGAAATCTACACCAAGCAGGCTCTGGCATCAGGTGTGATACCTCAGGTTACAGGCATCTTCGGAACTTGCGGAGGCGGTCTTGCCATTGCATCTGCGATGACAGATTTTACATTTATGGAAGAGAAAAAAGGCAGGTTATTTGTAAACTCTCCCAATGCAATTGACGGGAACGAAATTTCTAAATGCGATACATCCAGCGCAAAGTTCCAGAGCGAAGAGACCGGACTGGTAGACGGTGTGGGAAGTGAAGAAGAAATTATTGCACAGATGAGAGCTTTGGTAAGTATGCTTCCAGCCAACAACGAGGATGACATGTCTTACACAGAATGTACAGATGACTTAAACAGGGTTTGTACAGAACTTGCTAATTGTGTGGGTGATACTTCTATTGCTCTTTCCCAGATTGCAGATAATAATGTATTTTTTGAAGTGAAATCCAGCTATGCGAAAGACATGGTAACTGGATTTATCCGCCTGAACGGCGCAACGGTTGGATGTGTTGCCAACAGAACCGAAGTATATGATGCAGAAGGCAATAAGACGGAAGAATTCGACAATGTTCTTTCTGCAAGAGGATGTAAAAAGGCTGCAGAATTTGTAGATTTCTGTGATGCTTTTGATATCCCTGTGTTAACACTTACCAACGCAAAAGGATATAAAGCGACAAAATGTGCCGAAGCGAATATGGCAAAAGCAGCTGCGGCATTAACATATGCATATACAAATGCAACCGTTCCGAAGGTGAATGTAGTGATTGGCGCAGCCTACGGAAGTGCATATCTGACCATGAACAGCAAATCTACCGGAGCAGATATGGTATTTGCATGGCCTACGGCAGAGATCGGTATGATGGATGCAAAACTGGCAGCAAAGATCATGTATGCAGGTGCAGATGCAGCAACGATTAATGAAAAAGCAGCAGAATATGCAACTCTTCAGTCCAGCGCTCAGGCAGCTGCGAAGAGAGGATATGTGGACACAATTATTGAAGCAGAAGACACAAGAAAATATGTGATTGGAGCTTTTGAAATGTTATTCACAAAGAGAGAAGACCGACCAAGCAAGAAACATGGCACGGTTTAGGCGAGGTGAATCATATGAAGCAGACATGGAAAAAAATATTTAGCATTGTTTTGATGGGGGTTCTCTTCGCTGCCCTTACCGCCTGCGGTGGGAAGAAGGATGAGAGCACTGGGCTTGAGGTGAGCGAAGACATTCAAAGTCAGCTGATTCAGTCTGCCCAGTCCGCCGTTGAAGCAATTGTGGTCATGGATGATGAGACTATACAGTCTTATCTGGAATCCGAAGATGCGTTCTCTGTATCTGCTATGGAAGCATGGCAGGGGAGCAGAGATGAACTGGGTGCCTACGTGAGTATGGGAGATGCCGCTCTGGAGACAGATAAAGAAATGATTACGGTTACCATACCTACTAAATTTGAAAAGGAAGAAGCACTTTTTACGATTACATTTGATAAAAAGTATGCTGCTACCTCTATGGGTATTGATATACAGTACACTATGGGAACCAAATTGCAGAGAGCCGGTATGAATACGCTGATGGGAGTCGGCATCGTATTCCTGATGCTGATATTCCTGAGCTTTCTGATTTATCTTTTTAAATTCATACCAGCCATTGCGGATAAGTTTAAAAAGAGTGAGGCTGCTCCCCAGAAAACAGCACCTGCAGCGGAAACAGCACCTGCAGCAGCTCCTGCCCTGGTGCAGGAAGAAGAGCTTGTGGATGACGGAGAGCTGGTAGCAGTAATTGCAGCGGCGATCGCAGCATCTGAGAATACTTCCACTGACAGTTTTGTAGTAAGATCTATCAGAAAATCAAATAAAAGAAATTGGCAGAGAGCTTAATCAATAGGAGGAAAAATCATGAAAAACTATACAATTACAGTGAATGGAACTGCATATGATGTAACCGTAGAAGAAGGTACCGGCAGCGCACCGGCAGCACCAGCGGCAGCGCCGAAAGCTGCTCCTAAGGCAGCACCGGCGGCAGCTCCTAAAAAGGCAGCGGCAGGGACAGCAGGTGCTGTTGAAGTAAAGGCTTCCGTGCCGGGTAAAGTATTTAAAGTAGAAGCTTCTGCAGGACAGGCTGTGAAGGCCGGCGATGCGATTATTATTCTGGAAGCCATGAAAATGGAGATTCCGGTTGTAGCACCTCAGGACGGAACCATTGCAAGTATTGATGTATCTGTAGGCGACGCCATTGAGTCTGGTGACATCTTAGCATCAATGAACTAGAATTTGCATTCTGTGTAAATTCCCTGCGGCAGGTATCTGCCTGCCTGAAAACTTACAATGGGAGGTAAAAAAATGTCTTATGTAACAGAAACACTGTCTAACCTGCTTCATCAGACTGCTTTCTTTAATTTAACATGGGGAAACTATCTGATGATCGCAGTTGCCTGTGTATTCTTATTTCTGGCAATAAGAAAAGGTTTTGAACCTTTGCTGCTGGTTCCGATTGCATTTGGTATGCTGCTGGTTAACATTTATCCGGATATTATGCTGAGAGCCGAAGATGCATCAAACGGTGTAGGCGGACTTCTTCACTATTTCTATCTGCTTGACGAGTGGAGTATACTGCCGTCTCTGATTTTTATGGGTGTTGGCGCCATGACCGATTTTGGTCCCCTGATTGCCAACCCTAAAAGCTTCCTTCTGGGTGCCGCAGCGCAGCTGGGTATCTACGGGGCATATTTCTTAGCGATTTTCTTGGGATTCAATGGAAAGGCTGCTGCGGCTATTTCCATTATCGGAGGGGCGGATGGTCCGACATCTATCTTCCTGGCTGGTAAACTGGGACAGACTACTTTGATGGGCCCCATTGCCGTGGCAGCTTATTCCTATATGTCACTGGTACCGATTATTCAGCCGCCGATCATGAAGCTTCTCACCACTGAGAAGGAAAGAAAAATCAAGATGGAACAGCTTCGTCCGGTAACAAAACTGGAAAAAATCCTGTTCCCTATTATTATCACAATCGTTGTTTGTCTGATTCTCCCCACCACAGCTCCTTTGGTAGGTATGCTGATGCTGGGTAACCTGTTCAGAGAATCAGGTGTTGTAAAGCAGTTAACAGAGACCGCATCTAATGCGCTTATGTACATCGTAGTTATCTTACTTGGTACATCCGTAGGTGCATCTACAAGCGCTGAGGCATTCTTGAACCTGGATACACTTAAAATCGTAGTCTTAGGTCTGGTTGCATTCGCTTTGGGTACTGCAGGGGGTGTGCTTCTTGGCAAACTGATGTGCAAATTGTCCGGCGGAAAGATTAATCCGTTGATTGGTTCTGCTGGTGTATCTGCCGTTCCTATGGCAGCCCGTGTGTCTCAGAAAGTAGGAGCTGAGGCAGATCCTACAAACTTCCTGCTGATGCATGCCATGGGACCAAACGTTGCCGGTGTTATCGGTACTGCAGTAGCAGCCGGTACATTCATGGCAATCTTTGGAGTTTAATAGTTAAAATAAGAATGGAGGTAAGAATATGTCAGAAATCGCAAAGAAACCAATCAAAATTACTGAGACTATTCTGCGTGATGCCCATCAGTCTCTGATTGCCACAAGAATGACAACAGAGCAGATGCTTCCAATCGTAGATAAAATGGACCAGGTAGGTTACCATTCCGTAGAGTGCTGGGGAGGTGCAACCTTTGATGCATCCCTGCGTTTCTTAAAAGAAGATCCATGGGACAGACTTCGTAAGTTCCGGGATGGATTTAAAAACACAAAATTACAGATGCTATTCCGGGGACAGAATATTCTGGGATACCGTCCCTACGCCGACGATGTAGTGGAGTATTTCGTTCAGAAATCAGTTTCCAATGGAATTGATATCATCCGTATCTTTGACTGCTTAAATGATCTGCGCAACCTGCAGACAGCTGTCAAAGCTGCAGTGAAAGAGAAAGCCGATGCTCAGGTTGCGCTCTCCTACACACTGGGAGATGCCTATACCCTGGAGTACTGGATTGACATTGCCAAGAAAATCGAAGAGATGGGCGCAACCTCTATCTGTATCAAGGATATGGCTGGCCTGCTTCTTCCTTATAAAGCGACTGAGTTAATCACAGCCTTAAAAGAAAATGTGAGTCTTCCGATTCAGCTTCACACCCATTATACATCCGGTGTGGCATCTATGACCTATTTAAAGGCAGTGGAGGCCGGTGTTGATGTAATTGATACGGCCATGTCTCCATTTGCACTTGGAACCTCCCAGCCTGCCACAGAGGTTATGGTTGAGACATTTAAAGGAACACCATATGATACAGGATTTGATCAGAATCTGCTGGCAGAGATCGCAGACTACTTCCGTCCGATCCGTGACGAGGCTCTGGAAAGCGGCCTTCTGAATCCTAAGAACATGGGAGTGAATATTAAAACCTTATTATACCAGGTACCGGGCGGTATGCTCTCCAACCTGACATCACAGTTAAAAGAGCAGCATGCGGAAGACAAATATTATGATGTTCTGGAAGAAGTACCAAGGGTAAGAAAAGATTTAGGTGAGCCTCCTCTGGTAACGCCGTCTTCTCAGATTGTAGGTACACAGGCAGTATTCAATGTACTTATGGGTGAGCGCTACAAGATGGTTACCAAGGAAACAAAGGCTGTACTTTCCGGAGAATACGGGGCAACAGTAAAGCCCTTTAATCCTGAGGTTCAAAAGAAATGCATCGGAGATAAAGAGCCGATTACCTGCCGTCCAGCAGATCTGATTCCTGATGAGTTAGATACCTTAAGGGGAGAGATGGCACAGTGGTCAGAGCAGGATGAAGACGTTTTAACTTACGCACTGTTCCCACAGGTTGCTGTTGACTTCTTTAAATACAGAGAAGCGCAGAAGACAAAGGTGGATCCTACGGTGGCAGATACAGAGAATAAGGCTTATCCGGTTTAGGATAGGGAGAGAAAAGAGGACCAGGTGTTGGTCCTCTTTTTGGCTTAAATTTTAGACTTCGGCTTAAGGTGCTTCAGGACGGCAGGTGTGGGGAACCTACTTTGACAAGACGAAGCCCAATAGCTACAAGGAATCATGTGCAGTAAATGCGGCAGATGGATGGAGAGAAAGAAACGTGAGGCACCCAGGGTTCAGTGAAAGGCTGAATCAATAGGAGCCTTTAGTACAATTGGGAAAGGAGGAATGTGCAGATGGGTACAGAAAACAGAGAAAGCTGCTCACAAAGAAATAGCGCTAAACGCGAAGGGTATGTGAGAGCGTACCGCTCATTCAACCGGATATGGAAGTAAGGGGACAGTGCAGAACCGGACATTTTAAGCAGGATTCTGAACAAGGACAACCTGAACAGAGCATATAAGAAAGTGAAGGCAAACAAGGGAGCGCCGCGTGTAGATGTGATGACCATTGAAGCGGCTCTGCCATGGCTGAAGGAACACCATTACGAACTGACAGAAAGAATAAGGAAGGGGAAATACACCTTATCTCCTATAAGACAAGTTTTTTCGGGGAGAAAGGGATCAGAAAATGATAGAGATTCTGTCAGAATGATAATGGGCGATTATAGGATTATTAGTTACGGCAAAGTTTGGATGATTGCATATATTATATAGAAATTCTATAAAATAATAAGGTATGCAGGAAAATGAAAAAATATGTAACAACATCACTGGAAACACATTTGTTTTTCACCAGAATCATGAGAGAACATGCACTGTTTCTTTTGACCGCATTCCCGGCAGGGGAAACGGGATATAGAAACAAGGCAGACTGGTTTCGTGCACAGTTTGAAAAAGCGCTGGAGCAGGCAGTCTGGCTTGCCGATGGAATGGTAGGAGAAGAGGTGCTATGTTCAGGGGAAGTGTTCACAGAATTTACAGAAATGGCAGAGCAGCAGACAAGACGACTGACAAAGATTCCAATTGATATTCGGATTACGCAGGCAGAAAAGAAACTGCATGCAGGCTGTGGAATATGTCAGGACAGAAGAATGATACAGCAGGTACGCCGACTGAATCAGAATGTACTGTATCTGCTGAATGGATTGATTGCGTTTAAAGAGAAAATATTGCAAGAGGTCACGGCTTGTAACCTGTACACAGTGAATTATCCGCTTCTGATTGAGCATATCCTCCGGGAGGCAAAATTGTACCATCAGATTCTAACGGAACTGGAAGAGAAAGGATGTATGCCGTCAAAGAATTTAAAAAATGCAGAACTGTTCTGGAACCAGATCATGATGGAACATGCGTTGTTTATTCGGGGGCTGCTTGACCCGACGGAGTGTGAACTTATGAAAACGGCAGATAATTTCGCCGGGGACTACTGCCGCCTGTTGGAAGAAGCGAGTAAACAGGATTGTCGGACGATGGATGAACTGACGAGAAAGACCTTGGAAACAACAAAGCAGTACCGCGATTTTAAGGCGGCAGGTACGGAAGGAATTACAGGCTGTGGGATACGCTCCGTTATACTTCCTCTGCTGGCGGACCATGTGCTTCGGGAAGCAAATCATTATCTTAGAATCCTGAAAACGAAGGGAGGCAATAGGTAATGGAACTGTGCCAATATCCCTGTCAAAACAGGACCCGCTTTTTTACAATAAAAGCAATACAGATTCCGATTGTATATAATCGATATGGGGATTACGATCCCGATGGACTTCTGTATGTACTGGAAAAGGATTCGCAGAGAATACAGGAGGAAGCTGTCCGCAGATTCCATCAGATGCCGCCGCAGCCCTGCGAGGAAGTACAGCCACTGGTGCTTCGCGTGAATCTTGGCGATACGGTGAAAGTACGTTTTCGTAATCCATTGAACCGCAGGTTGTCAATCCATGTACAGGGGCTGGCATATGATGTGGCGAGTTCCGATGGTACCAGTACAGGGTTCAATCAGGACAGCACGACAAACCGTGAAATTGTATACACATGGTATGCTAATGTGGAAGGTGTTTTTCTGTTCCATGATATGGCAGATGCCAGAAGCAGTGAAGAGGCCACGAATATGCATGGACTCTTTGGTGCAGTGATTGTGGAGCCGCCTGGCGCAAAGTGGTTTCATCCACAGACGGGGGAAGAAATAGAAAGTGGATTGATGGCAGACATTTACCAGCCGGGAAAGCCGGCTTTTCGGGAATACTCGGTGTTTTTTCATGACGAACTGGAGATTTTGGATAAGGATGGAAATCCCCCGGTAGACCACAGGACAGGGCTGCCTGCGTCCACGACGGCAATCAGCTACCGCTCGGAACCTATGAGAAACCGGATGCCGCTGACCCATGACCCGGCAGATTCGGGAGAGGAAATCTCTATGAGCTCCTGGGTATACGGGGAACCGGCACCTCCGATTCTCAGGGCATATGTGGGAGACCCGGCGAAAATCCGTCTGATCCATGGAGGAATCAAGGAAACACACGTGTTCCACCTCCATAATCATCAATGGAGGCTGGAACCGGAAAATCCGGTTTCTACGATTATTGACTCGATTACCATAAGTCCCCAGGAATGCTATACGCTGGACATTTTGCATGGGGCAGGAAGCCTAAACCGGGTAATTGGCGATGTGATTTTTCATTGTCATTTGTATCCGCATTTCCATGAAGGCATGTGGACTTTATGGAGAATTCATGACCGGTTGGAAGATGGAAGCGGGAAACTGCCAGATGGGACTCCTGTTCCTGCGCTTCAGCCATTAAAAGACCGGGAACGGCCGCTGAAAAAAGATGAGTGCCATCCGGGATACCCTAATTTTATCTGTGGAGAGGTGGGGATGCCGCCGCGCCAGCCACCCTGCGGAGTATTGGATGCAGAGGGAAATGTTGTGGTATGTCCGACACTACTGGAAGAGGCGAATTTTGTGGAAAATGCAGCTCCGGGCGCATTGTATGCGGATACCTGTCTCTGCTATACGACAGGGGAATGTGACAATTATAAAGAGTGCGAAGATGATAAGAAACGTGCTGTTTGTATAGAATGTGATGCAGATAATGAATGTGCGGATTGCGCAGAGTGCAGTGATTATAAAAAGTGTCTTGCGATAGATACACCGTGTGAGAATGTAAAAGTATTTGAAATCGCGCTTGTACAGGCGAAGCTCACATACAATCAGTATGGCTGGCACGACCCAGAAGGACGTTTTTTCGTTTTAAAAGAAGAGCTGGAGCGCCACGGCGGTCTGGAATCCTATATCTGTAAGGTGGAAGCGCAGAAAATTCAGGTAGAACCGTTGGTAATACGTGCCAATGCAGGAGACTGTATTGAACTGCGTACAACGAACCTGCTGCCTGAATTTCTGGAGGCAAATGCATTTCAGCTCAAGACCAGAACGGATATTGTAGGCCACCATGTGCATTTGGTGAAATTTGATACGATTACTTCCGATGGGGCGGCAAACGGCTGGAATAATATTGCGGGGGCAAGAAAGTACGAAACATTAGTGGAACGATTCTTTGCAGACGAAGAATTACGGACCGTATTTTTCCATGACCATTTGTTTGCCAACGCACATCAGCTGCATGGTGTGTTTGGTGCATTGGTGGTAGAGGAGGCAGGTGCAACCTTCCACAATATACGGAACGGGGAAGAGCTGCGCTATGGAACGCAGGCGGTAATCCGAAGGAGAGACGGCTCATCATTCCGGGAGTTTGCTCTTTTTGTTCATGATTTCGCGTTTCTGTTTGATAAAGACGGAAAACCACTCAATGCCCCGGAGGTTCCTGGCTCTCATGATGACCCGGGAGTGATGGGCATCAATTACCGTGCGGAACCAATGAGGGAGAGACTGAAAAGGGATGGTGACCCAGCCTATATTTTAAGCTCCTTCGTGCATGGAGACCCGGCAACTCCTGTTTTGGAAACGTATCCGGGAGATGAGCTGATGATTCGCCTGATAGATGGGGCGCATGAAGAACAGCATGTATTTAGTGTCACCGGGATGTCATGGAGAAAAGAAGTGGCAGATGACAGATCCCCACTGGCAGCATCACAGACAATCGGAGTTTCAGAGGCTTTCAATTTAAACATCAAAGAACCGTATCAGGCAGGGGATTATCTGTATTATTTTGGCGGGACCGATGATGTATGGCTTGGCCTCTGGGGAATCATCCGTGCTTATGATAAATATCAGGAATGCCTGAAACCGCTATGCAAAGGAAAAGATATGATTCTTCCTCTCCCGCCCTGTCCGGGCAAGGATGATGTGGTTAGACGCTATGAAGTGGCGGCGGTGCAGACAGCGCTGGTCTATAACAGTTATGGAGACCATGACCCGGACGGACTGATTTTTGTCCCTTTGGAGGATGTGGATCTTGTATTGGCCGGAAAATATACTCCAAAGCCTTTAATACTGCGTGCAAATGTGGGAGACTGGCTGGAGGTTATTTTGCATAATGTGTGGGACTCGGACCGTCCGGTGCCTTATTTTGATTATCCGAAAGTACCGCTTGATCTAAAGCATAAGCCGTCGAACAGGGTTTCTCTGAATCCACAGTTTCTGCAATATGACCCTGTCTGCGATTCGGGAATCAACGTGGGCTATAATCCCAAAGAGCAGACCGTTGGACCCGGCGAGTGCAAGCGCTATTTCTGGAAGGCAGACCGGGAATACGGAGCCTGTATTCTGCAGTCATTCGCAGATATGCGGAATCACAGGTATCACGGATTGTTCGGGGCGGTGATTGTAGAGCCTGCAGGGGCAGAATGGTATGAAAACTTTACGAAAAAGAAGAATCCCTTTGCGGAACAGGCGGTGATAACGGCACCGGGAATGGAAAACTTCCGGGAATATGTGTTGTTTATTCAGAATGGAATCCGGCTTTTGGATGCACATGGAAATCTGATTCAGACCGCAGCTGCAGTCAGTGAGGATCCGGTCGACCCGGAAGATACAGGAGAAAAAGGTTACAACTACCGGTCCGAACGGTTTGCAAATCGTCTCTTGAGGGATGCACGGGTATGGAAAGTGTTCAGCAGCAGGGTTCATGGAGACCCGGCAACGCCTGTGTGGAAAGCTTATTCCGGTGACCGCGTGATTTTCCGCACCATGATGCCAGCAGATAAGCCCAGGAATGTTTCACTGACTATCCATGGACATTTATGGAGAGAACAGCCAAAGGATGCCTTGTCCAGGGAGATTCCGCTTCAGGGGGGAATCAGTGTCGGAAACCGGTTTGATATGGAACTAAAGGACGGGGCTGCCTGTCCGGGGGACTATCTGTACCGTTCAGGAAGTTTTGCCTGGGATGTTGAATCAGGCATGTGGGGGATTTTCCGTGTGATGAAACATTCTGTCAAGTGCAGATGCAAAGAAATGTGCGGAAGGATTTTAAAGTGTATAAAGTAAGGACAGCGTGAAAAAGTATAATTAATAATTGAAACGGGTTTAGTTGTTTAGCCAAAACATTGAGCCACCAATAGTGCGAAACAAGATGAAAAGTGTACCACTCACGCCCTCCTCCCTTTACTGTCCGTCTGCAACCCTCCCCTTGCCGACTATATAACCTCGAGCTTCATATACACAAAACTATTATTTTACAGAATAACCCCATCCCGAAACACAGAGATCTCTTTATACCCATAGATCTCATTCTGTGTTTTCACTTCCCCGGATGCTACCTTCAGGAGATATGAGAAGAAATCCTCTGTGACTTCCTCAAAGGTTTTCCCTTCTAAAAGCTGACCGGCGTTGTAGTCGATCCAGTGCTTTTTTCGCAGATAGAGGGGAGTGTTGGAGGAGATTTTAACTGTTGGTACAGGGGTGCCGAAGGGGTTTCCTCTGCCGGTGGTAAAGAGTACCATTTGGGCGCCGCTGGCAACCAGATTGGTGCAGGAAACTTGATCGTTGCCTGGGCCGGTGAGGAGGTTCAGACCGTGTGTTTCTACCGACTGGCCGTAGTCCAGCACACCTACCACCGGTGCCTGGCCGCCTTTTTGGGTGCAGCCCAATGACTTTTCCTCCAGGGAAGAGATACCGCCCTTTTTATTTCCGGGGGAGGGATTTTCGTAGATGGTTTGCTTGTATTTGGTGAAGTATTGTTTGAAATCGTTGATTAGCTTTACTTCATCCTGAAAAACCTCCTCCGATACTGCCCGCTCCATCAGCAGGGTCTCAGCGCCGAACATTTCAGGCACCTCGGTAAGCACTGCACTTCCCCCGCAGCGGACTAGCTTGTCTGTGATACGGCCGCAGAGGGCGTTGGCTGTGATGCCTGAAAATGCGTCAGATCCCCCGCACTTGAATCCAACGACTAACTTCTCTGCGGATACTTTTTCTCTTTTTATGGAAGAGACGTACTCCGTCAGTTCTTTCAGAAGCTGCATCCCCTCCTCGTATTCATCCTCTGCCTCCTGGGTTACCAGGAACTTTACTCTGTTGGGATCCAGATCGCCCAGCACAGGTTTAAATACATCCAGATTATTGTTTTCACACCCCAGGCTCAGGACCAGGACTCCTCCGGCGTTGGGGTGTTGGATCAGGCCCTTGAGAATCTGCTGAGTTCGTTCAAAATCTTCGGTAAGCTGGCTGCAGCCCATGTTATGGGTATAGGCAAAGATACCATCTGTCCGCTGTCCAAAGGCCTTATTTGCCTCTTTGGCCAGAAGGGACGCAGTGGTATTCACACAGCCCACGGTTGGAATGATCCAGATTTCATTGCGGATGCCGGCCTTTCCGTCCGGCCGCAGGTATCCCTGGAAGAAGGCATTTTCCTTTGGGGCAGAAAAGCTGTTCAGGCATGTTTGATTCGGTGTATAGGTATAGTCCAGAATTCCGTCCAGGTTCGTCTTTAAGTTCTGGGTATGAATATGCTGGCCCTTTCGGATCGTATACAGGGCATGCCCGATGGGGTGCCCGTACTTAATAATGTTTTGTCCTTCCGGGATGTCAGTAAGCGCTGCTTTGTGGCCGAAGGGGACGGGATCTGTCAGAGTAACAGTGGTATCTCCCGCGCGGCAGACTGTCCCTGCAGGCAAGTCTGCAAGGGCAACTGCCACATTATCCTCCCGGGCAATTTGAATCAGATGCTGTGTTTCCTTCATATGTTCATGTATCCTTTCCTGTATTATTTTATCAGATCCGCTGCAATAGAACGAATATCTTTGTGTTCCATATCTGCCAGATAACCGGCAACTTTTTCCTCCAGGCCTTCCACTTTAGTCAAATCTCTTCCGCTCCAGAAAGAGGTGTGAGAGAGGGCCTGACGGGCAACCATAGATGTATCATTGGAAGACCAGATGTTATGGAAGAATTCCAGCACTTCTTTGTCATCCTTGATCTGATATTCAGTGCCGTCGTCTCTGATTCCGAAGTAGCCTTCCTCCCTCATTTCTCCCTGATAAAACTTAAGAAAAGCTGCCAGTGAAAAGCTGAGGCAGTCTGGAACTTGTCCTTTGGCTTCCACATAACCAAGGAGTGAGGGCAGACATCTGGCGTTGAATTTGGAGCAGGAATTCAGTGAAATATCCAGCAGTTTGTGTTTAATATAAGGATTGGAGAAACGGTCTGAGACAGCTTCTGCAAAGGCTTCCAGCTCTTCCCGGGGCAGATCCACCAAGGTAGGAATCACTTCCTCATAAATCACTTTCTGGAGGAAGGAGCGGAACACTTCATCCTTCATGAAATCCAGGACAAAGGAGTGGCCTGCCAGATAAGCAGCCAGAACCGTGGAAGTGTGACCGCCGTTCAGAATGCGTACTTTTCTTTTCTTATAAGGAGTCACATCTCTGGTCCATATAACATTTGCATCCGTTTTATGAATGGGAAGTTTTTCGGCCCATGTCTCATCTCCCTGAATCACCCACAGATGAAAGAGCTCACTGGTAACTATAATATTGTCTTTCCATCCCAGCTTGGCTTCAAAATAGTCTATCTGGTCTCTTGGATAACCGGTGACAATGCGGTCTACCAGTGTATTGGTGAATTCATTGGCTGTGCAGACCCAGTGGATAAAGGCCTCCTCCAATTCCCACTCTGCGGCATACTGCAGGACGATACGTTTTAGCTCGTCCCCATTGTTATCAATCAACTCCACGGGGAGGAAGAGAAGTCCTTTCTCCTGATCACCTCCGAACGCTTTGTATCTTTCGTAGAGAAAAGCAGTGATCTTAGCGGGAAAGGAGGAAGGCGGGGTATCTGTGAGCTTATCTCCGGCTTTGTAGGCAATCCCTGCTTCTGTAGTATTTGAAACAATGACTTCCAGGTCAGCACTACGTGCAAGGGCCATAAGAGCCTCATAGTCTTTGTAGGGGTTCAGGCAGCGGGAGACAGAAGTGATTTGTTCAATTCTCTCCAAAGGCTCTCCATTTTCGATTCCCCGCATAGCCAGTGAATACACACCCTCCTGTGCGTTAATCATATCCGCCATTCCTTGGTCGATGGGCTGGCAGAGAACAATGCTGCCTTCATAGATTCCATCACGGTTTGCTTTGTCAATCATCCAATCCACAAAGGCTCTCAGAAAATTACCTTCCCCGAACTGCAGGATTCTTTCCGGGTAATTTCCATATACTTTTTTAACTGTTTTGTTAATGAATTCCATTTTTTTATCCTCCGGATTATATTCTTTATTAATTTTAGTTGTATTATAACAGATGTATCCTTTGTTGTATACAACAAAAATAAAAAAACATCCGATTTGTAAAAATATCATAAAATCGAATGTCTTTTTTGTGCAGTTTGATATGGTTTAGAGATAGCTGTTGCCTTCCAGAAAGGCCTGGAAAGCAGAAGCGCGGGAATTTGTAAGATGGTCAGTCATGGCCTGGGCGGCCTTTTCATAATTTTTATTGCGGAGCCACTCCAAAATCTGAAAATGCTCCTCCACGGTATCCAAAAGTCTTTTGTCATTTGCCCGTCCGCTGATAATTCGCAGCCTGCAGTTTTGGTTGTGTATATTATAGTAGGTCTGTACCAAATATCGGTTGATGCACTGGGATATAATTGTTTCATGAAACTCATTGTCTAAATCATAGATATCTTTTCTTTTTGAGACAATTCCTTTTTGCGTTTCCTCCAGAGTAGCGTATAGACGCTCTAACTTATCTGCAGGAAAATCTTTACAATAATTTAACAGTACATAGGGCTCAATGAGCAGACGGCCTTCAAATACCATATTGATTTCATTTGCTGACAGTGGGGCAACAAAAAACCCCTTTTTTGGGACAATTGTAATCAGGTATTCCTGTTCCAAACGGCTTAGAGCGTCCCGGATGGGGGTACGGCTTACACCGAATTCTTCACACAGGAGATCCTCGTTTAAAAATGAATTGGGCATGTATTCACAGTTTAATATTTTCTCTTTAATAGAGTTATAGGCAATTTGTTTCAGACTTTGTTTTGGCATAAATATCGGCAGTTCCTTTCTGTTGTATGGCGTAAAATATTGATAAAATAATCATATCATTCCAGAAAATATTAGTCAATCAGCAGTTCAAACTGCTGAATCAGGTAAAACTATACAAATCAAAACGCTGATATTCGTTAGAAATATACATAATATCAGGATAAAGAAAAAAACTGTCGGAGAGCGGTTGACAAATATGACAGGCCTGTGATATGTTGTATACAACAACAAATACAACATTAGATTCAACATCCTTAGTTGTATTGAGAAAGGAATTAGAAAGATGAAAGCTATTGTAATTAATGAACCCCATGATGTAGCTGTTGTGGAGAGACCTCTGCCGGTAATAAAGCCTGGGGAGGCGCTGCTGAAAATTTTATACGGCGGAATCTGCGGAAGTGACTTGGGTTCCTACAGAGGAACCTTTGCATACGTATCTTACCCAAGAACTCCGGGCCATGAGTTTTCTGCGGAGATTGTAGAGATTGGACCTAACGACAGGGGATTAAAACCTGGCATGGTAGTTACCTGTAATCCCTATTTTAACTGTGAGACCTGTTATTCCTGTCAACGGGGTCTGGTAAACTGCTGTACTACCAATCAGACCATGGGCGTGCAGCGGGAGGGGGCGTTTGCCCAGTACATAACAATGCCTGTTGAGCGAATTTATGACGGCAAAGGGCTGCCTGCCAAAACTTTAGCATTGATCGAACCCTTCTGCATCAGTTATCATGGAGTTTCAAGAGCTCATGTGCAGAGACAAGACAAGGTACTGGTTATCGGTGCGGGAACCATAGGTGTTCTGGCTGCTGTGGCTGCCAAGATAAAGGGGGCGGAGGTTTATATTGCCGATGTGGCTGAGGAAAAACTGCGATATGCCATGGAGGAGTTCCACCTGGACGGTACCATTCTCAATGACGGTCCCGATAGCTTTAAGGAAAAAATCCGAGAGGTGACAGAGGGCAATGGCTTTGACGTAGCAATAGAGGCGGTAGGGCTTCCGTCCACCTTCCAGGCTTGTATAGACGCAGCGGCTTTTGGAGGAAAAGTAGTCCTCATCGGAGTTGGCAAACAGAATCTTGATTTTGACTTTACTGTAATTCAGAAGAAAGAACTGAATATTTTCGGTTCCAGAAATGCTTTGAAAAAAGATTTTGAAGAGCTGATTGATATTGTGAAAAGCGGTAAGGTAAATTTGGAAAAGATAGTGACGGATACCTACAGATTCGAAGATGCCGGGAGAGCATTTGAAGAATTTGATAAACATGCCGGAAGCAAATTAAAGGTTGTTATTGAATTTTAAATAAAAAGAAGATATATTGGAGGAGAAATTTATGTCACATTCAGCTTGGTTATTTTGTTCCCTGATTATCTCCATGGTGGTTATCCTGGTGTTAATCCTGAAGGTAAAACTCAATGCGGCTATTTCACTGGTGCTGGGGAGTATTCTTATGGGACTGTTATCCGGCATCTCTATGGTAGATACCATAGAGGGAATTAATACAGGATTTGGAAACATGCTGAAGGGTATGGGCCTTCCTATCGGATTCGGTATTATCCTTGGGGAGCTTGTGAGTGCATCCGGGGGAGCCAAAATCATTGCCCACAAGATTGTAAAGGCATTTCCCAAAACAAAGGCCATCTATGCCATAGGACTTGCGGCATTTATCCTGGCAATTCCTGTTTATTTTGATGTAACCTTCGTGATTCTGATTCCCATTGGCGTTGCGCTGATGAAGGAGATCAACAAATCAATTGCTCACATTGTAGGTGCCATCACCATCGGCGCGGCAGCTGCCCACACCATGGTGCCCCCCACACCTGCCCCTCTGGCTGCAGGTGAGATCTTTGGCTTCGACACAGGAATTATGATTGGTTTTGGTACAGTATTTGGTCTGATCGGTGTATTTTTAGTGATATTTATTTATACAAAATTTTTGGACAAGAAGACGACATTCTGGAATCCGGCTTTGGATGAGTCTGCAGAGGGTGTGCAGATAGATGCAAAAGAAGATGCTGCAGTGAATCCTCCTTCTTTTGGCCTGTCATTGCTTCCCATTTTTGTGCCTATTATTTTAATTCTTCTGAATACTGTAACCGGAAGCGCTATGGGGGATGCTCAGCCGTCTATTTTTGTCTTCCTGGGAGACAAAACTACTGCTCTTCTTGCAGGAGCCATAGTGGCATACCTTATCGGGGTAAAATGTATGGGAAAAGAGAAAGCAGAAAAAACGGCTACAGATTCTCTCTCTTCAGCAGGTATTGTATTCCTTATAACCGGCGCGGGCGGAGCTTTTTCCAATATTATAACAATTACCGGTGTCAGTGACGCTATCTCTGATATTGTAAGCGGTTTTACAAGCAATGTATTTGTAGTAATTATCCTTGCATACTTCGTTGGTCTTCTGATTAAGCAGGTAACCGGATCCGGCACTGTGTCAGCTCTTACCAGTATGACGATTATGTCGAGCGTAGCCTCTTCCGTGGCACTGCCGCCGGTTATGATCGCTATGGCCTGTCTGGCAGGTACTCTGTTCGGAGCAACGGTAAATGACAGCGGCTTCTGGATTGTCACGAATATGAGTGGCGTCTCAGTAAAGGGCGGTATTAAGACATACACACTGTCAGAAATGATAGAATCCGTAACATTTTTAATCCTTCTGTTACTTGTAACCTTAGGATATGTAATAATTTTTTAGTTAGGAGAGTTGTACAGTATGCGGGACAGACAGTTAGTGGCAGATTTGGTGAGCGATATAGCTCTGCCGAAAATGTTTAAGGTAAAACAAGTTTTTCCGAGGCCGAGGATTGAACCGGAAGAGATTCCGGACATTATCCGAAAGCTTCTTTCTCAGAAAAAATTTGCTGATAAAGTACAGCCTGGGATGCGTATTGCTATTACCGCGGGTTCCAGGGGAATTGCCAATGTGGCATTGACCACAAAATGTATTGCTGATTTTGTGAAATACAGAGGTGCCCGGCCATTTATCGTACCGGCCATGGGCAGTCACGGAGGTGCCACGGCTGAGGGACAGAAGGCTGTGCTGGAAAGTTATGGCATTACGGAGGAAGCTATGGGGTGCCCTATTCTTTCGTCTATGGAAGTGAAGAAGATTGGTGTCAATGAAGAGGGAATGGATGTATTTATTGATAAGTATGCAGCAGAGGCAGACGGGATTATCCTTGGATGCAGGATCAAACCACATACTGCATTTCGGGGTCCTTATGAAAGCGGTATTATGAAGATGATGGCCATCGGACTGGGAAAGCAGCATGGAGCGGAGGTCTGCCACGAGGCAGGATTCAAAAATATGGCCAAATATGTTCCTATGTTCGGAAGAGCAATTATTAAAAACGCACCAATTCTGTTTGCCGTCCCCACCATTGAGAATGCTTTTGACGAGACATGTAAAATTGTAGCAGTCAGTGCAGAGGAGATTGCGGAAAAAGAGCCTCCGCTGCTTCAGGAAGCATTTGCCAATATGCCAAGAATACTGGTGGATGAATGTGATGTTTTGGTAGTGGATCAGATCGGCAAGAATTTTAGTGGAGACGGTATGGATCCCAATATTACGGGAACCTTCTGTACACCCTACGCGACCGGCGGAATCAAAGCCCAGAGAGTTTGTGTGCTGGATCTGAGCCCTGAAACCCACGGGAACGGTATCGGACTGGGGTATTCCAGCGCAACAACCAAAAGAGTTTTTGAGAAGCTGGATCTGGCTTCTATGTATCCCAATGCAATTACCTGCACAGTGTTGGGCGGTGTGAGAATTCCCATTATTATGGAAAGCGACAGGGAAGCTATTCAGGTGTGTGTGCGAACCTGCAATGAGATTGACAAGAAGCATGCCAGAATCGTCAGGATTCCTAACAGCTTACATATTGAACATATTATGCTCTCTGAGGCATATTACGAGGAGGCTAAGAAAAATCCGGATCTGATAATCGAGAGTGAACCGGAGTATCTTCCCTTTGACTCAGATGGAAATCTCTGGTAAATAATAACTATATATAATATAGAAGGTATCTGTAAAGAACACAGTTCATACAGATGCCTTTTTTTCTGATTTTATGTTACAATCATAAAAAGAAAGGGGAGTGAAGGTTTTGCTGGCATTTTTACTGGCTCCGCTGTATTTTTTGATAAATTGGTATGTACTGCGGCTGGCGATGAGATGGATGGGAGCATGTCATAAATATTTCCAGTCGAAATGGTTTTGCAGGGGATTTGTGGGCGCATATCTGTTTATGGCGCTGACGCCTCTGACCTCCTTCATAGTCCATAAGGGGGTGCTTCACAGGCTATTAAAGCTGCTGAATAATTACTGGCTGGGGATCTTTCTCTATACCCTGCTGGTGCTTTTTGGGGCCGGCTTGACGCGTATTTTGCTGAAAAGGACAAAAAGGATCTCTCAGGATTTCCTGGAGTACAGAAAAACCTTTGCAGCGGCAGGCGGAATCTGTGTTTTTCTTATCACATTGCTGAGCATATACGGCATTTTTCACGCCAGGTATATACACACTGCCAAATATGCGGTGGAGATACAAAAAGAATGCTGGGGACGGGAGGACCTCCGCATAATAGTAGCCGGGGATCTGCATCTGGGGTACAGTGTAGGCGAAGAGCAGATGAGAAGGATGGTGGAGGCAATCAATGCCTGCGACGGAGATCTTGTCTGTCTGACAGGGGATATATTCGATAATGAGTACAATGCCATTTCTCATCCGGAAAGGATCGCCTCGGTTTTGAGAGAGATCAAAAGCACTTATGGAGTATATGCATGCTGGGGGAATCACGATCTGAATGAAAAGCTGCTGGCAGGATTCTCTTTTCCATCCGGAGAAGTCAGAAAGGAAGATCCCAGAATGAAAGAATTCCTGGAGGCTGCGGATATTACGCTGCTCTCTGATGAGGTGCTGCTGGTGGACGATGCCTTCTGCCTGGCAGGAAGAAAAGATCCCTCCATGGTGAAAAAGATGAGGGAGAGCAGAGAATCTCCGGAGGAACTGCTTGGGAATCTGAATAAGGACATCCCAGTTATAGTGATGGACCATCAGCCTTCCCAACTGGAGGAACTGGCAGAGGCTGGGGCAGATCTGGATTTATCCGGTCATACCCATGACGGGCAGATGTTTCCCGGAAATCTTACGGTAAGGCTGGGATGGAAGAACCCCTGCGGCCTGCTGCAGGTGGGAGATATGACATCTATTGTCACCTCGGGAGTGGGGGTATGGGGACCGGCTATGCGTGTGGGAACAGAAAGTGAAATTGTAGAAATTCTTGTGCATTTTACAGAAAATCCTTAGAACGCAGGGATATACAGGGGATTTTAAACAAAATCCAAAGTGGCAGATTTAAATTCACCCGCTTTTGTGATATAATGAGCGTTAGCGAACCATAGGGAGCTTTGCTCACTTTTAGCGAGCGGGGAATGGCGATCATGCCGAAGGCATGATATAATGCCGGCAGTGACTCCTGAGGGAGCCAAAAAGGATCGAGGTATGAAATGGGAAAGACAGAGAATTTATTAAGCAGAATGAACAGCCTGTTCCCGTCTTTCAGCAAGGGACAGAAAAAGCTGGCAACTTATATCAATGACAACTATGACAAGGCGGTGTTTCTTACGGCTGCAAAGCTTGGGGAAGTCGTGGGAGTAAGTGAGTCCACAGTTGTGCGTTTCGCAATCTATCTGGGTTACAAGGGGTATCCTGAGTTTCAGAAAGCGTTGGAAGAGCTTGTGAGAAACAAATTGAACTCTATCCAGAGAATGGAGGTCACTTACGGAAAGGTCCCTCAGTCAGAGATACTGGAAACGGTGCTGCAGTCAGATATTGATAAGATTAAGCTGACCCTGGAGCATATGGATCAGGAGGCTTTTGAGATAGCTGTAGATACTATTTTAAAAGCGAAAAGGATCTATATTGTGGGAATCAGAAGCTGTGCCCCGCTGGCAAGCTTTTTAAGCTTTTATCTTAACTTGATTTTCGACAATGTACATCTCCTTCAGACAAACAGTGCCAGTGAGCTGTTTGAACAGATGATCCGAATCGATGAAAAGGATGTTATCATTGGTATCAGTTTTCCAAGATATTCTATGCGGACACTGAAGGCAATGGAGTTCGCCAACAAGCGCAGTGCCAAAGTGATAACGCTCACAGACAGTATCCACTCACCTATGAACCTGTATTCCTCCTGTAATCTTATAGCGAGAAGTGATATGGCATCCATTGTGGACTCTCTGGTGGCGCCTCTGAGTGTAGTGAATGCGCTGGTTGTGGCACTTTGTATGAAAAAGCAGAAAGAGGTAGTGTCTACGCTGGAATCCCTGGAAGAAATCTGGGATGAATTCCAGGTATATAACAATGATGAAATTAATCTGGCAGATAACAATATTGAAATAAAGAATCCTAATATGGGAGAGAATAATGTCTAAAGTATTAATTGTAGGCGGCGGGGCAGCGGGGATGTTTGCTTCTGTGTTTGCCGCTAAACATGGTCATGAGGTACATGTATTTGAAAAAAATGAGAAACTGGGCAAAAAGCTTTATATCACAGGAAAGGGCAGATGCAATCTGACAAATGCCTGTGATGTCAGCGAACTTTTGAACGCGGTGATGAGTAATCCAAAGTTTCTGTACAGCGCATTTTATGGGTATACCAATTGGGATACCATTGATTTCTTTGAATCTATCGGGGTGAAGACCAAGGTGGAACGGGGAAATCGTGTCTTTCCTGTTTCCGATCATTCGTCAGAAATAATCGGTGCCATGGAGCGCAGAATGAAGATGGAGGGAGTTAAGATTCACCTGGGAACGCAGGTGATGGATCTTGTGACAGAAGGGGGACAGGCCAGAGGGATTCTGCTTAAAAACGGGCAGGTAATCTCTGGTGACTGTGTGATAATCGCTACGGGAGGGTTCTCTTATCAGGCTACAGGTTCTACGGGAGACGGATACGAATTTGCGAAACGGGCTGGCCACAAGGTGACAGAGCTGGTTCCCTCGCTGGTGCCTATGGAGACGAAAGAAGCCTATATTCCCCTTCTTCAGGGGCTTTCTCTGAAAAATGTTACGCTGACCATAAAGGACGGGAAGAAGACCTTGTACGAGGAGTTCGGGGAGATGATGTTTACACACTTCGGTGTCACAGGTCCCCTGGTGCTTACCGCCAGCGCCAGTCTGAGCAGAAAACTGGAAAAAAAGCCGCTCCAGGGATATGTGGATCTGAAGCCGGCTCTGTCCAGAGAACAGTTGGATGACAGGATCCTGAGAGATTTTGAAGAGGGGAAGAATAAACAATTTAAAAACGTAATTCACGGCCTTTTACCGGCGAAGTTTCTTCCCGTGATCATTGAGCTGAGCAAAATCCCCCCGGAAAAGAAGATACATGAGATCTCCAGGGAAGAGCGGGCGGGACTTCTGGAATTGCTGAAAGCCTTTCCGTTTACCATAACCGGGACCAGAGATTTTAACGAAGCTATTATTACAAAAGGCGGGATCAAGGTTTCTGAGGTAAATCCATCGACTATGGAGTCAAAACTAATAAAGAGGCTCTTTTTTATAGGTGAAGTGCTGGACCTGGATGCTGTTACAGGTGGATTTAATCTGCAGATCGCCTGGTCTACCGCTTACGCGGCGGCTCAGGCAATAGAAGGAGGAGAACAAGATGAGAGATAACATCGCTATTGATGGTCCGGCGGGGGCCGGAAAAAGTACCATTGCAAAGGAAATTGCCCGACAATTGTCCTTCGTTTATGTGGACACAGGAGCTATGTACCGGGCAATGGCTTACTATCTCCTGCAGCAGGGTATTCCTCCGGAGGATGCCCTGGGGATGGAAAAAGCCTGCCGTACGGCGGATATTACCATACAGTACGAAAACGGCGAACAGCAGGTGATTCTGAATCATGAGAATGTGACCGCAAGGCTAAGAAGTGAAGAGGTAGGGAATATGGCCTCTGTAAGCTCTGCCAACCCGGCTATCCGCAGGAAGCTGGTGGAACTGCAGCAGCAGATGGCAAGAAGTACAAATGTAGTTATGGACGGCAGGGACATCGGGACCCAGGTGCTTCCGGATGCCAATGTCAAAATCTATCTCACGGCAAGCACTCACACCAGGGCTATGCGCAGATACAAAGAATTGACAGAGAAGGGAATTGCCTGCGATATTCATGCAATTGAGGCTGACATTAATGAGAGGGATCGCCGGGATATGACTCGTGAAATATCTCCCCTGAGACAGGCTGAGGATGCTGTTTTGGTGGACACTTCAGATCTGGATATTCCTGAAGTAATACATGCAATTCTAGAAATATATGAAGCAAAAAAACAGAAAAATGAGAAATGAGGAAGTATGGAAGTAAAAGTAGCGAAGTCCGCAGGGTTTTGTTTTGGAGTCAAAAGAGCGGTGGAAACTGCGTATAAAGAGTCTGAAAAGGACGGAAAAGTCTATACCTACGGTCCGATCATTCACAATGAAGAGGTGGTGAGAGAGCTTGCCGGCAGAGGGGTAAGGATACTGGAGACGGAAGAAGAGCTGTATCAGATCCGGGAGGGAACTGTCCTGATCCGCTCTCACGGTGTCCCCCGTGCTGTGTGTGAGAGAATGGAGAAAAACGGGATTTCCTATATTGACGCCACCTGTCCTTTTGTTAAAAAGATACACAGAATAGTAGATGAGGAAAGCCGACAAGGCCGGCATATATTGATTTTTGGCAATGACAGCCATCCGGAAGTGGAAGGGATCAAGGGCTGGTGCAACGGCCCGGTGACAGTGATCCAGACGAAAGAAGAGGCCCTGGAATTCCTGAAAAAGCCTGTAGAAAAGCTGTGTATCGTGGCACAGACGACATTTAATTACAATAATTTTCAAGATCTAGTTGAAATTTTTAGCAAAAAGAGGTATGATAGACTTGTTTTTAATACGATCTGCCAGGCAACAAAGGAGCGACAAACGGAAGCCAGACAGATCGCAAAAGATGTGGATGCTATGATTGTTATTGGTGGAAAGCATAGTTCCAACACCCAGAAGCTATACCAGATATGTAAAGAGGAATGTAAAAATACTTACTATATACAGACACTTGTTGACTTGGATTCTGATTGTTTTCGATCCATTGGTTGCGTAGGTATTACAGCAGGGGCATCCACCCCAAATAATATTATTGAGGAGGTTCAAGAACATGTCAGAACTGAGCTTTGAACAAATGTTAGACGAATCATTTAAGACCATCAGAAATGGAGAGGTGGTAGAGGGTACGATCATCGACGTAAAAGAAGATGAAATTATCCTGAACATCGGCTATAAAGCAGATGGAATCATTTCCAGAAGTGAATATACAAATGAGCCGAATGTAGACTTGACAACTCTTGTACATGTCGGTGACACAATGGAAGCTAAGGTATTAAAGGTCAATGACGGTGAGGGCCAGGTGCTGCTTACCTATAAGAGACTGGCAGCAGAAAAAGGCAACAAGAGATTAGAAGAAGCATTCGAGAACAAGGAAATCTTAAAAGCTAAAGTGACACAGGTATTGGACGGAGGCTTAAGCGTTGTAATTGATGAGGCAAGAATTTTTATCCCAGCCAGTCTGGTATCTGATACTTATGAAAAAGACTTATCTAAATATGCAGATCAGGAAATCGAATTTGTAATCAGTGAATTTAACCCAAGACGCCGCCGTATCATCGGTGACAGAAAGCAGCTGTTAATGGCAGAAAAAGCTGAGATGCAGAAAGAACTTTTTGCCAGAATTCAGCCGGGTGATGTAGTAGAGGGAACCATCAAAAACGTAACAGATTTCGGTGCGTTTATCGATCTGGGCGGTGCGGACGGACTCCTGCACATTTCCGAAATGTCCTGGGGCAGAGTAGAGAATCCTAAAAAAGTCTTTACTGTAGGAGACCAGATTAAGGTTCTTATCAAAGACATCAACGGAGATAAAATTGCTCTAAGCCTGAAATTTGAAGATCAGAATCCATGGCTTACAGCAGCTGACAAATATGCAGTGGGAAATGTAATTGAGGGAAGAATTGCACGTATGACCGATTTCGGTGCTTTCGTAGAGTTAGAACCCGGTGTAGACGCACTTCTTCACGTATCTCAGATTTCCAGGGAACATGTGGATAAACCATCCGATGTACTGTCCGTAGGACAGATTATCACCGCAAAAGTGGTAGACTTCAACGGAGACGAGAGAAAAATCAGCCTGAGTATGAAGGTGTTAGAACCAGTTGGGGAAGCACCGGCAGAGGATGCGGTTGATACAGAAGAATAATTGAGAGATGGAAGAGCTGTTGCTGAGAGGCGGCAGCTCTTTTCTGTCTCCTCCCACAGCTTATTAAACCCATACTTCACATCTCCAAAACCCCCAAGACTCCTCTCACATACCGCAAGAGCTTTTTTGGATCTTCCAGAAACTCCTCTGTACACTCGAATTTCTGATAACAGAGCTCAGGTGTTGCCTTTATCCGGTGTTCTTTGTCTACATAACATCCAATGCTTTTATGTATTGCAGTATCTTCCAATGGCAGATAATAATAATCTTGGTAATTCGGAAAATACAGTTTTAATGTTCCGTCTTTCACCGGAGATTTTATGCGTGCCTGCCGGTCTTTTCCCGTGAGATAGTAGTCTGCTTTGGAAACGGAGAAAGGGAAGGGGAGAGGTACATGCAGGTCCAGGGTAATCAGCAGTTCCGGTTCTTCTGTACCTTCGTAAGTCTCTGTGGATATTATGCTGGCTTTCCGGATGGTCCAGCTGCCGTTCAGGAGCTGAAAGAAAGAGAACAGAGGCCTGAGCCCGATCATTCCCATCAGGTCATCATAGTTGTGGAGTAGTATGAGCTCCAACAGTTCCGGGGTGGGATTTTTAAGATATTCCTTATATTTTTGAATGAGTTCTTTTCCGGAAAAGGTATCCTTTCTCGGGTAGGACAGGAGAGACTCCAGGTCTTTCTGACGCATATTTTCCAGCTTGAAAAGCTTTTTTAAAGGTATAAATTTTTGATAAAGATCCAGCTGCTTTTTGTCAGTAAAGGGGTGGGAAAGCTGGTAAAAATTGTACTTTTGTTTCAGATAAGGCACATCAAAACTGGTACCGTTATAGTGGATAAAATAGGATTTTCTGTCGGCCAGAAGATAAAAATCCATGAGGATTTCTTTCTCCTCATCCTCTGTCTCAGCGAACCATTGAGTCAGGGTCCAGCGGCTGTTTTTATAGTGAACCGCGCCTATCAGATAGACGACGGAACGCTTCCATCCAAGGCCTGTGGTCTCTATATCAAAGAAAAGAACCTGATCGGCGGATTTTACTTCCAGTGGAAAGCCGGTAAGAAAAGTATGAGATAAATTTGTCAGGACTATATTTTTTTTAAACATATAATACAAACTCCTTTCCGATTGCACTTATTATAACATTAAACATGAATAAAAATTGAATAAAAAATATAGTATTTTTTATAGTATTCTTTATAAAAAAGTGGTATTATTGTGAAAGGAGTTTGGCTTTCTCCTTGTTAAATTAAAAACAAATCAAAATTTAATGATGCCCCTAAGGCACTTTCAACAAATTAAGCAAATTAGGAGTATATGTAGTTTAAAAGCCAAGAAGATTCTACTAATTGAAGGAGGGAAAGAAATGGGGCTTTTAACCTTTAAGGGTGGAGTTCATCCTTATGACGGAAAAGAACTGTCAAAAGAAAAGCCAATTCAGGCCGTACTTCCCAAGGGAGAGTTGGTGTATCCGCTTTCACAGCACATCGGGGCTCCGGCAAAGCCTGTGGTGGAAAAAGGAGAACGGGTATTGGTAGGCCAGAAAATTGCGGAAGCAGGCGGATTTGTGTCTGCACCTATTCACGCATCGGTTTCAGGTACTGTGAAAACCATTGAGCCGCGTCTGACTACAAGCGGGGCTATGGTAAATGCCATAGTGATTGAAAACGACGACCAGTATGAGACGGTTGAATACCATCCTGCAGAATCACTGGAATCTCTCACAAAGGAAGAGATTCTGAAGCGGATTCAGGAGGGCGGAGTCGTAGGCATGGGTGGAGCCGGATTCCCCACACATGTGAAGCTATCCCCCAAAGAGCCGGATAAAATAGAATATGTTCTTGTCAACGGTGCAGAGTGTGAGCCGTATCTTACTTCTGACTACCGGAGAATACTGGAAGAGCCGGAAAAAGTAGTGGGCGGTTTGAAATGTATGCTGAAACTGTTTGACAATGCCCAGGGATTTATATGCATTGAGGATAATAAGCCGGACTGCATCAAAAAGATGGAAGAAATGGTGAAAAATGAATCCAGGATTCAGGTTAAACCTCTGCAGACCAAGTACCCCCAGGGTGCTGAGCGCTGTTTGATTAATGCAACCACAGGCAGAGAGATTAATTCCTCTATGCTTCCGGCCGACGCGGGCTGTGTGGTTGACAATATAGATACGGTCGTGGCTATCTATAAATCGGTAATGCTTGGACAGCCGCTGATACACCGTATTGTTACCGTGACAGGGAATGCAATTGCCAACCCCTGTAACTTTTCCGTATGTACCGGTACTTCAATGGAGTGCCTGATTGAAGAAGCGGGAGGATTAAAAGAAGCTCCCAAAAAGGTGATTGCCGGCGGCCCTATGATGGGGATGACGCTGTTTCATCTGAATGTTCCTACTGTGAAGACATCCGGGGCAATCCTTTGTCTGACCAATGATGATGTCTCTGAACAGCCTGAGACGGCCTGCATAAACTGCGGACGCTGCGTCAGCGCCTGTCCGGAGAGGCTTCTGCCGTCCAGACTGGCGACTTTTGCCAACCACAACCAGCTGGATATGTTTGAGGCATATGATGGAGTGGAGTGTGTGGAATGCGGCTGCTGCAGTTACATATGCCCGGCAAAACGTCCTCTGACCCAGTCCATCAGGTCTATGAGAAAAATTGCGCTTGCGAACCGTAAGAAACCTAAGTAGGAGGAAAGAAAAGTATGAATGAATTATTACACGTATCATCTTCGCCTCACGTTAGGTCAAAGGTGAACACAAGTAATATTATGCTGATGGTTGTCATAGCATTGATGCCGGCAACGATCTTTGGAATTATAAACTTTGGACCAAAAGCACTGCTGCTGGTTCTCATATCCGTAGCTACCTGTGTACTTTCCGAGGGCATCTACGAACATTTCATGCACAAACCGGTAACGGTCAGGGACTACAGTGCAGTGATTACAGGCCTTCTTCTGGCGCTGAACCTTCCGGTCGGCGTTCCCTGGTGGATGCCGATCATCGGCGGGGTATTTGCTATCATTATTGTAAAACAGCTGTTTGGGGGACTGGGACAGAATTTTATGAACCCGGCTCTTGCGGGAAGATGTTTCCTGCTTATCTCATTTACTGGTCTGATGACGGATTTCAGTGTGGAGAAAGGTGCCTGGGGACTGGTGGATACCGTATCCGGAGCTACTCCTCTTGCTGCAGTGAAAGCAGGAGAAAGTGTCGATGTAATGAGAATGTTTCTGGGGAATACCCAGGGAACCATTGGTGAGACCTCAGTGATTGCTATTCTCATAGGCGCGGTTTTCCTTCTGGCAGTGAAGGTGATTGACCTTCGGATCCCTCTCACTTACATAGTTACCTTCCTGGTGTTTATTATCCTGTTCGGCGGACATGGATTTGACCTGGAATTTATCGGAGCTCATCTGTGCGGCGGCGGGCTGATGCTGGGAGCATGGTTTATGGCTACTGACTACGTGACAACGCCGATCACGAAAAAAGGACAGATTGTATATGGTATCATCCTTGGTATTCTGACTGGCCTGTTCCGTATATTCGGCGGCTCTGCAGAGGGTGTTTCTTATGCGATTATATTCAGCAACCTTCTGATTCCTATCATTGAGAGGTTTACCCGTCCTACAGCTTTTGGAAAGGGAGGTAAGAAATAATGAAAAATATTGTAAAAGATACATTAGCTCTTACTCTGATTACATTAGTGGCAGGGCTTTTGCTGGGATTAGTACACGAGATTACCGCTGAGCCCATTGCCCAGCAGGAGGAAACTGCAAAAATTGAGGCTTATAGAGCTGTCTTTGAAGAAGCGGATACTTTTGAACCCGTGATATCTGAAGAGGACCCAAAGCTGCAGGCTTTTCTGGCGGAAAAAGGATATGCCGCCCAGACAGTCAATGAAGTGATGGAAGCAGTAGATGCCGACGGAAACAGTCTGGGTTATGCCTTTAATATTACAACCTCAGAGGGATACGGCGGTGATATCACCTTTTCCCTGGGTGTGAAAGAGGATGGTACTACCAATGGCATTTCCATTTTGACCATCAGCGAGACTGCCGGTCTTGGTATGAATGCCACGAAGGATGAATTCAAAAATCAGTTTAAGGATAAACAGGTGGATTCTTTTGAAGTGACAAAAACAGGGGCGGCGGCTGACAATGAGATTGATGCGCTAAGCGGTGCCACCATAACCAGCAAAGCTGTAACCAGAGGTGTCAATGCCGGTCTTCTGGCTTTCCAATATGAGAAAGGGGGTAACTAAGAATGAAACCAAATTCACCGGGAGAACGTCTCTATAACGGTATTATTAAAGAAAACCCAACCTTTGTATTGGTGTTAGGAATGTGTCCCACCCTGGCGGTTACAACAGCGGCCATGAACGGACTGGGAATGGGACTTACGACTACAGTGATTCTTACCATGTCAAACTTGTTCATCTCCCTTCTCCGGAATGTGATTCCCGACAAGGTGAGAATGCCTGCTTACATTGTAGTGGTGGCATCCTTTGTAACCATGGTGCAGTTTTTGCTTCAGGGCTTTATACCATCTCTGTATGACGCACTTGGAATCTATATCCCCCTGATTGTAGTAAACTGTATTATTCTGGGAAGAGCAGAGTCATACGCCTCTAAAAACGGCGTGGTTTCCTCTATCTTTGACGGTATAGGAATGGGGCTGGGCTTTACTGTTTCTATCACTATTTTAGGGGCGTTCCGTGAACTGATAGGAACCGGACAGATTTTTGGTCTGCAGATTATGCCTGACAGCTATGTGCCCGTAACTATTTTTATCCTGGCTCCCGGAGCCTTCTTTGTGCTTGCTATGCTGGCAGCTGTCCGCAATAAAGTAATGGACGGGAAACCCAAGAAAGAGTACAGTATGCACAGCTGTATCGAGGGCTGTGAGGCCTGCGGCAATAAATCCTGCGGCGGAAGAGTTTCATCTGCCAAAGAGAAAGAATAGGGGGTAGGTACCGTGGAAGCATTAAAAGAGTTATTAATCATTGGAATTGGTGCGGCAGTCGTAAATAATGTTGTATTGAGTCAGTTCCTGGGCCTGTGTCCGTTCTTCGGAGTATCGAAAAAGATAGACACAGCTGCGGGTATGGGGGGAGCGGTAGTTTTTGTTATTACCCTGGCCTCCTTTGTTACCAGTATTATTTATAAATATATTCTGGCCAATGAAGCCATTCACATGGAATACATGCAGACCATTGTGTTTATTCTGGTAATCGCGGCACTGGTACAGTTCGTTGAAATGTTCCTGAAAAAATCAGTTCCGTCCCTGTATAACAGTCTGGGAGTCTATCTTCCTTTGATTACTACAAACTGTGCGGTGCTCGGCGTTGCTATCATCAATGTACAGAAAGAGTATAATGTGCTGGAAGGAACCATCAATGGGTTTGCCACTGCTGTGGGATTCACCATTGCCATTGTATTAATGGCGGGACTGCGTGAGAAGATGGAATACAATGATATTCCAAAGGCTTTCCAGGGATTTCCGAGTGTGCTTTTGACTGCCGGACTTATGGCTATCGCATTCTTCGGATTCTCCGGAATTATATAAGGAGGAGAGACGATGATACAAGGTATTATTATTGCGGCAGTATTAGTAGGCGGAACAGGCCTTTTTATCGGAATCTTCCTGGGAATTGCAGGCAAGAAATTTGCCGTTGAGGTTGACGAAAAGGAAATCGCCATAAGAGAAGAACTGCCTGGAAATAACTGCGGCGGCTGCGGATTCCCTGGCTGTGACGGTTTGGCCAAGGCAATTGCTTCGGGGGAGGCGCCTGTGAATGCCTGCCCGGTAGGCGGGGCGCCTGTTGCTGCCAAGATTGGTGCTATATTAGGCCAGGATGCAGGGGAAGCTGTTCACAGAGTGGCTTTCGTGAAATGTGCCGGTGACTGTGAGAAAACAACAAAAAGTTATCAGTATACAGGGGTGGAAGACTGTACGATGATGCAGTTCATCCCGGGCGGGGGAGAAAAAGCCTGCAAATATGGGTGTCTGGGCTATGGAAGCTGTGTAAAGGCCTGTCCTTTTGATGCTGTTCATATAGTAAACGGCATTGCTGTGGTAGATAAGGAGGCATGCAAGGCCTGCGGGAAATGTGTGGATGCTTGTCCAAAACACCTGATTGAGCTGGTTCCCTATGATCAGAAGTACTTAGTGGCCTGCAGTTCCAAGGACAAAGGCAAAGCAGTTATGAATGCATGTAAGGTAGGCTGTATTGCCTGCAAAAAGTGTGAAAAAGATTGTCCGGCAGGGGCAATAACGGTTACAGATAATATAGCACATATTGACTATGAAAAATGTACCAATTGCGGCAAGTGCAAAGATTCTTGCCCGAGATTAGGAATTATACAATGAAAAGAATAAGTTGTCTGGTTATGGCTGCAGTCGTTTTCGTCTGCAGCCTGACTGGTTGCAGAGAACAAGATACCCTGGTGAGCAAGCAGGGTTTTTATTTTGATACAGTAATTAAAATCAGTATATCTGGAAAAGGCAAAAAAGAGTCGGAGAAGATTCTGGACCAATGCATGGCCCTTTGTCAGAAGTATGAGAATATCTTCAGCCGTACCAGAGAAGACAGCGAGGTGTATCAGATTAATCACAGAAGCACCGGCAGCGTGAAAGTGTCAGAGGATGTGCAAAGGCTGATTACAGCAGCTATGGAATATTATAAACTGTCAGATGGAAAGTTTGATATTACCGTTGCTCCCCTGGAGGATCTGTGGGACTTCACAGGAGAGAATCCCCGGGTTCCTTCTCCGGATGAGATTCAGGAAGCTCTGGATAAGGTGGGAATGTCCGGAATATCTCTGGAGGGAGATACTCTTACTTTTGAAAATGATGCAGCTATGATTGATCTGGGAGCGCTTGCAAAAGGCTATATTGCAGATCGTCTGAAGGAGTTTTTAGGAGAACAGGGAGTGTCAAAAGGGGTGATTAATCTGGGAGGAAATGTACTGACCCTGGGGAAAAAGAGTGACGGTTCGCCGTGGAAAGTAGGCATTCAGAAACCTTTTGCCGACAGAAACGAGCTTCTTGCAGTTGTGGAGGCAGACGGCCGGTCAGTGGTTTCTTCCGGTACTTATGAGCGTTACTTTGAGGAAAATAATAAGCGTTACCATCATGTGCTGGATCCTGCCACCGGCTATCCGGTGGAAAATAGTCTTACCCAGGTAACCATCCTATCTGACAGCTCCTTACAGGGAGACGGTCTCAGCACCAGCTGTCTGCTTTTGGGATATGAGAAGGGAAGAGAACTGGCAGAAAGCCTGGAGGGCGTGGAGGCTGCCTTTGTTTTGGAGGATGGAACTATTCGTACAACAGAAGGGATGAAACTGACAGAACAATAGACGGATATTTTTGCAATCACGTCTTTTTTATGGTATACTCTTTCAAGCATCCTGCATTAGCAATAGTGGATACTTTCCGGGAGGTGCCTGAATGTGAAGAAAAAAGATTTGATTCTGATAGGAGTTATTCTGCTTGCGGCGGCAGCCTGCTGGGCCGGATTCAGGATGTTTGGAGAACAGAAAGGGAATATGCTGGTGATAACCGTAGACGGAGAGGTATACGGCACTTACGATCTATCTGTCGATCAGGAGATTATAATCGGTTCTACCAACCGATGCGAGATAAAAGATGGTGCGGCAAGGATGACAGAGGCTGACTGCCCGGACCAGCTCTGCCGAAAGCAGAAGAGTATTGACGCTTCCGGCGGTACGATTGTGTGTCTTCCCAACAAAGTGGTTTTGGAAATCTACCGGAACGGGGAGGATGAGCAGGCAGATACTATAGCCCAGTGAGGAGTGGAAGACAGAGGTGAGACAAAAGACAGCGTGGATGGGTCTTATGGCGGCGATTGCCATTATATTCGGATACATAGAGACGCTTCTTCCGATATTCACCGGAATACCGGGGATTAAGCTGGGACTTGCCAATCTGGTAACTGTGTTTATGCTCTATGTATTTACATGGAAAGAAGCCGCTGTGATTGCTACCATACGTATTCTGGTCATAGGCTTTCTATTTGGAAGTCTGTTCAGTATTCTGTTCAGCCTGGCCGGAGGATATCTGAGCCTAATGGTCATGGCATGGATGAAGAAGGTTCCCGGACTCAGTGTGATAGGTGTGAGTATTGCCGGGGGTGTGACTCATAATATCGGACAGATTCTGGTAGCAGTTCTGGTGGTAGAAAATATAAAATTGTTTTATTATGTGCCTGTATTGCTGGTGGCGGGTCTGGTAACCGGGCTGCTGATCGGAATTGTAGGCCAGATGCTAATAAGGCGCCTGAAGCCTTTGCTTTAACGTACGGCAGACGGCCCTGGCATACTTTAGGCAGGAGGAAATATGATAGCGTTTATTAAAGGTGAAGTGATTGAGATTCAGGAAAATAAAATTATTCTGGAGAGCAGTCAGATAGGATATAATATCTTTATGCCGGGTTCCACACTGGATGGAATGCTGCATCCTGGGGACAAGGTGAAAATATACACGTATCTGAATGTCCGTGAGGATGCTATGCAGCTGTATGGTTTCCTGACAAAGGATGATTTGAATACCTTTCAGCTTTTGCTGGGAGTTAATGGAATAGGGCCGAAGGGTGCCCTTGGTATTCTGTCGGGAATCACAGCGGATGAGCTGAGATTCGCTGTGCTGTCAGATGATGCGGCCACCATAGCAAAGGCACCGGGAATCGGAAAAAAGACGGCTCAGAAGCTGATATTGGAACTGAAGGACAAGCTGAATCTGGAAGATGCCTTTGAACAGAAGCTAAGCAGCCGTCAGATGGACCACGGGGAGAATCCCGGGAGCAGTGACGCCTCAAAAGAGGCAGTGCAGGCATTGGTTGCTCTGGGATATTCCGGCACAGATGCCCTGAGGGCTGTAAAACTGGTAGAAGGTGCCAGGGAGATGAGTGTGGAGGAGATCCTGAAACAGTCTCTGAAGAAAATGCACATATAATAGAAGTAGGATGGTAGCATGGAAAAAAGAATTATAACCACAGATGTAACAGAAGAAGACCTGCCTGTAGAGGGCAGCCTCCGCCCTCAGACACTGGACGAATATATTGGCCAGGAAAAGACAAAAAAGAATCTGAAGGTTTATATAAAAGCAGCCAGACAGCGGGGGGATGCCTTGGATCACGTACTCTTTTATGGACCGCCGGGTCTTGGAAAGACCACCCTGGCAGGAATTATTGCCAATGAAATGGGGGTTCATATGAAAGTAACATCCGGACCGGCTATTGAAAAACCCGGAGAGATGGCGGCAATCCTGAATAACCTTCAGGAGGGGGATGTACTCTTCATTGATGAGATACACAGACTGAACCGGCAGGTGGAGGAAGTCCTCTATCCGGCCATGGAGGATTATGCCATTGACATCATGATTGGAAAAGGTGCCACTGCCCGATCCATCCGTCTGGATCTTCCCCAATTTACCCTGGTGGGCGCGACTACCAGGGCAGGACTTCTCACCGCACCCCTGAGAGACCGGTTCGGGGTGGTGCACCGTCTGGAATTCTACAGCGTGGGTGAGCTTAAGACGATTATTATCCGCTCGGCAGAAGTGCTTGGAGTGGAGATAGACGATAAGGGAGCGGAAGAGATGGCACGCAGGTCCAGAGGAACCCCCCGTCTTGCCAACCGGCTGCTGAAACGGGTCCGAGATTTTGCACAGGTGAAATACGACGGAAGAATTACAGAAGAGGTGGCAAATTTTGCGCTTAATCTGCTGGAGGTGGATCGGTATGGGCTTGACCAGGCGGATCGGACCATTCTTACTACTGTGATTGTCAAATTCCAGGGAGGACCTGTGGGTCTGGATACTCTGGCTGCGTCTATTGGTGAGGATGCGGGAACCCTTGAGGATGTGTATGAGCCTTACCTGATTCAGAACGGCTTTTTGTCCCGCACACCGAGGGGAAGGATAGCCACAGAGCTGGCCTATCATCATCTGGGGATCGCACAGCCCTGATAAAAAGGGTTGTTTTTCTGCAGAATTCGATTATAATAGACATATGAGAAAATAGGTGGGAGGACCCGAGATGGCAGTAAAAAATACGACGCAGGTGTTAATCGGAGGAAAGATTATTACCCTGAGCGGTTATGAAAGTGAAGAGTATTTACAGAAGGTGGCGTCCTATATTAATAATAAAATTGCAGAGCTGAGTCAGCTGCCGGGATACAACCGGCAGTCTGTGGAGACAAAGCATACACTGTTAAGCTTGAATGTCACAGATGATTATTTTAAAGCAAAAAGGCAGGCTGAGGTGTTTGAAGAGGATCTGCAGGGCAAAGATAAAGAAGTATATGATCTGAGGCACGAGATGGCACTGCTTCAGGTGAGACTAGAGAATGCTGTGAATGAGCTGAATGAACTGAAGGATAAGAATCATAAGCTGTCCGGTCAGGTGGAAGAGCTGGAAAAAGAAGTAAATGAATTATTATCATAGAGGAAGGGGGATTGCCGCGGTGATCTCCTTTTCTTGTTTGAAAAACAGAAAGGAACGATATGAAAGCAGAACTTTTATCTCCTGCAGGATCCTGGGAGGGCATGAAAGCGGCATTTCTGGCAGGAGCGGATGCCGTTTACATCGGCGGGAAGAATTTCGGAGCCAGGGCATACGCCAATAACCTGGAGGATGGACGAATGGCAGAGGCTATAGATTATGCCCATATACATGAGAAAAAACTGTATCTTACCGTGAATACCCTGCTTAAGGACGCTGAACTGGAGAGCAGTCTTTTTCAGTATCTGGCTCCCCTCTATGAGCGGGGACTGGATGCGGTCATTGTTCAGGATCTGGGGGTGCTCTCTTTCATCAGAGCGAATTTTCCCCTTCTTCCCATACATGCAAGCACACAGATGGCTGTTACCGGTGCAAGAGGCGCCGCATATCTGAGAGATCTGGGAGTAACCAGAGTAGTGACGGCAAGGGAGCTTTCGCTGAAAGAAATCCAGGTCATACACGACACTGCGGGCGTAGAAATAGAGAGCTTCATCCATGGTGCCCTGTGCTACTCCTATTCTGGTATGTGTCTTTTCAGCAGCATTCTGGGAGGGAGAAGCGGGAACAGAGGAAGGTGCGCCCAGCCCTGCCGTCTCCCCTACGATGTCTATGAAAACGGGAAGCGTCTGAACAGCAAAGAGGACAAGTATCTTTTAAGCCCAAAAGATATGTGTACCATAGAGCTTCTTCCCGAGCTTCTGCGCGGGGGAGTATACTCCCTTAAGATAGAAGGCCGAATGAAAAAACCGGAATATGCGGCCGGGGTTACCCGGATCTATCGGAAGTATCTGGACATGGCGCTGACGAGTCCTGAGACGTTTTCAGTAGCCGGGGAAGATTACAGAGAGCTGGCTGCTCTTTATCAGAGAGATGGATTTAACCGAGGGTATTATCAGGTACACAATGGAAAAGAAATGATGGCCGTGAAAAATCAGAAGCTTACCGAAAAAAAAGGCTGTCAGAGAGAGGAAAAGGCCAGGGTTCTTTATGAAAAGCTGGCCAGGGAGTATGTGGGGAAGAGCAGCCCGGTGGGTATAGAGGGAAGTCTGTATCTGAAGGCAGGAGAACCTGCCCGTTTCACTTTAAAGTGCCGGGACGCCTCGGTCAGCGTATCCGGGGAACCGGCTCAGCAGGCCGTAAAGCAGCCTTTGTCGGAAGAAAGAATTAAGGCACAGCTGAGAAAAACTGGTGCCACCCCCTTTTCTTTTGAAAACCCCGGGATTATGATGGAAGGGGAACTTTTTCTTCCTATGCAGAGTCTCAATGAACTGAGGCGCAGGGGATTGGAAGAACTGGAAAAGGAACTGCTGAAGGTTTACAGGAGAAAGCCCCCTGTGCCTGCAGGCAGAGAACAGGAAAAGCGCGGCGGGGGAGCGCATAAGCTGCCCCTCTACATCTCTGTGGAAACCAGGGAACAGCTTTCTGAGACGCTGAAATGGAAAGACGTAGCAGGGATCTATGTTGACTGTTCTATGACGGCGGGAAATAGTTTATTCGCCGGAGCAGAAAAGCTGCTCCGCGAGGTTCATAATGGGGGAAAGGAATGTTATCTTTCTCTTCCCTATATTGTGAGAGGCGATACCCTGGAAAAAGAAAAAAACACTCTGAGAGAGCTGGCGGATGCAGGGATTGACGGATTTTTGGTGCGGAACCTGGAAAGCTGGGCACTGCTAAAAAAACTTGGACTGGAGAGGAAAGCTGTGTTAGACTATGTATTGTACAGCTTTAACAACCGGGCGGAGTCTTTTTGGGAGCTTGAGGGCGTAAAGCGGCAGACTCTGCCGCTGGAGCTGAATGAAAGAGAACTGCAGAGGCGGTATAACGGCGGCAGTGAGATGATCATCTACGGGAGATATCCAATGATGATCTCAGCACAGTGTCTGAAGAAAACTGCAGGGAAATGCAGCGGCAGAGACAGCCGGGCAGAGCTTGCAGACCGGTACGGACAGAGATTTCCTGTAAAATGCTACTGCAGTTTTTGCTATAACGTCATATATAACAGCATCCCCACCGGACTTCTGAAGGAGAGTCAAAGTGTTAAGAATTTGGGACCGGAAAGTCTTCGGATGGCATTTACTACAGAAAATGCAAAGGAAACCGGAGAGATGATAGCCCTTTTCGCAGGTGTATACCTGCACCATCAAAAGAATCCCCAAAATGTACCGGAGTTTACCAAGGGACATTTTAAAAGAGGGGTAGAGTAGGTGAAAACGTGGTAAATGTTATTGTTGAGTTATCCAGATATTTGATTATTATTCTCATGGCTTTGTATACTCTTCAGTGCTTCACTGTGTTTAAAGAGAGAAATGAGAGAGAGAAGAAACATATTTTAAGGAAGCAGCTGTTCCTGATCTATTTTATGGATCTGGTTGCCTTTACGGTTATATTTCTGAAGATGCAGAAAATAGAAATCCTGACCTTTTTTGCAGCACAGCTGATCTACTTTACTGTGGTTCAGATCCTGTACCGCATCATCTATAAAAAGGCAGCTTTTTTGGTACTGAACCACATGTGCATGCTTCTGAGTATAGGATTCATTATGCTGGCAAGACTGGATCTGGAGCGTGCGGTGAAGCAGTTTCAGATCGTCGTGATTGCCACAGTTATAGCGCTGGTGATACCGGTAATGATCCGCAGGATGAAGTTTTTGAATCAGCTTACCTGGGTCTATGCCGGTGCTGGATTTGTGCTTCTGGCTGTCGTGCTGGTATTGGGGCGGACGGAATATGGGGCCAAGCTTTCCATTAATCTGGGCAGCTTTTCTTTTCAGCCCTCTGAATTTGTTAAGATAATTTTCGTGTTTTTTGTGGCTTCCATGCTTTATAAAAACACGGAGTTTATACAGGTGGTAAAGGCCACGGTGGTTGCAGGTGCCTATGTCCTCATACTGGTGGCATCCAAAGACCTGGGCAGTGCAGTGGTATTCTTTATCACATATCTGGCAATGGTATATGTAGCAACAAAAAAACCGCTCTATCTGGCGGCCGGCGCGGGTGGCGGCTGTGTGGCGGCTGTGGGCGCCTACTTTTTGTTTAATCATGTGCGGCAGAGAGTGGTGGCGTGGAAGGACCCTTTCTCTGTATACGACAGGGAGGGTTATCAGATTGTGCAGTCCCTGTTTGCCATAGGAACCGGAAGCTGGTTCGGGATGGGGCTTTGCCAGGGAGCGCCTGACTCTATACCGGTAGTAAAACAGGACTTTATCTTTGCTGCTATCTGTGAAGAGCTGGGGGGCATCTTTGCCATGTGCCTGATTCTGGTCTGTATGAGCCTGTTTTTGATGGTTGTTAATATTTCTCTTCAGATTAAGAATCCTTTTTACAAATTAATTGCCCTGGGGCTTGGCACAGAATACGCGTTTCAGGTGTTCCTTACCATAGGAGGCGCCACAAAATTTATTCCAATGACAGGAATTACCCTGCCTCTTGTCAGCTATGGAGGAAGCTCTGTGCTCAGCACAATTATTATGCTGGCCATTGTTCAGGGATTATATATTTTAAGAGAAGATGAGGATGAGGAACTTGGAAAGCAGAAAGAGAGAAGAAGAGCTCAGACAAATCAAAAAAGAGCAAAAACAAAAAGCTAAGAAGAAGAAGGCAAAAAAGGCCAGAAACAGGGAATATGCCATTGTGTCGTACTTTTTTGTAGCTATCTTTGTAGCACTTATTGGCTACCTGGTATACTTTAATGCTCTGAAAAGCGAGGAATTCATTAATAGTCCTTACAATAAACGGCAGGATACCTTTGCAGACCGGGTGATCCGCGGAAAGCTTCTCTCTGCCGACGGAGAGAGCCTGGCTTATACGGAAACAGCGGAGGACGGTTCTGAGACAAGAGTGTATCCTTATGATGATCTTTTTGCCCACGTGGTGGGTTATACGGAGAAGGGGAAAAGCGGTCTGGAATCTCTGGCCAATTTCCAGCTTCTGACTTCCCATGAAGGATATCTTGGACAGATGCAGAAAGCCTTTAAGGGAGAGAAGGTGATCGGGGACAATGTAATTACTACTCTGGATACCAGTCTGCAGAGGGCGGCATATGATGCCCTTGGAGATTATAACGGCGCAGTGGTTGTGATGGAGCCTAAGACCGGCAAGATCCTGGCTATGGTGAGCAAACCAGATTTTAATCCGAATCATCTGGCCGACAACTGGGATGAACTGGTCAGTGACGACAGCAACTCCAGCCTGTTGAACCGGGCGACCCAGGGGGCATATCCTCCCGGCTCCACATTCAAGATTGTAACCTCTCTGGCTTACCTGAGGGAACATGGGACACTGGATGGCTTTTCTTTTGACTGTCAGGGCAGTATCACGGTGGGAGAACATACGATTCACTGTTATAACGATACGGTACATGGCCAGGAGGACTTTGCCACAGCCTTTGCCAAATCCTGCAACAGTGCCTTTGCCCAGATTGGTTTGGATCTGGGGGCGGGTGCCCTGAAATCCGCAAGTGAGGACCTGCTGTTTAATAAGAAACTTCCTGTGGATCTCACGTACAGAAAGAGCCGTTTTTCTCTTGATTCCAGCGCCGGAAAGCCTCTGCTGATGCAGACTTCCATCGGGCAGGGAAATACTCTGGTATCTCCCATGCATATGGCGCTGATCACCAGTGCGGTAGCCAACGAGGGGGAACTGATGACTCCTTATCTTATGGATCGTGTGGAGAATGACAACGAAGACAAGGTAAGTGAAACAGAGCCGGAAACTTACAAAAGACTGATGTCTGTGAAAGAGGCGGACACTCTGAAAGAGCTGATGATCGATGTTGTGGAAAACGGTACTGCCAAAAAGCTGAACGGACAGGGCTACACGGCTGCGGGCAAGACAGGATCGGCAGAGTATGATCAGGGCGGAGAGCGTCAGACGCACTCCTGGTTTGTAGGGTTTTCCAATGTGGAGGATCCGGATATTGTAGTCAGTGTGATAGCCGAAGGGGCAGGGACAGGCAGTGAGGCCGCCGTTCCCATCGCCAGGGCAGTGTTTAATGAATACTATTATTAATTTATTTCCTCCCTTGCGTGAGAATTGAAAAAGAGTTATACTAAAATAGGTTTGAACACAACCGTACAGGAGGAATTGCAGATGATTGAAGCAACGAGCTGTGGCGGGGTGGTAATTTATCGTGGCAAAATACTGACCTTGTATAAGACATACAAGCACAAATACGAGGGATGGGTATTACCAAAAGGAACAGTTGAAGCAGGGGAAGACTTTAAAGATACAGCCATACGGGAAGTAAGAGAAGAGGCGGGAGTATCAGCGACCATAATTAAGTATGTGGGTAAGAGTCAATACAGTTTCTGCGTGCCGGAGGATATGGTAGAGAAGGATGTACACTGGTATCTAATGGCGGCGAACAGCTATTACAGCAAGCCTCAGAGAGAGGAATATTTTGTGGATTCTGGGTATTATAAATTCCATGAAGCTTACCATCTGTTGCGCTTTTCCAATGAAAAGCAGATTTTGGAGAAAGCGTACAATGAATATTTGGATTTGAAAAAGGCAAATCTATGGGGAAATAAGAAATATTTTTAACGGAAGAGGGACTGGCATTCAGTCCCTCTTGCTGAAATTAAAGGAGGTAGCGGACCATGTTGGAGCAGATTGATTTGACAAAGAGTATTGTGAAAAAAGAGTATCATGAAAAAATCGACAGGCTGGAAACCAGGCTGGCAGAGCTTCAGAGAGAATGCAGAACATTGGGAATTCCAGTGATTATTGTGTTTGAAGGCTTTGGCGCGGCGGGCAAAGGTGTGCAGATCAACCGCCTGATCCATCCCCTGGATCCCAGAGGGTTCCAGGTGTTCGCTATCAGCGGGGAGTCAGAGGATGAGAAGATGCACCCCTTTTTATGGCGATTCTGGACAAAGACTCCTGCCAGAGGAAGAATTGCTATATTTGACAGGAGCTGGTACCGGAAGGTCCTGGTGGACAGGTTTGATAAAAAAACTACGGAGGCGGAGCTGGAATATGCATATCAGGAGATTAATACCTTTGAGAAGCAGCTGAACGACGACGGCACCGTAATCCTTAAGATATTTCTGCATATTGACAAAAAGGAACAGAAAAAAAGATTCCGGAAGCTTTTGGCCTCCCCGGAGACAGCCTGGCGGGTGAGCAGCGGAGACCTGAAAAGAAACAGGAAGTATGAACTCTACAAAGAGATGAATGAGGAGATGCTGGAGAAGACAGATACTTCCTATGCACCCTGGACGATTGTTGAGGGTATGGATCGGAAGTTTGCCACCATCAAAATCTACCGTACGGTAATTGACCGGCTGAATGAACAGGTAGAGCTGGTGCGCCGGGCCGGGAAAGAGAAAAAGAAAGCTGCGGCAGAGGGGCAGTTAAAAAAGCCTACAGAGGAAGATTTAGTATTGAAATCCTCCAGTCTGAGCAGTGTGGATCTGAGCCTTTCTTATACGAAGGACGAGTACAAAGAAAAGCTGAAGAAACTACAGGATAAAATAGCGCTTCTGCACAGTGAACTGTACCGCAGGAGAATTCCGGTTGTGCTGGGGTTTGAAGGCTGGGATGCGGCGGGAAAGGGCGGGGCAATCAAACGTCTGACAGAGACGATGGATCCCCGGGGATATGTTGTCAATCCCACAGCTGCTCCCAGCGGTGCGGAAAAAGAGCACCACTACCTGTGGCGGTTCTGGAAAACCATACCGAAAAACGGCCATGTGGCTGTCTATGACAGAACCTGGTACGGGCGCGTGATGGTAGAAAGAATTGAGGGATTCTGTACGAAAGAGGAGTGGCAGAGAGCCTATAAAGAAATCAATGACATGGAAGCTCATCTGTCCCATTCAGGGGCCATTGTCCTGAAATTCTGGATGCACATTGATAAGGATGAGCAGGAGGCCCGCTTTAAAGAGAGGATGGAGAATCCCATAAAGCAGTGGAAGATTACAGAGGAGGACTGGAGAAACCGGGAGAAATGGGAACAGTATGAGGAAGCCGTGAATGAAATGATTATCCGGACTTCCACCTCCTATGCCCCCTGGATTATCGTAGAGGGAAACTGCAAATATTATGCAAGAATCAAAGTCCTGGAATCTGTGGTACAGGCGATTGAAGAAAGATTGAAGCAAGAGCAGTAAGGAAAGAAATTATGTTAAAATGGTATAAGAATCTGTATGTGGGCGATACTGCAGAAAAGAAGAAAAATAAACTGATATGGAAAATTAATCATGGAGCCGGAGTCATTGATGTCTATCTTGTGACGCTTGCTAAGAATCCGGAGAATCTCCTGGAGATATTTTCTGCAAATCTTCTTCTGCAGAAGCCTCTTCGCCGTACCTGTCCCATGATCGTAGGCCTGGCAAAAGGATATGACGAAGCGGTACAGCTTGTGGCTTTGATGGTACAGGAAGTCTATGAGAATACAAAGACCGCAGATGTGCGGGGATATCTGAAACAGAAAGAACTAGAAAAATAATAGGTGTGAGAATATGCTACATATTATTTTGGGAATACTAAAAGTTATAGCAATCATATTGGGCATTTTGGTAGGACTTGTTCTTCTGCTTCTGCTATCCCTGCTTCTGGTGCCCCTGCGATACCAGGGTAAGCTGCAGAAGGATGGGAATGGAGTGGCCGGGAGAGGAAAAATTACCTGGCTGGCCCATGGACTGTCTGTTTTAATCCTTTATGAACATGGTGAATTCAGGATCAAGTTAAGAATATTAGGGATTCCTGCAGAGCGGGTAAAAGGACTGGTGACGCGTCTTGGTAAAATTCGTTTCCGGCGGAAAAAGACGCAGCCGGATACCAAGAAGCAGCTGAAAACCGCGTCATCTGAGGGAATGGAGCTCCCATATAATCCCCTGGAGGAACCTAACCAGGAAGAGAAAGAATCTCTTCAAGGGGGACGCAGCGTTCAGGAGGCATTGGAAGAAAAGGATATACCGGCGAAAGAGGGTAAAAAGAACAAATTTACCGCATTGCTGGCGAAACTAAAAGGAATCCTGTATAAGCTCCTGCATCTGCCGGGAAAGATTCTTGCGGCAGTGAGAAATATTTACTCAACAACCGGGGAAATATATGGTAGAATGAAAGTGTTTCTGGAGCTGATAAAGTCAGAAGAATTTTTGGGAGCCAGAACGCTGCTGTGGGAGCAGCTGAGGACGCTTCTGCGGAGACTGGGACCGACCAAGATAAAGGGTACCCTTTCTTACGGGTTTGATGACCCTGCCCTGACCGGTCAGGTGTTGGCGGGGCTCAGTTTATTCTATCCCAAATATGGAGACAGACTGCGTATCTACCCATATTTTGACCGAAAGATTCTGGAGACAGATCTCTATCTCAGGGGAAGAATCTACGGGGTTCATTTGCTGGCTGCGGCATGGAAGCTGTATCGTGATTCTAATATAAAATATATGATAAAAAGATGTAAGCACAAGGAGGAGTAACAATGGCAGACGGGAATAATTTTCAGACAACAGTAGATTCTCTTTTTAAGGGAATGGACAGTTTTATCACAACCAAGACAGTGGTGGGTGAGGCAATTACGGTAGGCGATACCATTATACTTCCGCTCATCGATGTATCCTTTGGAGTGGCAGCGGGTGCTTTTGCCGATGATAAAAAGAATAACGGTGCCGGAGGTATGGGCGGCAAAGTATCCCCCAGCGCTGTACTTGTAATCTCCAATGGGACAACAAAACTGGTAAATGTTAAGAATCAGGACGGACTTACTAAGATTCTGGATATGGTGCCTGACTTTGTCAATAAGTTTACAGACAAGAAAGCTGAGGATATTATCGCCCATAATCAGAAGGCGGAGGACAAAAAGGCAGAAGGGGATTCCCAGGAAGAGCCCACAGACTAGGTGTATTGAAGGAGCGGGTGTCTGCATATACTAAAAAGTAAGAGGACAAAAGGAGTCAAAAATGTGTCGTCTCATTGGATTCCTGTTATTTTGGGTAGGAGTGGGAATGCTCATTGCCCTGATATTTCCCAAGTGCTTTTTTATCGTATTAGTGGCAGCAGGATGCCTGTTAGGGGGATATAATCTATTTTGCAGATAGTGGAAAATAAAAAAACCACCGCCAACCGCGATGGTTTTTTATTTCCTTACATTACGCTCTTTCAACTTTACCGGACTTCAGGCAAGAAGTACAAACATACATCTTCTTTGAAGCACCGTTCACATTCACTCTTACAGATTTGATGTTTGATTTCCACATTTTATTAGAACGTCTATGGGAATGGCTCACACTGTTTCCGAAATGAGCGCCCTTTTCACAAATAGCACACTTTGCCATGATAGCACCTCCTTGACATATAAAATAAGTCTGATATACCCTATTAATACAGACTCACAACAATAGTTATTTTAACAGATGGCGGCGCTTTTTGCAAGTAAAAATATAAAAAATTCAAATTATTATTTCATTTTTGTATAAAACAGGTTATAATACTAACATGATCCGGAAGATTGGCGTCTTGGCACAGAACCGGATTTTGAATAATATAGTGGAGGTGTCCGGTATGAATGGTTGTATTGATACAGGATTGGGCAAAATAGTTATTGATACAGATGTGATTGCTACGTACGCGGGAAGTGTTGCCGTTGAGTGTTTTGGTATCGTAGGAATGGCTGCTGTCAGCATGAAAGACGGGCTTGTTAAGCTTTTGAAAAAGGACAGCTTAAAGCACGGAATCAATGTGACGATCAGTGACAATAAGATAGAGTTGGATTTTCACGTAATTGTGGCATATGGTGTTAGTATTTCCGCAGTGTCCGACAATCTAATCAGCAACGTGAAATATAAAGTAGAAGCCTTTACCGGCATGGAGATTGAGAAGATCAATATCCTTGTGGAAGGCGTACGAGTAATTGATTAATTAAGGAGGAACTTGTTGTGAGTACAAAGACCATAGATGCAGGCGTCCTGGCTAAGATGTTCCTGGCGGGAGCAAAGAATCTGGAGGCAAAAAAAGAGTGGATTAATGAACTGAATGTATTTCCAGTGCCGGACGGGGATACGGGAACGAATATGACCCTGACGATTATGTCGGCAGCGACAGAAGTCAGTCAGCTGGATAAAATAAGCATGGATTCCCTGGCAAAAGCCATATCGTCCGGCTCCCTCAGAGGTGCCAGAGGAAATTCCGGCGTTATTCTCTCCCAGCTGCTGCGGGGATTTACAAAAGGAATCGCACATTATGAGAAACTGGATGCACAGAAATTTGCCGACGCTTTTGAAAAAGGTGTTGAGACTGCTTACAAAGCAGTTATGAAGCCGAAGGAGGGGACGATACTAACTGTGGCAAAAGGAGCGGCAACCCGTGCACTTGAACTGGCTGAGGAGATGGATGATCTGGATGCTTTTTTCAGAGAGATCATTGACCATGCGGAATATGTCCTCTCTCAGACCCCGGAGATGCTTCCTGTGCTGAAAGAGGCAGGTGTCGTTGATTCCGGAGGACAGGGGCTTCTGGAAGTGCTGAAGGGGGCCTACGACGGGTTCCAGGGAAAAGAAATCGACTATAGTTTTGAGGCTCCTGCGGGGCAGAAACTGACCCGAATCTCTCCCCAGGCGGAAGCGGATATTAAGTTCGGATATTGTACGGAATTTCTTATTGTATTGAAGGAAGAACTTTCGGAGCATGAGGTTTCCAAGATAAAAGAATATTTGATGTCAATCGGTGATTCACTGGTGGTCGTGGCTGACGATGAAATTGTCAAGATCCATGTACATACCAATGATCCTGGACTTGCAATTTCCAAGGCTTTAACTTATGGTTCTCTCTCCCGTATTAAGATTGACAATATGCGGGAAGAACATCAGGAGAAGCTGATAAAGGATGCGGAAAAGCTTGCCGCAGAGCAGGCCAGGGAAGAGACAGTGCCGGAGAAGGAAGTTGGATTCATCTCTGTGTCTGTGGGTGAAGGTATGTGTGAGATCTTTAAGGAGCTGGGGGCGGACTATCTGATTGAAGGGGGACAGACCATGAACCCCAGTACAGAGGATATGCTCAACGCAATTTCACGTGTCCCGGCGAAAAACATTTTTATATTCCCGAACAACAAGAATATTATTTTGGCGGCGAATCAGGCCAGGGATCTGACAGAAGATAAGAATATCTATGTAATTCCCACCAAAACCATACCTCAGGGAATTACCGCACTTATCAATTATGTTCCGGACAGAAGCCCGGAAGAAAATGCTGAGGCAATGGCAGAAGAAATCAAGAATGTAAAAACAGGACAGGTAACTTATGCGGTCCGGGATACCCATATTGATGACAAGGAAATATCCCAGGGGGATATCATGGGAATCGGCGATCATAAGATTCTCTCTGTGGGAAAAGAGATAGAGCAGGTAACTCTGCATATGGTTGAAGAGATGGTGGATGAAGACTCTGAGATCATAAGCATTTACTATGGGGAAGAGGTTTCAAAAGAGGATGCGGAGGAACTGGCGTCCCGGCTGGAAGATAAGTACCCGGACTTTGATGTAGAGGTCAATCAGGGCGGACAGCCAATCTATTATTATATTGTATCAGTAGAATAGAGGAGAGAAAAAGAAGGGTGTTGCCTGGCTAAGTGGGCCAAGGCAGCACCTTTTTTTCACAGATTTTCTAATATTACATAAAAAGGTGGAAGGGATATTATGGAAGAAAATGCACCTCTTCGTTCCCTGAAAGGGGTAGGGGACAAGACTGAAAAGCTGTTTCAGAAGCTTGGAATTTATACAGTTGGTGATCTGCTGCACTATTACCCCAGAGAGTATGACAGATATACGGAACCTGTAACCGTAAAGGAAGCGGTGGAAAAAGGAGCCGGGAAAACAGCAGTCGCGGCAAGGATTACGGGAAATGTGGATGTGAAAAATGCAGGGAAAAGTACTATAGTATCTACTGTTCTGACGGATCGGGGGGAAACCTTACAGCTCATCTGGTTTCATATGCCTTTTCTGAGAAATGTGCTGAAAAGGGGCGGGATTTATATATTCAGAGGAAAGGTATCGGAAAAAAGACATAGAATGGTTATGGAACACCCGCAGATCTTTACGCGGGAGGAGTATGAAAAGCTGCAGAATGGCCTGCAGCCTGTCTATAGCCTCACAGCGGGCATCACAAACAAAATGCTGGTTAAAATGCTCCGCCAGGTTTTGGAGCAGAAGGAGCTGGCTGTGGAATATCTTCCGGAAGAAGTAAGAAATGCGTATCGGCTGTCGGAGTATAATTTTGCCGTTTCCCAGATACATTTTCCGGAAAATCAGGAGTGCATGGTCTTGGGACGGCACAGGCTTGCCTTCGACGAATTCCTCTTCTTTATTCTGGGGATTCAGCTTCTGAAGGAAAAAAAGACAGAAGAAAAGAATTTGTTTGATATGAAGCCGGTATGGGAGACAGAAAAAGTAATAGAACAGCTTCCTTACCGTCTGACCAGTGCCCAGATGCAGGTGTGGCATGAGATAGAAAGGGACATGACAGGCCATACCCTGATGAACCGTCTGGTACAGGGGGATGTAGGATCCGGAAAAACAATTCTTGCATTTCTGGCCATGATTCTTGCCGGGACAAACGGATACCAGAGTGCGCTGATGGTCCCTACAGAAGTGCTGGCCAGACAGCATTACGAGGGGCTGAGAAGACTGCTGGAGGACAGCGGACTGACAGGCTTAGAACCTATTCTCCTGACCGGTTCCTCTGCTGCAAAGGAGAAAAGAGAGGCATATGCAAAGATTGCGGAAGGAAAGGCTAAGATAATTGTGGGCACTCATGCACTCATCCAGGAAAAGGTAGTTTATCAGAATATAGCGCTGGTAATTACGGATGAGCAGCACAGGTTTGGGGTGCAGCAGAGAGAAATACTGTCTAAGAAAGGCGGGAGTCCCCATGTGCTTGTAATGAGTGCAACTCCTATTCCCAGGACACTGGCGATTATTTTGTACGGGGATTTGGATATTTCCGTTATCGATGAACTGCCGGCAAAACGTCTTCCTATAAAAAATTGTGTAGTAGATACCAGTTATCGGCCGAAAGCCTATGCTTTTATGCAGCAACAGATAGAGGCGGGACACCAGGTGTATATTATCTGTCCCATGGTGGAGGAAAGCGAAGGGATGGAGGCGGAAAATGTTCTTGATTACACAAAGCGTTTAAAGACTGTTTTTCCTTCCCAAATTGTGGTAGAATCACTTCATGGACGAATGAAACCGGCGGAAAAGAATCAGATTATGGAGGCTTTTGCAGAGAATAAGATCCAAGTTCTGGTGTCCACCACTGTCATAGAGGTGGGTGTGAATGTCCCTAATGCAGTGGTTATGATGGTTGAAAACGCAGAGCGGTTCGGCCTTGCACAGCTCCACCAGCTGCGGGGCAGGGTAGGACGGGGGGATGTTCAGTCTTACTGCATTTTTATGCACAAAGAGGCAGGGGAAGAGATTCAGAAACGGCTGGAGATTTTGGAAAAATCCAACGACGGTTTTTTTATTGCAGGGGAGGATCTGCGCCTGCGGGGGCCGGGAGATCTGTTTGGAGTCCGTCAGAGCGGTATTATGGAGTTTAAGATCGCAGATGTTTATCAGGATGCGAATATATTAAAGGAGGCCAGCGAGGCGGCAGGGAGAATACTGGCTCTGGATCCCGAGCTTTCCCTGGAACAGCACAGGCCTCTGAGAGAGGAATTGGAGAAATATATGAAGTCTCAGTCAGAGACGCTGGGACTGTAAGGCGGTGTGTATGAAGGAAATTGTAAGACTGGACAATGTGAAAAAATCTTACCGGATGGGAGAAGTTACCATTCATGCTGTGGACGGCGTGTCTTTTTATATACAGGAAGGGGAATTTGTGGTTATTGTGGGCCCCAGCGGTGCGGGAAAGACAACGGTACTGAATATTCTGGGCGGAATGGATACCTGTGATGAAGGTGCTGTCCTGGTGGACGGCACAGACATAAGCAGATTCAGGGGTAAAAAATTGATTGAATATCGCCGGGATGCGATTGGTTTTGTGTTTCAATTCTATAACCTGATCCAGAACCTGACAGCTCTGGAGAATGTTGAACTGGCAATTCAGATCTGCAGGGATCCCCTCAATGCTGAGGACGCCCTCTGTGACGTAGGCTTGAAAGAGAGAATGCAGAATTTTCCAGCTCAGCTTTCGGGAGGGGAACAGCAGCGGGTGGCCATTGCCCGGGCGCTGGCCAAGAATCCCAAGCTGCTGCTCTGTGACGAGCCCACAGGAGCTCTGGACTATCAGACAGGAAAAGCCATCCTGAAACTTCTCCAGGATACCTGCAGAAAGAAAAAAATGACAGTGATTGTGATAACCCATAACCAGGCCATTACCCCTATGGCTGACAGAGTAATAAAAATTAAGAACGGACGTGTGAGCAGTATGGCGGAAAACCAGAATCCCACGCCCGTAGAAGAAATAGAATGGTAGTGATGTAGTGAAGCATAATGCCCTGAAAAAAGACTTTTTTGTGGAATTGAGAAAAACAAAGAACCGCTTTTTTTCCATACTTCTTATCGTGGTTCTGGGAGTTGCCTTTTTCTCCGGCATCCGTGCTGCGAGTCCGGATATGAATCTGTCGGCGGATCAGTTTTATGACGACAGCAATTTTATGGATCTGCGGATTCTGAGCAACCTGGGACTTACCGATGAGGACGTGGAAGCTGTCAGCAGCATAGAAGGTGTAAGCAGCGCAGAAGGCGGTTACTCAGCAGACGTACTTTGTGATCTGGAAGATGCCCAGATTGTAGTACGTCTCATGTCTGTGCCTGAATCTATGAATGAGATACAGATAGAGGAGGGCAGGCTGCCGGAAAATAATCAGGAGTGTCTGGTAGACACAAAGTTTATTACGAATACAGGATATCAGATTGGAGACACCATTAAGGTGGCCTCAGGGACAGAGGATGATATCAAAGACACGGTGAAGGAGACTTCCTATAAGATCGTAGGCAGCGGAAGTATCCCTTATTATCTGAGTCTGGATCGGGGAACCACGAAGATTGGTAACGGCAATCTGAACAGCTTTATTTTTCTTCCCAAAGATTGTTTTGCCATTGAGGCATATACCGAACTTTGCCTGACAGTCACAGGCGCCAGGGAGCTTCTCGACACCTCAGACGCTTATGAGGATTTGGTTGGGGAGGTGCAGGATCGGCTTGAAGATATCTCTGAGGAAAGATGTCAGGCGCGCTATGACGGAATACAGGAGGAGGGCCGGGATAAGATTGCGGATGCTAAAAAAGAGATTGCCGACAATGAACAAAAGCTGGCCGATGCTGCCAAAGAACTGGAGGACGGCCAGGCAAAGCTGGAGGACGGAAAAAAAGAAATTGCGGAGAATGAACAGAAGCTGGCAGACGGAAAACAGGAGTTGGACGACAATGAGGCAGTTCTTTTGGAAGGGCGCAGCCAGATAGACGACGGATATGCCCAGATAGAAGATGCCGAAGAGCAGCTGGATGAGAAGCAGCAGGAGATATACGACGGATGGGAGCAGATTGAGGCCAACGAACAGACCCTGAAGGAAAAACAGCAGGAGTATGAGTCAGGGCTGGCGCTGTATGAGGAGGGCGAAGCAAAGACCGGAGAACAAATTGAAGCAGCCTGGAAAGAGTGGAACGACGGAAAAGAAGCCCTGGACGGAGCATTGGCTTCGGCTAGGGAACAGGCAAAGCTGCAGGCAAGAGAACAGGCGGAACAGAGCGTAAGGGCCGCTATGGAGGAGAGTCTGAAGGCGGCGGTGGAAGCCGGACTTATGACCCAGGAGGAGGCAGATGCGCAACTGGCGGCCGCTATATCTGCCGCCCAGGAGAGCGCTGTTGCCGAGGCTATGAAAGCCATTGAGAGCCAATTCGCGGATCCCTACGGAGAGCTGGAAAAGAACAAAAAGATAATCGAAGAGAACGAAGCTGCCGCCAGGCAGCAGCTCTCTGTGTCTAAAAAAGAACTGGAAGAGGGAAAGGCACAGCTTTACAGCGGCTGGGAACAGCTGGATGCAGCCAGAGCAGAGCTGGAAGATGGCCAGACTCAATTGAATGGGGGATGGGAGGAGCTGTCTGGGCAGGCAGAGCTTCTGGAGGAAAAGGAAGCAGAATGGCAGGATGGGAAGCAAAAGCTGTCCGATGCCGAAGAAGAATGGCAGGATGGAGTAAACCAGCTAAGGGATGCAAAACAGGAGTTGAAGGATAAAGAACAGGAACTTCTGGACGGAAAGCAGGAATACGAAGAGGCTAAGGAAAAAGCTGAGCCTGAGATTGCCGATGCCAAGAGTAAAATCCAGGATGCGGAGAAAGAGCTCCGGGAACTGGAGCTTCCGGAGTGGTATGTTTTAGACAGAAATTACATAGAATCTTATGTGGAATATCATCAGGATTCCCAGAGAATTGAGGCAATCGGAAAGGTATTTCCGGTCATCTTCTTTCTGGTAGCAGCTCTCATCTGCCTTACGTCAATGACACGTATGGTTGAGGAAGAAAGGATTCAGATTGGTACCTTAAAGGCGCTTGGATACGGGAAGTTTTCCATAGCGGCAAAGTATATCTGTTATGCTTTTTCAGCCACTATGCTGGGAAGCCTGACAGGTCTGGTGCTGGGACAGAAACTGCTGCCGGTAGTAATTATCAATGCCTATGGAATTTTGTATACTAATCTGCCGCAGATACTGAATCCGCTGCATTTGTCCTACTCACTGTCCTCTACTGCCGCTGCGATTTTCTGTACGGTGGCAGCTACTGTGTTTGCCTGCTACAAAGAACTGAACGCCTGCCCGGCGGAGCTGATGCGGCCGGCAGCGCCTAAAAGCGGGAAAAGAGTGCTTCTGGAACGGATCGGGATCCTTTGGCGTCACCTGAACTTTACAAACAAGTCTACCATTCGGAATTTGTTCCGGTACAAAAAAAGATTTTTTATGACAGTCTTAGGGATCGGAGGATGTATGGGACTTCTTCTGGTAGGCTTTGGGCTGAAGGATTCCATTAAGTCTATCGGCACGCTTCAGTTTGGCAGTATCCGCAATTACAGTGCCAGCATAGCTATGAAGGACGACGTTACAGAGGAGGAAGAGAATCAGCTTCTGGAAATTGTGAAGAATGACAAAGAAATAAAGAACTCTCTTTCCGTTTGTGAGACGTCCGTGGATGTGGGCAGCAAAGGAACGGAAAAAAGCTCTTATATGGTGATCCCCCAGGAGCCCGGGCGCCTGACGGAATTTATCAGCCTTAGGGACAGACTGACAAAAACACCCTATGAACTTACCGATGACGGGGTGATTATCACAGAGAAGCTTGCAAAATTACTGGATGTGAAAGCAGGGGATGAGATCTATCTGAAAAAGGATGAGACTCACAAGCTGAATGTAAAGGTAAGTCATATAACGGAAAATTATTTCTATCATTATGTATATATTACACCTGCCTTATATGAAAAAATATATCAGGAAGAACCTGAGTTTCACCAGATCTATACCATAAATAGTTCTGACAGCGAGAAATTTGAGGAGGAATTCCAGAGACGTTACATGGAGAAAGAACAAGTGACGGAAATCTCATTCCTCTCCGGTTTGGCGGACAGGATTGCGGATATGCTTAAGAGCATGGATACCGTAATCTATGTGCTGGTTATATCCGCGGGAATGCTGGCCTTTATTGTTTTGTATAATCTCAATACGATCAATCTAAGTGAGAGAATGAGGGAACTTGCCACCTTGAAGGTGCTGGGATTTTATGACATGGAAGTCTCAAGCTATATGATCAGGGAAAATATATGGCTGACTCTGATCGGGAGCATAGTAGGTGTTATTTTCGGACGAATGCTGCATTATTTTGTGATTTTGACTGCGGAAATAGACATAATGATGTTTGGCAGAAATATAGAACCAAAGAGTTATATATTCAGCATTATCCTTACATTTTTCTTTTCATTTCTTGTGAATTTTGCTATGCATTTTAAATTAAAAAAAATAAATATGGTGGAGTCTATGAAGAGTGTGGAGTAGGAAATACTTGAAAAATTCGCAGAATAGGTTTATTATGAGAAAGAAATTTATTGAACTAGGTCAGAAAAGATGGTGAGGAGGAATTATTATGCCAACGAAACAATCAACTATCACAAAAGCAGCGGCACCAGCAGCTAAACCAGAAGTGAAAACGACCGCAGCAGCTACAGGGGCAAAGACAGCTGCAGAGGAAAAAGCACCGGTGGAAACAAAAAAACCAGCCGCCAAAAAGACAGAGGCTAAAAAACCGGCGGCCAGGAAGCCTGCTGCAAAACCGGCAGCGAAGAAACCGGCTGAGAAAAAAGCACCGGCGGTTGAGGAAAGCATATATCTGCAGTTTGGGGGCAAGGAGATTCTGACAAAGGATCTGACAGCAAGAGTAAAAGATATCTGGACTAAAGAGTTGGGCAAGAAGGAAAAAGACCTTACGGATCTGAAATTATATGTAAAACCAGAAGAACATACTGTTTATTATGTAATCAACCAGGAGGTTACAGGCAGTATTGATCTGTAATCAGAAACGAAAAAGGAAAAAGAGAGACTGTCCCACGGGAAAGCCTCTCTTTTCTTTTGGTAAATAATTACCCTTTTTGTTTGATGAGTTTTAGAACTGTGTTCCGCTCATGCCTGAACCAGACATGCCTGTGCCGGACATCTGTCTTTCCTGAGCTTCGATCATTTTTTTAACCATATATCCACCAACAGAACCATTCTGTTTGGATGTTAAGTTACCGTTGTAACCATCTGTAAGAGGTACTCCTAATTCGTTAGCTACTTCGAATTTGAAACGGTCTAAAGCTCCTTTTGCTTCTGGTACTGCTGCGGTATTAGAAGAACGATTTGCCATAATAAATTGCCTCCTTGAAATCTTTTTTTGTTTTTTGTTACAAGGATAGTATGTGAAAAATGTTTATTTTTACACTAGAAGTTCTTGCTAGAATTAGCAAAATTTGAGAGATTTATTAATTTCGCATAAATTCAGAAAAAAGTTTGCGATTTATTTAGTTATTTGTTATAATGATTGAGAAAACGTAGAAAATCAAGGGAATGATAACAATATGAATGTAGGAATAATTGCTCACAACAGCAAAAAAGCGTTAATTGAAGATTTTTGCATCGCCTATAAGAATATACTGGCAAAGCATGAGATATTCGCTACGGGAACAACAGGAAGAAGAATCGAAGAAGTGACGAATCTGCATGTCCATAAGTTCCTTCCGGGAAGTATGGGAGGCGACAAGCAGTTTACTGAGATGATAGAGCGGGGAGATATCGACATGGTGATATTCTTTTACAATCCTTCCATGATCGATCCCAAGGAGCCGGATGTATATCAGATTACCAGATGCTGTGACCAGTACAACATACCCGTAGCTTCTAACATAGCAACGGCAGAATCTCTGATTCTGGGACTGGCCAGAGGTGATTTGGACTGGCGGACACAAGTATAAATTCGCTTTGACGAAAGAAAGACAGGAAAATACAATATGAGAGTCATAGCAGGAACAGCGAGAAGCCTTCCGCTTAAGACAGTGCCCGGTATGGATACCCGGCCTACTACAGACAGGACAAAGGAAACTTTGTTTAATGTTCTGCAGCCTGAAATTCCAGACTGCAGATTTCTGGATCTGTTTGCAGGCAGCGGGGCTATCGGCATTGAGGCCTTGAGCAGAGGGGCTGCTTTTTGTGTGTTTATTGAGAAAAATCGTAAGGCTTACGCCTGCATAGAGGAGAACCTTGCTTTTACAAGGGTAAAGGACAGGAGCAGGGTAATGCATACCGATGTAGTTACAGGGCTGGGTCAGCTGGAACAGGAAGAGGCTTTTGACTGCATTTTTATGGATCCGCCCTATGATATGGAGTTGGAAAAAGAAGTGCTGTCAGTATGCAAGGACAAATCTTTTGTCTCAGAGAATACGTTATTTATAATAGAAGCATCTCTTTCTACAGATTTTTCATATCTGGAAGAAATGGGATATACCATAGTCAAGCAAAAGAAATATAAAACGAATACCCACGTCTTTATAAAAAGGTACAAGGAGAAAAATTAAATGGCAATAGCAATTTATCCGGGAAGTTTTGATCCGGTAACATTTGGTCATCTGGATATTATACACCGCGCAACCAGGCTTTTCGACGAGGTAATTGTCGGCGTTTTGAATAATTCTGCAAAAAGTCCGTTGTTTTCTGCAGAAGAACGTGTTAATATACTTAAGAAGGTGACGGAGGATATACCAAATTTGAAGATTAAGTCCTTTAGCGGGTTGTCTGTGAACTTTGCGAAGGAGTGCAATGCGAAAGTGATCGTAAGAGGCCTGCGGGCTATTACAGATTTTGAGTACGAGCTGCAGCTGGCACAGACAAACAGGATTCTGGACAAGGATATTGATACTATGTTCCTTACCACCAGTCTGGAATATGCATATCTGAGTTCCTCTACCGTTAAGGAAGCGGCGAGTTTTGGCGCTGATATCTCCGAATTTTTACCCCCCTATGCAGTTGAAAAAGTAAAAGAAAAGTTTCAAGGGATAAAATAATTAATGTACAATAAGGAGTGTAAAAAATGAGCAGCAGAATTGAACAAATCATTGAAGAGATCGAAGAATACGTAGAAACCTGTAAATTTCAGCCGTTATCTACAACTAAGATTGTGGTAAATAAAGAAGAACTGGAAGACCTTTTAAGAGAACTTCGTCTGAAGACACCGGACGAGATTAAGAGATATCAGAAGATTATCAGCAACAAAGATGCTATTCTGGCAGATGCCCAGGCGAAGGCAGAAGGACTGATTGCAGAGGCAAAAGCTCAGACCCAGGAGATGGTAAGCCAGTCTGAGGTTATGCAGCAGGCCTATGCCCAGGCGAATGAGACCATCAACAATGCGAACCGTCAGGCCCAGGAGATTCTGGATTCTGCAACCAGTGATGCCAACAGCATCCGTTTAAGCGCAATCTCCTACACCGATGATATGCTGGCAAATCTGGGACAGATTATGAGCGGTGCACTGGAAGATGTGGCTGTAAAATATAATTCTTTCGTACAGTCTCTTCAGAACTGTTACGAGGTTGTGAATAAAAACCGCAATGAGCTTGCTCCCCAGGTAGCGCAGGCTTCCACCTCTGTTTCGTCAGCAGATTTGGATGACGATATGGAAGTAGAAGGTCTTGATGATCTGGATGATTTAGACGATTTGGACGATTAATAGCGCTAATAGGAAGGTGATTGCAAGACTGCACAGCTTTCCTTTCACATAAGGCATCAGAGGCAGAGATGTCTCATTGATCATGGATTTTGTCTGGGCCATAATACATAGGCCTCCGAAGGAGGTAAGAGCCATGATAATTGCGTATTTGAGAAAAAAAGGACAGGCGGTCTGAGCGATGGCGGCGGTACCGGTGGAGATTTCTGTGATCCCCAGCAGGGCATATCGAAGGGGCGCCGGTAAAAAGGTGAAGGTCTGTATCATTCCGCTGCATACAGAGAAGAGGATAATATATCCTCCAAGCTTTGTAATTCCTTCAAACCCATTCATAATAGAGGTATCTATGATGACTCCGAGAGGAGGACGCCGGGATACCTCTTTTTTGTGTTTTGTCAGGTGGCTTTCTTTTTTTTTGTATCCTGACCGGAAGAGCAGAGAAGTGATAAAGCTGCCGGTATACAGGATCAGAAAGCTGATCCCTATGTACTCCTCCTTGTGGAGGGTTTCCAGAAGAAGAAAAGAGGATACAAACATGGGCCCCGGGTGATTTGAGAAGGTTAGAAGATAGCAGGCTTCTTCCCGGCTGATCTTTCCGCTGCCGTACAGATCTGCCGTAACCTTTGCTCCCATGGGATAACCGCAGAACACCCCCAGAAGGAGAGCGTAAGCTCCGTTGGGGGAGAGACCGAACAGGATATTCCACAGTTTTTTCGGCAGAGCAATCCATTTTTCCAGGACATTCGTTTTAATCAGAATGTTGGACAGAATCATAAAAGGCAGAAGCGAGGGGAGAAGGCTCTGAAACCAGAGGAGAAGTCCCCTTTTTGAAGCTGCAAATGCTATTTCCGGACAAAACAGGAGAAAGAACAAAAGTAAAAGGAGAGGAAGAAGATACCAGCGTTTTTTCATTTTTGTCTCCAGCAGGAAATTGTCTTTCTCATAGTATATGAGAAGAGACGGGAAAATAGGTTTAAACTTGAGAAATCTCACGGCGGGGGCTTGCTATTTTTATTTGCCTGTGACACAATGTAGAAAGACAAAATCAGGAGGTGCTTTTATGGCAAAATTAGAAGGCATAGAACCAGTGAAGGTATTCCGGTTTTTTGAAGAACTGGCAGGGATACCCCACGGTTCCGGGAATACAAAAGAAATCAGTGATTACCTTGTGGGCTTTGCAAAAGCCCGCGGGCTTCGATATATTCAGGATGTGAATAATAATGTGATTATCTTTCAGGAGGGAACGCCTGGATACGAAAATGCTCCCGTGGTGATTCTCCAGGGACATATGGATATGGTTTGTGAGAAAAAGCCGGGATCTCAGCATGACTTTACAAAAGACGGTCTGGAGCTTCAGGCAGAGGGAGATTTTATCTCTGCAAAGGATACCACACTTGGCGCTGACGATGGCATCGCAGTAGCCTATGCCCTGGCAGTTCTGGATGATGACAAGCTGCCTCACCCGCCCCTGGAGGTAGTGGTGACGGTTGATGAAGAGATTGGCCTTCTTGGAGCAGGGTCTCTGGATGCATCCCCTCTGAAGGGGAAGCTTCTGCTGAATCTGGACTCAGAGGAGGAATCCTGTCTCTGGGTGGGATGTGCCGGGGGGCTTACGGCAGTGAGCAGAATTCCTGTAAGATATATAGAAGCAGCAGATCACAGATATAGGGTTAAGATCCACGGCCTCTGCGGCGGACACTCAGGGGCAGAAATTGATAAGATCAGAGCCAATGCCGTTATCCTTATGGGCCGATTCCTTTTTGAACTGCGGGAGCATGTGGGATATCTGCTTTCAGAGCTGAAGGGCGGACTGAAGGACAACGCCATTCCCAGAGAGGCGAGCGCTCTTTTGATGCTTCCGAAAGAGGAGGAAGAGCGTCTGTTTGAGGCTGCCGCCGGATTTCAGGAGGCACTGCAAAAGGAATATGCAGGGACGGATGAAGGGATCACCGTGACGGTTGAGAGGCAGGGGATGGGAACAGAGCCTGCGCTTCATCCCGGCAGTCTGGAAAAGGTGATTTTTTATCTGATGCATATTCCCAACGGTATCCTGAAAATGAGCGGCACAATTCCGGGACTTGTAGAGAGCTCCACAAATCTGGGGATTCTGGAACTAACACCAAATGAACTTCGTGCTTCCTCCAGCGTGAGAAGTTCCGTAAAGTCCGGGAAGACAGCAATCGCGGAACGTATTCAGTATCTGACTGAATTTTTAGGCGGAGATTATGATGCAGAGGGAGAGTACCCGGCCTGGGAGTACCGTCAGGATTCTCCCCTCAGGGAGCTGATGGTTCAGGTTTATAAGGACTTATTCCAAAAGGAGCCTCAGGTCAAGGCAGTACACGCCGGACTCGAGTGCGGACTCTTCTTTGAAAAGATACCCGCACTGGACTGTATTTCCTTCGGCCCTGATATCTTTGACATTCATACAACAGAGGAACACCTGAGCATCTCCTCCACAAAGAGGGTATGGGAATATCTGTGCAGCGTTTTGGAACGCATCAGATAAACAGAGAAAAAAGACTGAAAAAGAAGATACTTTTTTGGTCTTTTTTTCTGCCCTGACGCATAGACTGAGAGGTGGAGGGATGCAAATTGCGTAAAACCTTCTTTCTTTTAGTAATTGTACTGTTTTTCGACATTGCAGGAAGTGCTTTTTTGGGAAACAAAGCTGCTGACGCAGAATTGAAAAAGATGGGGATTCCCCTTGCGTTTATGAGAGAAGAGGGGATAAACCGGGAGGAAATGAAGGATTATGGTACTTTCTGGAAGGATCTCAAGTATTTTCCTCTTCCGTCGGATATCCTTGGGGAAGAATTCTCGTATGAGGATACCTGGCTGGAGGAGAGAAACTATGGGGGGACCAGAAAGCACGAGGGCTGTGACATATTCGGCTCAAATGAGAAGCCTGGATATTATCCGGTACTCAGTATAACAGACGGGATAGTAGAAAAGGTAGGATGGCTTCCTTTGGGCGGTTACCGGATCGGAGTGAGAAGTCCTTCGGGCGGCTACTTTTATTATGCTCATTTGTACGGCTATGCCAGAGATTTCCAGGAGGGCGAATCCGTGAAGGGCGGTGAACTGCTGGGCTTCATGGGGGATACCGGATACGGTGAGGAGGGGACCACAGGAAAATTCCCTCCCCATCTTCATCTGGGCATTTATATTGAGAAGGGAAACCAGGCAGAATACCCGGTTGATCCCTACATAGTCCTGAAATATCTTGAGAAAAACAGGCGCAGGTATCTATATTAAAAAGCACAGAAATGATTTTTATGCTATAATAGCATAAGTGGGCCGTGTGACGTTACCGCCCATAGGGGAATGATTCTTCTGTGACGGAAAGGTAAGGAGATTTAAAGAACTATGGAAATACAATTGTGGAGAGAAATTCTGAATCCTTATGAGCTGGCAGTGAAAGAGCTGACTGTCAAGTTTAATCATTTGATCAAAGAACACCGGCAGCTGGATATCTACTGCCCCATTGAGCAGGTGACCGGCCGGGTAAAAAGCATTAACAGTATATTAGAAAAGATGCAGAGGAAGAATATTACCTGGGGAAATATGGAAGTGCAGGTCGAGGATATCGCAGGAATGCGGATTATCTGCCAGTTTTACGAAGATATAGAAAAAGTGGTTGAGATTATCAGAAGCCGCAGCGATATGTCTGTGAAGTATGAAAAAGATTACATTACTCATATGAAAGAGAGCGGATACCGCAGCTATCATATGATTGTTTACTATAACGTGGAAACCTTTCAGGGGACAAAACAAATTCAAGTGGAGTTTCAGATTCGTACTCTGGCGATGAACTTTTGGGCAACCATTGAACATTCTCTCCAGTATAAATATAAAGGAAATATGCCGGAACATCTCACCCAGCGCCTCAGCAAGGCTGCGGATGCTATCATTGCCCTTGATCGGGAAATGTCATCTGTGAGGAGCGAGGTTATGGACGCACAGAACTCCTCCCAAATGCAGGCAAACCTGGTGGCTGATATCCTGAACAATATTGAGAATCTTTACCGGTATTCCAATAAAAGGGAAGTGGCGAAGATACAGGATGAGTTCTACCGCATTTATTCGGCTAAGGATATTGAGCAGCTGGAGCGTTTTCACAAGCAGCTGGACATTATATCCGAGGGGTACCGGGCACAGGCAGTTACACTGGAAGATGATTTGGAAGGATATTAAGCATGGAATTACCAATGAAGTATACGGAGAGTATGAGAAATTTACTCCGGGAAGAATATGAAAGTTATCTGGAAACCTATGATAAACCCGTACGGCTGGGACTGAGAATAAATCAGAAGAAGGTGTCTGAGGAGGAATGGGAGAAGATAAGCCCGTTTTCTGTGGAAAAAGTTCCCTGGATTCCTAACGGATACTATTATAAAGAGGAAGAAAAGCCCTCCCGCCATCCATATTATTATGCAGGACTTTATTATCTGCAGGAGCCCAGTGCTATGACCCCGGCCAGCCGTCTTCCGGTGGAGGAGGGGGATATTGTGCTGGATCTCTGCGCGGCTCCGGGGGGCAAGGCTACAGAGCTGGGTGCCAGACTGAAGGGGAGCGGTATGCTGGTGGCTAATGACATCAGCAGCTCAAGGGCAAAGGCGCTGCTGAAAAACCTGGAGCTTATGGGGCTTGAGAATTGTTATGTCACCTGTGAAGATCCGGTAAAGCTGAAGCAGCAGCTGCCCTGTTTTTTTGATAAAATATTAGTGGATGCCCCGTGCTCCGGGGAGGGGATGTTCCACCGGAGGCCGGAGATGGCCAAAGAGTGGGAAGAAAAAGGTCCCTCAGAATACAGCTCTGTGCAAAAGGAGCTTGTGCTGGCGGCTGCCGCTATGCTGAAGCCGGGAGGTATGCTTCTCTATTCTACCTGTACCTTTTCCAGAGAAGAAAACGAAGAGGTGATTCAATTTCTTCTGGAAAAGGCCCCGGATCTGTCTCTGGAAGAGATAGCGCTTTATGAAGGGTTTTCCCCGGGGGTGGGGCTTTCCTCCTGTGTCAGGATCTTCCCCCACAAAATGAATGGGGAAGGCCATTTTATGGCACTGTTAAAAAAGGCTGGAGAAAATTACAAACCAACCACAGCGGCCTGCGGGCAGAGTGCAGGAAAAGACATACCCGGGGAGGTGCGGGAGTTTCTTCAGGGGATCAGCCGTCCGTTTGAGCAGGACAGGTTTTATATGGTGCAGGATAAAGTATACTATCTGCCTGGAGGGAGCAGTATGCCCGGGAGACTCAGGTATCTCCGCACAGGACTTTATCTGGGGGAGCGGAAGAAAAACAGGTTCGAACCTGGGCAGGCTCTGGCTATGGCTCTTAAGAGGGAAGAGTATGATTCCACCATAAATTTGCCCTCCGCAGACGAAAGAACCCTTCGATATCTGAAGGGGGAGACCATTGAGGTCAGCGACCTGTACGCCCCCCGTAAAAAGGGCTGGCAGATGGTTTGTGTGGATGGATTTCCTCTGGGATGGGGAAAATTGTCCGGGGGAATTTTGAAGAACAAATATTATCCGGGATGGAGATGGCAGTAAGATGCTTCGTTTAGATAAATATCTGGCTGATATGGGGACAGGAACCCGCAGTCAGGTCAAACAGATGATTGGCAAGGGCAGGGTAAGTGTAAACGGCACAAAGATTCTGCGTCCTGAATTTAAGGTGGATCCGGGAATAGATGTGGTGGAGGCAGAGGGCAGCAGGATTGGATACACAGACTTTGAATATTATATGCTTCATAAACCGGCCGGTTATGTGTCTGCCACAGAGGATCGGCAGGAAAAAACGGTTCTGGATCTAATTACCGTAAAAAGCAGGAAGGATTTATTTCCTGTGGGAAGACTGGACAAAGATACGGAGGGACTTCTTCTTATCACTAATGACGGTGATCTGGCTCACAGACTGCTTTCTCCCAGAAAACATGTGGATAAAACTTACCTGGCCCGTCTGGATCTCCCGGCTGAACACAAGGACGCCGAGGCCTTCCAAAATGGACTGGATATCGGGGATGAAAAGCTCACGCTTCCGGCCAGGCTGGAAATAGAACAGAATGGGGATGGATGTGAAGTAAGGGTTACCATCCGGGAGGGGCGGTTCCATCAGATAAAAAGGATGTTTGAAGCAGTGGGGAAACATGTGGTATACTTAAAAAGGCTTTCTATGGGAAGCCTGTATCTGGACGGAACACTGCCCCTGGGGGCATACCGTCCGCTGACAAAGGAAGAACTGGAGAGGCTGCGGGAAGATGCTACAGGGAAAAAAAGCAGTATTATTTGATTTAGACGGAACGTTAGTGGATTCCATGTGGATGTGGAAGGAGATAGATGTCTTGTATCTGGGAAGGCTGGGGAAAGAACTTCCGCCCGGTCTCCAGAGGGACATAGAAGGCATGAGCTTTACGGAGACGGCGGTGTATTTTAAAGAGACCTTTGATATACCGGAGAGTATCGGCGAAATTAAAGAAATTTGGCTTTCAATGGCCAGAGACAAGTATCTCTGGGAGGTTCCTCTGAAGGCGGGGGTTCCTGAGTTTTTAAAGGTACTGAAAGAAAAAGGGATAAAGACAGGAATCTGTTCCAGCAACAGCATAGAACTGGTAGAGGCAGTGCTCCAAACCCACGGCATTGACGGATGCTTTCATAAGATTCGTACATGCTGTGATGTCCCTCACGGGAAGCCTGCCCCTGATATCTATCTGAAGGTGGCGGAGGATCTGCAGGTTGAGCCGGAAGAATGTATGGTCTTTGAAGATATTCCTATGGGCATACTTGCCGGAAAGAATGCAGGTATGAGTACCTGCGCGGTGGAGGATGCTTTCAGCAGGGATCAGGAAGAAGAGAAGCGGCGGCTGGCTGACTATTATATCACATCATATTATGATGTGATTAACGGGACATACGAAGAAGTATAAGGAGAGACAAGAGGACAACAGGATGAATTTTTTGCCCATTACAAAACAGGAAATGCTGGAAAGAGGCATAGAACAGCCGGATTTCGTCTATGTGATTGGAGATGCCTACGTGGATCATCCATCCTTCGGCCCGGCTATCATCAGCCGACTCCTGGAATCCAGGGGATATTCTGTCTGCATGCTTCCCCAGCCGGACTGGAAGCGGAAAGAAAGCGTGCGGGAATTCGGTGAACCACGGCTGGGATTTCTTGTATCTGCGGGAAATATGGATTCCATGGTGAATCACTATACAGTAGGAAAAAAAAGACGGCATACAGATGCGTATTCTCCCGGTGGCTTATCCGGCCTGCGTCCGGACCGGGCGGCGGTGGTCTATAGTAATCTTATACGCCAGACGTATAAAAAAACGCCCATCATTCTTGGGGGGATGGAAGCCTCCCTCCGGAGAATGGCCCACTACGATTACTGGTCTGACCAGGTGAGGGCTTCCGTGCTTATGGACAGCGGCGGAGATTTGATTTCCTATGGGATGGGAGAACACTCTATTTTGGCCATTGCGGAAGCGCTGGCTGCAGGAATTCCTGTGGAGGAGATTACATTTATCCCGGGAACCGTATACCGGACAAAAGAGACTGAGCATATCTATCAGGGAGTCCGTCTGCCGGATTACCAGGAAATCTGCAGCAGCAAGGAGGCCTATGCCAGAAGTGTAGCTCTGCAGTATGAGAATACAGATGCAGTTACCGGGAAAACTCTGATAGAGAGCTATGGCACCAAGGGATGTATCGTACAGAATCCCCCGGCGGCTCCCCTCACCATGCAGGAGATGGATGATATTTATGATTTGCCGTATATGAGAACCTATCATCCCTTGTATGAAAAAATGGGTAAGATACCTGCCATAGAGGAGATTAAGTTCAGTCTGACCAGCAACCGGGGATGCTTCGGGGGCTGCAGCTTCTGTGCACTTACGTTCCATCAGGGAAGGCAGGTTCAGGTGAGAAGCCATGAGTCTATTCTCAGAGAGGCAGAAAATTGCCGGGAGGATCCGGAGTTCAAAGGATATATTCACGACGTGGGAGGACCCACTGCAGACTTCCGGCAACCATCCTGCAAAAAGCAGTTAAGCAAAGGGGTATGCACCAACCGCCAGTGTCTGTTTCCAAAGCCCTGCGGCAATTTGAAGGCGGACCATGAAGATTACCTTCAGCTGCTGCGAAAACTCAGAGAGCTGCCGGGAATAAAAAAGGTTTTTATACGATCCGGAATTCGTTTTGACTATGTGACGGCGGACAAGGATCCCCGCTTTCTGGAGGAATTGGCCATGTACCATGTAAGCGGACAGCTCAGGGTAGCTCCGGAACATGTGTCCAAGCCTGTGCTGGATGCCATGGGAAAACCAGGGCATGAGGTATATCTCACCTTTCTGAAGCAATTTCAGGCGGCAAACCACAAAGCAGGGAAAAAGCAGTATGCGGTCCCTTACTTTATGTCTTCGCATCCCGGCTGTACCATGAAGGATGCGGTTAAGCTGGCAGAGTATGTAAGGGACATGGGCTTTATGCCTGAGCAGGTACAGGACTTTTATCCCACACCGGCAACGCTCTCTACCTGTATGTATTACACAGGACTGGATCCCAGGACGATGAAGAAGATTTATGTTCCCCGGGATCCCCAGGAGAAGGAGATGCAGAGGGCTCTGATTCAATACAGGGATCCAAAGAATTATGAACTGGTGAGAAAGGCTTTGGAACTGGCCGGACGCAAAGATCTCATTGGATTTGGTCCCAAATGTCTTATAAAGCCCCGAAAAGGAGAACAGGTCTCACCTGGTATGCAGAAGAAAAGCAGAAAGAAAACCATTCGTAATGTCCACAAAAAGAAGGGAAGATGAATATGCAAATAGCAATTGTAACAGGTGCTTCTTCAGGGATCGGAAAGGAATTTGTCCGCCAGCTCTCTTACTGCTATCCATGGCTGGATGAGATATGGGTCATTGCCAGAAGAGAAGAGAATCTGAAACAGCTTCAGAAGCGGATAGATGCAAAGCTTCGGATTCTTCCTCTGGATCTCAGAAAAGACAGCAGCTTTTTTACCATACAGAAATTGTTAAAAACAGAAAAACCTCACGTTAAGGTCTTGGTAAATGCCGCAGGATTTGGTAAAATTGGCAAGGTAAGCGAATGTACCACGAATACCATTCAGGGCATGATTACCCTGAACTGTACCGCACTTACAAAGATGACAACTTTGTGCCTTCCTTACTGCGGAAAGCGAAGTCATGTGATACAGATAGCTTCGGCGGCAGCCTTTGTACCTCAGCCGGGACTGGCAGTCTATGCGGCTACAAAGTCTTATGTGCTCAGTCTCTCCCGCGCACTCCGAAGAGAGGTAAAACAGGAAGGGATTACAGTGACAACTGTGTGTCCGGGTCCTGTGGACACTGAGTTTTTCCAGAAAGCAGGGGGAAGCATTTCCTTTGCGAAGAAGGCATGTATGGCAAAGGCGGATCAGGTAGTACACAAGGCAATCCTGGACGCGGCGGGCGGAAAGGAATTGTCTGTCTATGGTGTACCCATGAATGCTGTGTATGTGCTGTGCAGGATCATTCCTCACCGGGTGCTGCTTGCTGTTATGAATCTGATACTATAAGAGAAAGAAGGACAATATTTACATGAAAGCAACCAAAGGCAGCTACGGCTATATCCGTGCCCAGAAAATAAAAAGAACCTGGATTACCCTGGCATTATTTGCCGCCCCTCTGTTAGTTTTTTTTACAGGGCTGGTTCTCAAAGGCAGCAGGAATACGATTTTTACAGTCATTGCAGTCCTGGGATGCCTGCCTGCCTGTAAAATGGCGGTGAGCAGTATTATGATGTACATGCAGAAACCTATGAAAAAAGAAGAGTATGAGGCCATTGAGGCACATAAAGGAGAGCTTACATGCGGGTATGAGCTGGTGGTGACTGCCTACGAGAAACAAAGCTTTCTGGATGCTGTTGTGGTCTGCGGGAATACCGTGGCGGCTTACAGCAGCAGGGATAAGACCGACGGACCTTTTGCGGAAAAGCATATACAGAAAATCCTGAAACAAAATGGCTTTTCCGTATCCGTGAAAGTGTTCCGGGAACTGAAAGGTTATCTGGAACGGTTGGACAGTCTCAATGAGCACAGAGAGAGTATTGAGAAGGACATCCGGTTTACTCCCGATGAAAATTATCCGGAGCTTACCAGAAACGAACTGATTCTGCATACTATCTATGCAATTTCCCTGTAGGTGCACCCATGAAAGAGATCGTGATAGGGGAAAACCAGGCCGGACAGCGATTTGATAAATATCTGTCCAAATACCTCAACGAGGCGCCTAAAAGTTTTCTCTACAAAATGCTTAGAAAAAAGAATATAACACTGAATGGAAAGAAGGCCACCGGAAGCGAAAAGCTGAAGGAGCAGGATATCGTACGCCTCTTTCTCTCAGATGAGACCATAGACAAGTTTTCACAGGTAAAAGTGGAAAGGAGCCATGGGAAACTATCCATCCTGTATGAGGATAAACATATAGCTGCAGTCAATAAGCCCTCAGGAATGTTATCCCAGAAAGCAGCAGGCAGCGATGTCTCACTGGTGGAGTACCTGACCGGTTATCTGCTGGAGAGCGGACAGATGAAAGAGGAAGATTTCAGATGCTTTCATCCCGGAATATGCAACCGTCTTGATCGAAATACCAGCGGTATTGTAATCGCGGGAAAAACCCTGGCAGGCCTTCAGGAGATGAATGAGGCCTTTAAGCTGCGTTCCCTCAGAAAGGAATATCTGGCTTTGGTGGAGGGCGTGGTTCCCTCCGGGGCATATCTGAAAGGATATTTGCATAAAGATGAGAAATGTAATAAAGTAGTAGTAGAAAATGAGCCGTTTGAGGGAAGTGTTCCTATAGAAACAGAGTACCGTCCCTTAGCCGGCAATCAGAGGGTAACTCTTTTGAACATACATTTGATCACGGGCCGTTCCCATCAGATACGAAGTCATCTGGCCAGTATCGGACATCCTGTCATTGGCGATGGAAAGTACGGCAGCAAAAAGAGCAACCAGCTGTTCCGTGACAGCTACGGTGTGAAGTCCCAGCTGCTTCACGCATATCGGCTTACAATGCCTGAGATGAAGGGAGAACTGAACTATCTATCCCACAAGGTGCTGACGGCGCCAATACCTTCAGATATGAAAAAAGTTCTGGAGGGAGAACACATAGAGGAGAGTATACATGAATGAGTAAAAAAAATACGGGGCCATCCATCGGCAGGGAATTATGGGAATATATTAAAATGATTATCTTCGTGGTAGCGGTTGTCTTTGTTATCAATAATTTTTTGCTGATTAATGCAAAGATACCCTCAGAGTCCATGGAGAAGACAATCATGACAGGTGACAGGATCTTTGGCAACCGTCTGGCATATCTTTTTGAGGATCCGGAGCGCTATGACGTAGTGATTTTTAAATATCCGGACAATGAAAGCCAGCTTTTTATCAAGAGGATTATCGGACTTCCGGGGGAAACGGTTACGATCATAGACGGAAAGGTGTATATCAATGACTCAGATACCCCGCTGGACGACAGCTTTACGCCGGAGACTCCGGCCGGAAGCTACGGGCCTTATGAGGTTCCGGAAGGATCTTATTTTATGCTGGGGGATAACAGGAATTATTCCAAGGACTCCAGATTCTGGACAAACACCTATGTAAAGAAAGATAAGATACTTGGGAAAGCGGTAATCCGCTATTTCCCCTCGATTAAACGGATTAAATAGATACAGGAGCAGATTGCTATGAGTACTTGGAATTCCAGAGGGCTTCGGGGTTCCACCCTGGAAGAGTTTATTAACCGGACCTGTGAACAATACCGGGAAAAGAAGCTGGCAGTGATCCAGAAAATCCCCACGCCTATCACTCCTGTGAAAATTGATAAGGAAAGCCGCCATATTACACTGGCCTATTTTGAGAAGAAAAGTACAGTGGATTATATTGGTGCAGTGCAGGGCATTCCGGTATGCTTTGATGCAAAGGAATGCCATTCCAATCAATTTCCTCTGCAGAATATCCACCAGCATCAGGTGGATTTTATGGGTGAGTTTGAGGGACAGGGAGGCATTGCCTTCCTTATTCTTTTTTTTACCAGGAGAAACGAATTTTACTATCTACGCTATGAAGACATGCTGAGATTCTGGGAGCGGGGACAAAGTGGGGGGCGTAAGCATTTTACCCTGGAAGAGCTCAATCCGGAATATTTTTTTACCAGCGGGCACGGCTTTTTGGTGCCGTTTCTGGAAGGGCTGCAAAAAGATCTTCTGTCCAGAGAGTAATGGCAGGACGGTTAAAATACAGGATTGACAAACGGATAAAGTTTCTTTATAATTTTATTTGCTAATATGGTATTGAATTAGCAGTTTAACGCGATAAAGCAAAGGAGAATAATATGGAGAGAATGTTTCATACGCCGGAAGGGGTAAGAGATGTATATAATGGGGAATGCGAACAAAAGCTGGTTCTGGAAGAACGTTTACATACAGTGCTCAGAAGCTATGGGTATCAGGACATAGAAACACCGACCTTTGAATACTTTGATGTTTTCAGCCGTGAGGTGGGAACTATACCCTCCAAAGATTTGTATAAATTTTTTGACCGGGAGGGAAATACCCTGGTCCTGCGTCCGGACTTTACGCCGTCCATTGCCCGGGCGGTATCTATGTACTTCACGCCGGAAGAATTTCCCCTCCGTCTGTGCTATAAGGGGAATACTTTTATCAATAACTCCAGCTATCAGGGCCGGTTAAAAGAGTCTACCCAAATGGGGGTGGAGTTTGTGGGCGATGGTTCTGCACAGAGTGACGGGGAGATTCTGGCGCTTATGGTTGAGCTGCTTTTAACCGCGGGACTGAGGGAATTTCAGATCAGCATCGGTCAGGTGGATTTTTTTAAATCTCTGTTAGAAGATGCAGGTATGGATGAGGAGATGGAAGAACAGCTGCGCCAGCAGATTTCCAATAAAAATTATTTTGGAGTGGAGGAACTGATCTCTAATCTGAACCTGAATTCTGAACTTGAAAAGGCATTTCTTATGCTTCCTAAGCTTTACGGGGGAGTGGAAATGCTCACAGAAGCTAAGACGCTTACAAGGAATACACAGGCAGTGAAAGCGCTGGAACGGCTGGAAGAGATTTACGAGGTCCTCGCCTGTTACGGATGCGAGAAGTATATATCCTTTGACTTATCCATGCTGAGCAAATATCAGTATTATACAGGGATTATCTTTCAGGCATATACATATGGGACGGGGGATGCCATAATCAAAGGGGGAAGGTACAATCACCTGCTTGGGCATTTCGGAAAGCCGGCAGCTGCCATTGGATTTACCATTGTCATGGAAAATCTTATGAACGCACTATCCCGTCAGGGAATACAGATACCTGTGCAGACCAAAAGGATTCTGATTTTATATACTAAAGAGCAGCAGAAAGAGGCAATTGCCATGGCTGCCTCCTGGAGAAAAAAAGGAGGGGAGGCAGAACTTCTGCAAAGAGATCCGGGCCGAACCAAAGAGGATTATGAGAAGAGAGGAAAGTATAATGAGATATTTGACCTTTGCCCTAGGTAAGGGGCGTCTTGCCAAGACAACCCTGGAGTTATTTGAAAAAATAGGAATCACCTGTGAAGAGATGAAGGACAAGGACTCCAGAAAGCTTATTTTTGTTAATGAAGAATTAAAATTAAAGTTTTTTCTGTCCAAAGGTCCGGATGTACCTACTTATGTAGAGTATGGGGCGGCAGATATCGGCATTGTGGGGAAAGATACGATACTGGAAGAGGGAAGAAAGCTCTACGAAGTCCTGGATCTGGGATTCGGCAAATGCCGGATGTGCGTATGCGGGCCCCAGTCAGCCAGGGAGCTTTTACATCACAGCCAGCTGATCCGGGTAGCTACCAAATATCCCAATATTGCCAAAGATTATTTTTATAACAAGAAGCATCAGACAGTGGAAATTATAAAACTGAACGGTTCTATTGAGCTGGCTCCTATTGTGGGATTGTCAGAAGTGATTGTGGATATTGTTGAGACCGGTTCTACCCTGAGAGAGAACGGGCTGGAGGTTTTGGAAGAGGTATGCCCCCTCTCTGCGCGAATGGTAGTAAACCAGGTCAGTATGAAGATGGAAAATGACAGAATCAGTAAAATAATTACAGATCTAAAGTCTGTGCTGTAGTGAGGAGATAACATGAGGACAGTAAAATTAACGAAAGAGGCTATTTCAGATATACTGGAAACGATGCTTCAAAGAAGCCCCGCCAACTACGGTGCTTATGAGGCGCGGGTAACAGAGATCCTCAACCAGGTGAGGGAAAGAGGAGATGAGGCAGTTTTTGAATACACCCGGCAATTTGACAAGTTTCCGGCAGATGCATCCAATATTCAGGTGACTGAGGAAGAAATTGCACGGGCATATGAAGAGACAGATCCTGCTCTTACAGAGGTGATTCGCAAGGCCCTTGTCAATATTCAGAAGTATCATGAGAAGCAAAAGCGTAACAGCTGGTTTGACACCAGCGGGGAAGGCACCATGCTGGGACAAAAAGTCACTCCCATGGGGAAGGTCGGTGTATATGTGCCGGGCGGCAAAGCTGTGTATCCTTCTTCTGTGCTGATGAATATAGTGCCGGCCAAAGTCGCCGGGGTTGAGAGAATTATTATGACCACACCGGCCAACAGCCAAGGAAAGGTAAATCCGGCGGTGCTGGTGGCCGCAAATGAGGCGGGTGCAGATGAGGTTTATAAAGCTGGAGGCGCACAGGCCATCGGGGCATTGGCTTACGGAACGGCCAGCATTCCCAGGGTAGATAAGATTGTAGGTCCAGGCAATATTTATGTGGCCCTGGCAAAAAGAGCAGTGTATGGACATGTGAGCATTGACTCAATTGCTGGCCCCAGTGAGATCCTGGTACTTGCTGACGAAACCGCCAATCCCAGATATGTGGCGGCGGATCTTTTGTCGCAGGCGGAACACGATGAACTGGCATCCGCTATTCTGGTTACTACCAGCGAGGATTTGGCAGAAAGAGTAAATCATGAGATCGATAATTTCCTGCGGGTACTTTCCAGAAGAGAAATCATTGAAAAATCTCTGGATAATTTTGGATATATCCTTATTGCAAAAGACCTAAAGGAGGCAATTGAGACTGCCAACGCCATTGCCTCCGAGCATCTGGAGATTGTTACCAGAGATCCATTCTATGTGATGACTAAAATAAAAAATGCGGGGGCAATTTTCCTGGGAGAATACAGCAGCGAACCTCTGGGTGACTATTTTGCAGGTCCCAATCACATCCTTCCCACCAATGGAACCGCAAAATTTTTCTCGCCCTTGGGGGTGGATGATTTTGTGAAAAAATCTAGTGTGATTTATTATTCCAGGGAAGCTCTTGCGCCTATTCATAAAGATATTATACAGTTTGCCGAGTCAGAACAGCTCACGGCTCATGCCAATTCTATCCGGGTGCGTTTTGATGAGGACAGATAGAAGGAAAGGAGAACGCTATGAGCAGAAAGGCAACCGTGACCAGAGATACCAAGGAAACACAGATTCAGCTGACTCTGGAGCTGGACGGCAGCGGAAGCAGTTCTATTGATACCGGTGTGGGATTTTTTAATCATATGATGGAAGGGTTTACCCGTCATGGGCTGTTCAACCTTACCCTAAAGGTAAACGGGGATCTGGAGGTAGACGATCACCATACCATAGAGGATACGGGAATCGTGCTGGGCACTGCTATTGCCCAGGCTGTGGGGGATAAAAAGGGAATCCGCAGATACGGAAGCATGATACTTCCTATGGATGAGACACTGGTACTGTGCGCTATAGATTTATGCGGACGGCCCTACTTCTCTTTTGAAGGGGAATTTACAAGGGATAAGGTGGGAGATATGGAGACGGAGATGATTCGTGAATTCTTCTATGCCATCTCTTACAGTGCGGGAATGAACCTTCATATGAAGATTCTTACAGGAGGGAATAACCATCATATGGCAGAAGCCCTGTTTAAGGCATTCGCAAAGGCCTTGGATGCGGCAGTATCTTTTGATGGGAGAATAACAGACGTTCTGTCAACAAAGGGGACTCTTTCGTGAAGACTGCCGTACATTAAAGTACAGAAATGGGAGATAAAATTAGTATGAGAAATAAATTATTAATACCCTGTATTTACCTGAAACACGGACAGGCCGTATGCGGACTGGGTGAGGAGGCCACAAAAGCTTTTGTTGTGCCGGATCCAGTGGAGCTGGGCAGATTATACGGGAATCAGGGAGCAGATGAAGTTTTGGTCTTTGATTTGTCAGAAACAGATGAAGAGCATGACGCTGCCATTGGAAAGATTCGGGAGATCGCAGAGAATGCAGAGGTACCTGTCATTGGCGCCGGCCATATCAGGCGTATGGAAGATGTGAAAAAGCTTCTCTATGCAGGATGCAAAAGAGCTGTGTTGAATTTTTCGAAACCGGGAAATATAGAATTGCTGGAAGAGGTGTCTAAGCGGTTCGGGAAAGATAAGATAGCGGCAGCAGTGTCAGAGCCGGAGCAGGTAAAAAGGAACCTGGAGCCGCTGAAGTGCTATGCGGACATGATTCTGTCTCTTACCAACGACTGGCAGTCTTTCAGGGAAGACTGGGAGGGGGCGCTTCTCGTGACAGTTCTTCCCAAAGAAAGAGAGGCGGTTCTTGAGGTTTTACAGCAGACAGGTGTCACAGCAGTCACGGGCGCTTATGTCAGTGATCCCAAGACTGATCGGATGAAGCTGAAAAAGTTTTGCCGCAAGGCGGGTATCCCGGTAAATACATGGGAGAGCCGGATTGCGTGGAAAGATTTTAAGAAGAATAGTGATGGGATGGTGCCGGTAATTGTCCAGGATTACAAAACCAGTGAGGTTCTGATGCTTGCCTATATGAATCAGGAATCTTTTGAGACCACTCTGGAAACTGGAAGAATGACCTATTGGAGCAGAAGCAGAAATGAGCTGTGGATGAAGGGTCTGACCTCCGGACATTTTCAGTATGTAAAATCTTTGACACTGGACTGCGACAGGGATACCATTCTTGCAAAAGTTTCCCAGGTAGGGGCGGCCTGTCATACGGGAAGCAGGACCTGTTTTTTTCAGGAACTGGTGAAAAAGGAGTATGAGGATACCAATCCGCTGAAGGTTTTTCAGGATGTCTATGATGTGATACTGGACAGAAAAGTACATCCAAAAGAGGGATCCTATACCAATTATCTTTTTGATAAGGGAATCGACAAAATTCTCAAAAAGGTAGGGGAGGAATGCACTGAGATTGTGATTGCCGCCAAAAATCCGGATAAGGAAGAAATTAAGTATGAAATCTCAGATTTTCTCTATCATGTTATGGTTCTTATGGCGGAAAAGGATGTAACCTGGGAGGAAATTACCAGAGAACTGGCCAGAAGATAGAAATAATCCAGGGAAAAACTCCCTGGATTTATTATTCAGTTCTTACATATTAACTGCATTGTCTGTGACTTTTTTAAGCATTTCAATGAAAACAGTTTTCTCTGGAACGGAAAGGTTTTTTGTTAATTTCAGAGACCAGTCTTCTCCGATTTTCTTCAGCAGAGGATAGAGTTCCTGAGATTTGGAGGTGGGACAAATGTCAATGGAGCGATTGTCCTTAGGATTGGGGGAACGGGTAATATAACCGTTGGCTTCCAGCTTGGCCATCATTTTGGCTACAGTGCTTTTATCCATATCTAGAATCTCGCAGAACTGGTTCTGAACCATTTTCCCGTTTTCACAGATAATCATGATAAAGGGAGTCTGACCGCTGGTTACTCCCAGTGTCTTAGTCTCCTCGTTCAGATACATCTGGGTTTTTCTATGTATGGTAGATGTCATTTTCAGGAGATCGTCCGGGGATATATCCGGCATAAGAGTACACCTCAATTTCATAATAGTTATGAGACTATATTATAATCTCACTGTAAAAAAGTCAATAGTTGGCAATGAAACATTTAGGGAGACTCTGCTTGTGGAGACTCTGCCTTTATGGTATGGTATAGGGAACGGCATACGCCGGGAGAGCAAAGTTTGGAGGTTATTATGGAAGATAAGCTGCAATTTCAAAAAAGGCTGGAGAAGCTGATGGAAGAGGCAAAGGATGCAGGGGACCGCATGTCCCAGGAAAGAATAGAGGAATATTTCCGGGAGGATAGTCTGTCAGGAGAACAGCTTGCGATGATAAAGGAATACCTGCTTGCCAGGGGCATCACAGTCACCGGGTGCAGGGGTGACGAAGCTTTAGCAGAAGGAAAGAAGAAAAAGCTGTCACCGGATGAAGAGGCCTATTTAAAAAAATACAGAAATGAGTTATCTCTGATCCGAAAGGAAGAAGAAGGAGAGAGAGCCCGTCTCATCCGGGAAGTAATAATGGGTGATGCGCTGGCAAAAGGAAGACTTGCAGAGCTGTATCTTGAAACAGTGGCAGAGATAGCTGAAAAAATAGCAGGTCCGGATATTTTTCTTGGAGATGCTGTGGCTGAGGGCAATGTAAATCTCCTGCTGGCTGTGGAACGGCTGGACACAGAGGCGGACGCGGATGCATTTATCAAAGAAGAGATCCGCAGGGGCATTCTGGAATTAAACGAAGAACAGTCTGAGCAGAAAAGAAGAGATGAGATGATGGTAAACAAGGTAGAGCGTCTGGAAGCTGCCATGAAAGAGCTGACTGAGGATGAGGATACAAAATTCAGCATTGAGGAATTGTCATTTTACCTTGAAATGACAGAGGAGGAAATACGGGATATTTTGAATCTGACAGGAGAAGACAAATAAAAAGGAGGATGCCCCTCCTTTTTATTTTTGTCTTTCTAAAAGCAGCACTTAGCAGTGACCGCTGCAGTCTCCGTGACAGTCTCCCCCATGATGGTGATGTTCGTGATCTGCACATTGGGTATCAGGGTTGTACTGAAGCTGTCCTGACAGAAATGCTGTTACCTGAGCGTCAGCATTGCCCGAGGCCCCTGGATACAGTTCAATGCCGGCAGCAGCAAGAGCAGTCCTTGCACCGCCCCCGATCCCTCCGCAAATGAGGGCGTTTACCTCATGCTCCTGTAAAAACCCAGCCAAAGCCCCATGTCCCTGCCCGTTGGTGGACAGGACTTCTTCAGAAGTGATACTTCCGTCTTCTATGGTATAAATTTTAAAATACTCGGTATGACCAAAATGCTGGAATACCTCTCCGTTATCGTAAGTTACTGCAAGTTTCATCTTGATTTCCTCCTGTTTTTGATTTTTTGGCACATGAACTTTGATGACAGCAGCAGGTGCCTTTCGCCTTTCCGCAGCATTCTCTGGAGAGGGAACACAGGGCGTATGAGCCGCCCTGAATCAGCAGCTGCTTTCCATTTATGAGGGCATCTGCCAGTTTTTCCCTGGCGCTGTTATAGATTGCCTGGACGGTTGTCCTGGCCACATTCATCTGACGGGAACAATCCTCCTGGGTGTAGCCCAGCAGATCGATCAGCCGGATACTTTCATATTCATCAAGTGTCATCTCTACCTTCCCGGAAACGGGAAGAGGGAGGTCCGATTCCCACGGACCAAAGCTCTTGATACCGGGCAGATCGCAGATACGTCTGCATTTGGGCGGGCGCGGCATAAAGTTCATCTCCTTTGTTTCTGACTTATGTCATTTATTATAAAACTATTATCGACATATGTCAATAATAGAAAGGGGAAATTATTCCTTTTTTTGAAGTTCTTTCAAAAAGGATACGTAGGCTTTCAGATGAGCCGGAGAGGAATGGCGTGCGATTTCGAGAAGCTGCTTCATATCCGGGTTCTCTTTCAGCTCTCTGGCAATTTCCAGAAGTTCAGTGTCCTTTTCCTGGGATGGGATAGGTTCTCTGCCGAGAAGGAAGTCCACAGTCACGTGGAAGTGATCGGCCACTCTGGCAAGTCTGTCTCCGGAGGGAGTAGTGTGCTCCCATTTTTTTATGGTACCATTTCCGAATCCGCAGGTGCGCTCCAACCCGGCAATTGTGATTTCATATTCTCTGCAGAGTGACTTCACTCTTTCATACAGGCTCATAATAGACTCCTTTCTAATAAGATATATAAAATGGTTAAATAATTGTTGACAAATAGTCTGCAGACTATTATAATTAATCCATAGTCAACGGCAAACCTCATAAGTTTCCCACTGTAAGCTAATAGTAGGGCGCCTGCCAGGGTTTGTCAATGACTAAATATAAGGTTCTTGTTTCATTCAAGTGTTCATGGCATTGCAGTTTAAGCTGCTTTCACAACATGCTATCTGAGATTTAGTATTTCTTAAACAATTCTAAAATCATTTATTTTCCAATAAAAACCCTATTTAACAATGAGTAAAATAACATCAGCAATTTTTATCAAGACTACTTATGGTTCTTACCATACGTGCTGTTTGTGGAAGAGAGCATTTCTGTATGCTCATGAATTGGGAAATGTCCTGCTTTTATTCAGGTAATCCCCCTGGCCTTGGAAAATGGGACGCGCACCAGATTGTGTGAAAAAGAACTGCTTTTGGAGGTGATGATACGTCTGAGACGAAATACGGAAGAAAGGAGAAGAGATTGCTATGAAAGCGTTTCTTGAGGAATATGGAATTATCATTATTGTGGCAATAATCGCCCTTTTGATGGTTGTATTGGCCACTCCTCTGGGACAGTATATCGGGACGGCAATTGCCGGGACTGTCACGGATTTTATTAACGAGTCCGGCATTACCAATCCCCCTACCTGGACCAACTATGTCGCAGAGAATTGATACAATGTTTGTATTCGTTCTCTGCGGCATTTTTATGCCCGAAAACGCCGATTTTACAGGCTTTTCGGGCTGTTTTATTGTTTGCTGCGAGTGCCGGAAGTTCCGGCGAGCGTTGATTTCATTCTTTGAAACGCCGATTTTGCTTTCAATCGCCGCTGTGCCTCCGACAAATCGTTAACGAGCAGCATTTTTGGTGCATTTTTTGAGCTTTGGTGCATCTTTGGTGCAAACCGGATTTTCACAGTTTATCTGCGGAAGCAACGCATAAAAAAGCTCCCCGCATCGCTTTCGACACAGGGAGTCTATGCCCATCGCTTAATCAATTTCGCTGCCGTCCATCAGGGTAAAAACCAGACGCCCGTCGGCGTGTACGGTCGCCTTTTCCACGACTGCCAACCACAGCCTCTCGTCAAATTCCGTAAGCGGCCCGCGCTGCTGCTCCATCGTGTCAATAAAAGCTGTGAGCACCGTGCGCTGGATTTTTCGTTTTTCTATTTCGGCTTTAAGCTCATCGATGCGTTTTACCACTGCATTGTACTTTGACACAAGTTCCTCCTGCCGCTTTTTATAGGCTTTCTGATCCTGTGCCGCCGATGCGTTTTCAGCGATGTGCTTGCGATTCATTTCGATAAGCACCTCGGCTTCCGCGTTTTTTGCCGCAAACTCATCGTCAATGGCGGCGCTGTCAAAAAGCTCGGCAAGTGCCAACCGGCACTCACTGATAACCTCATCGGTAATGTCCTGCATACCGTTCCACGCCTGAATGAAGCGCTCCTTTATTTCATCCTCGGTAAAATGTGGTGTGGCACATTTCTCGCCCTTTTTGAACTTGCTGTTGCATTGCCATATCACGCGGCGGTACTTGTCCGTTGAATGCCAGACCTTCGAGCCAAAGAAGCCGCCGCAATCGCCACAAACCAGCTTCGCCGAAAAGCAGCTCTTACAATTATAGCTGCGCCCTAATGCCTTACGCCGTGCGAACTCCGCCTGTACCATATCGAAGTCCTCGGCGTCAATGATTCCATCGTGACTGTCTGTAACATAGAACTGTGGCACCTCGCCCTCATTCGGCTTCATCTTCTTTGTCAGAAAATCCGTCGTGAAGGTCTTTTGAAGAAGCGCGTCGCCCTTGTACTTCTCGTTGGTGAGAATGCTTTCGACCACATTGCATTGCCAGCGTTCCTTGCCGCCGGGCGTCGGAATGCCCTGTGCCGTGAGATGCTTGGCAATCCCGGTGGGTGTTTTTCCCTGCAGGAACATCGCGTAAATCAACTGCACAATTTTCGCTTCCTCCGGCACAATCTGCGGCGTACCGTCCGCGCCCTTCTCGTATCCGAGAAACTGACCGTATGACATGGACACCTTACCGTCGGCGATACGCTTGCGCCATCCCCATGTGACGTTCTCTGAAATGCTCCGGCTTTCCTCCTGCGCCAGAGAGGACATTATCGTGATGAGCAGCTCGCCCTTGGCGTCGAAAGTCCAAATATTTTCCTTTTCGAAGTAAATTTCAATGTTCGCCGCCTTGAGCTTTCGCACGGCGGTAAGGCTGTCGACAGTGTTTCGTGCGAAACGGCTGACCGATTTTGTGATTATCAGGTCGATTTTACCGTCCAGCGCATCCTTAATCATCTGGTTGAAGCCGTCGCGCTTCTTCGTATTGGTCGCTGAAATTCCCTCGTCCGTATATACAAATACGAAGTCCCAATCTGGGCGCTCCTTGATGTATTTGGTGTAGTAGTCCACCTGCGCCTCGTAGCTTGATTGCTGTTCTTCCTTTTCCGTGGAAACGCGGGCATAACCCGCAACCCTGCGCCGCTTGGGCACGGATACGGCAAGATTGGAAAAGCGCGATGTGACCGTCGCCGGTATCATTGTGATTGTTCTTGCCATCAGCCATTCCTCCTTGTCGCTTTTTCTCTTGCCTTTTGTCGCTTATCCTCCGTCCAGCTTTCACGCCGTGAACGGTCTTGCCACCGAGTCGTCGCTGCCGTGCCGTCCTTGAAATGAAACTCAAGCTGATTGTTCTGCTGCGCCGTGATAAGTGCTATTCGCTCTGAAAAAACGGCGGCATCAAAACCGTCCGTTCCGAGCATCGCGGCGCACTCTGCTTTAAGCGTCTCTTCGGGGATCTGCTTTGAAGCGCAGTGTTTTTTGCCCTTGGTATTGAATGTGGCGCAAATCCAAACAAAGCCGGTCGGCGTTGTCTTCCTCCGATAATTCTTGCCGCAAATACCGCAGCGTATTTTTCCTGTGAACGCGGTTTCCGAGCCGGGCTTCACGATCACAGCTGTTGCCCTGCGTGAAAGCTCTTCTTGTACAGCCTCAAATGTAGCCCTGTCAATAATCGGCTCGTGCGCCTCCTGTACGAAATACTGTGGCAATTCGCCACGGTTTATTTTTGTTTGCTTTGATAAATGGTCGGTGCGGAAGGTCTTTTGCAGCAGTAAATCTCCGGCGTACTTCTCATTGCGGAGCATTTTGCTGATGGTGGCTTGACACCACGATTTGTTCATTCGCGTGGGTATTCCCATTTCGTTAAGCCTGTTGGCTATGGCCTGTTTTCCGTAGCCCTCAAGAAAAAGCGAGAATACGAGGCATACCGTCTTCGCTTCCTCCGGCACGATCTGGAATACTCCGTCTTTTACCCGATAACCGAGCATCGTGCAGTCCCACGGCTTGCCTTCTTCAAAATTCTTGCGTACCCGCCACTTCTGGTTTTCGGAAACCGATAGGCTTTCCTCCTGCGCATAGGATGCAAGAATTGTCAGCATCAGTTCGCCATCGGCGCTTATGCTGTGAATGTTCTGCTCTTCGAAAAACACATCAATGCCAAGCGTTTTTAATTCTCGAACCGTAGATAGCAGTGTGACCGTGTTCCGGGCGAAACGCGATATAGACTTTGTGATGACCATATCGATTTTCCCAGCGCGACAATCCGCCAGCAGGCGTTGAAAGCTCTCACGGCTGTCCTTTGTGCCGGTTTTCGCTTCATCCGCATATACGCCGACGTACTCCCAGCCGCAGTGCTTTTGAATCCGGTCGCTGTAATAGCTGACCTGTGATGCCAGCGACTGAAGCATTGCGTCCTTGCCTGACGAAACGCGGGCGTATGCCGCCACGCGCTTTCCCTCAAAGGGAACTCGCGGCGCAAACTCTATCTGTGTAATTCGGCTGTTTGCCATTGATACTCCACCTCCTTTCAGGGGGTACATATTCGCTCTAAAGGACGACAAAGTCAAGGCAATTCGCGCCATATACTGCACAAAGATACGCGATATTTGACCGCGAGATTTTCCTCAAGCTTGGCATAATCACGGATGGTAATATGCCCTTCGGACAGCCATCTCCTCAACACAGCGACGACGGCTTTGTATTTCATCAGCTCTGTTTTTCTGTCCTGCGTCATATGGCAGCCTCCGCTCTTTTCGTGCGGTGCTGTGCCGAACACGCATGACAGCAAAACTTGCTGTTCGGTCTGCCGTAGACCGTGTATGCTTTCCCACAGTGAGTGCATATCCTGCTGTAATACGCCTTTCGGTTCTCGGCGTTCGGATGCATTTTCCACCATGCGTTACGGCATTTATCAGAGCAGAATTTTTTCGGCTTGCTCCCGGGCTTAGTCACAAGCGCCTGTCCGCATTGCTTGCAGCGAGAAGCGTCATCAATGACAGATGATTTTTCAGCCGCCAAGGCTAAACCCTGTCTGCGGCAATAGCTCTTCACTGTGTTTATCGAGAGTCCGACCGTTTCGGCGATTGATACATACTTACAACCCGCAGATCGCAGGTGAAGTATGGTTGATTTCTGTTCGTTGGTCATCAAAACCACCTCCTCGCCATACGGAGAAAATGGAGCAATTTTGGGGAGGTGTTTCGACATAAAAATACTGCCCAGCAGAGAAAAATCTCCGCTGGGCAATAACTGTAGGTCAACAACTTGACCTGTGGTATATGGACTTGTAAGCTAAAGCGGTGTATCCTTTACTCGCTGTATTTGATAAAAACGTCCGTGAAGCCAGCAGCCTTGACCTTTTTGAGCATGGCATCGGCGTTTGCCTTGACCGAGAACGCGCCGAGCTGGACGCGGTAATACTTCTTCGGTGTGGTCGGCGTTTCCGGCGAAGCCGCATCAAGCAGCTTCTTCACATCGGCGCGGAAGGTGTCCATGCTCTTGCCGTGCTTCGGGAACCAGTGCATCACATCGCCGTGATTGCTGGCAATGCCGAGCTTGTGACCCTCCGAGTGGCAGATGAGCGTCGGCGACTCCGGCTTGATGCCGTACTGCTTGCAGAGGTAGGCGCACAGCTCGACCGCTTCCTTGTAAACGGCAGAAAAATATGCGGGGTCGGAAAGTCCGTCCTCGCATATCTCAAAACCGATATGTGTATCGTTCGCTGCACCTCCGGCATGCCAGCCCCGATAATTCCACGGTAGGGTTTGATAGGTGGCGATGCTTCCGACAGCCAGCTTGCCGATGAAGCCGTGGACGCAGACCTGTCTGCCATCGGGCTTGTCCTGATTCCAGTGGTTGTTGTATTGGTTCTTTCCCAGAAGTCCGTCATCAGGACCGATATAGCGTTTCAGATAGGGATTGTTCGCCCCGGTAGAATGTACCATGATACCTTTCGGTGTGATGGTTTTACCCGCTTTGTAGCAGGCATTGTTGGTCAGAATGAGTTTATGCAGGTTCATTTATTTATCCTCCGATCTGCTGTGAAGCTGTACTAAAATCTCTTTTAGTTTCGCCGGGATGGGCAGTCCGAGATGTCCGGCATTTTCAAGCATCGACACACCCTCATTGGATAGATAGAAGAAGATGACCGCAGTACGCAACACCCCGGCCTGCCCCAGTACTTGGACGTCAATAATGTTTCCGATACCAACCATCATAAAAATGAGCACCTTTTTAGAGATCCCCTTGAAGCCGACCTCGCTGGATAACCTATGGTCTACTATGGCGCACATCACACCAGTGATGTAGTCGATCACCACGAATGCTATGAGCGCATAGAGAAAGCCGTCTGCTCCTCCGAGAAACCAACCGAGCCAGCCGCCGATAGCGGCGATCATAAGTTGAATCCATGTCCAGATTTCTTTCATGTTGTTTTTCCTCCTAATAAATAGTCACACCATTCAGATTTGGTTTTTCAGATGCTTTTCCGATCAAATCTGAAAGTCGTGCTTTGCCTTTCCGTCCGCCGCTGTCCACGGTGAACGCTGTATAAAAACCACCCCTGCCGAAGTTGTGCGTCACATCAGTGACCGTACCGATGGTTTCCGTCTTTGCACCACTGACGATGCGCACTTCATCGCCAATGGTGAGCTGGGGTGTGAAGATACCGACGAAGCTTTCCTGTCTGCCGGATATTGCGATAGCCTGGGCAAGTTCCTCGGCCATAGCCGTTATTTCGGCGAGAGTCGCACCATCAGCGGCTGTTACGTAGGTCGTTCGATGTGAAGGCTGAACCCACCACTTGTTCCTGGGAACCGTTGCATAAACCGTGTTCTCCGGATCTGCACAGGTGACACATACCTTGCTTACTGCTTCTGAATCGTCATACTCCACACTGTAGCTCCAGCAGGTCTTTTCACGTTCGAAAGTATACACAGCGGGCTGGTCGAAACGGGCATCGGTGACTGCAGCAACACCGATGACGCCGTTTGCCGTTTCATCGACTTTCCAGCCGTCAAGCAGAGAGATTACCCGCTTGATCCCATCCAGTATACTGACATCCGGTTCGAAGCGCAGTTTCCATGTCTTTGAGCTCTCACCGACAAAAAAGTTCTCCACCTCGGCGAGGCGAAGAATCTCCTGCAGGTTCTGCTGAAGCGTTGTTTCTTCAAAGGTGTTGTCTTCGTTGAAGGTCTGTTCCTTCAGAAGCTTTCCGATTGCATTTCTGGCAGATACCGAAACCTTTTCATCCGGATACGATACCGAAGCACGGTCGATATAAAAGATGCCGAGTGGAATTTCTCCGCTGCTGCCAAGGGAAAAGTACAGTTCCATCTTTGTGCCCGGTGTCACGAAAGCCCGGTAGCGATTGAGAAGCGCGCCTTTAATATTGAGCAAGGTGCAGGACAACTGTGAGACCTCGCTGCCGATGCTGAATCTAACCGAGCCATCGATAAAGGAATTCGTGATATCGGCCGGCAGCATATACATTACAAATCGATGGTCTCCTTCGGCACTCCAGAAGCCGTATGCCCCGTAATGAGCCACTTTCTTTATGCTTGGACATGACACCGATTCATCTGGTGATATCCTCCCGGTTTCGGTATAGGACAGGTTATCGTATAAGCCGAGAACCGGGTCTGCTGTGCTGCCTGCCATAGTGCCGTCAGAGGTGAGGTATATGAAACGGAGCAGGTTGTCCGAGGTATGAATCACCTGCGGGAACAAGCCTGCTCCGGAATCAAGAGTATATTCAAATGTCAATGTCATGGCATCACCCCCGCTGCAGCTGAACCGAGTAGGTGAAGCGCAGAAGATTGTTAGAGGTCTTGAACGGGTACTCAAGCGCAAAACTGGCCGTAATCGCTGCCCCTGCCGGAGGCGGTGCTGTGAACTTTAATCCCGGCACGGTTTTACCTAAAAAGAAGGTTGAGCCATAACTTTGACCGTCCCTTGTCGGTAAGTTCTGGTAGTACAGATTGTAAGTCCAGTTGTAGCTGATACTACCGGATACGGTTGCTGTTTCCACCTGCTTTGTTCCCACATTGCCTGCGGCATCAACTGTCGATGTCGGGATAGCAGTCAGCCCGGTGCAGGTACCGTTTGCAATGCTGATGTTCATGGTGGGATCATTATCCGCAGCAACTTTAGCGGTCAGACGCACATATCTTCCGTTATCCGGACTGATTGTAAAAAAGTCGGTTATATCTGAGTTTTGTGCGAGAGCTGCATTTACCTTTGACGCCACAGTTGCAGCCGAATCACCGCTTGAAACAGGCACTGAAAGTGTAATTGGGGAATTAGCCATCCCGGCGGCCGTTACAACAACGGCTGCATTTCCCGCAGTTCCAATTGTTCCGGTCACGTAGATGTTTTCCTGCTGCTTAACCGGGGCAACACCGGCTGTTGTATTGGTCGAGGTCGAAACGGTGGTCAGTCCCGCGCAAGTTCCGTTTGAAATTGCAATATTAAGGTTTGAAACATTTGCTGCCGGTGCTTTGGCGGTTAAGATCACATCCGCACCTGAAACAGATACATCATACACTGCGGTAATATTCGCATTGTTTTCAATGGCTGTTTTTATCTTGTCCGCTACAATGCTCGCCGTATCCGATGAGGCCACCGGTATCGAGAGAGTGATTGGAGAACCTGTTATGCTGCTTGATGTTATGACTACGGTGGCATTGCCTTCGCCGCTAAGGAACACTCTCCAATACCTCGCTGATATTTCTGTAAATTTCCATACCTGTCCTGTCCTTGAGAGCCCGGAGACATCCGTCCAATCAACGCCATTGCTTGAATATTGGATCTTAAGGGTATCGAGCCTTGCAGACGGAACCGTCAGGATATCAATCTTCAGTGTGTTGCAGGACTTCTCGGTTCCAAAGTCAATTATAATTGGATTTACATCGTTTACTGTGCAGGAAGAGGGATATACGGATCTGTCATAGCAGTTCCACCAGGCAAGCGGATCGCGGTAGTCATAGCTGCTGCTTGGTGTTTTTGACGCAAGGTCACCGAAAGTCACTCCGGCATCCCTGCAAGTCAAAGCTGCCGTATGATAGTTTTCATACCAGTCGCCGCAGTTGTTTTCATAGTCCACTACAAAATCCGTTCCTTCGGTCAGTTCCTCGCCGTCTAAGTAGACCCTCGCCGTACCTGCCTGTATCAGCGGCGCTTTGATGTTAAATTCTTGTGTTTCCCCATCGCCTTCGCCGATAATTATTTGATTTACCTGGTATGGAGGAAAAACCTCGTGGTTGGGGAAGGTAAATGCTCCGACCCCGGCTACACCGAGGTGTTTGACCAGACGATTGTTGCACTCGCTGTCAAGGAATGTGATGACGGGCAGGTCATACTGATAGGTCGTGGTATTTCCTGTGCCGTTGCTGAAGATGTAGCTTTTACTGCCGTGATATTTCGTGCTCAAATCTGATGAGTACTCAAGCGGGAAACGTGAAAAGCGTACATACCCATCCGTGCTGCCGGTGAGCAGCCATCTGACCAGATAGTTGTTATCCGGTTTGGGATAGATCCCGTTTGTGCCAAAGCCGGAAGGAGTATAGGTAGCATAAAAGGTAGCCGTAATATACACCACATCCGTATCAGTTTTAGCAATTGCAATCTGGTTTCCTTCGGAATCCTGCAGCATAGCATGGGACATGATGTAGTATGAGTCTGACCATGTTCCGCTGTAAACACCTTCGAGCGCCACCTCGGTAATGGTGGAGCCATTACATTCCGTCGCTTCCAGTTTGATTTGCTTTGTAATATGCGAGGTCGGATATTCATAAACTGTTTCCAACGTTGTCACGGCTTTGCGTGTTAAATGCGAGAAAAGAGCTGTATCCGTAACGGCGGGTGTCCCGGTTCCGGTACCAATAGCAATATACCGAAATAAATCTGACGTTTTACTTAGAGGAGAACCAGTTAACCTGCTGTTGAAATAGTAGTTTGTAATGACGTTGAAACCGACTGCTGTCTGCTTAATTATTCCGTTTTCGGCATCGACCACTTTGACATCAAATCGGTTGTGAAGGACTGCTCGTTCTTGTATCTTCATTTTGAAAACCTCCTAAATCGGTAATGTTGAAACAGGCTGCAGACTTACAGACGAAGCCACAACCGCAATGACAGCCGTATGCGCAGGCTGGAAACACTCGGTAAAAACAGCCCCGTCAATCCAAACTCCCGCCGAAATCGTGGATATGGCTGCAGTCTCGTTTTCATAAGTGAAGTAGTCCATAGTTTCTGCGGCGGCTACAGCGCTCAGAGCGGGCAGAAACCATCTTTGCAAACCGAGCTTGTAATACCAGAGAGAACGGTATTCCGGCATTGTAATGGTTACTGCTACCGTCCTGCGGATATCGGAGCTCGTATATAGAACAAGCGCCTGCTCCTCGCTGTTATAGGAAGCGGAGGCAACTGTCACCCCGGAAACGGAGAGGGTGCATTTCACCGGGAATCCCGCATCGATACTTCCGTTCAAAGGCTTTGTGAGATGGATTTTAAAGCCATAGCATACAAAGCCCGTCTCACGGTTCAGTTTTTCCACCGAGGACACGGAAATTTCTTCGGTGTCCGGCGCATCCAGGAGAACATAAGGATAAGCGGCATTCCCTGATGCGTACTCCTTGCTCAGCGTATCAAGCTCGGTCATATCGGAAATCCACATCCGCACATTTGAAGTGTTAACATGGACTGTTTCCGGACGGACACTCATCCCGGCATAATTCCGATGCGTCAGTGCCAGAAGCATCCGTCCGCTGTTCTGCGCAAGAAATCCGATACGAAAATCGTTTGTGCGGATGACCGACAGGGTCGTGTTGCCCGTACCAAGCGCAGACACTTCATGTTCCGCTTCCCATACATAGCTTCCGTTGTCCTGACAGCAGAGCGCCCGGTAATATACTGATCCGTTTTTGAGATATCCAATAATCAAGCCCTGGTCGAGGTCCGGTTCAACGCTGGACTGCCAGCCTTTGCAGGCGGATATTTGGGAAACATCTGTGGCAAGCAGAGTGGCATTATCATTATTACGCCAGACCTGAACATAAAGATTGCCGTTCCGCACATAAAAAACATAAGGGTATTCCTCGGTTTGAAGGTAATACCATTCCTTTTCGGCGTTCATTTTCCACACGCCGTTAAATTCAATCGCCACATCGGTTGCAGTACCGAGCGTCCACTGGTACTCCCACGGATACTCCAAGCCAGCCGGGAACTTCCTTTTATATATCTTTGCGATACCGTCGTCCAAACAGATCGCATATGCAAGAGATAAATCGGATTCACCGGCGGTCTGGCGCACAGCCACATCGCCGAACGCGGGAGCAATATCCTCGTGAATCGGCTCAGAGAGCAGCGAGTTTATGGAGGTCTGCGTGGCTACCACACGGAGATTTGCCATGCTGTCAATGTTTTCCACTTTGAAGCGGTTAGCAAGTTTTTCTTTCAGCGCCGTTGGTATGCTTCTCATGGGTCACTCACCTCGCTTACCGCCGCAAGGGTGGCTGTGACCTTATACCAGCCAGCCGCCTGATAATCAAACTCTCCGAGTTCAATGATTCTTCCGTTGAAAACACCCTGTTTTACCGAGCATTCAAGCATCGGAACGCTATCCTCGGCTTCCATCAGCGCAGCTTTTCCGGCTTCATTCACATAGAGAGTCAGCTCATAATGCACTGTCGGCGAACCGAAACGGGTAAGATATTCCGTCCCGTCAAGGGCGATCTGCACTGTGCGGATGACTTCCTGCGTTTTTCGAAGGCTCACATAGCGCGTGATGATTTCATTGGTTTCTGTATTTTTCAAATAACTCATACGCGCACCTCCTGTCTGAGCCTGTCGACGATGATGTCTATTACTGAGGTCATTTCACCGGTGGAATTAACACCTTCCACCCGAATCACACCTGTATGCTCAACGGTTTTCCTCACATCAAGCGAGGTGTCGTTCATTATTTTATGAATCCCAGTTTTCATATCAAGGTCAAAATCGGTGGGGATCGCACCGGCTATATCTTTTTCAACACCCCTCATGGCATCTGTAAAACCCATACCGATGCCGAGGCCCATGTTTTCACCGATACCGGCAAATACAGTTGAGGGCGAGTGAATGCCCAGCAGGCTTTTGGCACCGTCTACAATACCGGAGAAAAACCCGGAGACTTTGTCCGCTATCCAGGAACCGAGAGATTTGATACCTTCCCATAGTCCTGTTACGATGTTTTTGCCGATTTCAAACACAGCCCCGACTGCCTTGCCGAGGCCGGTCACGATAGCCGCGACGATTTCCGGCAGTCTCGCCACAAGCTGCGGTATGGCTTTAATCAGTCCGAACGCAAGCTGTATGGTAAGTTCAATGCCCATCTCAATGATGAGGGGCAAGTTGTTGGTAATAAAGTCAATGATAGTCATGATGATTTCGGGCAGGGCGTCAATCAGTTCCGGCAGCGCGTTCAGCAACCCTTCCGCAAGCCCTTGTATAATGGCAAAGGCAGCTTCAAGGATCTGATCCATGCTGTCCAAAAGACCCTGAACGATGGTGATAATCGCCTCAACTGCCGCAGGAATCAATTCCGGCAAAGCGGAACCAAGTCCCATCACAAGGGCGGTAATCAGCTGCACAGCCGCATCAATGAGCAAGGGCAGATTATCAATCAAAGCGCCTACGATAGTGAGCACTGCATCAACGGCAGCGGGGATGAGCTCAGGCAAAAGACTGAGCAGTGTTTCAAGCACCTGCGTAAACAGGTCGACTACCGTGGAGAGAAGCGTCGGAAGCAAATCCCCGATTGCCCTAAGTATACCGTCGAGGGCAGGCGGCAGAGCCTTAACGATATTCTCAATGACAGGCACCACGTTATCCACCACATGACCGAATGCCTCGACAACATTACCGATCAACATTTCAATGTCAGCATCAGCGTTTCCGAGTCCGGCCATCAGATTGTCGATAGCCGACTGCATACCGGCCATAGAACCGCTTATGGTTTCAGTGGCTTCCTTTGCCGTCGTCCCGGTGATGCCCATTTCTGTTTGAATTACATGAATTGCTTCAGTCAGATCCGAGAAGGATGACAGGTCATATTTGATTCCGGAGATTTTCTCGGCATCGGCGAGAAGACGCTCCATCTCAGACTTGGTGCCGCCATAGCCAAGCTTCAGATTGTCGAGCATCGTATAGTTTTGCTTGGCAAAACCCTGGTAGGCCGTTTGAATGGCGGACAGATCCGTACCCATTTTGTTGGCATTGTCCGCCATATCTGTGATGGCCATATCAGCAACTTCAGCAGCTTTTGCTGTGTCGCCGCCGAGTGATTGGATCAGGCTTGCGGAGAAACCCGTGACCGTTTCCATATACTCGTTTGCCGACAAACCAGCCGTTTTAAAGGCATTCGCGGCATAGTTCTGCACTGTCTGTGACGCATCACCAAAGAGGGTGTCTACACCGCCGACCAGCTGCTCAAAGTCAGCGTATGCCGAAATGACTTCTTTGCCGAGTTTAACTGCGGCTGCTCCAGCGGCAAGAGCGACAGCGCCCATTGCCGCACCGACACCTTTTAATACGCTGCCCAGCTTTTCAAACTTACCGCCGGAACTTTCAGCTTCATCTCCAGACTCTTTCAGTTCGTCGCCAAGGTCGTCAGCGGCATCTGCCGAATTGTCCAGTTCGCGCTCCATACCATTAAGTTCGGCTTTGGCATTGTTTAGCTGTATAGCCCAGTTCTGAGTACGGCGGTCATTTTCGCCGAAGCTGTCGGCGGCATTTTTCAAGGCGGATTCGAGGGTGGCGATTTTGTCTTTCTGAGCATCGATTGCCTTGTTCAGAACCTCATTCCGTGCCGCAACCGCCGCTACAGACTTATCCTGCTTGTCAAATTCGGAGGAGACGAGCTTCATCTCACTGCCGAGAACCTTGAAAGTCTGGTTGATATCAGAGAGCGCTTTTTTGAACTCCTTTTCACCCTCGACTCCTATTTTCAAGCCGAAGTTATCTGCCATGTCTCACCACCTCCTTAGATACCGCCCGGTATGATTTCATCGATGTAATACTCGCGTTTCGGCTTCGACAAACCGTTAAACTGTTTATATATCTCCCACTGGTCGAGCAGATGGCCGATAGGCATCAGCCAGACATCCTGCTCGGTGCGTTGGAGCAGAGACACACCGTAAAAAATCAGTCGGGCAAACGATTCTTCATCGCTTACCCGACCTTCGCGTTTTTTGAGGTGTTACCTCCAGAGGGTTCTTCCTCGCTTTCAATATGGCGTTTGGTTCCTTTATACATGGCATCCATGATGGCATTCTTGTATTCACCCAACTCAAGCGGAGAAGTGAGCAGCTCCACAGCCTCCTCGGTCAGCAGTTCCTGTTTTTCGGCAGGGTTCTGAAGGTTGTGAATCAGTACTGACTGATTGGCAAGCAGTGTGATGAGCCAAACGATCTCATCGAGAGCCATCTCGAAGTTTTCTGATTTCATGAGCTTTTCGCCAAGATTGGAAAGTCCGCCGTATCTCCTGGCGATCTCTTTTGTAGCCTTGGTAGTGAGGAGCATATCATACTCTTTACCGCCAATGTTGATCATCGCACTTCTGTCATCAGCCATTAATCAACACCTCCAACAGCAGGAGTAAAGACCGGTTCATAGACAGATGTGTACCAGCCGGTAATTACGGAAGCAGGGACGCTCGTATCATCCTCATTGACCTCGGCTTTCCACGGATGCTTCCCGTTTCCGTCAGTCTTATTACGGCGGAACACCGAACCCTCAATGGTCGGTGTAGAAAAGGTGATGCTGTCGCCCTTGGTGGCCAGGTTTGTCGCCGGAATGCCGAATTTCACCCTGTAGAGCCAGAAGTATCGATAATTTCCGTTTGCCTTTTTCGCACGGAATCCTACGGCAACAGGAGCGCCGCCATCCTCACTTCCGGATATAACGACGTGATTGTCGTCAAGTTTTGCACCCGTCAGATCCTCAGCAGCTGTCACTCCGATATCATCAATTCCGAGGGAGAGCTTACCGCTCTTGAATTCCTTCACAACCTCAGCGGGTCCATCGTCAGCATAAAGCGTTGCTTCAGCAAGCTCGACGGACAGATCCGCTTTCATTGCTTTTGCAAGAGGGATGGGAGTACCGTAAGTTTCGGTACCGTCTGCAGCCTCTGTGATTTTTGCGTAATAGAGCTTATCAAGCCCGATAGTAGCCATTTGTTATTCCTCCAGTTCGTATTCTTTCGCCACATCGATGGCGTAGTGGTGATAGCCGGTGTCATCCTCGTGTCCGATATACCGGCGGTCGGTAATAACAAAATCAGTCTGGAGGAGCATCCTCACAAGCTGATTCTTTCTTTGTAAATAGTTGTTTTTACTGAACAGCGAGATTCTGACTTCGCTTACATCCGCCAGCGGCTTATTATCGCCGTAAACGGCAAATGTGTCAGTAAGCGGGGTCAGTACCAGGTATTCATCAGGAGGTACTCCGCTGAAGACGCCTGTTTCGACAGGGATATTTGCGGCTTCAAACAGTGTGTTCAGTTCAGATAATATGCTCATAGCTTCTCAATCTCACTTTCCAGCTTATTGGTCATAGCCTCGATGCAAGCACCTTTGGATCTGCTTTTGACAGGTTTCAGAAAAGGCTTCGGAGGCTGGCCATGCTTTCCGTATTCGAGGATGTTGGCGAGTTTGGCATTGCTGCCGCCGTCAGAGCGCGGCTCTGCAAAGCCTATTTTCACATTGAAATTGCCGTCCCTGTCCTGCTTTGCCGGCGACACGCCAAGCGCCAACTCAAGCTCTCCGGTGGAGCGGCTTTCAACCTTCGTGTTTTTGCCGACCACAGAGGACAGATTGCTTTTCACCTTGTCATATACGACTTCGGCACCGGCTTCCAGAACCTTCGGTATGATATCATCGGTTTTTTCAGCCAGCCTTGATACCTTCAGCAGGAAATCCTCCGGCATCTTGAAATCGACCTTAGCCATCAGCGCTCACCGCCAATACTTCAAGATACATACCTCGGCTCTTAACGTTTTCAACCGAGTATATGTTGTAGCGCTTACCTTCGCAGACAATAACATGGCGGGTGTTAAGTTCAAGGCCGGGAATGGTGCGCAGGCGGAACAAGGCATTCACCTCATCTGACTGCGCCATATTGCGCCATTTTTCCGTAGAGTTCTTCTGCTCAAAATATGCCCTGACCGAAGCAAGAACTGTGTCCCCGTGATTTACGAAGCCATCGGCGTCCTTGACCGGTTCAGCCGATACGATGTCAATGAAGGAGTTCATTTTTCCAAAACTCATGCTCACACCTTCCAATCCCGGTCAAGTTTAAGAAGAAGGTTGACCGTATTCCATACCTGCTGTCCAGCCTGCACATTGTCGGCAAAAAAGCCACCGGTGCTGCCGTCCCGGCTCTCATAAAAATGGGACGACAGCATAATGACAGCCTGCTCTGTGGTAGGCGGCATAGGATGGTCCTTGTAGAATTTCTCCGGAAAGTGCTGATAGCTTTCGGCATAGGATACGGCGGCGGTGATGTACATCTGCAGGAGTTCATCGTCCGCCGTATGCTCAAGAATAAGATTTGCCTTTACTTTTTCAATCAGCGTCATACCGCCACCGTCCTTTCTTTATTCTTCAGATTCCGGTTCTGCGATGACAACAGTGAATGCGGCTTCGGGATAACCGGATGACCAGAGAGTGAACGACTTCGGCTGATTTACGATTTCGTCGCACTTCAGCCACATCACAACATCTCCGGCCTGCCCGCCGACAGCAGCAGCTTCATCTGCATCGGCTGAGGTCAGCTGACTACCGTTATACTTTACTGCCGTGATGGCAGGAAGTCCTGTGGTTATGAGGATGGCAACCCATTTGTGGGTTCCTTGTGCGGGGGTCGAGCTTTCATACGCAATTAGCCCGTCAACCGGAACAGTGACTGTAATGACATTGTCCTCGATAGTGATGGATTCGACTTTGTCTTGATTGGCTGTCATATCTTCGCTCAGAGCAGTGGTGACATTAGCAACTGAGACATTCCATGTATCGGGTTTCATCAGTCCTGTGTCCTTCAGTTTCAAAAGCAGCGCGTTGAGGTCGTCCTTGAGTCCGGCAACATTTGTAGCAGTACTTGCGGCTTGATTCGGTGCAGAAGGAAGCCCCGTTACCGAGGCTCCCTCCCTAATTTCAAGCGTTCCGCCGATTACGGTTTTCTCGCCGCCCTGTTCGGTGTAGTTTTTCGTGTTATAACTCATACCGCACCTCCGTTAAGCCTTCTGCTGGAGTACCTTGATAGCCTCCGGCAGAATGAGTTTGCCGTCAACACGCTGGGTGGCAACAAAGCCTACCTGACCGGTTGCAGCATAGAGCTCATTGAGTCTCTTAAACACACGTCCCTGGCGGTCGGCTACCCAGTAATAACTGAAATCGCCGAACACGATGCTCTTTGCGCCTGAGGCAATTGCGGGTACATATGCCGAGGTATACAGCGGACGGTTCAAAATGGTGTCAGGAGTGCCGGCCTGCAGAGAGGGCTGCCAGAGATACTGACCGATGCCGTCTTTCAGCTTGCGGATTGCCTTTACGGTGGCATCGTTCATTACGAACACAGCTTTGTTTCTATAAGGTGCTTTCAGCGAATAGAACAGGTCAAGCACCTCTTCAATAGTGATAGCCGCAGCGCCCGCTGTGGTCACACCGACTTGAGCACCGCCGGTTGCTGCGAGGATGCCGGTCGGTTTACCGGAGCCGTCACCTGTGAAAAAGGCTTCTTCTTCCTTGCTGCCGATACGCCTTGCGAACTCCCTCGAAATATAGGATTCAAGAGGAAATACACTGTCGTTCAGCAGTTCCTCGGAAACCTTGATCATTGTTCCAAGCTTGTAAGCGCCGATGGAAACCTGACCGAAACTGTCGTCACTGTCGAGGATAGCGCCTTCCTCATCAATCCAGGAGGCTGTACCCTTTGAAGCCACGACCGGAATCTTGCGGTCCCCGGAGGAAGTGGTAATGACCTTTGCCAGTCTGCGGAAAATGTTCTCCTCATCAAGAGCCTCTACAAGTGCGCGTTCGAACTCGTCCGGGACAAGGTATCCGCCTTCAGAATCGGTGCCGATCTGCAGAGCATTTTTCACGATAGGATCAAGACCCTCACCTGCGCGGGTACGCATGGCGTTCCAGAACGCTTTCCTGTACTCGTCGGAGGCTCTGCCGGTCCTGGCTTCCATACCGGGAACAGCAGGCTTGCCTGTGAGGGGTGTGTTCAGCGGCTTTGAAAGCTCACGGTCAAGAGCTTCCTGCTTTTCCAGACGGTCGATTTCCTTTCCGAGAGCGACCACGTCGGCTTCCATTTTCTCGTAGGTTGCGGTGTCTTCGGCGGAAACCAGGCCGTCAGTACCGCGCTTGGTATCGAGGAAAGCCTTTGCGGCTTCCCATGCCTTGGCGCGCTTTTCGCGCAGTTCAAGAATTTTGTTCATGATGTTACCTCCATAAAATTTAGTGAGAAATCAAAGAGAGCCGCTTTTCAAGCGACTCAACGGGTGTTCCTTTGTTCTGTTTGGGTATCTTGGGTTTGACCTTGTTAAGCAGCGAGTTTGTTACTGCTCTGCGGCTGAAAGCATAGGTGATGTCGTCCGGTTGAATCCGCTTTTTCTCATCCTCCAGAATGCCATCAGCAAAACCTAATTCAATAGCTTTGTTTGCGTTGAGCCAGGTTTCTGCGTCCATGAGGTGGGAGAGCTTGGCACGGGACTGTCCGGTTTTAATTTCGTAGGCATTGATGATGCTTTCCTTGACCTCGTCCAGCATAGCGATGGCTTTCTGCATTTCCTCGCTGTCACCGATTGCGATAGTCAGCGGGTTATGCACCATCATGAGCGCCGTCGGTGCCATCAATACCTCGGTTCCCGCCATTGCGATAACGCTTGCTGCCGAAGCCGCAATGCCGTCAATTTTTACGGTGACCTTGCCTTTGTAATCCATACGCTGACCGGCGCGGTGAATGCGGGCTTTACACTGCTCGAAATTGCTCATGCTGTAATCCAGCGAGTAAAACACCATCGTGCTTGCCGCCGTGAGCGTCAGCCCCAGACCGGCGGTTGCGATCTGCCCGACAAAAACGGGGACATCGGGGTCGTTCTGGAAACGGGCAACCTGCTCGTCGCGGTCTTTCACGCCGCCCTTGATAAGAGAATAATTGACGCGCTTCTTTTCGAGCATGGCGCAGATCGCGTCAAGCTCCGGCACGAAGCGGGCGATAACTACGAGCTTGCGGTTTTCCTCTATCGCCGAATCAATAATGTCCTCCAGCACATCGAGTTTTGCCGTGCTGACCTGTTCGGCGACGCTGCTCTCGTCGCTGCCGATGAAGCCGCCTGTGAGCTGTGACAGCCGCAGCAGCTTGGTGAGCACATTGGTAATGGTGACCTCGCCCTCGGATAGCTCGGCGTAGCTCTCCTGCACGAGACTTTGGTAGAGCTTCACCGCTCTCGGCTCCAGCTCGACCTTGCGGATGATGTCGGTCGTTTCCGGCAGGTCAAGGCAGTCCCTCTTTGTCGCCCGAAACGCGATGCTGTGCATACGGCGGGTCAACTCCGGGTCCATCGACTTTTTGAGCACCGGCGTGTGATTGCCGTAGCCGGTCATGTAAAAATAGGTGTTGCGGAAGCTGTAAAACGACTGTCCGAAGATGCGCGGGTCGAGGAACTTGTACTGGGAGAAGACGTCGATTGCCTTGTTCGTGACCGGCGTTCCCGTCAGCAGCAGCCGGTATTTTGCCGCTGCGCCCAGCCGGTGCATCGCCTTGGACGCCGAGATGTTGTGCGTCTTGATTTTGTGCCCCTCGTCGGCGATGATCAGGTCGGGATGCCATGCCGCGAGCTCCTTCTCCAAGCGCCACGCCGATTCATAATTGATGACAGCCACCTGCAGCGTGTCGCCGGTCATGTGCCGGAGCGCATCTGCTTTCTTTTCGCCGCTGCCCTTGAGCACGGCGAGGGTGTAATCAAAGGCGGCAAACTTGCCGAACTCCTCGTCCCAAACGCCGACGACCGAGAGCGGCGCAACGACCAGCGCTCTTTTGATGCGTCCGGCGTTGTACAGCGCACCGGCTGCGGCGATGGATACCAGCGTTTTCCCTGTGCTAACCCATTTCCATAAGGAGAGCCACACCCTGACTTCTGGAAATATTCATTTACATCACCTGCCTTTCTTCTTCCCGAAACCGTGTACTTTGCAATGCTCCGACTGCGACGGGAGCACCTCAAGGTTCGCGGGGTCGTTGTTGAGTTTGTTGCCGTCGATGTGGTGGACGACCTCGCCCTTTTTGAGCGGTCTGCCGAGTATGGCTTCGGCAATTCTGCGGTGCGCGTGTTTGCCGAGTAGCTTGGGATATGCCTTGCCCTCGCCGGTACCACGGAACTTGCGACTCCGCTTAACACGCGACTCCATTACGCCGCCGGGCTTGTTCATGGGGTTATCCGTGCGGTTGTACTCGGTCATGCGCTGCGAGTTCCATTTGTAAAAATGCTCCCGGCAGCAGAAGTTGTTTTCACGGATTTGGTTTTCCGACCGTTGGAATGCTTTCCCGCACAGGGCGCATTTCACCGTGACCTTCGTCATCGGAATCACCTCCCGTCGGAACCAGACCGAACAGCCCGCAAACAAAATTGAAAGCGGCGACCTGATGCGCGTAGGGCTTTGCCTTGATTGGCATTGGAAGCAGCGGAGCAGTGTCTTTTTTCATCGGAGCTCGTCACCTCCGGGCAGTTCCGTGATGGAAATGCTCTCCACGGTGTCGCCGGGAACGATGACCATTACCCGACGCTTTTCGCCGAACAGGTAACGGAGCAATCGTTCCCGAAGCGCTACGCGCTTGCATCTGACGACGCCGTCTTCGGTGGGCTTCTTTGAAACGCTGATCTTCAAATCGTGCTTCATTTTTCATCCGTCCTTTCCGAGGGACGGTTTTGTGTGTCCCTCGGCATACGGAGAAATGAGGGGTGTTTTGGGGAGGTACTCAGAACACTTTTTTGAATTTTTTCTTCGCGCTGTCGATAGACTCACGGACAGCACGATGATCTACGCCCTCGACTCGTGCGATTTCCCGCAAGGAAAGCCCGTCCGCCAGCATAAGCAAACGCCTTTGCTGTACCGCCGTCAGCGTTTTCATGGCGTGATAGATCTGCTTGTTTATTTCCGCTGTCTCCAGTTCCGTTTCGGGTGTGTGATTGTCCCCGTACTCCTTGCCCTCAAAGAGAATGGCATCTAGCGAATAACAGTGATACCGTTCCTTGCGACTAAGGTTGTCCTCCTCGCGCCGCGATGCGGTGATAAATTCCCCAAGCTCCTCATTGACCTCGACCTCGGATTTCGTGCCGTCTGCAAAGTGCCATTGAATTTTCATTAAAATGACCTCCGTTTTCGTTGTCTCGAAACGGAGGTCTGCAGCAGCTGGCTGAAAAATGGCAATAAGATACCATACCGCAGTCCTTCACAGATTGCTCCGTTTCGGAATGCAGCTTCCTGCTCAATAGTCAGCTGAGTGTATTAAGTTCTACCGTCGCATAGCGTTGAGCCGTTCCAGATCAGGGAACGCACCATTTGATGGTGGGCTATGGAATGAATGCGCAAGGAAATATTTAATCCTTTTTTCAAACATAATATTTGACTTTTGGACAAAAGTGTGATATACTATATTTGGGGTTTCCTCAGGAGCGCCTTCCGTTCCTAACCTGCTCTCATTATATAAAATGGGGCTTCGAAATCTGGGGATGGTTTGGTGCACCATAGTGCACCGTGGTGCAAATCTCAGTAAAGGAGTGTCGAGCCGACGTGGAATTCAAAACACTTTTCCCAATTATGAAAAAGCATTTAGCCGACGGTGATGATGTGCCGTATTTTTTCCGCGAATTAATGGCAAAGATTACGACTGTATCTGAGGCTGACTGGGCAAAGGGTAAAGACCCTTCCGCAAAACTCAGCGATAACACCATTCGCAGCTATGTAAAACGAGGTTTATCCAAGAATTTAGCGGGAAATATCGTGTATCATCTAACACCTAAAATACTTACACGGAGCATAAGCAAGCGAAGCCCCGCTTCAAGGGCTTTATTTGCAGAGGATTTAGTCGGTTATGAACCGACCATAAATGCAGATAATGTTGCAGAAAAAGTCACCGAATGGCTGGAACAAATTATTCAGGAGTCTGCTGGGCTGATTCCGCAGGATGAACTCCAGAAACAGCAGCAACAGATTCTTGCATCCGATTTGAAGAAAAAGTACGGCGATTATTTACTTGCAGAAACAGATGGGTGCTGTCCATTCCCGGGGTGCGGGAGGCAGCTAACTATTTCAAAAAACGGAAAAGCCATTCATACATTTGAAGTTAGCTTGATAGATAAATCTAAAGCGACTACGCCCGAAAACCTCATGGCAATGTGCCCGCAGTGCTATGCCACATATCTCCTTGATGACAGCAAGAAGTTGATGGCTGAACTAAAGGAAATAAAAACGGTGTTGTCTACGCATAAACAAAGCATCCGTCTTCTTGATGACCTGCCTTTGGAAAAGGGCATTGTCGGCGTAATCAAAAGAATACGGAAACTCGGGGAAAAGGAATTGTCTGATGCTTCCTTTGAACCAAAGGAAGTCAAGCAGAAACTTAGCCCGTCTCAGGACATGGTGCTTTACAATGCGGTAACCAACTACGTCACCACATACTTCATACGCATAAAAGAAATAATGATAAATCTGGATAAAAGCGGCGAAATTGACTACGATGAAATCCAAGACCAGATTCACGCATTGTATAAGAAACTAAAAAAGGCAAACAAACCGCATCTCGAAATCTTCAATGAAATCGCAGATAAAATACATCGTGTTACGCTACAGGACGCAATTTTCTGCCAGATTGTGGTTTCGTACTTCGTGCAGAGCTGTGAGGTGTTCGATGCAATTACCGAATAAGCTGTATTCATATAAAAACAGCACCTTGGCGATGATTCCAACGGTGCTCAAAGAGGTACAAGATAATCCAATCGCAGTGAAAGACCTTTATCTTCGGATAAAGCCTTCGCTTTCCGACGCAACGGATTTTTTGTCGGTTATGGACTGCCTATATGCGCTTAACGCAATAGACATCAATGAGAAAGGAGAGGTATATTCATGCTTATAGAAATCACCTCGCCGGTCTTTAAGGAAAAAGGAAAAGAACGACCTCCAATCCGCTTCAAAGAGGGATTGAACGTCGTTCTCGGAAAAGAGGATGGCGAAAACTCAATCGGAAAATCCTCTGCCATGCTTGCCATTGATTTTGCTTTTGGTGGCAACTCGTACCTTGTCAGTGATGGTGTGAAGCACATTGGCAATCACACTATCTTCTTTACATTTGAATTTGATGGAACGCCGTACTACTTTGCCCGCAGTACCGAATCGCCCACCGATATTCATGTATGCTCAGAGGGATATGTGCTGACAGGAGTTGTATGGACGAAGCAGCAGTTTGCCGACTGGTTGAAAGAAAAATACCATATTGATTTCGCAGGGCTATCCTTCCGCGAGACAATGAGCAGCTTCTTCAGGATATACGGAAAAGAAAATACCGATGAGCGCAAACCTCTCAAGGGCTTGCCCGGAGAAGGAATGCAAAAATCCATCGAAATTCTTGTCCGCCTGTTTGACAGATATAAGGACATTGAAGCCTTCAACGGCAATCTTGAGGAGCAGAAAAAGCGGCTGTCGATTTTCCGAGAAGCCCGAAAGTATCGCTTTGTCCCTGACCTCGTTGGAGGCAAAACAAAATATGACGAAAATCTGGCGCAAATACACAGCCTGCAGGTTCAGCTTGATAATCTGACTGATGAACAGGTGGAAGGCCATAACGAAGCAGACATTGAAAAGAGTCGTTTAAAATCACAGCTTCAGGGCAGTAAGCTGCGTCTCGAAACCGATTTGCAGGCAAAACGCCGCCGAGTAAGCCTCCTGGATATTAGCCTCGCGTATGGTCTATATCCGACAGAAGCAGATTTATCTGCTTTACAGGAGTTTTTCCCTGATGTGAACATTCGGAAGCTGTATGAAGTAGAAAAATACCATCAGAAGCTGGCGACCATACTCGATGAACAGTTCAAAAGCGAGCGCCAATCGGTCGAGTTGGAGATTGCTGCTTTGCTGGAACAAATCCAGTCAGTGCAGACAGAAATCAACCAGCTCGGTTTTGTCGGCAACCTGTCCAAAGAATTTTTGGATATGCATTCGGAAATTAAAGGTCATATTGATGCGCTGAAAGCACAGAATGAAGCGTACCTTACATTGACCGAGCTGCAGGATGCAAAGAAAAAAGCTGACGAAATGTTGAAACACGCGATAGAAAGCATCCTTGATGAGATTGAACGTGCTATCAATGATAGAATGAAGGAATATAACGATTCGCTCTTTGCAGACGTGCGGAAAGCGCCGCGCCTCACATTCAACGAGTACAACAGTTACAGGTTTGAAACGCCGGATGATACCGGCACAGGCTCGAATTACAAAGGCATGGTCATCTATGACTTGGCAATACTCAACCTGACTGCACTACCGGCCATAGCGCACGATTCGTTAATTTTGAAAAACATCGGCGATGGTGCTGTCGACGGCATTATGAAAATATACGTTCAAAGTACAAAACAGGTGTTTATCGCCTTTGATAAACAGGCTGCGTATAAACCAGACACGCAGCGCATTCTGACGGGTAATACTGTTTTGAAATTGTCGGATGGTAATTGCGAACTGTACGGCGAATCATGGAATAAAGAGGTGACAGACAATGAAGATGAGTTATAAGAAGCTGTGGAAGTTGTTAATTGACAGAAACATGAAGAAAACTGAGCTACGACAAGCAGCGGGTATCAGCTCGTCCTCACTTGCGAAGCTCGGAAAAGACGAGAATGTTACAACCGCTGTTCTGTTAAAGATATGCGATGTTCTTCAGTGCGATATAACAGACATCATGGAAACAATTCCCGATGATGCCGCTGCCACGGGCAGCGGGAAAGAAGGTACCACAAAATGACTGATAACCAGAAAAAATTAATGAGCATCCTCCGCGAGATGTTTCAGTTTGACCAGTCTGACCTTGATTTCGGCATCTACCGTATCATGCGAATGAAGCGCGATGAGGTCAACAGGTTCATATTGCCAACGACGGAAAGGAAGCTGTTGAGCTATATCAGAAGCATCGTGACATCATCGATTTGATATTGATGGATTTGCACATGCCTGTCATGAACGGCTATGAAGCGGCGGAGAATATCCGATCGATTTCAAGCCAAGTCCCTATTATAGCAATGACAGCGGATGTGATTTTAGGTGTTCGGGACAAGTGCGAGCAAAGCGGAATATTTCATTACATCAGTAAGCCCATTAATCCCGATCACTTTATTCAAACCATAAAAGATATTATCCTTGAAAATGAACCTAATATAGAACCGGATACAGCTGTCCTTGACCGGCAGCTAGGCTTTAAAAATATGGGCGGCAACGAAGAATTGTATAATCAGGTGCTAATCGAGTACCGCAATGAGAATCAAGATACTTTGGACAAGCTTGAAGCGGCAGTACGTGAAAAAAGATACGCTGAAGCTACACAAATCGTACATAAGGTTAAGAGCAGTTCCGGAAGTATCGGTGCTAAATCACTGCAGGCTGTAGCTGCGTTATTACAGAAAGCTCTTAATGAAGAAAAGGAAAACGAAATAGTGCCATTGCAAGACAGGTTTTCTAAATTACTTGGGAAACTGCTTGAGGAACTAAAATAAGAAAGCCTAGAGTGGGTGTGGGTTAAAGAGGAGGATTTAAAATGCTAATTAAAATTTTGGTAGTTGACGATTCGGCATCGGACAGATTGATCATCAAAAACATGCTTAGTGAGTATAACGTGCTAACTGCTTGCGACGGTATAGAGGCTTTGCGTGTACTTGCGGAGAATGATGAAATCAACTTGCTCATACTCGATCTCAATATGCCTAATATGAATGGTTTACAGGTTCTCGAATCATTGAATCGGGATGAGCGGTTTCGGAAGCTGCGCACCATAATATTGACTAATTATGATGAATTGGATAATGAAATCAAGGGCTTAAAGCTTGGTGCCGTAGACTATATCCGAAAGCCACTTCATATGGATTCATTGAAAGCCAGGATCAATGTTCACGTAGCATTGTTGCGAGCGCAGCAAGCGCTGGAGCAGAGAATTGACGAACAGACACTTACCTTTGACATGATTTTCGACCAGGCACCTATTGGCATAGCGATTTCTCACAGCCGTGATCCCAAACTCTCTGACAAGGATATTATAAAAATAAACTCTGCGTTTGAACAAATTACAGGCAGGACTAAAGAAGAGCTCATTGATTCAGGCTGGGCAAAGATCACACACCCTGACGACTTGGATGAAGATATTGAAAATTTTAATAAACTGCAGGCCGGTGAAATTAAAAGCTATTCAATGGAGAAGCGATATGTTAAACCCGATGGATCGGTTGTATGGGTATACATGGTCGTTGCGTCTCTTGCTCCTTTAGCGGGAAACAAGCTTAATCATATGTGTCTTATTCAGGACATTACCAACCAAAAAGCCGCTTTGGCTGCGCTGATTGAAAGTGAAACAAAATATCGAAGTATCACTGAAAATATGTCAGACGTTGTCTGGCAGATGGATTTAGACCTGAAAACGACTTATGTAAGTCCCTCTGTTGAAAAACTCCTTGGAGAATCCATCGAAGAGCATATGAATAGGAAGATGGAAGAAAAATTTCCAGCACAAACGTTGCATAAAATCCAATCGATTTTTTATGAAGAGTTAGAAAAAGAAAAAGATCCCGAAATTGATAAAAACAGGTCACTGACGATCGAAATTGAACATTATAAAGCAGACGGCACCGTTATCTGGCTGGAGTTGAGTATTTCTTTCATCCGCGATGATAAAGGCAATGCGATCGGGTTTCAAGGCTCATCTTGTGACATTACGCAACGCAAACTTGCTGAGATTGCATTAAGGGAAAATGAACGGAGAGAATCTGTTCTGTTATCGAATTTGCCAGGATTGGCATATAGGTGCAATTATGACCGCGATTGGACTATGCAATTTGTCTCAGAAGGCTGCTATGAACTGACAGGATATTTGACGGAAAGCTTGGTCAATAATAGAGATTTATCTTTTAATGATTTGATTGTTCTTGAATACCGCGAAGCATTGTGGAACAAATGGGCGCAAATTCTTTCAAAAAGGCAGACGTTTAAATTTGAATATGAAATCACAACTGCCACCGGTGAGCGGAAATGGGTTCTTGAAATGGGGCAAGGTATTTATAACGATGAGGGCGAAGTTGAAGCTCTGGAGGGAATTATTCTTGATATCTCAGACAGAAAAGAGATGGAGAACCATCTCAGATACATGAATGAGCATGACAATTGGACAGGCTTGTATAATCGTGATTATTTGGAAGCCCTTCTGAATCATGACCTCAAAAAAAAGGATGGACTAAATAGAGCGGTCATCAGTATCAATTTGAGCACCGTTCAGCTGTTAACCGCTAATTATGGGTTTCACTATACACAGAACCTAATAAAAGTAACTGCTGAAACACTCAGCCAGTATTGCTCTGACAATCGCCTACTGTTCCAAGCCTATGAAAATCGGTTTGTCTTCTATCTCATTGATTACAAAGACAAAAACGAGCTGGTTGAATTTAGCGATATCATCGCAGAAGCCGTAGAAGCCTTATTTGTAACTGAGCGAATAGGCGGCGGGATTGGGATATTGGAAATTGAGCAGGACGATGATGAAAACGATGTGGATTTACTTTTGAGAAAGCTTTTGATTGCATCAGAAAGAGCTATTGCTGTTTCGGGAAAAGACTTTGATGCTTGTTTTTATAACGAGGAACTGGAGGCTGAGGTAAACCGCGAGGGAGACATCAGGGAAGCGCTTACGGGCGTAGTGCTTGGAAGTACTAATGATAAGTTGTTTTTGCAATACCAACCGATTATTGAGTTGCAGACAAATGCTGTCTGCGGGTTTGAAGCGCTTGCTAGATTAAAAACAGAAAAGCTCGGACTGGTGTCTCCTGTTGAATTCATACCGATTGCCGAAAAGACAAAGCTTATTATACCGATTGGTGAAAAAGTGATTGTCAACGCGTTTTATTTCCTAAATAAGCTCAAAGTAAGTGGATATGATGAAGTCGGCGTTTCAATCAACATTTCTGCTATTCAGCTTTTAAAACCTGATTTTACAAGCAGGTTTCTGGAATTGATGAACGAGATGCAGGTTAATCCACGGAATATTGGTATTGAAATTACGGAATCGGTCTTTGCCTCCGATTATGAAAACATCAATAGCATTATCGAGAAGCTGAGAGAAGCCGGACTTCACATAGCTATAGATGACTTTGGAACTGGCTATTCCTCTTTAGCCAGAGAAAAAGAGTTAAGCTTCGACTGCTTGAAAATTGACAAATATTTCATCGATAAGCTGTTAGATGCAGACCTGAGTAAAGCAATAACAAGCGATATTATTTCGATGTCACACAAACTGGGGCATTGTACAATTGCTGAAGGGGTCGAACACGAATGCCAGTTACAGTATTTGCAAGAACACAACTGTGATAGGATACAGGGATATCTGTTCAGCAAGCCTCTTAATGAAGAAGACGCGCTCGAGTTTTTGAAAAGCAAAAATAAATACGACTGCCATTCAAATGACAGCCGTAATTGAGGATGGTGGAGTTATGACAAAAGAGAGAACAACACTATCATTAAGAAGATGCATCCTGCTGATATTCATTATCTCCTTGTTCATATCAGCGGCTTGTTATGGTGCGTTGATTTTTACGAATTGGGTTTCTTCAGCCACAAAAACAACGGCGCATATGGACGCTGATATCAACGAAGAAATCTATAACAGGATCGATAGCTTCATGCAGGTTCCTTATCATGTGAATGAAGTCAATCATAAAGTTATAGAGAATGGAATGCTGAATTTATCTGACGAAAAACAGCGGGATCGTTTTTTTGTTGGCGTACTTGAGTCTCACAGCAATAGTATATACAGTTTTAGTTACGGCACTGCAAATGGTGAATACTACGGCGCTCGCAGAAATGAAAACGGCGTGGTTGAGATCATGAGAAACAACGTTGAGACCGGCGGAAACTCCTGGTATTATTCCGTAAATGAGGACTTGACTGCAGGTGATCGTGTAGTTCAGGCAGGTAAATTCGATCCCCGCACCCGCGCTTGGTATAAAGCTGCGGTGGAGGCTAAAGGCCCAGTGTACTCCCCTGTGTATAAACATTTCGTTATGGATGATCTAACCGTGTCCGCAGCATGGCCGGTATATAATGAATCAGGCAATCTTGATGGCGTGCTTGGTACACACATGCTTCTTTCTGATATAGGTTCGTTCCTTAAAAACGCAGTTGAAGAACACAACGGCATAGCGATTATCATCGAGAAAGAATCGAACTATTTACTATGAAACAAAAACCATCGGATAGCCAAAAAAGCGCATACTATCCCTATTAAACTTTTAATCGTCCATTTTGA
>NZ_WKYV01000010.1 GCF_009677585.1 Lactonifactor sp. BIOML-A5 | reverse complement strand
ATAATAGGTTAGTCCGCTCGCTCCGCATCGCGTCCGTTTTGCTCCGCAAAACCGTCCGTTGGAGTCCGCCGACTGCATCTATGTGTTTTGCTGATTATATATGGTGGGGAAGATATGATTTGAATGCTTTATATTTAGTGTTATCAGGAAGGTGAATATATGTCAGATTCATTAAATAAAAAAGTTAATACTGCTACAAAATGGTCTGTGATAACCGAAATAGTAGCAAAACTAATAACGCCAATTACGAGTATGATATTGGCAAGAATACTTGCACCGGAAGCATTTGGAATCCTTACCACGGTATTAATGGTTATTGCATTTGCAGAAGTGTTTGTTGATTCCGGATTTCAGAAGTATTTAATACAACACATATTTGATTCTGAAGAGCAAGAAGAAGAGTATTTAAGTGTTGCCTTTTGGGCTAATTTAGGATTATCTTTATTCATCTGGGGAGCAATTGCTTTCTTCAACAATCAAATAGCTGAAATGGTCGGCAATCCTAATAAGGGGTATTTGATTGTAATAACAGGAGTGACAATCCCTTTATATGGGATGATTGGAATACAAAATTGTAAATTACGGAAAAAACTGGATTTCAAAAAACTATTTTATGTAAGAATAGCATCTTCTCTCGCACCATTAGTGGTTACTATACCTTTAGCTTTATTGGGATTAGATTATTGGGCACTAATTATTGGTAACATCGCGGGAGTTTTGATTAGATCGATTACATTGGCCGTGGTTAAGTCATTTAAACCCAAACTGTTCTTTTCTTGGAATTATCTCCGTGAAATGCTTAGTTATACAATTTGGACTATTTTAAATGGATTGGCGGTATGGCTAACCTCATGGATTGATGCTTTTTTGATTGGAAGATTTTTGACTGATTATTATCTAGGACTCTATAAGAATTCTACCAATTTAATGACATCTATATTTGGATTAGTGACGGCTTCGATAGTTCCTGTATTGTTTTCTGCCTTATCTCAACTTCAAAATGATGAAGCGGAATTTAAAAAAATGTTTTTGCGAATTCAAAGCAATTTGTGTATGTTTCTTGTTCCTTTGGGTGCAGGATTGTTATTGTACAGGAATTTTGCAACGGATATTTTGCTTGGGGCTCAGTGGACGGAAGCAGTAGATATTATTGGTATTTCTGCTATTACAACTGCAATAAGAACAATTTACATTGGCCTTAATGGAGATGTATTCAGAGCAAAAGGTCAGTTTAAAGTACCATTATACCTGCAATTATTGGATTTAATTATAACTGTTCCAGCATGTTTCATTGCACTAAGATATGGATTTTGGATTTTTGTATATGTTAGATCAATAACTAAGATACTACTTGTATTACCTGAAACCTATTACTTAAATAAAATATGTGCAGTTACTATACCTGATCAGGTTAGGGAGTCCTGGCATTACTATGCTGCTACTATTGTGATGGCTGTTGTTGCATGGGGGCTTCATAGTGTAAATCAGACGATGTTATTTAATTTTATTGGTGTAATTATTTGCATGATTGTATATGCTGCAATTCTAATGCTCTTCTCAAACGAGCGAGAGAAACTAAAAAATATGGTTAATCCAATTATTAAAAGAATTAGCAAATAGGTGTGTGTTCATCAGATAATTTAGATTTTGTATATGGTTAATTAGAATGATCTTGTGGATGATTCTAATAAATGGTCACATATTGGATACATAGAAAGTGAGAATAACAATGAAAATAGGGTTATGTTTAGCGCATAAAGGAGTAAATTACGGAATGTTGCTCCAGGCCTATGCTACTCAGAAAAAAATCGAATCATTAGGATATGAAACCGAAATTATTGATTATAACAGAATAGGGTATAAACACATCAGATTCACTCCATGGCTTCCGGTATATTTTTTTGTTGAAATAATGAAGAAGTACAGGAATAAAAAAACAAAAATAACATTGGATAAGTTGCATAAACAGAATGTTGACGCTAGAAAAAAAGTATCTAATGAATTTATTAGTGAGAATCTATTACATAGAGTAAAGTGCAATGGAATAGAGCAACTGGAAAAATATGCCAGAGAGAATTTTGATGGAGTACTAATTGGGAGTGATCAAGTTTGGCCTCCAGATTCTGCTTTTGGTAATTTTACTACTTTGCGATTTGCACCTGATAGCATGAATAAAATTGCATATGCACCTAGCTTAGGGGTTTCAGAATATCCGATTTATTGTAGAAGTAGTGCAGCACAATTCTGGAAACGAATAAATCACCTTAGTGTAAGAGAAGAACAAGGGAAAGAAATTATTCAAAGCGTATGCGATATTCCTGTTGAGGTGGTAGTAGATCCAACATATTTATTTACAAAAGATGAATGGGAACAACTCATACCAGTAAATAACATTGTAAATGATAAGTATATTCTATGCTATTTCCTAGGTAATACTAGAGAGCATAAAGAATTGGCAAGAGCGTTTGCAGATAAAACTGGTATAAAGATTGTTTCTATTCTGAGCACAGAAAGTGTTTCTGACATTGATGTTAGTTATGCGGACGAAATTGTAACTGGTCGTGGACCAAAAGATTTTATTAATCTTATTCGTGGAGCCGAATATGTACTTACAGATTCATTTCATGGGCTGGCCTTTTCGGTAATTAATAATAAGAACTTTTTTATTTTTTACAGAACAAAAGTAGGAAGCAAAAACTCAAGAAATTCTCGTATTGATAATATACTGAAATCCTGGGAACTTGAAAACAGACTTGTATTGAATGATGCTAAGGTGGAAGATTTTGATATGAGCCCAATAGATTATGATAAGGTTAATGAACTTGTTAGAAAAAAACGAGATAAATCATTAAGTTTCTTAAAAAATGCGTTAGAGGACTGCAAGCAATGAAAACAGGAGACTTATTTCAAGAATATAAAGATTGTTGCGGATGCAGTATGTGTGCTAATCAATGTCCTCAAAATGCTATTGAAATGCATCAAGATAATCAGGGCTTTCTGTATCCTAGAGTGGTTGAGAATAAATGTATTAGTTGCGGAAAATGTATAAAAGTATGCCCCCTGAAAAAGGATGGGATAATTAAATCAAGTTTTATCTCATATTATTGTGGAAGCCTACAGAACGTTGAGGATAATATCTCATGTGCTTCTGGAGGGATGGCGACATCTATTTCAAGGGCTTTTATTAATAAAGGTGGAGTAGTATATGGAGCTGCTTATACATCTGATTATAAAAAAATAGAATATATCAGAGCAAATTGTTTAGAAGATGTTGAAAGATTAAAAACATCAAAATATGCACAAGCAAATAAAGGTAATATATATAGGAAAATTGAGAATGACCTAAAATCTAACTGCAAGGTTTTATTTATTGGATTGCCATGTGATGTTGCTGCGGTAGTAAGTAATTATGGAACCAATTCGGATTTATATACTATCGAACTGATTTGTCACGGACCAACTTCACAGAGAGTCCATAGAGAATACTGTGAATTGCAAGAAAACAAATATAATTCTACGATTAAAGATTTTTCGACGCGTTGGAAGAAGAACGGCAGGTGGACTCCATTTTATATTAGAACTACCATGAAAAATGGCAAAGAAACTATGCTTCCATTCCATGATAGCTCTTATGGGGCAGCGTTTAAGTATTTGAAAAGACCTTCGTGTTATTCTTGTAAAATTAAAGGCGAACAGTTACAAGGTGATATGATGATTGGTGATTATCACTCTATAGAACCTGGAATGAGGGGCTACAATGAGCATGGAGTTTCTTCAGCTCTCATTCATAATGAAAAAGGACAAAAGCTAATCGATTTAATTGATGAGACTTTCACTATTTTTCCAATTAGTGAGAAAAATGCTAAAGCCAATAGAGCCATTTTTATGGCTATTTCTAAACCGGAGAAGCAAAAAGTATTTGAAGAAACTTTTATTCGTAGTGGGTTGGAGTCAGCTTATAACTTGAAATTTGTTAAAAAAACTATTATCAAACGAAAATTTAAAACGCTTTTTCTTAAGTGGGGGGTTAAGGTGAAAAGAATTCTAATACCTTCATCTAAGCCAAGCGATGAATGAGTTTTTCGAGAGTGAGGTTATGAATGAATAAGATAGGTATATGTACGCTATTTACAGGCTACAATTTTGGTTCTGCGCTACAATGCTATGCCTCTAAGAGAATTATCGAAAAAACAGGCTATGAGCCTGTGGTTTACAAGCTCAAAGGAAGCTTAATCGAAGGAAGGGACGTCAGGGTAAAAAAAATAGTTGTTTTGTTATTGCGTTCAATCACTCATTTTAAAGAGGCCAATAGAGTTAGAAAATCATATCAATCTAGTTTTAACAAAACCATGTCAGAAACTAGTATGAATCTTTTTTTAGAATTCTATAAAAATGAGATAGCGCCAAATTATGTATCATATTTGCAACTAAAGAATATAGCAAAAAAGAATCAATATACAGCATTTATATGTGGAAGTGATCAAATTTGGGATCCTACTGATTTATATTTAGATCCATTTTATTATCTGGAATTTGCACCATATTCAAAACGAATTGCGTTTGCACCAAGTCTGGGTAAAGAATTGATACCTGATTATAACAAAAAACAGTTCACAAAAAAATTGATGGGGATTAGATTTTTGTCATCCCGAGAAAATTCCGGGAAAATGTTAATAGAAAAAATCACAAATAGACTGTGCGAAGAATTGATTGATCCAACATTGGTATTGAACAAACATGAATGGATTGAACTGCTAAAACTAAAAAAAGAAAATACAGATCGTTATATTTTAGCATATTTTCTAGATGCTCCATCAGAATTAGCAAAGACGAGAGTTAATAGTTATGCTCGAAAGCATGATATCCCTGTTTATTATATTCCATATCTGAATATCGAGGAGGAAAATTGGATAAGTCAAGATTGTGGACCTATTCAGTTTTTAAATCTGGTTTTAAATGCTGAAGTGATTTTTACTGACTCATTTCACGGTCTGGCATTTTCATTGAATTTTGAAAAAGATATTTATGCTTTTAGTCGCAATTATGGTGCTTCTCAAAATCAATCAACGAGATTGTTATCGATTTTAAATTCTATGGACTTGCTGTGCAGATATGATTCTGAAAATGAGCAAGAACCTATAAATTATAAAATGATCACTCAAAAATTGAACGAATTAAGGGAAAATTGCTATTATTATTTGAATTCATGCATTACTGAAGTGGAGAAGAATAATGATAAATAAGAATATTTTGGATATTGGAAAAAAATGCACTGGATGTAGTGCGTGTGCATGCTCATGTCCAGTAAATGCAATATCTATGAAAGTAAATCCGGAGGGTTTTTTATATCCATTTATTGATACGAAAAAATGTGTTTCATGTCAGAAATGTTTTATGGTATGCCCTAGCAATGGTTTAGAAACAGTCAAAAGTACTCCATTAAAGGCAGTTGGACTAAAAAACAAAAATAGAGATGAATTATTACATAGTGCATCTGGAGGAGCCGCCTATATTATTGCAAAAAATATTATACTTAGCGGCGGCATAGTCTTTGGCGCAATATATGATGAGAACCTTGTTGTTAGACATCAGATGATAAGCAATCTTCAAGAATTGCCCAAAATCCAATCCTCAAAGTACGTGCAGTCTGACATGGGAAGTACATTCAAAGCGGCAAAACAATTCTTGGATGAAGGGCGCGTAGTCCTTTTTACAGGAACACCTTGTCAAATTGCGGGGCTTAAATCATTCTTGCGTATAGAGTATGAGAATTTGTATACGATAGATATCATTTGTCATGGAGTTCCATCACCGAAACTTTTTAAATATCATTTGGATTCAATATCAAGAAAACAGCAATCAAATGTAATGAAGTGGGATTTCAGGTACAAAGTAAAAAAAGGGTGGGGTACTAACTACTATTATGAATGTGAGAACGGAAAAACTGACACAAATCCTCTTGAGTTTTTTAAATATGGAATAGACTTTTTGAATGGCTCAAACTATAGGGAATCTTGTTACTTGTGCAATTATTCATATGCTACAAACCGACCTGCAGATTTGACTGTAGGTGATTTTTGGAGACTAATGAAAATTAATCCTAGATTCTATTCAGATGATGGTGTTTCTAGTGTAATTGTCAATTCAGAAAAAGGGTTGAAGCTTATTGATAGTGTAGAAAAAGAAATAGCATACTTTGTCTGCGACTATCAAGACATCGTATTAGGGCAGGATAATTTAAAAGGTCCTACGCAAAGGCCAGAGGAGAGAGAGAATTATTATATTGATATGAATGCATCATTCTTTGAAACTAATATACATCAAATCCCAGTGAAAGCAAGATTGTTGAATTTGCTTCCACAACAATTGACGGTTTATTTAAAAAGAATAAAAGCATTGTTTCGTTAGTTAATAGCAAGCTTTTCTAAGGATTAACAAAGAAAACTAATGCTATAAAGGAGGTATTTGGTAAATGATAGGTACTAAAGAGGAACTACTTGAGTATCTTGCTGCCGATAAAAAAGCATTAAATAGAAGATCAAAAAGACCAGCCTTTAATGATGTTATATGGAAGTATGAGATTTTGCTCCGAAAGTGTGAGTATTATGGAAATAAAAACGGTGTTATTGCTAAATTATTTGGAACTTTTTATCGCTATCGAAGATTTAAATTAGGTCTGAAATGTAATTTTACAATCTCACCGAATACTGTAGGAAAGGGATTGTGTATATCACACGTGGGGCCGATTGTTATTTCGAATTTCGCTACAATAGGTGAAAACTGTAGAATTCATGTTGGAGTTAACATAGGGGCTGATTTTCGCAATGGCAGCGAAGCACCATGTATTGGAAATAATGTATATATTGGCCCTGGAGCAAAAATATATGGTGGGATTTCCATTGCTGATGGAATTGCCATTGGAGCAAATTCTGTTGTAAACAAAGATTTTAGCGAACCCAATATTTCTATCGGTGGTGTACCCGCGAAAAAAATAAGTGACAGAGGAACTAAGGGAGTATTATTTTAAGTATTTTTTAGAGTATATTCCCGTTGAGCTTCGTTAGCGTAACATTAGTTTGCGTGGCAATATATAGGAAGTTTACGATGAAACCAACTACATTACTAATAATGGCCGCGGGCATCGGGTCAAGATTTGGAACAGGTATCAAGCAGTTAGCCACTGTTGATAACCAAAGCCATATCATTATGGACTATTCAATCCATGATGCCATTGAGGCCGGTTTTAATGAAATCATATTTATAATAAGAAGAGATATTGAGGAAGAGTTTAAGGAAGTCATCGGAAACAGGATAGAAGAGATCTGTTCTGGTCACAATGTGGCAGTCAAATATGCCTTCCAGGATATTAACGATATCCCAGGAGTAAAACCTGCAGATAGAATAAAGCCGTGGGGAACTGGTCAGGCTGTGTTAGCTGCTAAGGATTTGATCAACAATCCATTCGCTGTGATCAATGCGGATGATTATTATGGTAAAGAAGCTTACCGTGTTATGCATGATTGGTTAGTTCTTGAACACGAACCTAACGCTTATGCGATGGCTGGGTTTATTCTGAAGAATACACTTTCAGATAATGGCGGCGTGACAAGAGGCGTTTGCCAAGTTGCAGATGGACACACTCATCTGACAGATGTTGTGGAAACAAGCAATATTGTGAAAGTTAATGGCGGAGCTGAAGCTGATGGTGAGACTCTCGATCCGGATAGTTTCGTTTCCATGAATTTCTGGGGCTTTCCTGGAAATCCACCGGAGTTTTTAAATGTTCTTTCTTCTGGTTTTGTGGATTTCTTTGAAAACACTGTACCTGCCAACCCGCTCAAGGCAGAATACCTCTTACCAACTATCATCGGTGGAATGCTAAGAGAAGGGGAGTGCACAGTAAAAGTTCTTCCAACAAATGATACTTGGTATGGAATGACTTACAAGGAAGATGTTGCTGCTGTGCAGACTGCATTTAGGGGTCTGATTAACAGTGGTTTGTATAAAGAAGATCTGTATTCAGATTTGTAAATTATCTGAAAAGATAACTGACTTTTCCAGTTACCAAGCGTACTAATAATATTAGGAAGAAAGAGGAATCAGGTTCTTGGTTGTTTGAATCGATAACTGAGATTATTTTTAACAAGACGGCGAGGCTTAGTGCCTTGCTATCTTGGGTTTTAAGAGAAAACGAAAATATAAAAAGATTGAAAGTGTGGAACTGTAGCGATTTGTCTACTCACCAGGAAAGGAGGCAAGCATTAGTTCATGACGATATATGATTTCTTTTCAAAATATAATGATGTGTACAAAATTGATAAGGTTCGGTTTGATCGAAATGTTGATGAAGTATTAGCTATCGATGAAGAAGAGAAAGAGTTATATACCTTAATTGTGGACATACTTAGCCTTCATGAAGATTACAGACATCCGGACAAATTATTCGGTCCAAAGATGCGATGGGAAGGAAAACGTACCTTCGATATATCGGATCTTACTGAATCTGATTTTGAATTATTATCGGCTCTTGATCTGGAAAAGCTGCCTATTGTAATTGCCACACGGATACGTGATGTGCTGTGGGTTACAAAAAAAGATTATAAGTCAGCTATAAAAGCAGCAGAATCATATTTGGTCTTATTTGAGAAAACCTATGATAATAAGAATTGGACTACATGTGTGGACATGATATGTCGTGCTCTTTGCATAGCAGCTCAAACTGGAAAAAATAAAGATCTTTACAATAGTGTATGCGAAACAATAAAGGCAAGTCTTATCAAAGAAAATGGAAAAGATCCTTTATTCCTGTCGGTTGTGTTATTAGAACAGCTGATTGAACAAAAATATGGATCATATTCAGATTATCTTGATATAGCAGATAATATTATTTCCTTTTCAGTGGAGCAGAATCATTTTGAACATAAAGTTGAAGAGGCTTATAAGGTCAAAAGACAGCTCCTTGTCTGGGGTAAACAATCCACACATGATTGTGATATGGATTTAGTCGCATATTATGAATCGAAAGCAGAGAAAAAGAGCGAGGCAATCAATGACCTGTTTATTTCGATAAAGGCTCTTGAAAAAGCAATCCATATTGCGAGAAATAATCAAGAACCTGAAAAGGCGGCTGTATTACTGAGAAAACTTGGTGAATTACAGAAACAGGTTCCTGGACAAATGGCAAAAATCTCACACTCTGTGGATATGAAAGAGCCGCATGATAAAATTGTAAAGCTGTTTGAGGATACCTCATTTACGGAAGATTTGTGGACACTTACTCAGCTTATTCATATCTATACAAAGGATGAACTAAGAAAGCAAATCAATGAAGAAGGAAACTTCTTTAGTGGTATGTTTGGTGCAAGTCTGTTGGATGGAGAAGGGAGACGAGTTATCGATTTACCACCGTTACATGGGAATGAGACTAATGAGCATGTTATAGAATTACATATGTTTCGAAAACTCACGGAGTACACAGATATTTCTGGTCGTACAGCTATTTACTGGGCACTTCAAGAAATTAATCGAAAACATAAATTTGACGAAAAGGATCTTCTCTTCATATTTAATGAATGTGCGATTGTACGTCCAGGGAGGGAAAAGATTCTCGCCAGTGGATTTAATATGGCGTTGCACAGCCGATTCTATGAAGCATTGCATATATTAGCACCTCAGGCCGAAAATACTTTCCGCTATATTGCAGAAGAAAATGGTGGATTGGTCTATACACTTGAAGACGATGATACATCAAATGCAAAAACACTTTCATCGATATTTGATATTCCTGAATTAGTGGATTGTTATGATCCAGACTATTTATTCACATTCCGTGGATTGTTAAACGAAAAAGCAGGAAGTAATCTGAGAAATATGATAGCGCATGGTATTTTAGAACCTGGCGCAGCTAATTCAGGTTCTTCGATATATTTCTGCTTTGTATTTTTTAAGATATTTGTGGCTACTTCACATGGATTCTACATGAAACTTGATGAAGAGAAAAACGAAGATGATAATTAAGAAATGGGGTAATGAACCATGCAAAAAATAGATTTAAACGGAAAAACTATCCTTGTTACCGGTGCAGCCGGTTTTATTGGAGCTAATCTCACCACAGAGTTACTTACTAGATATCCAAACATCAAGGTAGTCGGCCTGGACGTAATGAATGACTACTATGATCCAGCGCTGAAAGACTACAGATTAAGTGAGATTGAAAAGATTAACGACGGAAGATTTACCTTCGTAAAAGGTAATCTGGCGGATAAAGAACTTATCACCAATCTCTTCAAAACCCACAACTTCAACGTTGTGGTCAACCTTGCTGCCCAGGCTGGTGTGCGATACAGCATCGACCATCCAGACGTGTATATCGAGAGCAATATCATCGGATTTTATAATATCTTGGAAGCGTGCAGACACAATCCAGTGGAACATCTGGTATACGCTTCAAGTTCCTCCGTCTACGGTGGAAACAAAAAAGTGCCGTTCAGCACAGAGGACAAGGTAGACAATCCAGTATCACTTTACGCGGCTACGAAGAAGTCTAACGAACTTCTCGCCCACAGCTATTCCAAACTCTATAACATTCCATCCACAGGACTTCGTTTCTTTACTGTATATGGACCAGCTGGTAGACCTGATATGTTCTACTACTCAGCTACACAACGCCTTCTCAAGGGAGAAACGATCTCCATCTTCAACTACGGAAACTGTAAGAGAGATTTCACTTACATCGATGACATTGTGGAAGGTGTGATCAGAGTAATGGGTGGAGCGCCGGATAAGTTAACCGGAGAGGATGGTCTTCCGATTCCACCTTACGCTATTTATAATATCGGCGGTGGAACTCCGGAAAACCTTTTGGACTATATCAATACACTTCAGGAGGAGCTCGTTCGAGCTGGTGTACTTCCAGAGGATTATGATTTTGATGCACATAAAGAGCTTGTTGGTATGCAGCCTGGTGATGTCCCAGTAACATATGCTGATAGCGAAGCACTTGAGAGAGATTATGGATTTACACCAAAGATTGGAATTCGCGAGGGCTTAAGAAAATTTGCAGAATGGTATAAGGAATACTACCAGGTATAAGAAAAGGCCACCTGCCGGAGCAGATAGCCTTGATGATTATTCGCCGTGTTCTTTGTAGAATTCGCGGAGTTCTCGTGAGAGAACCGTTTCCAGATCGGCGATATCTTCTGTATTCGGTTGATCTTCTTTCCCTACGATACCAAGAACCTTACCGAGGACGACTACATGGTCGTCCTCATTTTTTTTGCCGAAAGGATAGTCTTGGTTGAGGGAATAAAGCATTTTATTTTTGACACGTTTTATAACAGCACCGTCTGCAGTAGAGCAGATGACATCCGTGCCGTCTTCAGCTTCTTCAGTAAACTGAACATATACCAGGTCATCATTGTGATAGAGCGGTTCCATGCTAGGACCGGAAACGCGAACAATGGCATCAGCAGCCTCGCTGAAACGTGATCGTTTTACAAATAGAGGTTCGGGTTTAAGGTCATTAAAGGTGCATCCGGTACCAGCTGCAGCAGGTGTCCCTTCAAGAGGAAGGATAATGTAGGTCGAGCGAAGATACTGATCACGAGCGTCCATCTCTTCTTGGAGCATGGTAGAAATCATACGATCAACCATTTTCTTGCTGACAGTACTCAGTTTACGATATTGAGTGAGCATGGTATTTTCATGGCGAGAGGGCATCTCAACATTTGAAATTCCAAATAACTCATAAAGGGGAATTCCAAGCAGTGTGCAGAGTGTAGTGATAGATTCAATGCTTGGTTTTGCCTTGCCATTTTCCCAGTTGACAACAGTATTACGAGAAGTTTTCATGATACCGGCCAGATCAGTCTGACTCAGATTGCTCTGTTGTCGGTATTTTTTTATGACTTCTCCAAAGGATAATGTGTTTATGTCTTGTGAAATGACATTTGGCAGATGAATGATATTCTGACCGGAAAGAGCCTCGTGAGCAGCTCCCATGTTGTGTTCGCCGTTTTTCATGGCGTTGTCCTCCAATTCTAAGCCAGATAGGGCGTTGATTTCTCTATGCGTTGCTATCGTGACAAGTGCATTATAGCACAATAATATTGTGCAATGCAATAGCAAAAGCAAAATAAAAATGTGCAAATCTATTGAAAGATCGAAGGGAAAAGAGTATAATTAGGATCACAATCCCACTCACAATTATGATTTTATAGGTGATCAATTTGAATTATACGTTTACAACTAAAGACTACGGGCAGGGTTCTGGCTTGACTGCCATGCCGGTATCATCCCATGCAGGAAAGAAGATGCCTACAGGTGATAGACCTTACTCAGCGTATGAGGTTTTAACTGATTACTTTGAGGAAGACATGGGACTGGTAATCGGCAACTATTTAAAAATGGAAACAGAACAGATCCATGATGCTGGTGTCATGAAACAGGCGCAGGCATTAAGACTAATGTCTTATGCATATAGAATGACAAGATCCAGAATTCAGCAGGGAACTGCTGATACTGTGGTGGATTTTATCATACAGGGAAAACTTGAAGGGACCGACTGCGATAATAGAAAAATGTATGGGACAGCTGACTTCAGGGTTCGCTATATTCTGGATTTGAAGCCATGTTCACAGAAATGTGTAGGCCCAATCATAAACATTTTCAAAGGAGATGATCAGTACTTGCAGCAATATCCAATTGCTACAAATGAGTATCTTCTTCCGATTTTATACAACAGTGATTATGAGTTAGTAGCGCATGACATGCTTCAGCAGTACTTTCCGGAGATCGGAACAGTAATTGGAGCCAAAGGTTTTTGCTTGAATGCTGACGACCTGGCTAAAAGGATGGGACTTGAAGTGCATGAGGTGCATTTTAGAGATCCATCCATAATGGGACAGCTTTACTACAACCATGCCAGTGTTGAACTCATTGACAGACAGGGGAGAGTGCGCATTGCTCCGGTGAAGCCTGGAACCATTCTTATCAGTAGTGATAATTGTTCTACACCGGGAGTAAGGAATAGCACTATTGTACATGAATGCGCCCATATGTATTTAGATCGCTGGTTTTTCCTGTTGCAGATGATGGCTGGAAACAAGAAAGCGGCATATACCAATAGAAGAAAAGCGCAAAGACATGCGTTTACGAATAAGACTGCAGTCGATTGGATGGAATTGCAGTGCGATAAGCTTCCAGCATATTTACTGTTAGAATATTCCAGTACGAAAGCTTTTATTGAAGAAGAACTGGCAAAGTATAAGAAATTGTCTTCCACAGAAAAGATCAGAAATACAATTACGGCTGTAATGAAACATTTCCACGTTTCTTTTTCCATGGCCAGATATCGTATGATTGAACTTGGATATCCTGAGGCTGAAGGAATCAATTGCTATATTGATAATATGGTGATCCCCGATCATGGATGCAGCGGAAAGTGGATGGAAGGCGTGACATACACCATCTCTGTTAAGGATGCCATTGACCTTAGCGAAAGAGAGCCAAGATTTGCGCGGTTAATTAGTAATGGCAGATTTCGTTATGCCGAAAGCCATTTCTGCAGAAACAATAGAAAATATCTTGAATTTGATTATTCAGGAAGGATCCGCCTGACAGCCTATGCAAGACAGCATATTGATGAGTGCTGTTTGGGCTTTTATAAATGTGGCAAAGCTCGTGATACCAGTTATCAGTTGGGCATAGTATCAAGAAATAAAACCGAACCGGTTAAAGATAAGTATCTCCCTGGTTATACGCTTGCAGCAGAACCTGCGACAGAAGAATACGATAAGGAAAACCAGATTTTCTCGGATGACTGTTGGTTGTGGGGAGATTTCTACTACGATATGTCCGACGATTACAAAGAGGCAATCATGGATATCATGAAGCGAAAAGGACTTACTCAGGAATTCCTTGCGAATGAACTGAATGTGGATCGTAAGGTCGTTTATAATTGCCTGAATGCGATGAATCCTTCAAAGCCACATTTGGTCGCTATCTGTGTTGCGCTGAAGCTTCCTTCATTTGTTTCAGAGAAAATCCTTGCTAATGCTGGTATAACATTCCGAAGGACGGAACTGGATCATCTCTATCGTAGTTTCCTACTCAAAGCAGAGCAGCTTACGGTAGAAAGATGCGATGATATCTTGAAGCAGAATAAATATCCGACCCTTTTTGAGAGGGCGGCATAATAGTTATAAGTGCATAGATGCAAACGACCCGCTATGGATTACATAGCGGGCCTTCTTTTTAATCGCGCTTGAAAATATCGCGTGTATAAACTTTTTCAATTACATCATCAAGGCAGCTGTCATAACGGTTTGCGATGATTGCTTTACTCATGGATTTGAATGTCTCAAGATTATTTACAACCTTGGACCCAAAGAATGTTTCACCATCCTTGAGGGTAGGCTCATAAATAACAACGGTAGCACCTTTTGCTTTGATACGTTTCATAACACCCTGGATAGAAGACTGACGGAAGTTATCAGAATTAGACTTCATTGTAAGACGATATACACCGACAACAACGTCACATTCTTTATCTCTGTTCCAAGTGTCATTTGCTTCATAAGCACCGGCAATCTCAAGAACCCTATCAGCGATAAAATCTTTTCTCGTTCTATTGGATTCTACAATAGCAGACATCATGTTCTGCGGTACATCCTGGAAGTTGGCAAGGAGCTGCTTGGTATCTTTCGGCAGGCAGTATCCACCATAACCAAAAGAAGGATTGTTGTAATGTGTGCCGATACGAGGGTCAAGGCATACACCGTTGATGATTTCCTGAGTATTCAGGCCTTTGCTTTCCGCATAGGTATCGAGCTCATTGAAATAAGAAACACGAAGAGCGAGATAGGTGTTGGCAAAGAGCTTAACAGCCTCTGCCTCAGTGAAGCCCATAAACAGTGTATCGATGTTTTCTTTTTCAGCACCTTGTTGAAGAAGTTCAGCAAAAGTATGAGCCTTATCTTCAGAATCTGCATCGCAGGATACGATAATTCTTGAAGGATAGAGATTATCATAGAGTGCCTTGGATTCGCGAAGGAATTCCGGGCTGAAGATAATATTTTTAGTATTGTACTTTTCTCTAACAGAAGCGGTGTATCCAACCGGGATGGTAGACTTGATAATCATCATTGCGTTCGGATTAGTTTTCAGAACAGTTTCGATAACATTTTCAACTGCAGAGCAGTCAAAGAAGTTCTTCTTGCTGTCATAATTTGTTGGAGCGGCAATGATGACAAACTCAGCGTCTTTGTATGCTGCTTCCGCATCGAGGGTGGCAGTAAGATCCAGTTCTTTATTAGCAAGGTACATTTCAATATAGTCATCCTGAATTGGAGACTTCTTGTTATTGATAAGATCAACCTTTTCCTGAATGATGTCCACCGCAGTTACATGGTTATGTTGAGAAAGAAGGACTGCAAGGGAAAGACCTACATATCCGGTTCCTGCAACAGCGATGTTGTACCTGTGGTTAATAGAGTTTGTGGCAGGTTTTGCAGGAGTGTGCTCAACAAACATATCTACAACCTCAAAACCAAGGATTTCTCCTAATGTTTCAAGTTGGTCAATGCTTGGAGTATATTGTTCATTTTCGATTCTGCCGATCATAGAGCGATTAATACCACTCATGTCGGATAATTGCGCTTGAGATATTTTCTGTTCTCTTCTTTTAGAGAAGACTGTTGAAGCGACAAGCTTTGATGAAAGCTTCTTCATTTTATCATCATCCTTTCAGTTATTTTTTATATTCGGTGTATTCCAAAATAGTTTAAATTCAAAATGCGCCAAAATGATATTAAAAATATCATTTGATGCGCAATTATGATATCAAAAATTACATAATATATCAATAGAATACGAGTAAAAAGTAAAAATTCTATTTTAAATAGCATAACTTTGCAAAGCTGGCCTCAGATCATGACTTTTTTGAGTCATAGACCTGGGGCCTTTTTTTATTTTGCAAAAAAATTTTTTCGATTATGGGACAGAAACTGTCGCATAAACAATCCTTGATTTTACGGCAATTTCCGTCTTCACCAATTGTGAAAAACCTGAAAAACACAGGAAATATCAAGGTTTTTGTGTCTCATTATGAGACGGTTACTGTCCTCGAATGAAGGGCCTTAAATCGATATCATGTACACATCTTAACAAACAGCGACTGTTGTAAGACAGGCAGCGGATAGGAGCTTCGAGCTCCCGTTAAAAAAAACGGGTCGGCTCGGAGCCACTTCTGCTGCCTTTTTCATTGGCGTGCCACCCGTTTTGCCAAACGGCAGAAAGGTGGTAGTCATGATGACACTGAAGGAATTGAAATTGAGAATGAGTTGTCCGAAAGCAACACAGGTTCCGACAGTTAAAGCTCTCAGAGAGATGGGAGTGAGTGTTGTGGATCAGATTGATTTAGGAAAAGACGGAGTAATGATTGCTTATGAAAATGGATATGCAGTGTATTGCTCCGGGAAACATTCAACGGTTGTTCCTGTGTTTTCAGCAGGAGCCTATGTTTATGATCAGGCTGAAGGAAAACAGGAGATTGAAGAGAGTTACTTTGATAATCAGGACTGGTATGTTCGTATGTTGCTTGAAGCAGAAGACAGGATTGAGCAGAATCATTACAAGAAAACACATTGTGTTTCTTATGATGCAGAATCCGAAGATTGGGCAGAATTGCCAAGTTCCTCTACGGCAGAGAATGAATATTTAAAAAAGGAAGCTATGAAAGAACTTCTGGACCTTCTGACAGAACGTCAGAGAGAGGTTATTTCTATGTATTACCTCCAGGGAGAGACAATGGAGGCAATTGGAAAATATCTGGGCATTCGTAAACAGGCGGTTGATGATGCAAGGCGAAGAGCCGTTGAACGTTGTCGTGAAAAACTTGGGGAAAGCTTTCTGGAGGTGTTCGACAATGAGTAAAACGGCAACAAAAGCGTTTTATTTGAGAGGCGTAGATGGAAAGCGAGTAGAGGTACCAGAAAAAATATATCGCGCTTGGCATCGAGAAGACAGGCGTGAGAGGTATCTGGAGGAGCGAGATCAGGCCCATGGCAAGGTAAGTTTAAGCCAATATGATACTTATGGAATTCCTCTGGAAGGATATATATACAGGGAGCGGGATTTAGTAGAAAACATCGTTCTTAGAAATTTTTACCTGAATCTTCTTTCGAAGTATGTTGGTATTCTTCCAGCCGAGCAGAAGCAGGTTATCAAATTGCTGTTTGATGATGGTTTGTCTATCACAAAGGCTGCGGAGCATATGGGTTGGAGTAGAAAGAAAGTTAGAAGCAGGAGAGATAAAGCATTAAAAACTCTCAAGCATCTGTTTGAGCAGGATGGGATAACAGATTACCAGATTTAAAAAGAGAAGGCGGTTAGATGAAAAACATCTGACCGCTAAATTTTTTTGAAAAAATTTTTTCTCGACCTTGACTTTCGGCCTCTCCCAAGCGGGGTAAGTGAAGGGGTTAATAAATGAGCCTCTTACCTGAACCTTGAAAACTGAATATGCAGCCCTCCGGTTCAAATCTGTATATGTGGAGCAACTGACTTTCTGCCGCCATGACTCTTATTTAAGACGAGCGATCAACAGAGAAGTGAAACAGGTCTGATGGTATGATCTGATTGCCATGAAGCCTATGCAGGATAATGATACTTCCGTCTAGTCGCAGTAATGCGGACGGCCCGGTGAGTTCCACGGGGAGGTAAAACGGCCTATGAGTGTCCGGACCAGGACGCGGGTCGGAGGGTTCCCATATTCAGTCAGGGGTGTCGGGGACAAATGAAGACTGAGAAAACCCAAAATCACACGTTAATCGTGAAAACTATGTGGCAGAGTCCAGGCGGATTCTGCCATATCCTTTTGCGATTAATACTGATCCGGACGTTAGAAGGGTTCGGATTTTTTTATCGCTAGAAATAACAAGGGAGGAAACGATGATGATGGAAAAGATTGTAGTAGGTGTCCTTCTGGCGGCATTAGCTGTGAATGGCATTGTGATGTACTGCTGTCTGGTTATTGCCGGTGAAACGGATAAACATCTGCTTGGAAAAGATAAGAGAAAGGAGCTGGAGAAGCATGAATGAAATCAGATATGCAGCAGATAAGCCTAAGGAGTGCAAATACTGCTATTACTGGGCAGGCAAGAAGAGCTGCGAACTGGGTGAGAATAACTGCTATTACCTTCTTCCTGAAAAGAAGGAAGTTAAAAGCAAGAGTCCCTGTGATGGCTGTCCCTATGGCAGAGTTAGCCCTTGCATCGGATACTGCTTGAGAGAGATCCAGCAGAGGGGAGTCCGAAAATGAGCAGTATGCTGACATGCAACAGACTAATGGCTTATGAACAGCTGATGCGAGAAACACCGGCGAACAGGAAAGATGTTCGAGAAGATTTCTTATGCACCAACTGTAAAGATCATCGTCCGGATTGGGACTATCGTTTCTGCGTTCACATCGAATGCCCTTATGTGAAGGGAATGAAAACCTTCTGGGAGGAGGTGTATGAAGATGGCGGACAATAAGAGATATTACTGGTTGAAGCTGCATGAAGAGTTCTTCACTCAGCCGGTAATGAAATATATTCGAAAGCTTCCTGATGGCGAGAAGATCACGATCATCTATCTGAAATTGCTTTTGGTAAGCCTTCGAACCAACGGCTATATCTTCCTGGAAGGGCTCTTTCCAACCATGGAAGAGGAAATCGCTTTGAATCTGGATGAAGATCTGATGTCCGTGCAGTTTTCTATAGCAGCACTCGAAAAAGTGAATCTGTTGGAAAAAGGTTCTGGTGATTGGGACCTGTGCATGACAAGGCTTCCTGAGATGGTAGGTTCTGAAAGCAGTTCCGCGGCAAAGATGCGTCGCATGCGAGAACGTCAGCTGTTAGAGGGAAAAAGCTTACCCGGGTTGCCGGGAGGGTCACAATGTGACCGCAATGTGACCGGATGTGACCTCGAAGTGACCGACAGTGACCCTGCTGTTACAAAATGTGACACAGAGATAGAGACAGAGAAAAAGAGAGAAACAGACATAGAGCCACATAAAGAGCGAGAGTTAAATCCACGACATCTTTATGGAGTAAGTCAGAATGTAGTTCTTTCGGATGAAGAATATCTGAGCCTTAAGAGCCAATTCCCTGATTACAGGGGAAAGATAGATTATCTGTCTGCCTACATGGATAAGACCGGCAAGCAGTACAAAAGCCATTATCTTACCATTATCCAGTGGGCGAAAAAGGATGCTGCAAAGCAAGCACCTGCACCTCAACCGGCAAAATCCGGATTTGAGGATTATTCTTTTAAGAAAGGACCGAGCTACTAATGAACATGAGTTACACCTTGGTACCCGCGATAAGGTGACCATTCGAATGACCAGGGACGGAGCTGTTGAAGATAACCTGAGTCGCAAAACCTCCGAACGAATCAGTGAACGTGCCGCCGATGCAGACTTTGAAAAAGGTGTAGAGGAAGCGGAGAAAATTGAAGCCGGTCATTCCAGCACGAAAGCTCAGCAGCGTCGTTACCACGGGAAGAACAATTCGGAGGATCCGGTACAGGAACTTCAGAGGGAAGTGCCTGCTTCTGTTTCAGAAGAAACCACAGAGATTTCAGAGACAGAACCTGAACTGTTGCAGGAAGGAACACTTCAGGAACACTCCGTTAGATCACAATCCCACAAAGCGGATGTCCCGAGTGAAAAGAAGAAAAAACAGCGCAAAAGAATCTATGAAGAACAGAAGAAAAAGAAACCGACCAGGCTCCAGTTTGACGATGAGCCTGGTCTTTCTGTATCTGAAGACGGAAAAACAAGTTCTGGTGTAGTTGTTAGTTCTTCGGGAAAAATCAAGGCTGCAGCTATAGGGGCTGTTCACGGAAAGGTGGATGAAAATAGCGATGACAACAGTGCGGTAGAAGCTGCTCATAGAACAGAAGAAGCGGCTGAAACGGTTGGTGGCAGGCTGAAAGATACCGTAAAAGGGCATGTGACTTCTGAACGAAAATCTACAGAAAAGCTTTCTTTGGACAAAACAGAAACCGGGGAAAAACCTACGAGATTGAAGTTTGATGCGGCGGATGATCTTGGTAAAGCACCTGGTGGAAGAGCATCGCAGAGTAAAGTTCAGCAGAAACGTCGGTATAAAAAAGAATATGCGGAGGCAAGAAAAAAGGGAAAGCCAATCAGGTCGGTTGGAGGATCTACCGGAAAAACAGTAGCTTCAAAAGGTGCAGAAACGATTGGAGACAAGCTTAAAAACGGAGCTAAAAGGGTAGCCAATAAAAGTAAAAGCTGGATGGCGGTACTACTTGCAGGGGCTATGTGTATCATGATGGCTGTTAATGGACTTGGCACTATGGGATCGATGATCACCGGTGGAGGTAATGCAATTCTGGAGACTTCTTATCTGACTTCAGATGAAGAAATCTATGCTGCAGAATCTTACTATGCAAATCAGGAGGCAGCATTACAGAGGCAGATCGATACGATTGAAACCGCATATCCCGGATACGACGAATATCGGTTCCAGGTAGACGAGATATCCCATAATCCATACCATCTGACTTCTTTCCTTACGGTTCTATATGGTAATTACACAGCGTCTACCGTTCAGAGCGCATTAGATGCTCTCTTTCAGAATCAGTATTCCATTTCTGTAGAAGGAACAACGGAAACCATCACGGAAACAAGAACGGTACGAGTAGGCGAATCACTGGGCAATGTAGTTACCAGCGGTTATTGCAGCTGCAGCATTTGTTGTGGTCAGTGGTCCGGTGGTCCTACTGCCAGCGGCGTATATCCTACTGCAAATCATACGATTGCAGTTGATGCTTACAATCCAACTGTTCCTATGGGCACTAAAGTCGTTATGAATGGTGTCGAGTACACCGTTGAGGATACCGGTGCTTTTGATCGCTATGGCGTTGACTTTGATGTTTACTATGATAGCCATTCTGCAGCAAGTGCACATGGACATAGAACCTGGGAGGCATTTTTGGCAGATGACAATGGAAGTCAGACCGTAGAAGTAACCGATACCAGAACGGTTCGCGTTCTTAATGTAACAGTTACGAATGCAGGCTTCGATACCGTTGTCGGAAACAGGCTGAATGATCCGGAGGCAATCGGATGGTACTCACTGCTGAATAGTTCTCTTGGCAATAGGGATTACCTGTGGGATGCATCTATCTATCAGGGATACGCGCCAGGTGGAATGTCTTATGAGATTCCTCCGGAAGCACTGCAGGATGCACAGTTCCGAAGAATGATTACAGAGGCCGAAAAATATCTTGGTTATCCGTATGTCTGGGGCGGCAGTAGTCCAAGCACAAGCTTTGACTGTTCGGGATTTGTTTCCTGGGTAATCAATAACTGCGGTAATGGTTGGAACGTGGGAAGACTTGGAGCAGATGGCCTTCGTGGTATCTGTACCTATGTACCGCCTGCACAGGCAAAACCGGGAGATCTGATCTTCTTCCAGGGAACCTATGACACAACGGGAGCCAGCCATGTTGGTATCTATGTGGGCAACGGGATGATGATCCATTGCGGCAACCCGATCCAGTACACGTCTATCCAGACAAACTACTGGCAGCAACATTTCCTCTGCTTCGGCAGACTTTCATAAAATTCATGGAGGATTTTAAGGTGAATAAAAAGATTGAAAAGGTCCGTGAGGACATTAGAAAAACCAAAGCTCGTATTCAGGAGCTTGAAGATTATCTGAAGACACTTCAGATGCAGGAGAAACAGCTGTGTGATGAAGAAATCACGAAAACGATCCGTGACATGGCAGGAAAGGGCGATGTCATGGAAACGCTTCGCAGACTTCAGCAGGCCCAGCATGAAGTTTATGCCGGTAGTGATTCCGGCAGAGAGGAGATGAGTCACGATGCGTAAAAGAGTAATGGCTATGGTAACTACGTTGCTTTTGACATTAACAATGGCAATGGGAAGTGCCGTTCCGGCATTTGCCTATTACGATGAGAATGCGGCAAACGATGATACTTCTGCGGTTGTTGTGGAAGAGAACATTGAAGAGACAGAGGCTGAGGAAACGGAACCTGAGACAGAACAGCTATCCGGAGTACTTACACCGGATGGAAATATGAACCTGGTTGATGATGTCGATGGAGATGAAGCCGGACTCCAGTTTATGACTGTGACTACAAGAGATGGCAGTTACTTTTATATCATCATTGATCGCAGTGCAAAGGAAGAAAATGTGTACTTCCTGAACCAGGTTGATGCGGCGGATCTTATGAAGCTGATGAGTGATGAGGAGAAAGAGGCTTTCGAGGAAAGTCAGAAGGAACCTGAGCAGCAGACTCCGGTCATTACACCTACAGAAACTCCGGATGATCAGCCTCAGGTAGAACCTGAAACTCCGGCAGAGAAGAATCCAATGGCATCCACTCTTCCTATGTTAGGTGTATTTGTTGTACTTGGTGCGGCAGTAGCCGGTGGTTATTATTTCCTCAAGATCAAGCCGAAGAAGGGTCAGAGCAATGTAGATGAGGATCGCGAATTCTACGATGACGATGAGTACGAGGCTGAAGAAATAGAAGATGAAGATGTCTTCGAAGACGCAAAGGACGAAGATTATTAATTGAAGATCCATATGTTAGTACAGGGAGTTCCACCTTAGCGGCGGAACTCTCTTTGTATCTAAAACAAAATTTTTAAGGAGGACAACGCGATGGCAAATGAAAATTCATATCTGCCAAATGATGTGCCGGACTTTGTAAGAGAAGCCGAAGCTGCAATAGCAGCCGGTGAAAAGCTCGGCATCGAAGAAGTGACCATCAAGTTTGGTCGAGGTCTTATGGGAGAACCCTTTACGTCGAAGAGTGGAAAGGAACTGGTTGAGATTCAGATCCCCAACGCAGATCCGTCTGATCGTCGTCCATGGGAGTATTTTGTAGTCTCACCTAAGATGGTTCACGAAAATCAGTTCAGTAACGGTCTTTGGATGAAGCTTCCGGAAAACGGTTCCACCAGACTTTCCCGTTCGGTAAGGGATGGTGCAGACGCAGATGGAAAGCCTATCTGGAGAAAGGAATCGCGTACGGTTTCCAATACAGAGCTTAAAAGCCTGATGGAGTCGTACAAGACCAGAGACTCCGTGCTCGGTAAGCTTTCGGATAAGAAAGAAGAGGTGGCTGCAGTACCAAAGAAGGCTGCGAATAGTCAGAGCAAAAAGCATGAAGAGTCTTTGTAATTCATGGAGGAATTGAATGAAGAATATCTTTAAAGGTAAACTCAAGCGCGTTATGGCTGCAGCGCTGAGTCTGATGGTATGCATCGGGCTTGTACCGACGCCTGCCTTTGCAGCCGGAGAAACGGCTCAGATCACATTTGCATATATGTATCAGTCTGACGGTTCTCAGATCCTTTATCAGGATTCATTTGTCGGAACTCATGGCACCGATGGCGGTTATGGTCACACGATGACGCAGATCTATGCCAATGGTGAGGAAGCATACTGTATCGAGCCTGGTGCTCCGCTTCATACCGGTGATAGCCTGACCGCCAATGCTTCTGAGACCTGGAATAATCTTGGTGGTGCTAAGCAGGAAGCAATTAAGATGGCTCTTGCATTTGGTAAGCCTGGTAATGCCGGTTCACTTACAGGTTCCGGAGATTCTAAGCATCTTGCAACTCAGATGGTCGTATGGGAAATTGTGTGCGGTTATCGTGATGCAGGAAGCTATGCTGTTAGCAACAATTGCATCTATAACGCTTTCTGTAAGGGCGGCGCGAATGCAGAGGTAGCAGCAAACTATCATGCAATTGAAAGTGCTATGAAGACCTGGTTTGTTACTCCTAGCTTTGCTGATAACAAAACCCATGCTATGTCCTGGAAGGATGGTAAATATACTCTTACCATGACGGATCAGAACGGTGTATTAGCCGCCTATTCTGTTTCCAGCAGTGATAGTAAGGTGAAGATCACTAAGAATGGAAATCAGATCACCCTGACTTCAGATTCCTATATCGCAAATAACCCTACGATTACAGTATCTAAGTCTAGTGGTATCTCAGCATCAGCCATTCTTGTACCTTACGGAAGCACCTCTCTTCAGGACGTTGTTTCCGGTGTAACCCGTGTGGGTGATGTAAATGCAGCGTTTAAGGTCAATACTCCGGGCGGTACTCTGAAGCTTGTGAAAACTAGCGAAGATGGTATCGTATCTGGAATTATGATGACAGTAACCGGTAATAACTACAATAAGACAGTTACAACCGGTGATAACGGAACTATTTCCATCGAGGGTCTGATTCCTGGTACCTACACTGTATCGGAAGCAGTAAGCAACTACTATGAACCTCAGCAGATTCAGACTGTGACCATTACTTCAGGAGAAACTGCTACAGTCACTTTTAAGAATGTACTGAAACGAGGAGATCTTTCCGTTTCCAAAACTTCTGAAGATGGTTTTACCGAAGGTATGAAGTTCAGACTTTTCGGTACCAGTGCATCCGGAAGCAGCGTAGATCTGTATGCTGTAACTGACAGCAATGGTATTGCAACTTTCGAAGATGTGCTGATTGCAGGCGCTTCCGGTTATACCCTGGAAGAAGTTGACACCGCAATCCGATATGTGATCCCTGAGGATCAGAATGTAACAGTTGCCTGGAACGAAGTGACTTCCAGCACTGTGACGAACATCCTTAAGAAGTTCAACGTCACTGTCAATAAATACGATATCGAAAATGGTACTGCGCAGGGTGATGCATCTCTTGCCGGTGCGGTGTATGGCCTCTACCATAACGGAGAGCTGGTAGATAGTTTTACTACCGATTCCATTGGCAGCTTCACTACCGGATATTATGTATGTGACAGCACCTGGTCCGTTAAGGAGATTACGCCTTCCGAAGGATATCTGCTTGATCCTACCGAATATCACGTTGGCGCAGAACCTGAGAACTATGAGGTCGAATTCAATGCAGTTCCTGTTTTGAATTCCTATGAGCAGGTAATTAAGGGAAATATCTCCATCATTAAGCATGCAGACGATGGTTCCACTCAGATTGAAACTCCTGAGGAAGGTGCGTCTTTCATGATCTATCTTGCATCGGCAGGCAGTTATGAGAATGCAAAAGAATCTGAGAGAGACATTTTGATCTGCGATGAGGATGGATTTGCCCAGTCTAAGGATCTTCCTTATGGCCTTTACACGGTTCATCAGACTGCTGGTTTCCCTGAAACTGAATTCATGAAGGACTTTACTGTATTTGTCAGTGAGAATGGAAAAACTTATAAGTACCTGATCAATAATGCGCCTTACAGTGCCTATATCAAGGTAGTAAAGGCAGATGCAGAAACAGGTAATACTATTCCTATGACTGGTGCTGGCTTTGAAATCTACGATGCATCCGGCAGCAAGGTTTCTATGAGCTACACTTATCCTACCCTGACAACGATCGATACCTTCTATGTAAGTGAAGATGGTTATCTGATCACTCCTCAGAAGTTGGATGCCGGTAATTATTCTCTGGTAGAGGTTCAGGCTCCTTATGGTTATGTTCTGAACTCTGATCCTATTCCTTTTACCGTCACTTCTGCAGATAATGAGGATGTGGAAGGCCTTTGTGTAATCACTGTGACTGCATATGATATGGCGCAGAAGGGTACTATTACGATCACCAAATCCGGTGAAGTATTTTCTTCCGTATCTGTATCCGGTGAAGAAGGCGTTATTGATAAGGAAGGTAACTGGGGTGTTATTAATCCTACTTACCAGGCTGTTTATGAAGTAAGAAATCTTACCGGTGCTACCTATCAGGTGATCGCAGCAGAAGATATCTATACCGGTGACGGTACACTTCGTGTTGCTGCAGGAACTGTTGTAGCAGATATGACTACCAATGGTGATGGTGTAGCAACTACCGACGAGATTTATCTTGGTAAGTACCGTGTAGTTGAAACGGAAGCACCTTTCGGTTATACGCTGAACGAGGAAGAGCAGATTGTTGAGCTCACCTATGCAGGTCAGGAAATCAGCCTTACTTCATCCTCTGCAAGCTATGTCAATGACAGACAGAAGCTTGAGCTTTCCGTAGAAAAGGAAATGGAACAGAACGAGACCTTTGGAATCGGAATGAACGGTGAAATTACAGCTGTTTCCTTCGGCCTTTATGCAAAGGAGGATATCGTTGCTGTAGATGAGAGTGTTATTCCTACAGATGGTCTTATGGAAATTGCATTCGCTGATGAAAATGGCAATGTATCTTTCACATCTGATCTGCCTTTCGGAACTTACTATAGCTCATACGGACGATCTGGTTCTAGCGGATGTGTATATCGACAATGGCTTCAGTGGCACAGCGTTTGAACGTCCGGATTTTCTTCGACTTATGGAAGATGTGAAGAAGGGAAAAATCCAGTGCATCGTAGTAAAAGACCTGTCTCGTTTTGGCAGAAACTTTCTGGAGACCGGGTATTATATCGAGACTTTTCTTCCTAAGCTTAACGTAAGGCTGATTGCTATAAATGACAATTTTGATAGCAGCCGGGAGGAAGACAGAAATAATATTTCAGTGCCGCTCAAGAACCTGGTTAATGAGTTTTATGCAAGAGATATCTCTAAAAGAGTATCTACTTATCACGAGTTATCCATGAGCAGAGGGAGTGCTATTATCCCGCGTGCTACATATGGATACCGCTTAGATAAAACAGAAAACCGTTTATATGTTAATCCGGAAACGGCTCCTGTTGTGAAGATGATTTTCAGATGGTATCTGATGGGGATGACTACCGGGAAGATAGCAGCCAGGTTGAATTATATGGGTGTACTTACTCCCAAAGCTTATCGCATGGTAAAGGAAAGAGGAGAGGCTATGCCGGAGAATGAGCTTTGGAATATTGGAAAGCTCAGAGATATTCTCAGAAATCAGGTGTATCTGGGAAGGCTTGTCTGGGGAAAGCGAAAAAGAGCGTTCTACCTGAAAATTGCAGAACACAAGACTTCTAAGGACGAATGGATCATCCATGAAAATCAGCATGAAGCTTTGGTAACCGAATCTGAATATGAACAGGTACAGGAGCTGATCAGTCGTTCTGCAGACAAGATGAGGACTAAGCCTGAATTGTACGGAGAGCACGAAGAACCACTGAGAGGAAAAGTGTTCTGTGCTGTCTGCGGTAGAGTGATGACCTACGAATCCTATGCCTATTGTAATAACCGCAATGGTGGGCATTTTTATTGTCATGGAAATAACCTTAGATCCGAATGCAGGAATGATATGCACTCAGACCTTTTGAAAATGACAGTTAGGTCATAAGTGTGAGATCATTGATTATAGATGTCCAGCCATTGAGAAACGCGAAAATCTTAATAAATCATTCGTTGAAAGAAATGTAAAAAAAACGATTAAAAATATACTGTTTTTACCGGGATATAAGAAGAAAGCGAAAACTTTGCAGGAATTTGTTGATCGGAGTTTTCAGATTAGTGATATTTTTACGCCTGAAAATATTGAGAATGCAGGTAAAGAATATTCTAAGGTGTTTGTTGGAAGCGATATTGTTTGGGGACGCGATATTACAGATAACGATTATACTTATTTTTTGAATTTTATTGAGGATAAAAAGAAAAAATATGCTTTTGCATCGTCAGTTGGCGACTATGCTATTAGAGGGGATGAAAATCGTGTAGCTTTTTATTTAAATGATTTTCAGGGTATAGCAGTGCGAGAAAATGCTGCTGTAGAGTGGTTGAAATCTATTAATGGACCTAAAGCAGAATGGGTGTGTGATCCAACAATGTTATTAACAACAAAGGAATGGAACAATTATATAGTTCCTAATAATTATAATGGAAAATATGTACTTGTTTATTTTAGGGATCCACATTCAAAGAATTTAATGGATGCAAAAAAATATGCAAAAAAGAATAATTGCAAGGTTATATATATTAATTACGATATGCCTGTATCAGGGGTAAAAAATGTAAAACCGAAGTCATTAAATGAGTTTCTTGGTTTGATTTTTAATGCTCAGATGATATTTACTGCTTCATACCATGGAATGCTTTTCTCAATATATTACAATAAAGAATTTTTGTTTTATACACGAGCCCATAAATCAAGAGTTTTATCGTTGGCAAATCGAATCGGTGTTCAAGAAAACTGCGGAGATGAGGTCGATGTTTTGAACTATAAAAAAATCAACTACGCAATTGTTAATGATAATTTACAATCATTCAGGGAGGAGTCAATATCCATATTGACAAAAATGTTAAATGAGTAATGCTTTATTTTACAATCAGTTTCAGCCTGTTTGTTTTGATAAATGTACGGCATGTGGTAGTTGTATTCAGATATGTCCGAAAAAATGCATATCCTATAAAAAAAATGACTATGGAACTACCATTGCATTAAAGAATATGGAAGATTGTTGTGCATGTAATCTATGTGAACAAGCGTGTCCACAATTAAATGATTCGCCCTGGAATTATCCATTAGAAAGCTATGCAGCGTGGTCAATGGACAAAAATATCAGAGAAACCAGTGCATCTGGAGGTATAGCAACCGAGTTGTATAGATATTGTTCTGGTAATGGTTATTATTATTCAGGAGTGAAAATGAATGACAATTTATTACCGGAATATGGATTGTATAGTTCTGAAAAAGAATTCTTAGCGTTTCAAAATTCAAAATATGTACATAGTGATACTAAGACAGTTTATTTTGAAATTGGAGAATTGCTGAAACGTGATAAAAAAGTGCTATTTATTGGAATTCCTTGTCAAGTTGCTGGGCTGCAACAATACATCAAAACGAAAAAAATATCTGACAATAATTTAATTGTAGTTGATATAGTTTGTCATGGAACTACAGAAACACATATATTGCAAGAACACATTTCATTCATTGAAAAGAAATATAATAATACAACAACTGGTGTGTTTTTTAGGGATCCAGAAGAAGGAACACATACTTTTACTTTTTCACTAAAAAATGGGGAAAAAACCTATTATAAGAAAAAAGTACATAGGAATGATGCGTACCAAGTTGGATATCACTATGGGATAACCTATAGAGAAAATTGTTATAAATGTAAATATGCTAGAAGGGAAAGAGTTGGAGATCTTACAATTTCGGATTATTCCGGATTAGGTAAAGCAGCTTCATGCGATTATGGCCCACGAAATGTTTCTTGCATATTAGTAAATACCTTAAAAGGAAAGCAGATTTTTCTTGCAATAAAAGATGTATTAATACATGCTGATAAACGTCCTTTTTGTGTCTTTTGGTAAGCAGTATCCACCATATCCAAAACTCGGATTGTTATAATGCATTCCAATACGTGGATCAAGACAAACACCATTGATGATTTCCTGTGTGTTTAATCCTTTTGTTTCTGCATATGTATCAAGCTCATTAAAATAAGATACACGAAGTGCAAGATAAGTATTAGCAAAGAGTTTAACTGCCTCAGCTTCTGTAAATCCCATGAATAATGTATCGATATCTTCTTTGATTGCTCCCTGCTGAAGAAGAGAAGCGAAAATATGTGCTTTTTCGGCGGATTCTTCATCGCAAGAAACGATAATTCTTGAAGGATAGAGATTATCATAAAGAGCCTTAGATTCACGAAGAAACTCAGGGCTGAAGATAATGTTCTTTGTATTATATTTTGCTCTTATAGATGCAGTATAGCCAACCGGAATAGTAGATTTGATGACCATCATAGCGTTTGGATTTGTTCTTAATACTAATTCAATAACTGCCTCTACAGCTGAGCAGTCAAAGAAATTCTTTTTGCTGTCATAATTTGTTGGAGCTGCAATAACAACAAAATCAGCATTTTTGTAAGCTTCTTCGCCATCTAAAGTGGCAGTAAGATCAAGCTCTTTCTCAGCAAGATACATTTCAATGTAGTCGTCCTGGATAGGTGATTTTTTATTGTTAATCAGCTCTACTTTTTCTGGAATGATATCTACAGCAGTTACGTGATTGTGCTGTGCAAGAAGGGTAGCAATAGACAATCCTACATAACCGGTACCAGCGACAGCAATATTGTATTTTTTGTCTAAGTTTGCAGGGTTGGACGAAAGTACTTTTTCCTCTTCAAAGAAGTCAACTACTTCAAAATCAAGAACCTCTGCCATTGCCTGTAACTGATCGATAGTAGGAGTATAGTCATAGCTTTCCAAACGACTAATCATACCTCTGTTGATTCCGGTCAGTTCTGCAAGTTGAGCTTGAGTAAGTTTTTTTCCTTTTCTTTTAGCTGTAATAGTATCAGCCATTTTCTTTACAGATAACTTTTTCATATATATTCTCCAAATGTCATTTAAAATGGAATTTGTGATTGCAAGAGTAGCAATGCTAAATATGTCAGTAGAATAGCAAATGAAACACAATATGTCAATTATAAATAGAAATAAAATAAATATTCCATTTTAAAAGACAAACAAATGTCGCTTAAAATGGAATATGGATCATTTGTTATGAAGTTTATAGAATTCGCGTAGTTCCTTGGACTGTAATATTTCTAGATTAGATTGATCTTCACCAACAGCAATGTCATTTTGACTAACAATACCAATGACTCTTCCAAGAATTCTTACATGATCGTCTTCATGTTTTTCGCCAAATGGATATTTTGTGTTAAGAGATATAAGCTTATCATCAATGGCTCTTTTAACGACGGCTCCGTCGGCAGTAGTACAGATTACATCGTCTCCGTCAGTATGTTCCTGAGTGTATACGACATAAAGAAAATCACCATCATGGTATAGCGGTTCCATGCTTGCACCAGATACACGGATGATAGCATCTGCTAGTTCGCTATATGGATTGTTTTTTATAAATATTGGTTCTGCAGGAAGATCGTTAAAGTCACATCCAGTCCCTGCAGCAACAGCAGTTGCTTCCAGAGGAAGGATTCGATAAGAGGAGCGTAAGTATTCGTCCCTGGCATCAGTTTCTTCTTCATACATACTATTAACCATACGCGTTATGATTCTTTGGCTTACAGTACTAAGCTTACGGAATTGTGACAGCATGGTTTTTTCTTTTGTAGAAGGCTGCTCAGTAGACGGAATATTGAATAATTCAGATAATGGGATTCCAAGAAGCAGACAAAGTTCTCGGATATTATCAATATCTGGACGACTTTTATCAGTTTCCCAATTAATGATTGTATTACGTGATGTATTCATCATTTCCGCAAGACTATTTTGACTGAGACCTGCTTTATTACGATATTCCTTAATTACACCACCAAAAGACCAATCATTTTCTTTCATGGTTGGTTGATCAGTCATATGAATTTTTAATTTACTACTGATAGAAGTAATATTGCTTTTAGAAGATCCACTGTTTTTGGTATTTTTATCATTTTTACCCATGGCCTCTTACTCCAATTCTAAGTCAGATGGTTTACTTGAACTACTATTCATCTATACTGACATTGTCAGTATAGCACAAGAATATTGTGCATTGCAATAACTAAATGCAAAATAACATATAACTTTCTGCTTGAAATCGAACTGATGGTCGATTATAATAAAGCTACACGATCCCACTACAATAAATGATGAAGTAGGTGATGCTATTGGAATATACAATGATTAGAAATCTTATGGAAGGAGCACGGGGAGAAATAGTTGCTCTTCCTGTTTCTAGGAATACTGGAAACAAGGTTCCGGATGAAACCAGACCATATACTGCATTCGAGGTGTTGACGAACTTCTTCGGTGAAGATATGAAGCTGGTGCTTGGTAATTATATAAATATGGAATTGGAAACGATTCAAGATAAAGGAGCACTTAAGAATGCATCCAGTGCAAGGTTGCTTTCTTACTACTATAAAAAGAAAAAGGCACAGAAGGAAGCGGACGATGATGTAAATGAAGGCATGGAATATGGTGAGACATATCATACAGATGACGATGATGAAGAATATGTAATTGAAGATTATAATTACGAATCATCTGAAGCTGACGATGAGTCTGAAGAATAAAACTGAATGAAGTAGTCCCTTGGAAGGATGGCCAATCGTGGCTGTCCTTTCTTTTTTTGACTTTTTTTGACAAACCCCATACCAAACTACCGATTTCAAAGTGATTTAGTGAAAGCACTTATGAGGTGCTTTTGAAAATTTTTAGATGGAGCCGGAAAGCCGGCGAAGGAGGTAGCAATGATTTTAGTAGTAAGTGAGAAACCAAGTGTAGCACAGCAGATTGCCAAGGTCCTTGGGGCAAATGAGCGAAAGGACGGCTATATGGAGGGAGGTGATTACATTGTTAGCTGGTGCTTAGGCCATCTGGCAGAGTATGTTCCGCCTGAACATTATGATCCGAAATATAAGAACTGGAATTTTGATGATCTTCCTATTATCCCGGAACAGTGGGAGCTTTCTGTTGCATCGGATAAAAGGGACCAATTTAATGAGCTGAAGAGCCTTTTCAATCGTTCCGATGTAGCGTTTGCAGTCAATGCCTGTGATGCCGGACGAGAGGGAGAACTTATCTTTAAGAGAGTATATGACCTTTCAGAATCAAGACTTCCTGTAAAACGTCTGTGGATCAGTTCTATGGAGGATCGTGCAATCGCAGATGGCTTTGCACATCTTAAGGATGCCAGTGAATATGCAGGTCTTTCTGATGCTGCGGTGTGCAGAGCAAAGGCTGATTGGCTTGTGGGTATGAATGCAACCAGAGCATACACTTCAGTCTATTCCAGAACACTTCGTGTAGGACGAGTTCAGACACCGACTCTTGCCATGTTGGTGGAACGTGATCGACAGATCAGGGATTTCATTAAGGAAAAATACTATCTGGTACATGTGAAGGCAGAGGGTCTTGATCTGGTAAGCCCGAAGCTTACTGATGCAGGTATGGCAAGAGATATGCTTTCTATGGTGGATGGGGCTGATGCTCATATCAGTCTTGTTGATACTCAGACTAAGCGTATTAACCCGCCTAAGCTCTATGATCTGACCACTCTTCAGAGGGTAGCGAACAGATACTATGGCTATACGGCAAAAGAAACATTGGATGCAGCCCAGGCTTTATATGAAGCAAAATTGATCACTTATCCGAGAACAGACAGCCAGTTTATTACCGAGGACATGAGAGGTTCTTTTGCGGATTTCATTAAAAGGATCCAGGAATATTCTCTTTTAAAAGAACTTGGTGTATTTGAGGTTTCTGACGATGGTGTAAATCAGGTGATTAATAATGCAAAAGTGTCTGATCATCATGCAATTATTATCACAAATGATTTCTTTGATTGTGATGAAAATGATCTCTCAGAAAAACAGCTTAATATTCTTCACTTGATCTGGACTCGTATGGTGATGGCTGTGGCTGCGCCTTACATCTACAACGAAACGGCAGTGCATGCGGAGTGTGCTGGCAATGCTTTTTCACAGAAGCTTAAATGCGTTGTGGATATGGGCTGGAAAAACCTTGAGGGATTAGACCATGAAGTAAAAAAACAGTCTGAAGAGGATGATGTTAAAGATGCACCGGTATCAGTTCATGAAGGGGATTACTTCCATTCTGTTACAGGAGCACTTTCAGAGCATTTTACAACAGCTCCAAAGGCATTTACAGAAGATACATTACTTCAGGCTATGGAGCGTGCAGGAAATAAAGAGTTTGATTCTGAGACAGAAAAGAAGGGACTTGGAACACCTGCAACCAGGGCATCAATTATCGAAAAGCTTGTTCATTCAGGGTATGCCAGAAGAAAAGGAAAGCAGATTGTATCTACAGAAGAAGGCGAGGAGATGATTGAAGTTCTCCCGGATATGCTGAAGTCTGCTTCTTTGACTGCAAACTGGGAAAATCAGCTGCTTGATATGGAGCATGGATCTATGGATCCAGACCAGTTTATGAGAGGAATCCGAGGTTTGATTGGGTCTGTATTAAACGGATGCGAATTGATAGCTGAGGATGAAAGGCAGCGTTTTCGTATCCTGGATAGTATTGGTACTTGTCCGAAATGCGGGAGCCTGGTATTCGAAGGCAGACGCAATTTTTACTGTGTGAACAAGGAATGCAGCTTTACTCTCTGGAAGGATAATTATTATCTGACAAATATGAATAAACGTGTGGATGCACGTATGGCAGCCGAAATGCTGAAGTCAGGTCGCACTCACTGTAAGGATCTGTGTTCTTCAAAGACGGGGAACTTATTTGCTGCTGATATTGTAATGGATGCCTCTGGAGAAAAGGTCCAGTTCAATCTGGAATTCCCAAAGAAATATGATAAATCGCAGAGAAAGGGTAAGCGTAAATAAAGATGGAATTTAAAACATTTGCAGAGTCAGTTCAGGAGGCCGTGAAAAGCGGCCTTCCTGAAGAATATAAAGATGCAACGATTCGATTAGCTGAGAATTATAAACTGAATGAGCATTATACAGGTCTTTCGGTACAGCGTCCTGATCAGATTGTATCTCCAACCATTAATCTGAATGCTTTCCATGAGCAGTATGAGAATGGACGTGATTTTGATGAAATTGTTGATCAGATTATGGATACCATTACAGCGCAGCCGCAGCTGGATGTTAGCCTGGATAACTTACTGACATATGATAAAAGTAAGCTTTTTATCCGTGTAAGTAATCTTGAAAACAATCAGGAAGCATTAGAAAATGCGCCTTTTACAAAAGTGGAAAACCTTGCAATTACTTATCATTTAGTTGCAGCACAGGGAGAGGAAGGCATCGCCTCTACAATGGTCACATATCCACTTCTTGAAACACTTGGAGTTACAAAAGAGCAGCTTCACCAGGATGCAATGGAAAACAGTCCTAAGCTTTTTCCAGCTAAAATCGCTTCTATGGAGGAGGTTATGAAGGAAATGATGAGCAAGGACATGCTTGCTTCAGGCCTTAACCAGGAGGAAGTCGATGTCATGCTTGAGGAGATGATTCCCATGGGACAGAATCCCATGACAGTCATTACAAATGACCAGTCCATTAATGGTGCGGCAGTCATGTTTTATCCTAATGTTTTCGAGCAGCTTGGAGAAAAACTGGAGGGTAATTTCTTTATTCTCCCGTCCAGTGTACATGAATGTCTTGTTATTCCTGATAACGGAGAAATGTCTTTTCAGGAACTTAAGGCAATGGTTGTGGAAATCAATGCAACACAGGTTGCGCCTGCAGATCGACTTGCCGATGAAGTTTATCACTATGATACACAGGATCATGTATTTGAGAAAGCAGAACGCTTCGAAACACGAATGCAGGAGAAGGAAGCAGCAAGAGCAAAAACTGCAAATAAGGAGCACGGCGACGTGGGCGAGAAAAAGTCTGTTCTTGGCCGATTAAGTCAAAAGAAAGAGCAGGTGGCAGCTCAGCCAAAGAATCCTGTAAAAGAAGCTGCGAAGCAGCATAAGAACGACATCTCAATCTAATCAAATTGCATGATTTTTCATTAAAAGATGTTTAGAAGGCCACTTGAAGTTAAAGATTGATTTGCAATCTGGTTACTTTAGGTGGCCATTTTATTAGCAGGTCAGACATGGCAGGAAGGAGTTATATGCCAGAGAAGGAAACGATGGCAAATGGAACTAATAAAAAGAACGATTTATTATCTCAGACTTTGGAGCAGTTAGAACAAGGCGTTCAGGATTTTATGAGTAGTGAAAAAATTGTTGAGTATCTGAAATGTGTTTCATCATTTTATCGATATTCCGTAAATAATACGATATTAATCGCAGCTCAGGATCCGGAAGCAACGATGGTTGGCTCTTTTACATTTTGGAAATCAAAGGGCAGATTTGTTGAACGTGGGCAGAAGGGTATAAAAATAATCGCACCTGCACCTGTCAAGCAGAAGGTTGAAGTAGAAAAAATAGATCCAAATACTGGTGAGATTATTATGGATGCTAATGGTAAGCCGGAGAAGGTTGAGGTAGAAAAGACAATTCCACGATTCAAAGTGGTTACAGTATTTGATGTTCGTCAGACTGGTGGTGAGCCATTACCAGAACTGGATATTCACGAATTGGATGCAAAGGTTGATAACTTTATGGATTTTATGATAGCCATACAGAAAGTTTCTCCAGTACCTATTCGCTTCGCAGAGATTGATGGTGAAGCTAAAGGATACTATCACCTGATTGATAATGAAATAGTGATTCAATCAGGAATGAGTGAGAGCCAGACGATAAAAACCTGTATTCATGAGGTGGCACATGCATGGCTTCATAACAGAGAATTGATGAAACAGCAAGGTATTGTAAAAGATGCACAGACAAAAGAGACAGAGGCAGAAGGTGTTGCTTTTTGCGTATCTACAGCATTTAAAATTGACACTTCTTCTTATTCATTTCCTTATATTGGATCCTGGAGTTCAGGAAAGGAACTAAAAGAATTAAAAGCCTCTATGGATACCATTCGTGTAACCGCAGGTGAAATGATTGATCAGATTCAGGAGCAGTTAGAGATTTTGGAGCAGGAAAGAGTTGAATTAAAAGCAAAAGAAATTGAACAGCTTGCCAGAGACATAGATCAATTTGCATATGATTATGATACCTATGAATATCGTGATTCTGTTGAAAATCCGGAGACTGGTGTTGAAGTAGTAAAAGCAGCGATTATTGCCGGAGAAATCCATGAGATCCGAGAATGGTTACAGGAGGCTGCTGATAATATTGATCTCCCGGAGGATGCGGAGGCAGCCAAAGAATTATTATCACGTTTGGAATCAAGCGTAGAGAATGTCACTTCTGGACAAGTTGTCCAAAAGCAAAATGAGGAATTACCAACTGAGCTGGCGATTGAGGCAAGTGATAAGTTCCTTTATGTACAGGAAACGGAAGAAGGCTATGATTACACTGTGTATGATTCCAATTTTCATGAAATAGATGGTGGCGTATTAGCAGATGAGGGAATAACTATAGAAGCAGTCAGGGACAATCTGATGAATGAATATGGACTCACAGGCCAGTCTCATCCTGTGGACATAGAATACTTGCAGGAAGTTGTTGAGCAAACTGAGCAAGCAGCCATATCATCGGCAAGGAATACTGTGTTTACGCCTGATAAAATATCTTTTTATGTTGCCGAATGTGCAGAATTTCCAGTGTTGGGAGAGTATCATGAGAATCTTTCGCTTGATGAAGCACTTTTATATTTTGAGAAAATTCCAGCTGATAGAATGAATGGTGTCAAAGGAATTGGTTTTGAATTAAAAGACAACAGTGACTATGAAGGAAGATTTGATCTTCTTGTAGGAAATCATATTCAGAGGGATATCATTGATACCATTCCATATTATCGAGATCATCCTTTGATTCAGAGCGCTATGAAAAAACTGGAAGACTATCAGAGAGAAGCTTCTGGACAAATTGTCCAAAAGTCTGCCGAACAGATTGCTGATGCGGTAGATGGTAAAAAATCAGTGTTAGGCAGGCTGTCAGCAAATAAAGAAACCATTAAGGCACAGCAATCAGCAAATAAAACAAAAACACAGCAGCGCAGTAAGGGAGGGCAGGAACTTGGCTAAGATTCAATTTGAACAGGATGAGTATTTAACCATGGCCATGTTTGAAGATAAAACACGAACAAAGACCATGCAGGGCATGAGGGAATGCCTGCAATTTATTAAAGAAGATCAGGAGCTTACAGAAATTGTGAAAAGTACAATACGTAAGATGAAGAGCATAACAGATGAGGAATTCAAAGCTATTGATTTAGCTCCATATAAGCAGGAAGAAGGTGAGTCATGAATATCCATCATTATATGATCTATAGGCGAAAAGATTATAATTCTCAGGCATATAATCGTTTCAGGATGTATGGAGGTCAGGCAGATCGCTATGATGTGCGTATAGAGAATTATAAGCAGGTATATTTTGACATTTGCAGTGAGCAAGATAGTGCGCGTAAAATCAGAGCAGCTCTTGAAAATACAGGGAAATATAAGCTTGGTATTGGAGACGTAATTGCTGTAAATCATGCCGGTATTGTAACTGCATATTATGTAGAAGCAGATTCCCTTAGAGTGATCCCTGGTTTTATCAGACATTCCTCTGGTGGAGCAATGATTGATCTGGATACCAGAAATTACAGAGTGAAAGGCAAAGCAGGTGAGTGGGATGCTTGTGATCAGCTTTTAATTGATGGGAAACATTTTTATCTAATGGAGAGTACAGAATTTAGAAATGCTGCTTCTTTTCTGATCCTGGATGCCTATGGCCGAATGGTTATGGACAACAATAAAAATGGATTTGATAAAGATGCATTAGCTGTGATTCGCACTTATATGTCAGGGGCACATCCTCGTTTGGAATCTGATGTTGAAGTAATAGCTCCGACAGATGAAGCAAAGAAAAGTGAAATGAATCTACAGGAGCAGAGAAAAGCGGAAATCCTTGCAAAGATGTCTCAGATGCCTAACGGAGAAAAGTTCTTGTTATATCAGAAATATTCAGAGAATGGTATGTATGAAAGGGCTTCTGAAAGTGCAGGAGAACAAAATTATGATATGATCGATGGCAACCACAATAATAGCGTCGCAGTAAGTCAGACGCAGGAGCCGGAACATAAAGGTACTTCTGGACAAGTTGTCCAAAAGTCAGAGAAGGTTAAAACTGAAACGAGACCACCGGTAAAGAAAGGGTTTATCCCACCATATCAGAGAGTTTCAATTATATTAAGACTCAGGCAGAAACAGAATGAAGTGGCAAAGAAATATGGCAAACCGGAGCCTTTCCAGAATATGGACCAGGAATTAGCTCTTGGTGGCAAACGATAATTATGTTCATAAAGATAGCCCGGTAGGATTAAAACCTATCGGGCTATAGCTGTTATTAGATATCTGTAGCTTGTATTTCTTTAGCAAGTCGAAGAATGAGATCCTGTTTTTTAGGATTGGTTTCGATAATGATGGAATTAAAATCACGTGCAAATTCAGATAAAGCAGGCTGCATACTCTCGTCTGTTTCATTTTTGCAGATTTCTGTCTTATCCAATCTTAGTTTATTTAATGCAGCAACTGCTTCTTCGGAGTTACTGGAAAGATTATGTAATGCATAAGCATAAGAGCATAATACTTCATTTAAAAAAGAGTTCTTAAAAGTTAATCTTGCTGAAGATGGGATAGGATTTCCAGAGTCGTCCAGATCATATTGCACATCCATATTTAACTGTTCACGAATGAAATCCAATAAAGAGATAAAGTCCTGAGTTTTCTGCAAGTCAGGAGTAATCAATTCGTTACTGCTTATGCCTAATGCAGCTGCAATCTTTATGAGCTGATCAGCTTTTGGATTTCTATCGCCAGCTTCATATTTTCTGATAGCAGGAATACTGATTTCAGATAATGCAGATAACTGATCCTGAGTCAGATTAAAATCATTTCTTAATTTTTTGATTTTTTCATTTATAGTCATAAGATTTTTCCTTCTTTCATGCCTTGTATGAGTAGTATAGCATAAACAATCAGAAAAAGATATAAAAATATTGGGGAAAATAAACTTTGACAAATACAAATGTATAAATTACAATAGAGATACAAATGTATATCATAGAAATGAAAAGGAGAGATACTATGAATGGGATTGACAGAAATGAATTGGTCGATTTGAAAGACGTAACGATAAAAACTAATCTTCCGGTTGAGGAGAGAATAAAAGATTATATAGAACAGATTAAAAATCCATATTGTTATCTTTGTAATGGAGTAGTAGTAAAAATCAGTTTCACTGGTAAAAAGAGATTAGATGATTGCCTGAGTAGCTATATACAATTCGCAGGAGGTAATACGCTTGCGGATCTTCTTACCGTAGGGAAGGAGGCTTCATGATATGTGCAAGGTCTATGTAATCTCAAACCAAAAGGGAGGCACTGGAAAAAGTACCTTGAGTGTAAATATTGCAATTGGATTGGCACGTCTGGGTAAGAAGGTCTTACTTATAGATGCTGATAGCCAGGGAAGTGCTTCAGTAAGTCTTGGTTTTCAGGAGCCGGATCGAATGGATATTACCCTTGCAAAGTTAAATTCCTATGATGATCTGTTTGGTACAGCTGAGGCTGGCTGTTCTGACGTTGTAGATGTTCCACTTGTGGAATTGTATGAGTTTAAGAACCATCCATTTAAAATAGTGGATGATGAAAGCATGTTAGAGCTTGCACAGAGTATACGTCTTCATGGTGTAATGGTCCCTGCAATTGTCCGAAAAAGAGCAGAAGGTGGTTTTGAATTAGTTTCGGGACATAGGAGAAAAAGAGCATCGGAACTTGCTGGTAAGAAAACTCTGCCGGTATATATCAGAAGCTATGATGATGACGAAGCAATCTGGACAATGGTGGATTCAAATCTGCAAAGAGAAAATATTCTTCTAAGTGAAAAGGCCAGAGCATATCAGATGAAATATGAAGCTTTGAAGCATCAAGGAATACAGGCAGGTGGAAATACATTAGATAAAATTGGAGCGACAGCTAACGAAAGCGGAAAGACCATTCAGAGATATATATGGCTTGCACGGCTATCAGATGAGTTATTAGAAATGGTAGATAAGAAAAGAATTCCTTTTGGCCAGGGAGTGGATATTTCATTTTTGAATTCTGATGAGCAGACATGGGTGTATCGAGTTTTAGATTCTTCCAAGGCTAGGATTACATCGACAGCAAGTAAGAGATTGAAAATCTTATCTCAGACTAATGAATTGACGGAGGAAGAGGTAAGGAATTTATTGCTTTCTCCAATAGTGAAAAGAAAACCATTAACAATTGGAGTAGAAAAATTGGCAAAGTATTTTCCGGAGGATATGGATGCTGCTCAAATGGAAGACACTATTCTTAATTTGTTAGAGAAATGGAAAGAAAAATACGAGTAGAAAGAGGGTGAACTGATGAACACAACTGCCATAGAGTTTGACTATTTTTATGGGATGGAGTCTCAGCAGTTCGCCTTTTATCGTATTCCAAAGATGCTTGTGAAGGATGAACGTTTTAAGAAAGTATCAAATGATGCAAAGCTATTATATGGACTTCTTCTGGATAGAATGTCTTTGTCTCAGAAAAATGGATGGTTCGATGATAAGAATAGAGCCTATATTATTTACACCATCGACGAAATAGCAGAGGATCTTGGTATTGGTCATGAAAAAGCAGGTAAGATTTTAGGAGCATTAGATTCTAAGAAAGGAATCGGATTGGTAGAAAGGGTAAGAAGAGGACAGGGCAAACCGGATATTATATATGTGAAAAATTTTGTATTGCCACAGAAAAAAGCGTCTATTGGGCAGGGGAAATCTATGGATATGGCTCAGAAATCTGAAAATCAGACTTCTAGAGATGAATGTTTTTCAGAAATCCGAAAACCAGATTTCTTGACATCTGAAAATCAGATTTCTGGAAATCCGAATATCAGATCCCTAGACATCCGAAATTCAGACGCAAATTATAATATACATAATTATACTGATATGAATTATCCTGATCCTATCTATCAATCTACTGAGGATGCATTGAATGCTATGGGTGTATTACCGCCGGCAGAATATAAGAGAAGTAATGGATTGAATTACGATTCCGGATTCCGCATTGGATCTGGTGTTGGTTGGTCTCCAACATCTGTAAACCGAATTCTGGCAAATGAAATATATATCGGAACAATGGTTCAGGGTACAAATAGAAAAATCAGTTACAAGATTAAACAGACAAGAGCCGTTCCAAAGGAGGACTGGATACGAGTCGAAAATACTCACGAACCTATTGTCTCGAAAGAGATTTTTGAAGAGGTTCAGAGATTACTCCTTTTTGATACGAGAACTTCTCCCGATGAAGACGCAGTTTATCTTTTTTCCGGCTTAGTTGTTTGTGGTGACTGTTGGCAGAACATGGTCCGGAGAAGAGTATCCAAGGGCAGGAAGAAATATAGTTATTTTCATTGTAGTACTTATAAGAGCGGCAAGGGCTGTTCCTCACATTTGTTTAGTGCAAAGCAGTTGGAGGAGATAGTTACAGAAACTGTTCAAAAGCAGATTTCACTTTTTTTAAAAGCTCAAAGCATTATAGAGACTATAGATCAGATTCCACAAGAACAATCAAGAGTGAAGGTGATCGTTCAACAGATGGAAGAATTACAAAAAGAGATTGATCGTTACCGTGGGTTTAAGACAAAAGCTTATGAAGACATGTTGGAAGGTATCATTGATAAAGATGAATTTGTCTTTATGAAACGAACATTTACAGACAAAATCAATGCAGCGGAGGCCAGATATAAGCATTTACAGATAGAAAAAGCAACTGCGATATCAGACAAGCAACGACTGAAACCATGGGTAGAAAATCTGAAGCAATATCAGAATATCGAAAAATTGGAGCGGCCAATTGTAGTTGCTCTGATAGAACAAATCATTGTATATGACAAAGAAAATATAGTGATAAAAATGCATTTTGAAGATGAAATGCAGGATGTGATCCGTATGGCAGAAGCAGCTTCAGAAGAATTTGCAAGTGAGGAGATGAAGGGATGCGTGTAGTTTGTTATACAAGATTTACTTCTTGTCTGTTTGGCGAAGAGAATTCTCCTGACATTATCAATCAGCAAAATCAGAGAATAAAAGAATTTGTAAAAAGCAAAGGGTATAAATTGCAGACAAGATATTCTGACCGCAAGCAGGACATAAATGCAGATGATGCATTTACAGAAATGTTAAACGATGGTCTGGCCAGAAAGTATGATCTGGTCATCGTTGATTCGTTATATAGAACTGGTAAAAATTTATGGTTTGCAAGAGAAATGCTTCTGCAGACATTTTATCCGGCAGGAATTCATTTTGCTGTGATAGAAGACAATTTCTGCAGCATTTCGAAAACTTATGATGAGGTTGAAGCATTCTTTGAGGAGAAGGTAAGCCAATATCATCAGGAAACTATTCGGAGGAGAATTATAGATCGACACAAGCAAGGTCTTCTTTGCTGGAACGATTTGAAATATGGTTATCAAATGACAGAGGATTATCAGATGCTGATCAACCCAGAGACAGCACCGGTGGCAGAAATGGATCAGGCTGTTTGCCAGACAATTCTTAGTGCAAGGGAACAGGCTTTAAAAATAAAGGCAAAGCTTGAGGAAGATGGAGGGAAGGAAATGACTTCTCGCCTGTCAGTTTACGAAAAAGAAATCAGAGATCTTGCTTATAAGCTTGCAGAATTAGAAAAGGAGCGTCTTCAGATATATATCAACCAGGATGAAGATAATAGTCGTCAATTAGAATTAAAGGCTGAGGTAGAAGCAATTGAGAAAATAATTTCTAGTGATCGAGAAAAAATGAAGACTCTCCGAAAGGCATATTCTTTAGAAAATCCTAGATTGAAACTGTATCTGGAAGTAGATCCACTGAAATTACGATTAATGGAGCGAAGTACTATTCGAAAATATCTGGGCAAAGTTGTTATGGATGTTGTGACTATTAAGAGAGTGGAGTTATTACACTCGGAATGGCTATTGTATTTTCCAAAAGAATGGAGGGAGACAGATGGCTCGAAAAAGTAGAAAACAGATTGTGCCGGAGAAGGAGACGGTAGAGCAGGTTATCTCAATTAACGAGTTGTCTGCACGAGCAAACGCATTGCCTACGGCAGCATATATAAGATTATCAGTAGAGAATAGCGGACACGATTCTGATGATACTATCCAGACACAGATTTCATTAGTAGAATCGTATATCAATTCACATGAGGAATTATCTCTTATAGAAACCTATGTGGATAATGGTTTTACTGGAACCAAGTTTGTTGAGGTAAGATAACGATACCTTTTTTGCAGAGGGTGTTATCTTACCTCTTTTTGATGTATGTTAGATAGCATAACTCTTTACGTCGGCTCCTATCTGTCTGAAATAGGAGATACTTTCGGTAGGCTTGTCACCTGTATCAACTCTGCCGACAAAGCTATAAAAGATTTCGATTTTGCGGGTGTTCGTTTCCTTATCCAGTTCGTGAATAAGAATACGGTCAATAAATTCATGGACGTTTTCGTAGGTCAGTTCTTCAATCGCTGTGTATCTGCGTACCAGTGCGACAAACCTTTTTACGTCCGCGCTGCGCTCGGTGGCGTTGTCGATTTCCTGTGACAGCTCCGCAATCCTCCGGGTCAGCGTCTTTTTTTCTTCATCATAGCCGGAAGTCAGAAAAGCAAATTGTTCATCTGAAAGTTTCCCTAAAGCGTTGTCCTCGTAGAGCTTGCGGAATAAGATGTTCAGCTCGTTAATACGGTTCTGCGCCTTGTCAAGCTCTTTCCGCTGCTGTGTCAGCGTCTTTTGTACTGCCTTTGCGCTGCACTCGTTGGCTGTTTCGATAAACTCCTGTTCATGCTCTTTCACATAAGACGTTACTCGCTGCAAGTCTGCAAGGACAAGTTCTTTCAATACGCTTTTGCGGATATAATGCGTAGTGCAGAGCATATCATTTCTTGCCCGGTTGCGGTAGTTGCCGCAAGTGTAGGCGTGTTTCCGTTCAAGCGTCCCGGCTCCGCGTACTGCATACATTTTGTAGCCGCAGTCCCCGCAAAAGAGCAGCCCGGAAAACAGGTCAATTTCATCAACCTTTGTCGGGCGTTGCCGGGTGGCAATCCGCTTCTGTGCAAGTTCAAAGGTTTCTTCATCAATCAAAGGTTCGTGAGTGTTGGGGAAGAAATACCTTTTTTCCTCCGGGTTCTTTTTCGTCTTTTTCGACTTATAAGATACCTTGTAGGTTTTCCCGGTTATGGTATGCCCTAAATATTCTTTCCTTGTCAGAATGTCGTACAGCGTCTTATCCGGCCAGTTGTACCATGCGTTGAGCTGTGGGCGGGGGTGGCGTTTGCTCCCTGTCCTGCGGTAGCGCAGTTCCCCGACGGTCAGTATTTCATTGTCCCGCAGCCAGTTCTGGATTTCACACATACGGTCGCCCCGTACATACATTGCAAAAATCTGTTTTACGACGTGCGCCGTTTCCGGGTCGGGTATCAGATGATTGCGGTTATCCGGGTCGATAAGGTAGCCGTAAGGAGCTTCGCCGTTGACGCGCTCGCCTTTCTGCGCCTTTGCCTGTTTGACAGCCCGGATTTTCTTTGAGGTGTCGCGGGCGTAAAACTCGTTGAACCAGTTCCGCAGAGGGGTAAACTCGTTATCTTCCCTTGCTGTGTCTACACCGTCGTTAATGGCAATGTAGCGCACTTCATATTCGGGAAAGACAATCTCTATCAGCTCCCCGGTTTTCAGATAATTACGTCCCAGACGGGAAAGGTCTTTTGTTATGACGGTCGCCACGTTCCCGGCTTCAACCTCATGCAGCATGGCTTGAAGCCCCTCACGCTCAAAGCTCACGCCGGAAAATCCGTCGTCTACGAAAAAGCGCGTGTTGAAAAAGTGGTGTTCGTCAGCATACTTTTGTAAAATCAGTTTTTGGTTCTGTATGCTCTCGCTTTCCCCGGCTTGCATATCTTCCTGGCTCAATCTGCAATATAAAGCGGTAATCTTGTCTGTCTGTAACATTTTGTCCTCCTTTCCGACGACAGACAAGCATGGTATTTGTACTGTCTATATTATACCACATACCGCTGCCTGTGTCATGTATAAAATGTGAAGAAACGCCCTATTTCCGGGCGTTTGCGGGGTTCAGTTCCATGTCTTTGCGAATGAGTTTTTTTATCTTTTTATCCAGTGTGTCCGTTGCGCGTTCACTTGCGGACGAACATACAAGGTAAGTAACTTTTCCTATTTTATGCTCCGTTGTGGTAACGGGCGTTTGGTTTTGCGTCAAAGAAAATCCCCCTTTCTTTCGCAAACATATAATATAGTCTATGAATAGCAGCAAGTCCACTATTCAATAAAACAAAGGCTTTAATCGGACGGTTATTAGCATAACCTCATGGGAATTTCACCCCGGCATGGTTCTCATGCCGCCCTACCCATTGCCTGCGACGCTCTTAACGCTCGGACTGTGGCTGTAAGGAAGTATCATTGTATATTCTGCGTGTCGTCGCCCGCAAGCCGCTACACTTGCTTTCCGGCGCGGTGTTGGTCGCTCGGCTGTCCGGGCGGGGATAACCTCACCCGGATAGCGTCATGGCGCACCCGCCGTATGGCTCGGCGCAAAAGGAACGTATCCGATTTGCCCTATGCTGCGCCGCCGTTATCTTGCGCCGCTTTCTTTGTCAAGGTTCAGAATGGCTTTGCTGCCGCGTCAGCAGCGGAACGGAAAAGGGGGAGAGAGAAAGCGTCCCGCCGCCGCTGCGGTTTATTCCTCTGCCTTAAAGGTGAGGACAGCCATCATCAGTTTTGCTTGCAGCCGTTCCCGAATGTCGTGGTCTACGCCAAAATAGACGTTCCCGCGCTCGTCGTACAGCTTCCGCATGGAGAGGCGGGCTATGTAGCCGCTGAAATGCTGCAAGACAATCTTCATGGCGTCCGGGTCGCCCTTTGTCGCTGCCACAATGACAGGATAAGGAACAAGGGCATTTTCCGGGTAGCCGGGTTCGTTACCATTCGTCCCATTCATCAGCATTTTCCTCCAGATATTTTCTTAATTTCTCAAAAGAGCTTGTCCGCCTGTACTGTATCGTGCTTCTCGACGTGTTGAACAGCTCCGCAATCTCGGTATCGTTCATTCCCTCGAAGTAATACAGCAATATGGCTTTGCGCTTTTCTTCCGGCAAAGTACGGATTGCTTCAAGAAGCAGCTTTGGCGTGATTTTCTTCCCGGCTTTCTCAAAGACGGTTTCGGCGGCTTCACGTTTGAAATATTCATCAAACGTATGAAGCTGCCGCGCTTCGTCTAAGGTCATGTCGGAAAAGGTCACTTCCTTTGCCTTGTGTCTGCGAAGTTCTCTATGGGTGTCGCAAGCTTCATTGTGCAATACCGTATTACAAAACTTCTGAAAAGCACACTGTTTGTAAAACTCCCTGCTATTAGGTTCCACATTCTCACCTCCTTTCTCGTTGGAAAGTTGGTGGTGCTTCCCCCCTTTTCGCGGGGCAATACGGCGTTTTTCAAAAACGCCGAAGATTTTTTGAAATTTCTTCAAAAATTTTTTGAACGTACAAAATGCGCCCGTCCGAAAAGCCCGGACGGGCGCATAGGCATTGTAAGCAGTATCCAGATGATTAGACAGTTCATATATATAAGCGTAGTTTCCCCCGGTGGTGGGCGGGCTTTTTTTGATAAGTCAATAACTGTCGGATTTTGTCGATATGCTTTTTGCTTCATGGCGGCTACCTCCTTTAGCCGCCGATTTCAACAGTGATACCGCGTCATTTCATTAGAAGATAAAAAGAAACGGCGGCTTTGATTTTTCAAAGCTGCTGCGGAAATCAAAGAACGACAAGCAACAGTTCTGATTTTGCTCCAATATGGTTATTAGGGGCACAAATTAAAATCAAAAAAGAGCCGATAACAGCAGTATTTCAAACTGCATATTATCGGCTCTGCGTCTGTGCGTCTGGCTCTTTTAATTAAATTATTTCTGTTGTTTTTTGGCTTTATTATATGTATTAGCTAACTGTCCACAAGCTGCTTTAATCTCTCTACCATGAGAAACTCTCATGGTAACTTCAAGTCCTGTTTGCTCTAATTGATGTTTGAACGCAACCATTTCTTGTTTTTGTGGTGCTCTAATTTTTGAATTACTCGTCGGGTTGTATTGCAGCACGTTAATCATAACATTTTTGCCCTTAAACCATTTTGCAAGTTGCCTTATATCTGAGGAACGGTCATTTATACCTGGTAAAAGCAAATACGCAAATACCACTTTTCGATTATGCCTTTGAGAATAGGACAATGCTTGCTTAACAACATCTTCAATAGCGTACATGTGCATATGAGGAATGATACAGTTTCTCGCAGCCTGTGTTGCTGCATGTAAAGATATTGTCAACTGAATTTTTAGATGTTCTTCGCGCAATTTTTTTAATTGATTAACTGGACCAACTGTTGATACGGTAATGCCGTCGGTTGGAAAGTTAAGTCCATTTCTATCTCGAAGAATATGGATTGCTGCAATCAAGTTGTCGTAATTGAATAAAGGTTCTCCCATTCCCATAAAAACGATACGATTTACTTTTTGACGTATCAATACAACCTGCTGCACAATTTCAGACGGTGTTAGATTACGAACAAAACCATTGCGTCCGGACTCACAAAAAATACAGCCAACAGAACAACCAACTTGCGTACTTACGCAAACAGTCCCACCATCTCGCCGTTTAATAAAAACCGTTTCAATATACCTGTTATCTTTCAATTCATAAACATACTTTTCAGTATCGCTACTTTTATAGACTTTTTTTGTTGATATTGATAGATTTTCTTTGTGAAATGGCTGTTTATACAATTCCGTATATAAGGCTCTTGCTTTATCCTCTCCAATTACTTCCGACATTTCTTTGTAAGTAAATCCGTATGGGTCATTCAATATTTCCGTAGGTGTACTTTTAGGTAAGTGTTTCATTTAAATATCCTTCCTTTTCAAAATTAAAAAGTTTGTTTTTCAGAGTTTTTGATTATGATTTCTAGTTTTTCAACATCAACGATATGCGTTAATTTACATTTAGGGCAGAAAAGAGGAAAATTTCTTAATACCGTATTATAAAATACTTGAACCCTCGTCTTTCCGTTACAAATTGGACATTTTATCCAATATTTTTCAAGCATAATATTTCTCCTTTTGCGCAAAAAAATGCAGGTCAATTTTCAACATGAGCATTGACCTGCATTTATACATATAATACTACAACAAAATTAAGGCATAGTTTTTATACTATGTCTATACGTCGTTAGTTTTGTTGTATAGCATACGCAAAATAAGCATGACAAAAAAGCCCATATTGAAAATGGGAAAAATCTTTTTTGATTTCAATGCTTATCGAATACGCATGCTATGTAACATAAACATTCCCCCCCTTTTATATAATATTATATACAAAAGCAGCTTGTTGTCAACATATATATATATGAATTATTTTGGCTAACTGATAGAACTACGTAGACATATCCAAGAAGAAAGGGGAACAGTAAAATGTAATAGGGTGAATAACTATGGCAAAAAGACCAGTACCACGATACGACTTTAAGGCTTTTGGGGCAGCGATAAAGGCAGCGCGTGAGGGATGCAAGGAGAGCCGCAAGAAAGTAGGCGACGAAATGTTTATCTCGCCGCGCTACCTTGCGAACATTGAGAACAAGGGGCAGCACCCAAGTTTACAGATATTCTTTGAGCTGATACAGCGTTACCATATATCCGTAGACCAATTCCTTTTAGAAACGCCGCCGGAGAAGAACACGCAGCGGCGGCAGCTTGACGCGCTTCTTGACGGTATGAGCGATACAGGCATACGGATTGTAACCGCAACGGCAAAGGAGATTTCCGAAGTCGAAAAAGAGGGCGAATAGGAATGTCCGACTTAAAACTGAACAGGATTTAGAAAGCGTTGTAATCTTTTTTGAGGTTGCAGCGTTTTTCTTTTGCGTAAGTTTGGCAAAATCGCTTTTTCTCCGTAGTAGGTGATAAGAGCCTAAAGGATAAAAACATTCGTAGCAAGCATAGGAAGCGGGTACCACTTCCGTATTTTCGCCCTCCCGCGCTGCGGCGCGTCGGTTGAAAATTGCTTGTTGGGAAGTGTCCCAAACCCTCGGAACGGAAAGGAAAGGAGCGAACACATGGACGGACGCAAAAGGACAGTGCAAATCAAATTCAGAGTGACGGAAGCGGAACGGGATTTAATACTGGAAAAAATGAAGCTCGTACCCACCCGGAACATGGCGGCGTATCTGCGGAAGATTGCCATTGACGGGTATATCATTCAGATAGACCACGCCGATATAAAGGCTATGACCGCAGAGATACAGAAAATCGGTGTCAACGTCAACCAGATAGCACGCCGCGTAAACGCGACGGGGAACGCATACCAAGAGGACATAGAGGAAATAAAGGGGGTGCTTGCGGAGATATGGCGGTTACAAAGATTAAGCCTATTAAAAGCACTCTAAGCAAAGCCCTTGACTATATCGAAAACCCGGACAAGACGGACGGGAAAATGCTTGTGTCCTCTTTCGGTTGCTCCTATGAAACGGCAGATATTGAGTTTGAATATACCCTGTCGCAAGCACTCCAAAAGGGGAACAATTTAGCCTTTCATCTGATACAGTCCTTTGAGCCGGGGGAAGTCGATTATCAGAAAGCCCATGAAATCGGAAAGCAGCTTGCCGACGCGGTAACAAAGGGGCAGCATGAGTATGTACTCACGACGCACATTGACAAAGGACACGTCCATAACCATATCATTTTTTGCGCGGTGAACTTTGTAGACCACCATAAATACAATTCCAACAAAAGGAGCTATTACGGCATACGGAACATGAGCGACAAGCTGTGCCGGGAAAATGGCTTGTCCGTTGTCGTCCCCGGCAAGGGCAGCAAGGGAAAGAGCTATGCGGAGTACCAGGCAGAAAAGACGGGTACAAGTTGGAAAGGCAAGCTGAAAACCACTGTTGACGCGCTTATCCCCCAAGTTTCCAGTTTTGAGGAATTGCTAACGCGGTTACAGGCGGCGGGCTATGAGATAAAGCCGGGGAAATATGTATCATGCCGCGCCCCCGGACAGGAACGCTTCACCCGCCTTAAAACCCTCGGCGCAGACTATACAGAGGAAGCCGTAAGGGAACGGATAGCGGGCAGACGGACAAAGGTGGCGAAAGCTCCCAGAGAGCAGCGCGGCGTGTCGCTGCTTATCGACATTGAGAACAGTATCAAGGCAGCGCAGAGTAAGGGCTATGAACAGTGGGCGAAAATCCACAATCTGAAACAGGCAGCTAAAACAATGAATTTCTTGACGGAACATAAGATTGAGCAGTACGCGGATTTAGTCAGCCGGATTGAGGAAATGGCAGCGGAAAGCGGACAGGCGGCAGACGCATTGAAGAACGCCGAAAAGCGGCTTGCGGAAATGGCGGTGCTTATCAAGAATGTTTCCACCTATCAAAAGACAAAGCCTGTCTATGACGCATACCGCAAGGCAAGGAACAGGGAGAAGTACCGCGCCGGACAGGAACAGGCAATTATCCTCCATGAAGCCGCCGTAAGGTCACTGAAAGCGGCGGGCATTGCGAAGCTCCCGAACCTCGCCGCGCTGCAATCGGAGTATGAAGCCCTCCAAGCGCAGAAAGAAGCCCTTTACGCCGACTATGGAAAATTGAAAAAGAAAGTCCGGGAATATGATATTATCAAGCAGAACATTGACAGCATTTTACAGGCAGACAGACAGCCGGAACGGGAAAAGGAAACAGAACGCGGATAAGGATAGCAAAATCCCCGCCGCTGTGCTATGATAGGGCTATCAAAAAGCAGAGGAGCGTTGAGCATGGAAAACCAGAAAATGCCGGAATATGAAACCATACGCGCCGCCGTTGCCGGGGAGAAATGGGCGGTGGAGAAAGTCGTGGATTGCTACAAGGACGAAATCGACAGGCTATCGACGGTAGCGGTCAGACAGCCAGACGGAAGCACGAAACAGGAAATCAACGAAGATATGCGCCAGTCTATCACAAAGAAGCTGATAGAAGCCCTCCCGCAGTTCCCGCTTGAAGAAATGGAAAAGGGAAATGTCAGATAGGCAAAAAAAGAACAGGGCGCGGAAGCCAGTATATGACTTCCGCGCCCTGTCTTTTTATGGGTGCTGTTTTCGTGAATGTTACGCAGTAGAACGCCATTTTCGGGGGTAAAGGTATAAAGTATCGCCTATCCGATTTTCACGCCCGGAAAGCCCTGTAAATCAAGGGATTTTCCGCACCTACTGCGTAACAGGGGTGCGTCTTTTCCTCATGCGCTCGGCAGCTTGTCTGCGGGTGATACGCTTCCGGCAGACGGGGCAGTATTTGACACTGTTAGAGGTTGACGCAAAGAACGCGCCGCACTCGGTACACTTCTTCTTGTCCCCTGTCTGGTAAAGCTCCGCATAGAGTAGCCTGTCGGCGGGAAGCACCGCAGCCCGGAACCACTTGCAGAGAAGCGAATAGGAAATGAGCTGCGGACAAACGCACTCGTCCCCGTCGTCCAGTAAGATACAGTTCCCGTTATCATAATTGCAGCACGTCCGGCGCACAAGGGCGTTGACTTTCCGGCTCTGGGGCGGCGTCAGCCGCTTAACCCCGTTCATACTTCATCAGCGGCGTAAATGGGAAGCTCTGCAAATTCCGCTTCGGTCAAAGCGTCCACTTTGGAAAGGGTGCGCTTTGCAAGCTCCCGCATATCCGCGTCCATGTAGGGCAGCGCGGCGTTGACATTCTCAATCAAAGCCCGCTTGCCGCCCTCGTTGTAAATGCTCAAAAGGTTTGTTTCTTCAACAGTCAGTCTAATCATGCTCATACCTCCATATCGTGATTTTTTGTTTTTGCCGCCGCCTTTTTCGGGGCGGTCTTTGCCTTGTCTGCTTTAAGCTGCGCCCGGATAGAGGGGCGGGGCTTCCTTATCTTCCTGTCCCGGTTCTCCCCCTTGTCAATCAGCGCATACGTCCCATGTCTGCCCTCGATTTTGGAAAAGGCAAGGGTCTTGTAGGGCAGCATGGAGAAAAGGCGGTCAGTGTCCTTTGTGGCTGCAAGCTGCATGAACGCCGGGGAAAGCTCTACCATGAAATGGGTCTTGTTGGGGCTGTTCGGCGTGTCGTGCCGCTTCATTTCCCGTACAATGCGCCGCGCTTCCGTTTCAATCAGCCCGTCCCGCAATGCGGCGATATGCGCCTTGAAATCCCCCGGCGGAAGCTGCTCCCGGCTGCGCCGTTCTTCCTGTAAGAGCGATTGCAGCGCGTCCGGGTCGTTGGGTACGGCTTCAAAGCGTTCAAACTTTCCAAGCTCATAATCGGGATTGCCGTTGAAAAACTGTCCGGCGGGTATCTCCCGTTCCCCATGCTCATAAATCAGCTTCACCGTATCGGCGGGCAGCTCCTTTTCCTTGACGCGCTCATAATGTTTAGCGTAGTCCAGTTCGTACAGATTGCCCTTGATTTTCCCGCGCTCCGTCCCCGTTAGCTCGATTGCATAGGCAAGGACGCGGTCGCTCGTCTGCTCCATGTAGAAACGCCATGTGTTGTGGGGCGCGGTGTCTTTGAGGAAAACGTCGCGCTCCCGGAAGCAATGCGTCCCGGACGGGCGGCAGAACCACAAAAGGGTCTTGTCCTCCTTGCGGGGGCTTGCCGCCGCCTTTGCGATAATCTCCTTGTCAATCTCCAAGTCGCTCTGGTAAAAGCCTGTGTTCTGCTTCATAACCGCATTGAGGGAAGCGAACAAATCCACGTTCTCAAATTTACTCTGTTTCGGCATGGGTCAGCTCCTTTCCAAATCCTGTAATTTCTGCTTTGCGTTTTTCTTCTGCGCCTTTTCCTTGTCAGCCCTAAGCTGCGCCCGGATAGAGGGCTTCTTTTCCGGCTTCGCTTCCTTGCCGCGCTCTTTGTCGGCTTTGACCGCGTTAGCCAGGTCAACAAGGGAAATTGTTTCTCCCGCCTTAACCTTTGCTTCCAGTTCGTCAACGGTAGGGGTGTTGTTGATGATACCGTCAAAGTTGTTGTCGTTCTGCTCTACGGTGTCCTCGATATGCTTCAAGGGGTTTGCCTTTTCCGGCTGCTCTGCGGCAACAGCAAACGCCCGCGTCCCGTTCCCCATAATCAGATACTTTCCGTCGTCCGACTGGTGGTGAAAGCCATATCCGGCGGCTTCTATCTGCTCCCGGCTCATGGCGGTCACATGGAAAGTCCCCCTCGGTGTCTGGATTGTTTCGCCCGTTGTCAGCTCGTCCGGGGTAAGCTGCTTCTGCTCCTGTAAAAACTCCGGCACTTGCCGGAAGCCTACGCTGTCAACGTAATGCGCGGTGTCCTGTCCGTTCTGATGAAGCACTACCACGTCCGAAACGGAAAGGCTGTGTCCCTTAAAATCTTTTGGGTGGTCGATATTGAAGCGGGTATAAATATCTTCAAGGGAAGTTTCCGGCGCAAGGGGCGCGGAATAGACAAGCTCATAGTTCGCTTTATCAACCACATTTCCCGCCGCCTGCAGGCGGTCGTAAGGCTCAAAGCGGAAGTCCCTTGTTTCGTCCCCGCCCTTTATCTGGTAAATGGAAAAGGTGTCCTTGTCCTGTCCGGTGGTCTGCGCCGTTTCCTGTGCCTTTGCGTAAAGCTGCTTTACGTCGCCCTCGGTCAGCTCGCCGCTTTTGAGCTGCCCCATAAGCTCGCGGCATTTCTCCGGCGTTCCCGTATAAAGCACGTCGCCCATTTTCGCCCGCCCGTTCTCCTGTGTCACATAGGCTTGCAAGAGGTGGCTGTTTTCCCGGCTGTCGCTGTAAGGGTTCCGGCGCACTCTGTAAATCGTTTCCGGGGTAAAGGCTTCTTTCGGGGCTGCTTCCGGCTTTTCTTTCCCGGCTGTATCTGCTTTTTTCGGGGCTTCCGGCTGTGGCGCGGCTTCTTGTCCCTCTCTGGTGGGCTGCTCCTGTCCGGCGGTCTGCTCCTTGTCCTGTGCCTTTTGCAGCTCCGCAAAATTCGCGTCTATGGAATTGATAATCTCGGCGGCTGCGCTGCGTATCGTTTCAAGGGAGCTTTTCAGCTCGGACAGCTCCCGCCCGCTGCTCCACCCGGCGACATAGCCGAAAGAATAGTCCGACGTGTCAAGCCCGTAATGTTGGCAGACGGTATAGGCGACGCTTTCCGCTTCGACTTCGCGGGTGCGGCGGTCAACGCGGGGTTGCTCGTCCTTTGGCGCGTTGAGGTCAATGTCGTGCAGCTTCGCATGGGCGATTTCGTGAATGGCGGTCTTTAAGGTCTGTAATTCGCTCATGCCCTCGTTGATAGCAATGCGCTTGTCCTCCAAGTGGTAGTAGCCATGAGAGCCGCCCTCGATATTCTCAAAGGCGATAGGAACGGGGGAAGTCTTTTCAAGGGCTGCGAAAAAGTCCTTATAGCGGTCAACGTCGCCTGTCAGTTCGTCAACGGCAATGTCCGGCAGTTCCTTTCCCTCGGTCTGGGAAACGTCAAAGACGGATACCACCTTGTAGGCGGGTATGGTGATTTCCTTTTCCTCGGTGACGGGCTTTCCGTCCTTGCCGATTATGGGCTTCTGCGTGTGCGGGTCGATTTTCTGCATTTCCTGTTTGATTTTATAGGGCGACGGGGCAATGATTTTAATTCCCTTTTGCCCTCTCATCACATTTCGCTCAAAGTTGTTCTTCCAAGCGGAAAAGCCCGCCAAAAGGGAAGCGTCCGGCTTCTGCATGGCGATAAGGACGGTGTTTCGGAAGCTGTAATTATGGAATTTTGACATGACTTTCAGATATTCCTTGTAACGCTCGCTGTCAAAGAGTTCCGTAATGCCCTGTTCCAGACGGTCGGTAATCTCTTTTAATTTCTCGGCGGGCTTCCCGGCTGTCAGCACGATAGGGATAACCGGGTGCGGCTCCTGTGGCTGCTCTGCGGCGGTTCGGGCGGTCTGCTCTGTGGCGGCTGCGTCCATAAAGGTCTTGTCCTGTCCGCCGCGTTCCGGCTGTGGGAAGCTCATAACGCGGTATTCTTTGGGTATCTCGTTTTCCGTTCCCCGATACCATTCGGTAAAGGTGTTCTGATTGTTATAGATATAGCCCTGTTCGGTAAACTGCCCCTTATCCTTGCTAACTGCGTCCCGCCCGTATTCTTCATACTTGAAATATTTCTTTGCTTCTTCGGGAAGCTCCAGCTCGTCCAGTTCGTCGATAAGATAATAACCGTAATCTTCTTCGCTGCGGACAGTGGGATAGAGCCAGTAACAGTCAAGGTTTTGTGCAAGGTTGATAAGGTCTTTCATGCTTCCGGCATACTCGCCATGTGTAACCGCCGCCGCAAATTTATCCTTGTCCCCGTCACTCTGCATTTCCAGAAGTTTTCCAAAATAATTCAGCTCGTCCATGCTTGCGCTTTGGATAACGGAAAGCGGCAAGTCAAAGGGGCAGTCCTCCGTAGAAGAATACCCGTTGATGAAAAAATCCTGCGGATTGTCTGCGGTAATGCCGACGCTTTCCATAGCCGCATGAAGCTGCTCTGTTGTGGTCGGCATGGGAAGCCACACGCCGCCCGGTTTGCCTGTTTCAAAGCGGCTGCGGCTGTCGATAAGAATTGAAAACTGCTCGTTTATGGTTTCACGCTCCTTTCTCTGTTCGGTGTCCTGTGGCGGCTCTGCTGTGGTGGGGGCTGCTTTTTCAGCGGTAGGCTGCGCCCGTTCCTCGCCCTCGATAGCATAGCCCGGTAAAAGCTGCCCGTTTACTTTGAAATGCTCTGCATACTCTGGCGGGATAGGCGGCGATACCTCGGTGAATAAATGCTGATAGGCTTTGATACGCCCATTCAGATATTTTTCCATAGCTGCCTTGTCTGCAAAGACTTTCCTTTCCTGTCCGGCGATTTTTGCCTGTCCGTAATTGTGGGGGCTGTTGGTGTAAATACTCCATGAAAGCGTCCACGAATAGGGAATGGATTTCTCTTTTTCCCTGTCATACCGGGTATTCTCGGATATGTGGTAGCGCATTTGGTAGACGCGGTTGCTGATGTGCTTCCCGTAGTCCGTAGCTTCCCACTGGTTCGCGGTATGCGTAGCTTCGGGTGTCCTCACATACTCAATGGCTTTGTCAATGGCAAGGGTCTTTCCCGCCTGTTCGTCCCATGCCGCCGCCTGTTCTTGCAAGGCTTCAAAAGCTGCCTGTTCAGCCGCCGCGTATTCTTCCCGCAATGCCTGTAACTGTTCTAAGGGCAGGGCGGTAAGCCCGGAAAGGTCAGCGGTCTGTTCCTCAAAATAAATATTTCGCTCTATCCGCATACTGTCAGCCGGGTCTAACTTGTCACGCTCAAACATGGAGTAACCTTTTTTCTTTTCCATTCATTCGCTCCTTTCTGAAATGGCGGCGCACCGCCGCGCTTTTGGGGTTCGCCCCGTACTACGGTGGGCTGTGCGTTATGCCAACAATTTTTTCATTTTTTTAGAGGGTTTGGGAAACTTCCCAACAAGCAAAATCCCCGTCCGGCGCGTCAGCGGCAGGACAGGGATTTACGGAAGTGGGTACCCGCTTCCTATGCTTGCTATTCAAGTTTTTAGTTCTTCTGTACTTCGATACGGTAGTTGACGTATTTCCCGCCAGTGTCAGCCAGAACGATAGTTCCGTCATAGGTCTTGCCTGTTTTCGGGGAATAGAGCTTCTTCACATTCACTTTGCCGGATTTAAGGAGCGCGGCGGCAATCTTCGCGGAAAAAGCGGTCTTGCGTTCCTCGAAAAAGCGGTCATTCTTCCACATGACAAAGGCACATTCTTTGTTGCTGCAATAATAGTTTTTCTTCCCCTCATGGACGGGGGAACCGCAACGGGGGCATTTGCCGACAGAGGGCTTTTCCTCCCGGAACAAATCCTTTTTCCCGTCCAGTGCTGCGGCGTGTGTCTGCACAAGCTCCCGCGCCATAGCTTCAATGCCGGACAGAAATTCGCCGGGGTCTGCGGCTCCCTTTGCTATCTGCGTCAGATTGTTTTCCCATTCTGCGGTAAGCTGCGGGGAAGTGAGCATATCCGGCAAGACTGATATAAGGGCGGCTCCGTTCTGCGTGGGGATAAGCTGCTTCCCCTTGCGCTCTGCAAAGCCGCCCTTTACCAGTTTTTCAATGACGGCGGCGCGGGTGGCGGGAGTGCCAAGCCCCCGGCGTTCCGCGTCCGGGTCGGTGTCCCCGTTCCCGGCTCGCTCCATAGCAGAGAGAAGCGACGCTTCGCTGTGGGGCTTCGGCGGCGTTGTGGTATGCTCCGTTACTTTTGCGGCGGGGTTAGGAAAGTTCTGTCCCTCGGAAAGCTCCGGCAGCGTCACGCCCTCATTTTCCCCGTCCTCTGCTTCGGGCTTATCTTTCAGCGTCGCCCGGTATCTGCGTTCAAGCTCTTTCCAACCCTCCGCAAGTACGGTCTTTCCCCTTGCGGTGAAGTCTGTCCCGGCGCATGAGAAAACCGCCGTAACCGCTTCATAAATATGCGGCTCGGCGGTGGCAAAAAGCAGACGCGCCCCCGCAAGGGTAAGGATATTCTTCTCGCTTTCCGGCAGCGCGTCCGGGTCAGCCTTTGCAAGCTCCATAGTGGGAATGATTGCGTGGTGGTCTGATACTTTCTTGCTGTCTAATACCTTTGCAATCTCCGGCGTGAAGTCCGCGCCCGCCATAAAGGGGAGCTTTTCGCAAAGCAGCGCGATAATGTCCGCTGCGGTGCCGCCCATGTCGTCAGTAAGAAAGCTGCTGTCCGTCCTCGGATAAGTAAGGAGCCGCTTTTCATAAAGGGATTGTGCAAGGTCAAGGGTCTGCTTTGCGGTGTAACCGAAAATGCGGTTCGTTTCCCGCTGCAAAGAGGTAAGGTCAAAGAGCTTTGGCGGGGCTGCGGTTTTCTTCTCTCTGGTAAGGGAAACGCATACCGCCTTTCCCGCTTCGCAAGCCCCTTTCAGCGCGTCGGCTTCTGCCTTGTCCGAAATCCTTTCGCTTGCCGCGTCCGCGCCGGATAAATCAAGGCGAACATGATAATATTTTTCTTTCTGGAAATGGGAGATAGCCGCGTCCCGGTCGGTGAGCATTTTTAAGGTCGGGGTCTGGACGCGCCCCACGTTCAAGGTCTTTCCATACAGGCAGGAGAAAAGCCGGGTGGCGTTAATGCCGATAAGCCAGTCAGCCTTTGCGCGGCAGAGGGCGGACGCAAAGAGCGCGCCATAGTCCCGCCCGTCTTTGAGGGAAGCAAAGCCCGCCTTAATCGCCCCGTCCTCCATTGAAGAAATCCACAAGCGGCGCATGGGCTTCTTGCAGCCCGCCACTTCGTAGACAAAGCGGAAAATCAATTCACCCTCGCGCCCCGCGTCACACGCATTTACCACTTCGGAAACGTCGGCGCGGTGCATAAGCTCTTTAATGGTTTTGAATTGCTTCCCCTTGTCCGGGTCAACGGCGTACTGCCATTCCTCCGGCAGAATGGGTAAGCTGTCAAAACTCCATTTTTTATATTGCTCCCCGTAGGCGGCAGCTTCCGCAAGCTGTACCAAATGCCCGACGCACCATGAAATGAGGTAGCCGCCGCCCTCGATATACCCGTCCTGTTTCCCCTTAATGCCAAGCGCGGCGGCGATAGTCTGCGCCACGCTCGGCTTTTCTGCAATCACAAGTCTAAATGCCATGAAAAAATCCTCCTTTCAGCGTTCCGGCGCGGTGTGCTTCTTCTCCTGTGCCTGTTTCAGACAATAGCCGATACAGGGGGATTGCGCCTTATAAGGGCAACGCATACACGCCGGGGATTTTGGAACGGGCGGCGCACTGTCACGCCGCCCGGTGGGTCTTTGTACCATCATTTTTTCTAAAGGGTTTTCGGTAAAAAGCGTCATGCTTCCTCGTCCTCCTGTTCTTCATCAGAAAGCCCGTCCCCCTCGTCCTCGTCGTAATCGTCAAAATCGAAATCTTCAAGGTCGGTGTCGCCCTTGACGTTCTGCTTTGGCTTCATAAACTTAAAATAATAGAACGCGCCCCCGCCGCCAAGAAGTGCCACGACAAGGAAAAGCACAAGCCCGCCTGTATTGCCTTTCTCTTTGGGCTGCTCTGTTGGTTTCTCGGTTTCCGGCTCCGCTTCCTTGCCGCTGCAAGCGGTCATGTTGTCCTTGCAGACAGGGCAGCTCACATTTACCTTTCCGGCTTCGCATTTATCGGTGCAACTGCAAACGGCGGGCGGGGCTGCTTCGGTGCTTCCGTCCTCCATGAGTGCCATAAGGTCGGCTTCGTCCACTTGATTAAGGAAATGTACGGTGTCCTCGCCCTCGTCGTCCCGGTCGATAAGGATATAAAAGTAATTGCCGTTTTTGGTCGTCACTGTGATAAGCTGCTTGTTGCCGCCGAAATCGTCTACAAGGGTCGCGTTCCCGTCCGGGGTAAGGGGTTCTTCCTTTTCGGGTTCCTCATAGACAACGCCGCTGTCGTCGGTCGCGTCCTGTCCCTCCGGGGTCTGTGCAAAGGCGGTGACGGAAAAGCCGCCCGTCAGCATGAGGGCGGCGCAGAGTGCGGTCAAGGTTCTAAGGATTTTCTTATTCATTCTCGGTGTCCTCCATTTCTTCGGTGTCGTGGTCTGCGGGTTCTGCGGGGTAGCCCGGCGCGGCTTCCATGCCCGGAATACCGCCGCCGGAAAGCATAGCGGAAAGCTCATGCGGGGAAAGGCGCATGGAGCGCACAAGCTGTACGATTTGCAGGTTTTCCGCTTCGGTTTTCTGCGCTTCAAGCCCCCTTAATCTGTTCTGGTACTCGGTGATTTTCTCGCGGGTCTTTGCAATCTCTTTGTCGATACGTTCAATTTTGTTCATAGCCATCAATAAATTTCTCCTTTCTTTGCTCAAAAATATGTTAATTCCAGTTCATCAGCCCATAGCCTTTGATACAGGAGTAATTGACGGGGTAGCTCTTTATCTTGCAGGCGTCGCCGGAATTGCCCTCGACGGTATAGACGCGCTCCCCGTCCGTTCCGATAACAAGCCCCACATGGTCTGCGCTCCCGTCCCCGTCCCAGTCGAAAAAGATAGCGTCGCCGGGGGCGATATTCTCATAGCCCCTCGCGCCCCATTGCCCGCGTGACTGGAACCAGGGTACGCCCTGTGACTGGCACCCGGCAAAGCGCGGCTCGCTCTTTCCGGCTTGATTGTAGCACCATGAAACGAAACAGGCGCACCATTCCACGCGGCTGTTAAATCCGTACCAGCTCCAAAAGGGTCGCCCGCCCACGTTGCCGACTTGCCGCTTCGCAAGGTCTACAACGGCGGTGTTGCCGGGGCGTGTGCCGTTTACAAGCTGTACGCCGCTTAAATCCTCGGACGCGCCCATATCGGGGGAGCCGCCGCCGAAAATCAGCGGTTTGTTTCCGCTTGTTTCCAGATAGACGCGGTACATTTCAAGCTGCTGTGGCGTTAGAAGTTCCTCCGCAATCTCGGAAATGGGCTTGTTCGTCAGCTTCACGTTGAGGATATGGTACTCGTAGGGTACTTCCTCGGTGGTCGTTTCCCCTGTTTCCGGGTCTGTGCTTGTTTCTGTGCGGTAGCGGATTTCCGTTTCTTCTGTCAGCGTCAAAGTGTACTGCATGGCAAAGACGCGATTTAGCTCTGCCTGTGCGCTCTGCGGGGTGTAGGTCTGTAAAAGGGCGGTGAGGTAGGACGCTAACTCATGGGGGTTATGCCCGATACTGTCAAGGTCATAGCGGTATTCGTCATAGCCGGGGTGGGTGCTTTCGATATTGTCAATCTGCTGCTGAAGCTCGTTTTCCTTTGCGGCGTAATTGTTCTCCGTCGCCACAAGGTCGCTGTCCTCCGACGTGTAGGAAGTCCCAAGTATGCCGTTCATCAAGCCGGAGAACATGGAACCGCAAGAGGAAAGCCCCGCCGATACCATGATGAATAAGAGTAGCGCGGCAACGGCGATACATACGCCCGCCGGGTGCCGCCCTACAAAAGCGATTGCCTTTTTTGTTTCCTCGGCGGTCTTTTTTGCCGCCTTGCGGGTGTTCTCTGCGGCTTTCTGCGCCGTTTTTGCGCCGCCTTTCCTTGCCGACTTTGCATACTGCCGCTTGATTTGCTGCTTCTGCATGAAGCGGGAAAGGGGATTGCCCGCAATCTGCGGATTGTCATGCAGGGCTTTATGGTACTGAAAATCCACATTCGCCTTGAACGCCGCTTTCTCTGCCTTTGCCGCCGCCCGGTAGGGTTTGAGCTTGTGGCTGTGGTAGCCCTCCTTGACTTTCCGCGCCCCGTACTTTGCGCCGCGCTCTGCCAGTTCTTCGGATTTGTGCGCCCCCTCAACGCCGGAATTGTCCTTTTCAACGGAATGTATCTTGTTGTGGACGAAAATACCCGCTTCCTGTGCGGGGCGGGATAGCGGGTTATTGTGGGGCTTATTCTTTCCTATGGGCTTTTCCTGTTCCTCAAAATGTAGGCGGGTCTTGCCTTTCCCGGTGGCTTCATCAAAGGTGCGCTCCCGTACAAGTTTCTTTTCTTTGGGGATAGCCGCCTTTGCCGCGTCCAGACGGTCGGCTGCTTTGTCCGATTTTCGGATATACCTTTCAAGCTCCGGCGTTGCCCGTTCCTCGTCGGTAAACTGCAAGCGGGAAGATTTTTCTTTTGCTGTGGCTTCTGCCTGTGCTTTCCTCGCCGCCTTTTTGCTCGCCTTTCTGGTACGCGCCCCGTCGATACGTTCCAAGACGCGCTCGGCTGCTGCGGTGTCCTGTTCCCGTTCTGCCCCCGGCGCATGGGGAAGCGGCGGCGTGTCGGTTAAGGGCGGGGAAGTTGCGCCGCCCGGTAGGGGCTGCGCTGCCTGTTCCGGCTGCGGTGGGGCTTCGGTCTTTGCAAAGTCCGCGTCCCTTATCCGCTTGCTGATACGTTTCTTTTTCCCGGTAGCGGCGTTTACCTCGACAGCCCCCTCGCGGGTCATTTTCTGCGTGACTTTTTCACGCGCCTTATATTGTTTTATGTGTCTGTCCCTCCAATCCGCGCCCTTGCAAGGGCGCAATACTCGGCGTTTATCTCAATGCCTATATAATGCCTGTCAAGCTGCTTTGCGGCTGCCCCCGTCGTGCCGCTGCCGAAAAAGGGGTCAAGCACAACGCCGCCTTTCGGACAGCCCGCCTTGATACAGGTTTCGGCAAGTTTTGGCGGGAACGCGGCGAAATGCCCGCCCTTGTAGGGAACGGTATTGATAAGCCACACGTCCCGCCTGTTCCGCATGGTCGGCATGAGGGCTTCGTCGTAGTAGCTGCCGCTTCGCGCCCGGTTAAGCCCCTGTACGTTCCCCTGTCCGGGTACTTCGTCCGCATATTTCTGTCCCGCGCTGCGCCCGGTGCGGTACCGCGCCGCCGTTGTGGGGGCTAACGGCTCGGCTATGGCGGCTGCGTCATAAAAATACTTCTTTGACTTCGTAAGCAGAAAGATATGTTCATAGCAGCGGGTAGGGCGGTCTTTCACGCTCTCCGGCATGGGGTTTTCTTTCTGCCAGATAATGTCGCTCCGTAAATACCACCCGTCAGCGCGTAGGGCAAAGGCTAAAAGCCAAGGGATACCGATTAAGTCCTTTTGTTTGCAGCCGGAAACGCGGTTGTTTCTTGCAATCTGCTGTCCGTTTCTGCCTTTCGGGTTCTTCGGGTCTGCATGGTAGCCTTTATTTCCTGTGCCGCAGTAGGTGTCCGCGATATTCAGCCAGAGCGTACCGTCAGAACGCAGTACCCGGCGCAGCTCGCGGAAAACCTCGGTCAGCCTGTCAATGTACTGCTCCGGCGTGTCCTCCCGCCCAATCTGCATATCAAGCCCGTAATCCCTAAGCGCATAGTAGGGCGGGCTTGTGACGCAACAGTGTACGCTTTCCTCTGGAAGCTCCCGCAAGGCATAGAGCGCGTCCCGGTTGATGATTGTGTCAGTTTTCAGCCCGTTCATGCTTCGCCCACTTCCTCCGGCTTCGTCGTCATTACCCGGTAAAGCTCGGTGTCTTTCGGGAAGCGGTCTACAAAGGGCAGCACCACGTTCCCGTAGAAGATAAGCCCCTCGCCCGCTTCGGTGTGGGTGACATACTTCATCTGCTGCGGGGAGATGTTGAGCTGCTTTGCAAGGATAGCCCGGTCGCCCGCCGCCTGATTGAGCATGAGGACAAAATCAGAGTTTTCAAAGATATTCTCCACTTCGCGGGAAGCAAGCAAATCTTTGACGTTCTGCGTGATTGCTGTGGGTATGCCGCCCCATTTTCTGAAACGCTTCCAGATTTCAACGGAATAGGCGGCGGTCTGTTCCTCTTTCAAGAGAAGATGAAATTCGTCCATAAAATACCGGGTGGATTTCCTTTCTGCCCGGTTGACGGTGACGCGGTTCCATACCTGGTCCTGCACAATGAGCATACCTAATTTTTTGAGCTGCTTCCCAAGCTGCTTGATGTCAAAGCAGACAAGGCGGTTTGAAAGCTCTACATTCGTCCTGTGGTTAAAGACGTTAAGGCTCCCGGAAACATAAAGCTCCAACGCCGCCGCGATACGCGCCGCTTCCGGCTCCGGCTGCTTCAAAAGCTCGTTGTAGAGGTCGCCCAAGATAGGCATTTTCTCCGGGTCGGGGTCTGCAAGGAAAGGGCGGTACACGTTCCTAACAGCGCGGTCAATGACGGTCTTATCGACGGGCTGCAAGCCCTCCTTGCCGCCTATGACAAGCTCGCAGAGGGAGAGGATAAAGTCGGATTTCAGCGCAAGGGGGCTGTCGTCCTCGCTGTAATTGAGGTTAATATCCATAGGGTTCACATACTGGGGCTTCCCGTCAATGCCCTTGCCCGTAGGCGATAACCGTATCACTTGCCCGTCAAGCCGCTGCACAAGGGAAAAATACTCTGCTTCCGGGTCGCAGATAATTATGTCGTCGTCGGTAATGAGGAAAGCGTTTGTCATTTCCCGTTTGGCGGCAAAGGATTTCCCGCTTCCCGGCGTACCCAAGATTAAGCCGTTGGGGTTCTTTAGCTGCTTGCGGTCGCAGAGTATCATGTTGTTAGACAGGGCGTTTAAGCCGTAATACAAAGCCGCGCCCGTCTGAAAAAGCTCCTGCGTGATAAAGGGGATAAAGATAGCGGTGCTTGACGTGGTAAGCCCTCTTTGAATGGGGATAAGGTTCTCCCCAAGCGGTACAGAGGACATAAGCCCCGCTTCCTGTTGGTAGTCAAGGCGGGTTAAGGCGCAGTTGTTCTTCTGTGCAATGCCCGCCGCCGCGAATACGTCATTTTCCAGTTTCCTTTTTGTGTCTGCCATGTTCACCACAAGGAACGTCAAGAGGAACATTCTTTCATTCCGGCTCTGCAAGTCCTGTAAGAGGTTCTTCGCTTCGCTGCCGAAAGTGGCAAGGTCGGACGGGATTATATCCATGTCGTAGCCGCTGCGTACCGCTTTTTTCTGTTCTTCGATTTTCATTTTGTCAAGGTCGGTGATTTTCCGCTTGATTGTCTTTATGGCTTCGGTCTGGTCGATACTGTGGATATGCAGATTGACGATAACGCCCGTTTCCAAGTCCAGAATGTCAGATAAGATACGGTCGTTTAATTCCGGCGCAAGGATTTCAAGGAATGAAACCGCGCCGATTTTGCGCCCCATGCGGAAATACCGCCCCTCGCCAAAACGGAAAGAGGACGGGGCGATAAAGTCCTTTGTGGAAAGCCCGGACGGGGCAAGCCATGAAAAATCAAAGGCAAACTGCCCGCCCTCCGGGTGGAAAATGCCATGCAGCATTTTAAGGCGTTCATAGCCTGTCATGGGGCGGGCAGACACGCCCAAGAGCTTAAAGTTGTTGAGTACGTCCGTTTCGATACGGGCAAGGCGGGATTTCGCCGCGCCCAGACTGTCGGCTTCAATGGCAAAGGTGATATATTTTGCTTTGACAAGCCCGTTGTTGCCCTTTGCAAGCTGGTTTTTCAGCATATCCCGGTATTCTGTGCGGATAGAATTGAAAGCGTCCTCCTGTGCCGGGATATTGACCGCCTTTTCCGCTTCGCCGCGCTGCGTCCCCTGATTGATGAAAGAGAGCTGCACCGAAACGGAAGCGTCAAAGTAGTTGAGGAAGTCGCACCAGTTCTCAAAAATGGCGGTCTTGTCGTCTGCCTGTGCAAGCTGATAGTTAATATCTTCAAAGGCGACGGTCTTTGAGTATTTCCGTCCCGTAACCTTGCAGATACCGTCCGGGTACATCTGGATATAAGGGATTGTCTGCTGCGCGGTGTGCGCTTTCCCGTCGCCCTTTGCCTGTCTGATGATTTCCGCAATCTGCTTTTTCTCGGCGCGGGTGAGCTTGCGGGGCGGGTTAGGCTTTGCGCTTCCCGCCGCGCTGTTTCTTCGTGTTTCCTTTTGCAATCGCTGATACCTCCTTTTCAAGTTTTCTCTGCCGTTCTAAGACGGAATAAAAGTTGTCTGTCCTGTATGGTCGTTCTTTGGGGGCTATGAATTTCGTCTGAATGATGTTCTTCACCACCACTTCAAGGGGCTGTCCATGCTTCTCATACATGGCAAAGAGGAAACAGGGCAGCATGACGGCAATCATAGCCATAGACGCAAGGCTTGTGCCTGTGCTGTCTTTGAGCAGAAAGAAAAGCGGCAAGCCGAACAGGAGAGCCGCCGCAAAACATACAATCTGCCGTTTGGTAAGGTTGAACGCTACTTTTGTCTTGACTTTGGATAAGTCTTTGGGTACGGGTACATACGCCAAGTGAAAACCTCCTTTCTCTGGGTTTGGTGTTGCTGTAACTTCCCATAAGGGTAATCAAGGCAAAGGTCAATCTATGCCCTTTGCCCGCCCGTATTATATGGGGGTTATCCGCGTCAAGGTCGGGTCGTATTTTCGCCGCTTCGCTCTGAAAATCTCCACCCTGCCCTTGACACGCCGCTAATGCGCGGAGAATATCGACTTCGCCAGTGCGCCGGATTTGAACAGGGAGAAACAGAGGATAACGGTATAGGCTGCAAGGGAGAATATCGCGCTGTGCAGATTGTCCGCTATTATCATGTTGTTTACCAGAACCGCGTAAATGCCGACGCATATCATAATGAGGAAGCCTTGAAAACCGATAGCGAACAGGGATTTGAGGTAGTTGTTTCCTATCTGCCCCCATTCCCGGTTCGTCATTGTTGCAAACGGGATAGGCGATACCGAACAGTAAAGGTAAATCTCTATCATGCGCCCGTAGAGGATAACGGTTATCAGTACGGACATGATTTTCATGCACAAGCTCACAAGGCTTGTTTCCATGACAAGTAAGAGCAGTTCGGGGATTTCCATAGCGTCAAGCCCGTCCTGCATGGAAGCAAGGGCGGCGGCAACATCAATCTCTGTGCTGCCGCCGATTACCCCCGCCGCGCCGGAAACAACGTGCTGCGCCATATCGAACACCGCCATAGTGATGTCAAAGGTGTGCGTCACAAGGTAGACTGCCACAAACGCCTTGAACACCCACTTGAAGAACATGGAAGTGTCAACGTCGTGCATATTGTTCTTTTCCGTTACCATGCTGATAAGCTCATAGCATAGGACGTAGGTAATGACAAGCCCCGCAATGGGTACGATTACATTCTCACTAAGGGTCTGTATCATGGAGAATATATTTGCGTTCCACCCTTGCGGGGTCTGCCCTACCTCTGCGGCGATAGTGCCGACTTTCTCGTTTACGTCCCCGAACATAGTTGACAGATTACCGTTTATGGCTCCTATGAGGATTTCCTTTATCCATTCGTTAATCGCGTCAAGTATGCTCTGCATAAGCCTTTACCCGCGCTTCTTAACCGAACAAGCCGGAAAGCAGCGGTACAAGGGTCATGCCGATAAGGGCAACGCCGCCGCCCGCCATAAGCTGCTTCATGCCCTGGCTCTTCGCGCCCGGATTGTCGTTGCCGTAGCCCTCCATGAGATTGATAACGCCCCAGATACCAAGCCCGGCTCCAAGTGCTACAACAAGGGTCTGCAAAACGTCTACTGCGCTATTGAAAAATGCCATAAATAAATCCTTTCTGCCGCGTCTGCGGCTGTCCGGCAAGCGGACAAAAGGCGGTCAGCGTATGCCGCCGCATAAAAAAACCGCCCTCTGGTAAAGGCGGCTGTCCCCGCGCTGCGTAAGTTCTGCGGCGCGGCGGTATTCAGTTGTAGGGGGGTGCGGCTCCTGCCGCTGTGTGCTGCGCCGGAAAGTAGGGGCGCGTATCATGTAGCCGATATTGATATATGTGATTGCTTCGATTCCTCCTTTCGGTGTCCCGCTGTGCTGCCGGACGGGTATTATTCAGACTTGCGGGAAGTGAATAGCTTGCATAGCAAGGTGTTCGCTTCCCGCAAGTTCACAAAGGGGTAGCTGCCGCAAGGCAGCGTAGGGGAAGTGTAGCTTCCCCTGTCCCCCCCCCCCTCCCCGGCGGTCTGCCATGCTGTCACTGTTGAGGGATAAGCCCCCGGCGCGTGACATACTCCGTTGCAAAACGGCGGTGTTCCGCTTCCTTTTCCCGCCAATACTCCCATAATGCAGCGTCGGCGGCTTCCGCAACATTCATTAAAAACCGTTCAAGCTGCTTTTGTTTTTCCTCTGCGCTACGTTTCCTCATGGTCTGCGTCCTCCTGTAAGTCTGCTGCGTCAATCTCGTAATAGTCAAAAACCTCGTCGGGCTTGACAATGGCGGGGCGGCGTTTAAGGTGCTTTTCCATGTCAAAGGCGTTCTTCGGGTCTGCGTCGGATAGGTACTTGTATTTCGGGTGTTTCGTTATGTCGAATTTGTCCGAAAAGAACGGGCGCACCCCGCGTAGCTGCAAGATACATTTCCCTCCGTCCATGACTGCGATTTCATCTTCCGTCATAAGCTGCTTTCCCAATTTCTGATAGTTCAGCCCATGCGAAAGCTCCCGCCCCCTTGTTTCGGAAGTGTTGAAGCTGTCTATCGTTTCCTTGCCTAAAATCTCCGATATTTCTTTGAGCGTGGTTTTTTCCTTGCCGCCCAAGAAAAGCGTGGTGTCGCAGTTGCCGACTATGGTATCGGCGTTGTCCTTGTAGATTGCCTTTAGCTGTGACTGGCTCTGCAAGATGATTGACGCGGAGATTTCCCGGCTCCGTATGGTTGCGATTAGTTTCTCAAATTTGGGGATTTGCCCGATATTCGCAAATTCATCAAGTAAGCACCGTACATGGACGGGAAGCCGCCCGCCGTATTCATCATCTGCTTTGTCGCACAAGAGGTTGAATAGCTGTGTGTAGAGAATACTCACGACAAAGTTAAAGGTGTCGTCGGTGTCGCTGATAATCACGAAAAGGGCGGTCTTTCTGTCACCTATGGTGTCAAGCTCCATTTCGTCGGTTTCCATAAGCTCCCGCAGCTCCTTAATGTCGAATGGGGCTAACCTCGCGCCGCATGAGATAAGTATGCTTTTTGCGGTCTTGCCCGCCGCCAGTTTGTATTTTTTGTACTGCTTGACTGCAAAATGTTCCGGGTCTTTTTCTTCCAGACGTTCAAACATGAGGTCAACCGGGTTCTGGAAATCCTCGTCGTCCTCGCGGGCTTCCGACGCATTTATCATTTCAAGCAGCGTCGTGAAGTTCTTCTCGTCCTCTGGGGCTTCATACCAGATATAGCCGATTAGTGCGGTGTAGTAGAGCTTTTCCGCTTTCACCCAGAAATCCTCGCCGGATTTTTCCCCGTCGCCTTTGGTGTTGGCGATAATGGTATTGACTAATTTCAAAATGTCCTTTTCGCTCCGCAGATAGGCAAAGGGATTGTATTTCATGGATTTTTTGAAGTTAATCGTATTTAGCACTTTGATACGGTATTTGTACCGCTGCAACATTTTCCCGGTTTCCAAAATCAGTGTTCCTTTCGGGTCAGTGACGATATACGACGTTGGAAAATCCTTTGACGTACATTGCATGAGCGACGGTTTCACAAAGAACCGGGTCTTGCCGCTGCCGGAACCGCCGATTACAAGAATATTTTTGTTTCTTGCGTATTTCGGCTGCTTCGGGCGGCTGTTCATGGTGAGCCGTTCCGTCTGCGTTAAGGGGATATTGTTCTCAAATACCGGGTCTGTGTACGGCTTTATGTCGTCAGCCCCGCCCCAACGCGCCGAACCGTATTCTGTCCCGCGGCGGTATTTCTTCGCGTTCTTGCCTTTGGTGTAGATAATCAGCCGGACAATGACCGCCCCCGCAATGCCGATAAGTAAGTCTGCCGGGTGGAAGCTCGGCGCGATACTGGAAAAGGCGGTGGTAAAACCGTCCCCAAGATGTAGCAGCTTTGCGCTTGCGTCCGCGCCGGGGGATAGACGGACAGCCGCGCCCACTTTATCAAAGAGCCAGACAAAGAGCAGATACGGGAGATTTAGGATAAGCAGCTTCTTGATTTCCGGCTTCATAGCGATACCTCCCTGTCCTTGTTCTTGACCTTTGCCCGTTCCGCGTTCTTGCCCTGTGCGGCTTCTTTGAGCGTAGAGAGCAGCTTTCGGATAGAGGGCTTTTTCTCCTGTGTCAGCTTCTTTGCGGAAAACTCCTTAAAGGCTGCGGTCAGCACGTCCGCGTCCCGCCCCTTGAAAAAAACCAGATAGCGGGGCGGGCTTTCCGTTGCGTCCTTTTTCAGCGCAAAGTCGATACCGTACTTTTTCGCCGTACTCTCAAAGGCTTTGATATTGCCCTCGGTAATCTCAATGTTGGAAACGCCCGCGTTCTGCTTCATAAGCTGCTTTAAGCTCTGCTTTCCCTGTGGCGGTTTTGCAAGCTGCTTTTTGCCCTTTGACAGTATGGCTTTCATTGCCTTTTGGAGCGTCTGGGCGGTCAGCTTCCCGGTCTTGATGTAAAGGGCTATGGTCTTTTCGTTTACTTCGTCCTGCAATTCCTCGCGTCCTCCTTTCGCGTTTCTTTATGGGGCGGCGGTCAGATACGCACCCGCAGCCCGTTCAAGTCCTCGGCTCTGATACCCACAAGATACCAGTTGTCGCCGTACTCAATCCGGGTCGGCTTCCACTTGCCCCGCACGAATACGTCAAAGCACTCACCGCAATGCAAGCCCCCGTAGTAGCTGTTTAAGTCAAAGCGAATGTCGTAACGGTCGGTGCGCTCGTCAAATACCAATGCTCCTGTCATTTTCTGTGCCATAATAAAATCCTCCTTTTGTTGTTTTACAGGCTTTCGCCCGGTTTGAATGAATAATAGTCCGGGTCGCCGTACTGCGGCTTCTTCGGTGACAGTGCGCCGCTTGCCATGTCATGGGCGACAAGGGAAGTGTAATAATTGCCGATAGTGGACGGGGCGTTGAAAAGGGCTGCTTTCAGATATTGCTTGATGTTGCGGATTTTCGTTGTGTTCTCCCGCATACAGTCAAGCACAAAGCGGATATGCTCGCCGTCCAGTTTCATAAACTTAGATTTCACAAGCTCTGCCGGGTAGTCGTCCCCCGCAATCCGTACCCGCTTTCTGGCGGTGCATACGGTTTCAAGCATGAGGTCTACAATCTCGTCCAGCCTGTCCCCGTCAAACTTCATGTCCTGTTTGAGAATGTGGTAGTCGATATTGTCCTTGATGATTTCCCGGTATATATCAACTGCGCTCTGTGCTGCCGCTTCCGTTCCTTTCCGTTCCGGCGGCGTAGCCGCTTCTCTGCAAGGAGAGGGGTTAGGGGAAAGGATAGGAATGGAATGGGTACTTGATAAATCTGTATTTGATTTTTCTTTTTTTGGTAAGTCAGTTCTTTGTATATCTTTATTTAATTGCGTTGGATTTTCCAACGTAGGTTTTTCCAATGTTGGATTTTCCAACGTAGGTTTTTCCAATGTTGGTTTTTCCTGCGTTGGATTATCCAATGTTGGATTTTCCAATGTAGGTAAATCCGGCGTAGGCGGCTGCGGCTGCTCGAATATCACATAGTCCGCGCCCCGCAAGCGTCCTTTCTCGTCGCGCTCCCTTGACCGAACGATATACCCGGCGCGTTCAAGCTCCTTAATGGCTTCGCGGATAGCGTCTATCTTCTCCCGGTTGATAAGGGATAAGCCTTTCAAGGTGTAGTCCCAATCTTCGGGGAGTGACAGCATTTGCGACAACAGCCCTTTTGCCTTTAAGGAAAGCTCCTTGTTGCGTAGGTGGTGGTTGCTCATTACGGTGTAGCCCTTGTTCCGTTCCACTCTGAAAACTGCCATAGTAAATCACTCCTTTTGCTGTGGATTTGTTACGCAGTAGAAGCGCGGTTTCGGGGGATAAGGTATAAATCCCTTGCCGCGCCAGATACGCGCCCGCAAAATCGCTTGTAGCAAGGCTTTTTCTGCCCCTACTGCGTAACAAAGGGCATAAAAAAGCGGCGTTCCTGTTCTCCCATGTAGAGAGTAAGAAACGCCGCTTCTGCGTCGTATTCAGTTTTTAGTACAATACCCTGCTTGTCCGTCGCTCGAAAAACCTTGATTTTCCAGTGTTTTCAAAAGTATCGTTATCTAACGTCAGCTTTTAACCGTCCTGCTTTTAAAGTTATGCTTGAAGATGCGAAAGCGGGCAGGATATCAACAATCATTGTAAAAGATCTTTCGCGTCTGGGACGTGATTATATTACTGCCGGTGATTACATTGAGCAGATATTTCCAATATTAAAGGTCAGGTTTATTGCAATCAACAACGGCTTTGACAGTGATAATCACAGCAATTCCAATATGAGTTTTGATATGGCTGTGAGCAACCTGATTAATACTTTTTATAGCAGAGATTTGTCTAAGAAAATACGCAGCGCTAATAAGGCAAGATGGAAAAAGGGGATTAACAGTTCAGCACAAGCACCATTTGGATATAAAAAGGATCCAAGGGAAAAAGGGAAATATGTAGTTGATGCACCTGCAGCCAAGATAGTCAGACGTATATTTGATCTGGCACTGGAAGGCCGTTCTACTTCACAGATTGCATATGTACTGAATGAGGATAAGGTGCCGGTTCCATCTGTCTATAATAGATTGCATAATATTCCGGTAAGAGCTGAGTTTGCCACAGCAGAACACGAAATGCTATGGGATATTAATAAAGTGGGCGTTATTCTGAAGAGATATGAATATACGGGTGCCATGGTGATGGGAAAAAGAACCGGTGTCACTATTGGCAGAACGAGCAGAAAAACACAGCCTTTGGAAAACTGTGTTGTAGTGGAAAATGCACATGAAGCTATCGTGACGAAGCAAGAATTCGAAGAGGCGAACCTTGTAATCAAAACCAGGAGAAAGCCTGATTATAAAATAGGTTACGATTTTGCTTTGAAAAGCAAGCTTCGCTGTGGTAACTGCCGTTTGATGATGCGGTATGAAGCAAATACCGGCACAGATATCGTGAACTGTGAGCATGGTACAAAAATTGGCAAGCATTCCAGCTGCTTTAAAGGAAACTATTCCATGAAGCGGATAGAAGGCATTGTATTATATTCTTTGAATCAGATGTTAGATACTATGCAATGGCTGGGAGATAAAGGTGAGAAGGTTACGCGACGGAAAGCTGAATCAGGAAAAGCGAAGGCACATGACATTTCTAAAGAAATTGCATCTTTGAAGCAGGAAAAGATACGCCAGTATACGAGATTCGCGGATGATCTGATCACCAAGGAAGCTTATATTAAAATAAAAGATGATCTGACTATAAGAATTGAAGAACTTCAGCAGAAGATGAAAACGCAGGAGTCAGAGGTTATGGCTCAGGATAAACTGAGAGAAGAAGCAGTTGAAATGACAAATCTTTCCGGAAAGTATTCCGGGGCCAAGATACTGACAAGGGAGATGGTTGAGACTTTTATTGATTGTGTGTATGTATATGATCCGGAGAATGTTGAAATTGTATTTTTGTTTGAGGACAGTATCAGAGAATTGATGGAGGAGGTAAATGATATTTAATGATATTTAATCACATAGCTCTGAATACAATGCTAATTCAAATATTGCTTGAATGGTGTTATAATTACTACATATTTTTATTTGGAAGGATGTGTGAAAATGACAAAAGATGAATTAAAATCTTTTATCACAGCTATAAACTCTGCGAAGAATAGTAATATTTTATCTGCATATTTTGTTAAGAAGCCAAGCTCTGTGAAAATGCAATCGTTTCAGCCACAGATTTCGGTTCAGGTGCAATCAGATATATTAAGCATGATTATACCCAATATTCTTAGACAGTTAGATAACGCAGCATTAGTTGAATATAATCCTATAGGGGTTGCAGATGGTGAAATAGAATATTTGAACAAAAACAGCATCGAACAAATTGATACTTTTCTCGATAGTATTTCTGATGAAAAAATCTATAAAGAAATGAAGGCCTTAGAAATACCCAAAATTAGTTTTTACTGCTTTAAGATTCAATATAACGAGAAGATCATTTACTGCTTTCGACAATTTGCAAAGATGAAAAAATTGAGAAGTGGATATATTGCTCAATTTTTTAATGATGAATTAAAAGCGATGGATGGCAATTTCTTGGGTATTGATGAAACTGTAGACATGATATATGCAGATGATGTTGCGTATATCTTTAATCATATTTCATTGGAGCGAATCTTTAATTATAGAGATCAGTACCTGCAAAAAACAAATGAAGCTATGGGGGAACTTCTTAGGCAGAATGCAATCGCAAATATGGAGCAATTTAGTGAAGATTGCTGTCGAGATGTTAGAATAATGAAACGTTTTACAAACATGATGACACAAGGAAGATTGCCATTGTTTTTTGACAATTATGAGAAAGTTCCAGAAATAGTTGAGGAATTGGGCTTAGATATTGATTTTGACGATGAGGGAAGGATTGATTATAAAGAAAAATCTCAATTGTACCATATTGTTAATCTGATGTCTGACTCGTATTTTGAATCACTACTTGCAAAAAGAAGAGGTATTGTAAAAACAGAAGAGGCTCTATCATGATGACGAGAATTTCAAAATGGCTGCTGTATATTGCATCTTATAAGTGGGCATACTTATTACAGTGCATAAGTGTAATTATTGCAGAAACACTTCGTACGAAGAATACAGTGCCCGGTCTGCAAGTGATTCTGAAAGCACTTTTAGCAAAGCGGTATATTTTATTGGTTTTGCTTGTGATGTTTCTGGTTTCGTGGGTAATAGAGAAACAGATAACTAGGGTAAAAGCTAATACCAGAGTGAAATACGAAATAGAAGATGACATTATAGGTGAAATTGCCATTTCTTTGATCGCGTATATGGCAACAGTCCTTACGATAACCATTAATCTATATGGTATTCTTTTGACAGTAGCGTTGTTTGTGGCAATAGGAGTAGTCTGCGATAAAACCGATAAGATTTACATTCTACCAATTTTCTTTTTAAGAAAATATCGAGTGTTTAAATCTGGAAACATAAAAATTATTACGAAAATGTCGATGGATCGTTATCGATTAAAACTGGATGAAACACCAGACGGCATACCTGCAAGAGAATTGGTTCGGAATACATATTTGATAATAGATTAAGAAAACCGTTGGTCAGATTGATCAACGGTTTTATATTGCTATTTTTTAAATGCGTTCATCATATTTAAAACGGCATTTTTCTGCTCAACAGTCAGTCCAACCCAGGAATCGATTAAGTTTTTGATTTCGGGAGTAAGTTCGATCATTTCACCTTCGGCAAAAAATTGGGCGAGTGTTATGCCGAATCCTTTGCAGATTGCTTCTAAAGTAGGAAACGAAGGAACACTGTTTCTTCTATATATATTAGCAATGGTGGATTCGTTTAATCCGCATTCTTTAGCAAGTCTGTATTCAGTCCAACCACGTTCCTCTAAGAGAACTCGTAATTTCTGTAATATATCCATTGAAAATCACCTCATCTGAAAATATTTTACCGTTCAGCTGAGAAGTTATGTACAGTTCACTTGTAATGAAAATACCGTTAAGTTAAACTGTAATTAGTAACTCAAGTGAAGGGGAAAAGAGATCTTGAATTACCAGATTTTAAATAGCATCAAGATGGTAAGGTGGTAAGATGGCAGACCTATATACGTTGGGGATGTTAAAAATATGTCTCTGAGAATTATGAGTAAGATATCTGTAGGACTATTTCAAGAGATTATTCGTTCAGTTAACAGACTGGTAACTGGAAATGACCAATTGGCAACTGGTTTTTGATATTATCGAAATGGATAATCAGATTGAAAATAGGCGCACTGTCATGATGCATGAAATGAGGTGCATACAAGTGATCGAAACATTGGGGAGCAGGCTAAAAAAACTAAGAAACAGCAAACATTTAAGGCAGGAACAGGTAGCTAATCTTATTGGTGTTAATAAATCAGCTATAGCCAGGAGTGTATTAATGGTGTCGAGGGATCAGGAAAATTCTGAGATTAGGTATATGTATCCGATAAAAGCAAGTTTGGCACCTGAAGGAGAGACGATTGCATTTTCACTTAGCACAGATCAGGGATTTCAATGGATTGGGAAATGCGATAGGGATCCATCACAGTTTGAAGATGTTGATGTGACATTAACGAAAAAAGATCGGGCAAAAGAATATTTGAAATTAATGCTCATGTCTGAAGATTTACCTTCGACAGAGATTATGACAAGAATAAATAGTTTTGGTATTGCGGATAAAACAATTCGCATAGCACAGAAAGAATTGGGAATTACTGCGTATCGAAAAGAAAATGCCTGGTATTGGCATTGGAATAATGAATAGGAGATGAGAAGTAGTATGTCTAGCCGAGAAGAACAACGACAAAAGATCAAAGATAAATATAAACAACTTAATGCGGATGATCTAATCTACATTCCGGCTAGAAAACCTTTGGAAGTGACAGAAGACAGTCCGAAGAAAAGAGTATGTGCTTATTGTCGAGTTTCTACAGATGATCCGGCACAGACTACTTCTTATGAGCTACAGAAAGAGCACTATGAAGAAGAGATAAACAAGAATCCTGACTGGGAGTTTGCAGGAATATATGCAGATGAAGGTATCAGTGCGACTTCCATGAAACACAGAGATAATTTTAATCGTATGATCGCCGCGGCAGAAGCGGGAAAAATAGATATTATTGTAACTAAGGCAGTATCACGTTTTGCAAGAAATGTGGTGGACTGTCTTTCTATGGTGCGCCATCTTTCAAATCTGAAACCACCGGTAGCTGTAAAGTTTGAAACAGAGGGAATCAATACCCTGGATAGTACATCTGAGATGATTCTTGCTGTAATGGCTGCAGCTGCGCAAGAAGAATCTAAAACAAAGAGCAATGCTATGAATTGGTCACTGGAAAACAGATTTAAGAAAGGTAAATTTCTTACACCGGTATTGCTTGGATACGACCATGATGAGGACGGTAACCTGATAATTAATGAAGAAGAGGCACAGACGGTAAAACTTATTTATTATATGTATTTGTCCGGATTTCCTACTGGAGAAATAGCTGAGATATTGTCACAGCTGAAACGCCCTACAAAACTAGGCAATACCAGATGGTGTTCTGGCACAGTCAGATCAATTATGCAAAATGAAAGAAATTGTGGAAATGTTCTTAGCTGGAAAACATTTACCTATGATTTTTGGGAACATAAAAAACGAAAGAATAATCATGATAAGCCTCAGGTATTAAAGGTAGATCATCATGAAGGCATAGTTAGTCACGAGATCTTTGATGCAGCGCAGCATAAATTGGCATCAGAAAAATATCTGAGAAAAGGGATACCATTGCCTGCTTTGGAAGTTATAGAGCACGGAGCTTTGCGAGGATATGTCTCAGTAAACAGATTATGGTCCGGCTTTTCAGAAAGCGACTATTGTGAAGCCTGTGAAAGTGTATATGAGGAGCAGGAATCTTTAGATGCTGTAAAATCAAAAGATGAATTTTCATTAGATGGATACCAAGTAGTAAGTAATCAGTTGTTCTACGATTCTGGCAGACCATACATGTCAATTGCAAGAGGCCAGATTAGATTCAATACCGTTTGTTTGAAGAAATTTGAAGATGTGGAGTATGTTGAGTTGCTCCTGAATTCTGTGGAAAAATGCATAGCAGTCAGACCGTGCGATAAAGATAATCCAAATGCGATTAAATGGGGATCATTACAGAACAGCAAATGGATTGTTAGACCAAAGAGCTGCTCAGGCTTTGCCAGTTCGTTGACTTCGAGAGTCTTCCAGATCAATTTGTTTTAAAATGTAATCATAACGCTGCTGTAGGATTGTGCATATGTCGATATAAGAGTCAGCTTGATACGCGATATGTAGTTAATGAATTAAAAAGAGGACTTGGGAAAAGTTTCTATTATTCTAGTAGAGAGTTCCACAGAATATGATGTCCGCAATCGTGGAAAGTAATACTGGTTCAAAAGGCACCGGCTTGTACGATTCAGACGCAGGCAGAAGCTGTTTGTGAGCTATTTGGCGGTAAGAAAGAAGATATAATATAAATTTGACAAAACCAGCATAGGAAGATAAACTTAAATGTGCTGATAGAATTGAGCAGCCTCAACTCTGTACCAGCAAAAGACTGTAACTTCCAAGAGCCTAAACTACATTTATGGAGAACAAAAAGTGAACAATAATTCTAACAAAAACTTAATCAAGAAAAAAGTCGACTGGATGATAACCCTTGTACCCTTCCTGCTTATCGTGGTATTGTGTATTCTATTCTTTTTTATGCCCGAACAATCCAACGCCGTATTGAGCCAAATCCGGTATTTCTTCGGAAATACCTTCGGAACCTATTACCTAATCATAGGACTCGGCATATTTTTGGTTTCCATCTACGTGGCTGTGTCAAAATACGGTGACATAGTTCTGGGAGATCCGGGAGAGAAACCTAAATATTCCTTTTTTGCATGGGGTTCCATGATGTTTACCTGCGGACTGGCGGCAGACATCCTGTTTTATTCTTTCTCTGAATGGTTCATGTATGCGGCAGATCCGCATATCGCAGAGATGGGAAGTATTCAGGACTGGGCCAGTGTGTACCCCATATTTCATTGGAGTCTGATTCCCTGGGGCTTTTATCTGGTTCTTGCCGTTGCTTTTGGATTTATGCTTCATGTAAGAAAGAGAAAACGTCAGAAATATTCTGAGGCATGCCGCCCGGTTCTTGGAAAACATACCGATGGCATAGCCGGCCGTCTCATAGACCTTTTGGCGGTCATTGCCCTGCTGGCGGGTACAGCAACTACATTTAGTGTGGCGACCCCGCTGATGGTTGATATCATTAACAGTCTGTTCGGCATCCAGCTCAATCGTTCCGTTGTGACAGCCGTTATACTTGTCATTACCTGCTTTATTTATACATATTCATTGCTTCACGGCTTTAAGGGAATCAGTATTCTGGCAAAGGCATGTATTTACTTGTTCTTTGGCCTTCTGGCATACGTTCTGTTTTTCGGCGGGGAGACCAGATATATCATAGAAACAGGATTTTCTTCCCTGGGTAGGATGGTTCAGAATTTCTTTGAATTGGCAACTGCCACCGATCCACAGAGGACAACCTCCTTTCCGCAAAACTGGACCATTTATTACTGGGCGTACTGGATGGTATGGTGCGTGGCCGCCCCCTTCTTTATCGGCAATATTTCCAGGGGGCGTACCGTAAGACAGACCATTTTGGGCGGGTACGTTTTTGGCGTAGGTTCTACGCTCATGAGCTTTATTATCCTGGGAAACTATTCTTTGGGAAAACAGATGAATGGAGCTGCGGATTTCCTGGCAAAATATAAGGAGACAGGAGATGCCTACGGATTGATTACGGATATTATCGGAACCATGCCCTGTGCCCCCTTGGTGTTAGTGGTAGTATTGGTAACTATGATCGCTTTTTATGCTACCTCATTTGACTCTATTGCACTGACGGCATCCTGTTACAGCTACCACGTTTTGGAGGAAGGGGAACAGCCCCACAGAGGAATCCAGCTGATGTGGTGCATTTTATTGATTTTGCTTCCCATTGCACTTATATTTGCGGAAAGCTCTATGAGCAACCTACAGTCAGTGAGCATAGTTTCCGCGTTTCCTATCGGCTTTATAATGGTACTGATTGTGTGGAGCTTTTTAAAAGATGCCAAGAAGTACATGAAAGGGAAAAAGTAGCTGACCGGCATACGAAGCAAAGAATAAAGGAGCAGCAAATTGGACGTATATCAGATTTTTATTACACATAACAGACCGTGGACGGCCCGGGAAATGCTCTGTGTCGCCTTGCTGCTGGCCGCTGCTCTGTTTGCGGCAGGTTATCTGTTCCGGCATCAAAAGATAAAGCCTTCCCAGGCGCTGGCCGGAATATCTCTGTTGCTTTTCCTTTCCGTTGTATTCGGCTCCACTGTATTTACCAGGATGCCTTCCAAGCGGCAGTTTGAACTGCAGCCCTTCTGGTCCTGGAGGGAAGTCATCGTAAACCATAACAGGGAGCTGCTGAAAGAAAATTTGCTGAACTGCATTTTACTTGTTCCAATGGGAATACTGCTTCCCATCCTTCTGCACCGGAAAGTAACCTGGCGGCAGGGGCTGCTGTGGGGACTTCTGGTATCTGCAGTAATTGAAACCTGCCAGCTGGTATTTTGCAGGGGGTTGTTCGAATGGGACGATATGATTCATAATGCACTGGGGTGTATGGCAGGCTGTTGGCTCACGAATACTGTGGTCAGGCGATAGTTGCCCTCTGCATAGTTTGCCTTCTATCTTGCCGGACAGAAGACTTAGTGGACTTATTTACTTGGATATGATAAAATCCCTTTGTGGCAATTGTCCTTGAAAACGTAGACATTTAGGGGACTTTGGAACATTATGTAAAGAAGAAGGAGCAAAACAAAAAATGAAGAAGTCTGTTATTTTAATTTTGGCGGGATGTATCATCATAACCGCCGGCGTAGCCTGCTTAGTATATACAACAGACAGAGAAGGCCCTGTAATACAGATCGATGAGACAACTGACCTTACTTACACGGAAGGCCAGAACAAAGAGGAACTTTTAAGAGGAGTAACAGCCATTGACAAAAAGGACGGGGATGTCTCTGACACCCTGATGGTTGAAAGCATCGTACCTGCCCTTTCAGGAAATAAGGCAACGGTTACCTTTGTTGCCGTTGACAAGCACAATAATGTAACCAAATATCAATGTGAAATCAACTACCAGGGTGCAGCCGGCGCAGACACCGAAGCGCCCCCGGAAGATCAGAATACAGACACAGAGGCAAAGGATACAGCAGAAGAGACGCCGGAGACGGGAGAAGAAACTCCGGAAGCGCAGGAGACAGGCGGCGCTCCGGAATCCCAGGCTCCCTCTGCGGATGAAACGGAAGCTGCCATCTCCCAGCTTCCGGAAGGGAGTCCCGCTTTCCGGCTGACAGAGCACCAGATAACGCTGAAAAAAGGGACAAAGTTTAATTACATGGACTACATCCGGGAGATTACCGATGATAAGGACTCAAGAGAAGATCTGTACCGTAAAATTCGTGTAAGCGGAGAGGTTAAGACTTCACAGGCCGGGACTTACGAGGTATCCTACTCCGTGACAGACAGTGACGGACATCAGTCTAATGTAGAGAAGCTTCAGGTAACTGTTGAATAGAATACGGATTCTGCAGGATAGAGTACAGATGAGGAGAACGAATATTGTTGATTGATGTACATAACCATATCTTACCAGGCATAGATGACGGTGCAGGTGATATAATGGAGTCCCAGAAGATGCTTGCCATTGCCGTGAGTGAGAAGATTGATGCCATCATAACCACCCCGCATTTTGAGTGCGGCATGGACCAGGCAGTCATAGAAAAAAGGGCGGAAGCTTTTGAGAGCCTCTCCCAATATATTCAGAAGGCAAAGCTGCCGGTAGCCTTATATCCCGGCAATGAGTTATTTTATAGTGAGGGAATCATAGACGCCCTGGATTCCGGGGACGCCCTTACCCTGAATCATACCCGGTATGTGCTGGTGGAATTTCCGATTTACGAAGAGTTCAGTTATATCCGGAGGGCGGTTCAGAAGCTCCGCTACGCCGGTTATCTGCCGGTGCTGGCACATGTAGAACGCTATGAAAACCTGCTGAAGGAAGAAAAGATTGCAGAGATTGTTAATATAGGCGCTTATATCCAGGTCAATGCATCCAGTTTGACCGGACGGGCCGGGTGGCAGATGCGGCGCTTTCTTCTGCGGCTGGCGCGCCGTGACCTGATTCATTTTATAGGAACCGACGCCCATGGATGGGAGCACAGGCGGCCGAAGATGCAGGAGTGCCTTGCTTATCTGGAAAAAAAGGCAGGGAAAGACTGTGTGAGAAGTATTACCAGAGATAATCCTGAAAAATTACTGAGAGGAGAAAATATCAGTGGAGAAGTTAGAAATTAGAGATGATGTGGAGCTGAGCAACCGGGAGAAAGAGGTCTACCGTACCCTCAGAACCAATCTGGAGTTTACAGGTGTGGAGAACCGGGCCATAGCGGTTACAAGCTGCACACCCAACGACGGAAAATCCGTGGTGTCCTATAACCTTTCTCTTGCTCTGGCAGAGAGCGGAAAGAATACATTGTTTGTAGATGCGGATCTTAGGAAATCCGTTCTGGTTCACAGACTTAATTTGAAGAATCCCTCCAAAGGACTCAGCCATCTGCTGTCCGGACAGGCGGGAGCCAATGATGTGATCTATTCCACCAATAAGAAAAATTTATTTATGATTCCCTCAGGGATCTTTCCCAGCAATCCCACGGAGCTCTTGAGCAATGGAAGATTCGAAAAACTGGTGGCGGGGCTTAAGGGTACCTTTGATTACATAGTTGTAGACACACCGCCTCTTGGAAGTGTCATCGACGCGGCAGTGATTGCCAAGATATGCGACGGTTCCGTCCTTGTCCTGGCAGCGGACAAATCCTCCAGGAATGAGGCTAAAAGCGTGGTGGGCCAGCTGAAGGCTGCCAACAGCAATGTCCTGGGCGTTGTCCTGAATAAAGTAGATTATAAGGGCAATGGATATTATGGGAAGAAATACGGCGGTTACTATGGAAAGTACACCAGCTATTACTAAAAGAGAAAACGTGAAATACATTCCAAAAGGGGAACAAGATGAACATGAACAGAGAATTTGAAGATGAAATTGAAATTGACCTGGGTGCCCTTCTCCATGTACTGTTGCGGAAATGGTGGCTCATCGCTATCTGTGCATTTATGGGGGGGATCATAGCCCTTGGTATCACGGCAGGTCTGCTGACTCCTATGTACCAGTCCAATGCCCTGCTCTATATATTGAACAAAACTACCAGCGTGACCTCCCTGGCAGATATTCAGATAGGTACAGAGCTTACCGCCGATTTTGAGGTGATTGCAACTAGTAAACCTGTGATCGATGCTGCAATTGAGCGGCTCAAAGAGGAAGATGGGAAAACCTTTACAAGAAAGGATATTTTGGAGATGATTCAGGTGAGTAACAAGACAGGGACCCGTATTCTGACAATCTCCGCAACCTCAGCCAATCCCCAGGATGCCTGCATTGTAGCCAATGCGGTGGCAGGTGAGACGGCTGATCGGATGGCTGACATTATGAAAGCAGATCCCCCCACTACGGTAGAACCCGCAGAGGTTTCTGAGAAGCCGGTAAGCCCCAGCATGAAGAAGAATACAGCCATTGGCTTTCTGGTAGGTATTGTCCTGGTATGCGCAGTCCTTGTCATCCGCTTTATGCTGAATGACAACATTCAGACAGAAGAAGACGTTGAGAAATATCTCGGACTTCCTACATTGGCAACTATACCTTATGTAAAGAGCAGAGAAAAGGAAAAAGTCGGGAAGCAGCGCGCGCTGAAGGAACATAAGAAAGAGGCATTGAGTGAAAAGAAACAATAAATTATTCTGGGTATTTTTTGTAATCTTTCTGGGAGCTGTCTGTTTCGGAATATATTATTACACCAGCCAGCAGAAAAAAGAAGCTGTGTATGAGAAAATGGCAGAGCAGAACCAGGTGAAAGAGGAGCCGGAACAAGAGGAAAAACCTCCAAAAGCGGAAACTCCGCCTCCTGCGGAGGAAGAAAAGCCGGAGATTCCCATTGATTTTCCAGGGCTGCAGAGCACGAATCCTGAGATCTATGCCTGGATCCGTATTCCGGATACCGAAGTAGACTATCCCGTGGTTCAGCGGCCGGAGGATGACACCTACTACCTGAATCATACCGTGGAGGGGGCAGAGGGGCTTCCGGGTTCTATATTCACAGAATCTCTGAACAAAAGGGACTTTACCGACCCTAACACCGTGATCTACGGACACGATATGCGGGACGGCACGATGTTCGGACATCTGAAGAAATACATGGACAGTACGTACATGGAAGAGCATCCGCTGATTTATATATACACACCGGAGCACATTTATACCTATCAGGTATTTGCAGCAGTGACCTATGACAACAGACATATTCTGAGAAGCTTTGACTTTACCCAGGAGACGCAGTTCCAGGAATTTCTGGATTCCCTCCGGGATGCCCGGAGCATGGCCAGCTATGTGAGGGATGACATTTCCGTAAGTGCAGAGAACCGGATTTTGACGCTGTCCACCTGCAATGGGAATGTGCAGCAGAGGTTTCTTGTGGAGGCGGTGCTGACAGATGAACAGTAAAAAGAAAAAAACAGTGATTTTGACTATACTTATTCTTATCCTTCTGCTGATCATAGGCGGCCTGATCTTCTGGCTGGCCGGAAGGATGGAAGAGAAGAGAGATGCAGTATCCGGTGAAGATACTGCCGGGACCACTGCCCCGGTAAGCGCAGATGCTGTGTATTATCAGGGGCAGGAGTACCGGTATAACCGTGATATAGAAAATATTTTATTTATGGGGGTGGATAAAAAGGAACAGATTGTGCTCCAGGATACTCCGGGGAAGGCCGGCCAGGCGGACAGTGTTATGATCTTGTCATTGAATAAAAAGGACAAGACGGCCAGGATTCTCCAGTTATCCAGAGATTCCATGACGGATGTTGATATCTACGATGCTAACGGGAATTACTATACCACAGTTCAGGCGCAGTTAGCCACTCAGTATGCCTACGGCAACGGGGGACAGAGCAGCTGCTATGCAATGAAAAAAACAGTATCTGAGTTGCTGTATGATCTGCCCATTGACGGCTATATTTCCCTGAACATAGAGGCTATCAGTACCATCAACGATGCTGTGGGCGGTGTGACCATTACTGTTCCAAAAGATTATACGAGAATTGATCCTGCCTTCACAGAGGGGAGCACCATCACTCTCACTGGTGAACAGGCAGAAAAGTATGTCCGCTATCGGAATACGAACCAAGAAGGCAGCAACAATGAGCGCATGGAGCGCCAGGTACAGTATCTGCCCGCACTGATATCAGCTCTGAAAGGAAAAGCAGGCAAGGCCGGGGATTACTATGAAACCTTTTACCCCCTGGTGTCCTCTTATATGGTGACAGACCTGAGCGCGGACCAGATCAACCAGCTGTCGGAATATCAGCTTCTCTACGATGAGACGGAGTATGTACCCGGGGAGGTCCGCAGCGGGGAAGAGCATGAAGAATACATCATCGACGAGGCAAAATTAAAGGATTTATTGATGGAGATGTTTTACAAAGTGGACCAATAGTGTTATAATGAACTCATGTTTCAAGTGAGGAGTAAAAGACAGGAGGATAAAAGTAATGAAAAAAATGATTGCTTTATTAAGCGCAGCAGTGCTGACTGTAGCAACTGCGGTAACTGCGTTCGCTTTACCCAGTGTAAGCGTAAGCGGTGTAGTAACCAAGATTGAGAGTGCTGTTGATGCCAGCGGCAATGCAGTAACAGTTGAGATCAAAGAGGTTCCGGAAGAATACAAAGCAGCGGTTGAAGAAGTAAAAACGGAAGCTAAGGTTAAGGAACTTTTGGGTGATGACTTTAAAGAGGGCATGCAGGTAGTAGACGTTAAGGAAGTATCGGTTCCGGAAGGGACAACATTCCCTGTAACTATTACATTCCAGGTACCGGGTGTGAAAGCCGGAAGTACAGTAGCAGTTCTGCATTATAATGGGTCTGCATGGGAAAGAATAACAAAGGATGTAAAGTCCGGTGATGGAACGATTTCCGCTACATTCGATTCTTTATCCCCAGTAGCTTTCGTAGTAGACAAAGAAGCGGCAGAAGCAGCAAGCTCTTCTGCTACATCTCCAAAGACCGGAGAATTCAATGTTCTCGGAATGGCTGGTATCGTAGCTGTTATCGCATTGGGCGGAATGGCTGTTACTTATTCAAGGAAGAGAAAAGAAGCATAAGAAGGTAAGGTTATAAGCCCGGAGATTTCCGGGCTTTTTCTTTTAGTATCCTAATGATAAACATACGAGGGAGGATTTATCATGAAAAAGACTGCGAAAAGGCTGATTGCCTGTGTAACTGCGTTTACTGTTTTCCTGAGCCAGCCGATTAGCCTCAGGGCGGCAAATGAAGGGAAACCGTCAGATACAGGGGTGAGGGAGCTTGACTACAGGACAAGGGTTTCTCACAGCGGAAGCGGCGTAAATGCCGCCCACGGAATCGTGAAAAAGGATAACAGTCTCTGGACCTGGGGGCCCAATAACTGGGGGCAGCTGGGCAACGGGAGCTTCAGTGATGTATCCGCCCCGGAAAAAGTTATGGATAATGTGGTGTCTGCGGTGATTTCCCATACCAATGGCCTGGCGGTAAAGGAAGATGACAGTCTGTGGATGTGGGGAAATAACCAGAGCGGTACCCTGGGGATCGAATCGCCTTACGGGAATCATGCGGAACCTGTACAGGTGATGGATGAGGTGGCGCAGGCATCTACGGGGAATCTAATGTCTTTTGCAGTGAAAAAGGACGGCAGCCTGTGGTTCTGGGGAGCCAATGACAATGGGATATTTGTGGAAAAGGAGATTACGGAGGAGAAAAAAATATACCACCCGGTGAAGCTGCTGGACAATGTGCAGAAAGCAGTCATGGGAAGCGGCAACTTTGCGGCTATAACAACCGATGGGACTTTGCTGATCTGGGGAAGGAATGACATGGGGCAGCTTCTGGACGGGACTACAGAGGACAGCCCGGTACCAAGCCCTGTGATGGATGGGGTGGCCGACGTGAGTGTGGGAGAAAACGGGACGTTTGCCGTATTGAAGACCGACGGGACATTGTGGTTCTGGGGAGAAAACGGGGGCAAGTTTGGAAACGGAACCAGAGAGAATTCCACAGAGCCGGTTATGGTAATGGAAGACGTGAAGATGGCGGACACTTTTGGAACCGGTTTTTCTGCTGTGGTGAAAAATGACGGTACCCTGTGGACAACCGGAGGGGACAGTTGGGGCGCCCTTGGAAATGGAACGGAGGGAAGCACCACAGAATTTGTTAAAATCATGGATGAGGTGGAATGCGTAAAGCTCTCGGACTTCTCCTTTGCGGTGAAAAAGGACGGAAGTGTCTGGGTCTGGGGATTTAACGAATACAGTAAGAATATGGACGGCGCTCCAGAGGCCATTGAGACGCCTCTAAAGTATATGGAGCCGGGGACCATGCTGGACAGGCCGGATCCCACCATTTCTGACACCCAGCCGTCCCGGGAGATCACAGATCTGGAGCTGTTTACAGAATACCCCCAGTATCTGAGCAATACTTCCGTTTCTCAGGTGGAGCAGTTCATGTGGGACGCTACAGCCGGCGCCCTGGATGAAGTGTACAAGCATAATTTTCTGTCTTCATACCAGTACGCGCTGAAGGAAGGGGGCACCAGCATTCTGCTGGAGGAGCATCTGGGAATACTGTGCGATATACTTGGTCTGCCATACAGCCCCTATGAACGGCTCTACGATAAGCTCCTCAAGGAACAGACCCAGGAGTTTATCAGTGACCTGTCAGAGAAGGAACGCTATTTTGACAGCCTGAAGAGCCAAACGGGGGAAGTGCTGAAGGAACTGAAGGGTTTGAACGCCATCCTGGAGGCAGGAGATACCATTAATGTGGAGCTTTGGGCGGATGCGCTCCATCAGGCAGTCCCGGATCTCTCAAAGAAGAAGTGCATCTCTTTGCTGAAGCAGTGTGAAAGTGATTTCGGAAGAATCAGCAAGGACTTAAAGAAGCTGAATTCGGCCCTGTCTGTGGGAGATATTTTAGTGACAGGCATTCTTCTCCTTGAGACGGATAAGACGCTGATTGGTGAATTAAAGGAAGAATGCAGACAGTATGGCATCCAGTCGGAGCTGTACCGGGGACTGGATCTTCTGGAAAAGGAGATCAGCCTCAATGAGAACACACCCGCAGCATTCTTTCTGGAGAAGTTCTTTTCCGGCAAAGCCTTAGGGTGGATCTCCGGTCATGCAGATGAAAAACTGCTAAATTTGGTCAGCCGCTTCTGGAAAAGCGGAAGCGCCGGTGAAGAGGCGGTAACTATGGTGGCACAGCTGGTTGTGGCGGGAACCGCAGAGATTATGGGCCTTATGCTTCCCAATGCGGATAAGACCATAAAAGCCACAATACAGCGTTCTTTTACTGACTGTATACGCGCCAGGCTGATTACCGGACAGCAGATTACGTTTCTGGAATACAAAAATCAGGGCGTGTGTCCGGATGACATAGAGGATCAGATAGAAAAATATAAAATCCTCTACGGGACGTACCTGAAGTCTCTGCAGCGGGACATTACACTGACACAAAAGCTGGTAGACAAACCTGGCTATACCCGCACCAAACAGAGACTGAAAGATGCCCAGACCATATACGATAAATATAGTGTAGAGAAATATCTGGAAATGTGCAAAGCCCAGATTCTGAGGGATGAGGCAACGAATCTGAAGGGGATACCAAACGGGGACGGAACATTTACAGTGACTGGATATGCGCTGGAGGAGACGCCCAAGCACCTGGTCATTCCCCATGAGGTTCTGGGATATCCGGTGAGCCGGATTGCAGACAATGCGTTTTTGGGGGATACCAATATACAGACACTGGTGATCGAGGCGGAGGGAATAGCCGTAGGATCCCAGGCTTTCCGGGGATGCACGAATCTGACAGAGGTTTATATAGGAAGCGGGGTGCATACCGTGGAGGCGTCTGCTTTCGCGGACTGTACCGGTCTTGCCGTCCTCTCTATGGGGGAAGGAATCAGGGAGATCGGGGAGGAAGCATTTGCTAACTGTGTCAGCCTGGGCCAGACAGAGATCCCCTATTCCGCAGCCGCCGTGGGCGCCCGGGCCTTTGCGGGCTGTACGGCGCTGGAAGGAATGGGAATTCTCTCAGAGAATGCCGTATTCGGGGAACAATGCTTTGAGAATGCTCCCCTTGCCGAAGTCGCCGGGATTGCCGGGACCTCAGGGGAGGTGATCGCAGAAGAAAGCGGATCTGCTTTCGTACCCAAAGAACCTAAGGTGGAGAGTATATCGGTGAGCAAACTGCCGGATAAGCTGGAATACCGCCTGTTTGACGACGCTGACACCGCCGGTATGGAGCTTACGGTGCAGTACAGCAGCGGAGCTTCTGAAGTCATCCGGGAGGGATGGACCGCTGCCGTGACTGCGCGGACCATCGGAGAAAGCTCCGTGCAGGTGTTTTATGGAGATCAAAATACTTCCTATCCTATTACAATCCTTCCCGATAAAGTATCCTACACTGTGCACTATGTAGATGGAAACGGCAGATTTATCAGCCCTTCCGTCACCAGAGAAGGGACGGCGGGTGAGACGGTGAGGGAAGCAGCCATTGCGATCCAGGGATATGAGGCAGATGCTCCTGAGGCAGAGCTGACGCTGGATATCTATAATAATGAACTGTATCTCACCTATCATGAGAGAGAAATTAAGGAGCTGAACACGGCGTCTGTCACCTCTTCGGAGAAGGCAGTCTACACAGGAAAAGAGATAAAGCCGTCTGTAACGGTAAAAGATGCAGAGGGAAATATACTGATCGAAGGAACAGACTATACGCTCTCTTACAGAGACAATAAGAACCCGGGAACCGGAAAGATTGTGATTACAGGGAAGGGCAGCTGGACAGGGACTGTGATAAAAGAATTTGCCATCTATATCTCAGGGGTTTGGCGGTCAGATGCCAGGGGATGGTGGTATGCCTATGCCCACGGCGGCTATCCAAAAAGCAAGTGGGAACTGATTGACGGAAAATGGTATTATTTCGATGAGGGAGGGTACCGCAAGACCGGCTGGATCCGGCCGTCAGGAACCTGGTACTATCTGAATTCGGAGGGTATCATGCAGACCGGGTGGGTGAAATCCGGCAGCGCCTGGTACTATCTGAACGGAAGCGGAGCGATGCAGACGGGCTGGTTGCGGACTGGAAAAACCTGGTATTACCTGAACGGAAGCGGGGCGATGCAGACCGGCTGGGAGAGGATCGGAGGAACCTGGTATTACCTGAACGGAAGCGGGGCGATGCAGACGGGCTGGGTACTGGACGGAAAGACCTGGTACTACCTGAGCGGAAGCGGAGCGATGCAGACCGGATGGCAGAAGATTGGAAGGGACTGGTATTATTTTAACGGAAGCGGAGCCATGGCAGTTAACACCTGGGTAGGAAATTCTTATGTAGGGGCCGATGGCCGCTGGATTAGATAACTGACGGAAAGTGAGATTCTTATGCTGCAAATTGCTATATGTGATGACGAAAAGTATTACAGAGACCGAATACAGACGCTTCTGGCAGGGTATCTCAAGAAGCGGCAGCTGGAGTATGCCATCACTCGGTTTCTCTCCGGGGAGGATTTTCTGAGCCGCAGGGAAAATATTGTACAATATGACATTGTTTTTCTGGACATTAGTATGAATGCCATTGACGGCATTGAGACGGCCCAGCAGATTCGCGCCTTTCAGTCCCGGACAGAGATTGTGTTTGTCACAGCATTTTTCAACTATGTCCTGGAAGGCTATAAGGTAAATGCCGTGCGGTATATTCTGAAAGATACCCTGGACACCGCAGTGGAGGAATGTATGGATGCCATACTGAGAAAGCGGCAGCTGCGGCAGGTATCCTTCTCCTTTCTGGAGGGGGAACAGAGGCTGTACACGGACAATATTTTATATATTGAGAGCAGGAAGCACAAAGCAGTCTTTTTCTGTCTGGAATCAAAGCTGATAAATCTTACCATTTACGACAAGCTGGATCACATAGAAAAGAAGCTGGAGGGACATGGATTTCTGCGGATCCACAAGAGTTATTTGGTGAATATGAAGCACATCCAAAGAATCAGCAATTACAAAGCCGAGCTGGATGTGGGAGGAGAGCTTTCCGTACCCCGCCGCAGATACCAGGCGGTAAAAGAGGCGTTTGTGGCTTATAAGGGGGCATTGTGATGGGAACTGTGCTGAGAAGCCTTGGATTATCCCTGCTGATGGGGCTGTGCTGCAAGATTTACTTTGAGACACTGACGAAGAGGCGGAGACCGAAGGTGAAATGGCTCGGCAGCACAAGCCTGCTGGGGTTCACACTGGGATTTCTGGTGATTTCATTTACCCGGATTCCTCCCTTTATTCTTCAGCCTGTGCGTCTGATACTGATTGTCTTTATAGTGGCACAGATCTATTATCAGCTCAGGATTCTGCAGAATTTTGTACTGACGGTGCTGCTCTGTGCAGTTTTCTGGATGACGGAGATATTCACCGGGGCGGTGCTCTATGCTCTGCCCTGGGGACATGTGATCCCGGAGCAGATGATAGAGCCTTTGGCCATAGGGGTTCTGGTTTTACTTACGCTTTTGTTTCATTTCCGCTGCAGGAGGAGAAGCCGGCTTCGCTCAGGCGCTGGATGGATTCGTTTCGGATATCTGCCAGTATGCTGCATGGTAGTGGCTGTGGCTCTCAGTATGGTGCTCTGGGACAGCAGCGCAGTGAATGCCGCGGCAAGACTTGTAGTAATTATGGGGTTTGGGGTGTTTTTTGCAATTTCCCTGTACTTTACAGGAGATATCCTGGAAAAGGAAGAGGAGATGCAGAACCTGCGGCTTTCCCAGGAGCGGACCAGGAACCAGATGGCTGTGTATCAGAACATGCGAAGAAGCTATGAGCAGCAGAGAAAATTCCTCCACGACTATAAAAACCAGCTCACCTGCATACAGGGGCTGCTGGCAGAGGGAAAGGAAGAGGAGACTGCCGGCTATGTGGCAAAGTTGGCGGGTAGCCTTAAGAAGAGCGCAGATACGGTAAATGCCAATCACACGGTGGTAAATGTAGTATTAAACCAAAAATACCGGTACGCAGAGGAAAAGGGCATTGCCATGGTTTTGGCAGTAAACGCTCTTTCCGGACTGACAATGGAGGATGAGGACCTGGTTACTCTGCTGGTAAACCTGCTGGACAATGCCATAGAGGCATGTGAAAAGCTGGAAGGCGGAAAAAAGGTGATACAGTTTAAGATGATACAGGAAGAGGAACAGCTGATCCTTTCCGTCCGAAACCCGGTAAAAGAGCCTGTGGAGATAAGGGGAAATAAGGTGGTGAATTCCGGAAAACAAGGACCCGGACATGGAATCGGGCTGCTTAATGTGGAAGAAGTGATAAAGAAAAATCATGGAACAAGTACACTGCAGTGCAGGGACGGATGGTTTTATTTCGCGGCCATGTTTCCTGTGCAGCAGTAATGCCGTCTGTCTGCCGAAAAGAGGCGCCTTTTTTTGCTTTCTGACCGTCTAATGGTGCTCTCCCTGTTGAATCCTCACAGGGGACTGGGTACTATGGGAGTTAGAACAAAGAGCAGCAGAGGAGGATAACGCCCATGAAAAAAGCAGCCGGCAGAGGAATACTGACCATTGTGATTTTGTCCCTGTGTATGACTGCCTGCGGAGGAAAAGGCGGTGTGACAAAGGCCGGGACTCCTGCAGATGCAGTGGAAAATGTCCTGGAGGCAGTAAAGGAGCTGGATTTCAAAACATGTAACCAATATTCCGACAATTATGTAAAAACCTATAAAAATTGGCTGGGGATTCCCACAGAACGGGAATACCGGATATTTAACGAGCTGCAGCAGCCGGGGATGAAAAAAGGGAAAAAATACAAGGCCAATAAGCGGTTTGCAGAAGAGGTTGTCAGAAACCTGTCCTGGAATCTGGGTGAGGTACGAAGGCAGGGCGATAAAGCAGAGATTGATTTGGAGATCACCAATACGGATATGACGGACGTTATGGGGCATTATACGATTCACATAATGGAGGATATGATCAAAGTTGACGGAACCGGACTGGGGCAGCTGGTACGCAGTCTGTCCGAGTTAGACTATGACAAAGGCAGGGTCCTTACTTATCTGGAGCAGGCAGAAGGAACCCGTACGGAAGTGGTCACTGCCACCCTTTATCAGAAAGACGGGGAATGGAAGCTCCATCTGGATGAGCCTTTGATCCGTGCCGTGATGGGAAACCTGAATGCAGAGAAGTATTCGCAAGAGGTAGAAGAGAGGCTGGAACATCTGGAAGCAGAGTACGAGAGGAAGATGGAACAGTGGGGAGAGGAAATATTATTTCCCCACAAATAGCGTACCTGCGTTTACGCCTTTGACAATATCGTATATCGACTGCGGTCTTTTGCCATTGGCAATTATGGTATCAATGCCCTGAGCTGTGGCAAGAGACGCAGCCTGCAGCTTTGTGCGCATACCGCCTGTACCCCGGCGGGAACCAGCGCTGCCTGCAAGACAATATACGGTTTCGTCAATCTGCTCGATCCGGTTTATCAGCTTTGCATTTGGGTAAAGGCGGGGATCTGCGTCGTACAGACCATTTATATCGGATAATATAATCAGCTGTTTTGCCCGGCATAGAACCGCAACAACAGCGGAAAGCATATCATTGTCCCCAAACAATCTTTCGGCGGACTCAATTTCCGTATAGCTTACGGAGTCGTTTTCATTCACAACGGGGATAATTCCCATTTCAAGAAGCGCATTAAAGGTATTTGTCAGGTTTTCTTTTTTTTCTTCCTGTTCAATATCTTCCGCATTTAGCAGAATTTGGGCGATTGTTTTATCATAATCCCCAAAGAATTTGTCATACAGATGCATAATGCTGCACTGACCTACTGCGGCTGCCGCCTGTTTCATCCGCATGCTGGAAGGATGCTCTTTCATTTTTAGCTTATTTGTTCCAACTGCAATTGCGCCGGAAGATACCAAAATTACTTCATAGCCCATATTTTGAATATCAGACAGGACACATGCGAGCCGGTCAAAGGAACGCAGATCGCTTTTTCCCATTTCATTTGTAAGAGTGGAAGTCCCCACCTTTATCACGATTCTGTTTTGGTAAAGTCCCATATCACACACTCCTGCTTGACTTTATTTTGTTTACAGTCTACCATTTATCATATAATTACAAAAGCGAATGTTTAGCATGGGAATCATAATAAAACCAGATATTAAAAACAGGGTGATACATATGGATATGAATATTCAAAAATACATGGCGTTTGTTAAAACCGTTGAATACGGCAGTTTTACAAAAGCTGCTGAGCGTTTGAACTATTCTCAATCTGGCATTAGCCGTATGATTAATGACTTGGAAAAGGAGTGGAAACTCGTTTTGCTGGAGAGAGGAAAATCCGGTGTAAAGCTGACCAGCGACGGTATGAAGCTGCTTCCTCATGCAGAAAATGTCTGCAGGGAATATGAGAAGCTGCAAATGGAAGTGAATGAACTGAACGGTCTGCAATCGGGACTTATCCGTATCGGTACGCTTTCCAGTGTGGCCGCACACTGGCTTCCGAAAATTATCAGAGAATTTCAAAAGGTGTACCCGAACATTGATTATGAGCTGCTGCTTGGAGACTATACGGAAATTGAAGAATGGATATTGAACGGACGTGTGGACTGCGGCTTCCTGCGTTTGCCAACCTGCCCTGAATTTGAAACGATTTTTTTAGAGCAGGACAGACTGCTCGCCATATTGCCGGAACATCACCCGTTGGCACACCTTGAGAAGTTTCCGGTTGTGGCCCTCTGTGACGAACCGTTTATGCTCTTGGAAAAGGGCGCCAAAGCTGAGGTCTCAGAAATATTTGAACGCTGTAACTTGACACCTAAAGTACATTTTACCACATGGGATGACTACGCGATTATGTCAATGGTGGAAAGCGGTCTTGGCATCAGTATCTTACCGGAATTGATTCTAAAGCGTGTTCCATATCGGATTATCGCAAAAGAATTAGATGTTCCCGCATACCGAAAAATAGGCATTGCTCTTCGGAGTAAGAAAAAAGCTTCTCTCTCAGTGAAACGGTTTTTAGACTATCTGCAATATCGCTAAGTTTTCGGAAATATGGAACGCCCCTTTACTACAGAGGATGAAAGGACACTTCAGATATGAGGTGTCTTTTCTCATGTCTGCAGCCGCCTCACCTTTATGCCCAGGGTCACAGATCGGCGTTGATTTTACAGTATGGAATTTTTTACAATATCTAGTATAAAATCCCATGACCAGGATATGAACGATATACTCCGCGTCAGCTCATACCTCCGGCTGGATTTGATTTTATATAGTTACATATTATTGCATGTGTCGGAAATGATAATATGTAAAAATAGATTTTGGAGGAATATACATGCAGCGTATCACAAATCATGAATTATCTGTGTATGAGAAATGCCTGAGACAAGAGGAGAAAAGTCAGGCAACTCTTGAAAAGTATATGCGGGATATCCGACATTTTCTCGCATTTCTGGAGGATCGTACCGTCAGCAAGGAAGAGACCATTGCCTACAAAGAATATCTGGCGCAGAACTATGCCCCGGTAAGTGTGAATTCTATGCTCGTGGCAGTAAACGGATTTCTGCGGTTTTTCGGCATGCAGAAATGCTGTGTCAGACTTCTGAAGATCCAGAGGCAGATTTTCTGCCGGGAGGAAAAGGAACTTACCCGCCAGGAATATAAGCGTCTGGTACAGGCGGCAGCGGGCACCCAGACTTCCTATGTACTGCAGACAATCTGCGGGACGGGAATCCGTGTCTCGGAGCTGCAGTATATCACGGCAGAAGCAGTGTACCAGGGAAAAGCAGCGGTAAACTGCAAGAATAAGACACGGATCATTTTTATTCCGGGACCTCTGCAAAAGCTGCTCAAGGAGTATATGAAAAAAACAGGTCTTCAAAGCGGTCCGGTATTTTTAGGGAAAAATAAAAAACCCCTGGACAGGAGTTATATCTGGAGAAAGATGAAAGAATTGTGCAGAACAGCGGAGGTGGCGCCGGAAAAGGTCTTCCCCCATAATCTCAGGCACCTTTTTGCAAGAGTCTTCTACAGCATAGAAAAAGACATCGTTCGTCTGGCGGATCTGCTTGGACACAGCAGCATAAATACCACAAGAATCTACACCATGGAGACCGGGGATCAGCATATCAGCCGTATGGAACAGGTACAAAAGATACTGCTCACAACATAATATTCATTATGTGACCTATTGGGGTGTATGAGCCAGGCAAAAGGGCCCGGATACTTTTGCTCATATGTCGGAAAATAGTAAAAAAGGCGCAGAAACAAAGCCGACAGAAGCATGCTTCACCATCGGCTTGTTTTTGCTGCCTTTTTTTAAAAAACGCCCTGAAACGCCTATTTTCCCTTGAGAAAAAAGACGTTTGGTGCTATTATATAGTATGAATTATTCATATGTGACACAATATTTATGTACTAGCCGGCAAGAATGTCACATAATGAATATTATGTAATACCTGAAGGAGTAAACGGCAGTCAAGCCCTCCGGCATTGGCTGGGGGAGAAATACGGCAAGCGGATTAGGATGCGGTAACAGATATGGGAGAGAGAACGTATCGAAGACAACAGTGGGAAGAATGGTATCAGAATGCCAGGGCGTATGCGGATACTTTTGGGAATCTGCTGGTTCCCCACGACTATGTGACGGCAGACGGGTATCGCCTGGGACGCTGGATTGAACGGCAGAGAGCCATGCATAATGGAGTGATTCCGTCCTCCCTGGACCGGGAACGCTGCCTTGCGCTGGAACGCATCGGCATGGTGTGGAAGCTGGAGAAGCGGCTCTCGTGGGAGACCTGGATGGCTATGGTGCAGGAATATCATCAGGAATATGGGGACCTGGATGTGCCCACAGATTATACTGCTAAAAACGGATGTCAGCTGGGCTATTGGATCAAAGAACAGCGGAAAAAGTACAAGGGAGGTTATCTGGCAGAGAAGCAGATACGGGATCTGGAGCGTTTTGACATGATCTGGAGCTTTTATGAGCGAAAAGACTGGAAGGACTGGCTCCGGCTGGCAGAGATGTATTACCAGAAACACGGGAACCTATTGGTTCCGGCTTCCTATCAAACTGCAGACGGGGACCGGCTGGGGAGCTGGATCTTTGTACAGCGGGAGCGGTATTGGGGCGCTAATGGCCGCAGGCCGCTGTCCCGGGAGCAGGTAAAAGCCCTGGAACAGATTTCCATGGTTTGGGGGCTTGACCGGGTGAGGGAGGAAAAGTGGAATGCCATGGTCCGGTGGATCGAGGAGTATAAAAACCAGTATGGCTGTCTGCCCCTGAGACCCTCCGTGAAGGCGCCGGACGGGCGCAGCATGGGAAACTGGATTTCTCTTCAGAGGACGGCGCTTACCAGGGGAAAGGTGGCAGAGGACAGAAAAATGCGGTTGGAGGGTCTGGGAATCTATCCCTTTGGCAGTACGAAGACGCCCTTATAGCTTTTAGGGAACCTTCAGCAGTCCGGCCCCGGATTCTCCTCTTTGGATGCAGGAGCTGTGAATGGTTTGAAACAGGTACATATATCCCTCGTTGAGATCCCTGAGGCAGCCCTCCCGATCTCCCTTTTGCAGAGAGAGAAATGCGTGTTCCCCCAGTTTGTTTAATTTCTGCATACTTGGACTGGTACTGGTGTAAAAGGAATAAAAATACCCCCAATTTAAGATGTCTGTGACTTCTCCTAAAATCACTTTCAGCGGGTACAAAGGCACGCGGGGCAGCAGGCAGTCCATCCATTCCTTCAGACAGCTCTTGGGAGAGCGGGCGAAACGGTCCTGCAGTTCCTGCTCCAGCGCTGTGTCCTGCCGGTCAATGACCAATGCAGCGACAGGGCGGATGAGGAAGGTGATGAGCTGCAGGCCGCATAAAAACATAAAGGTATCCTGCCGGTGGTTTGGATGCCGGGACCTTTGGTGGATTCGCCATTTTTCGTGGGGGAGCACCACACTTCCCCTGCCGTTGATGGTCTCGATAAACCCCAGGGACTGAAGGACCTTCAGTGCTTTACGTATGGTAGATAAGGACACCTGGTATTCTTTTCCCAGACTGGACTGGGATGGAAGCAGCGTTCCCGGAGAATATATGCCGGTGCCGATTTTTTCTACCAGATCCCTGCCGATTTTTTTATAGAGAGAATCCCATCCCCATCCTGCGTTCCAGTTGAAGGCAGGCTCCCCGTCATCTCTGACATCCGGATGCAGAGCCGTCAGCAGGTCAAAGGATTTTTCCGCAGTTTGAAGGACCGCGCGGTAGTGGGCGGCAAAGCTGCGCTGTACCGTATAACTGTCGGACTGCAGACAATCTAAGAGCCAGTCCGCGTGGTGTAATTCGGTATATGGAGTATAGCCGGTAATGAGGCGCTGGTATTCTGCCAGAAAGGGTACTTCCGCGTAGATCTCCAGGGATGCGTAAAAGCTGCTGATAAGAAAGTTGCCGGAGGAGAGAAGTACGTCATGTATTATATTTGAGCAGAGCTGCCAGCTCCCGGTGAGTCTGGGCCGTTTGATCCATTTCACAGCCTTTTCATAGCTCGGCAGTTCATATACGCTGACTGATTTGGCGCAGAAAGCGAGGATTTCAGGCATGAGGAGTTCCATAGTCCGGTAGATGTCTAAGATGGCCGTGCGCTTTCTGACAATGGATCGGACAGAGGCATTTTCCTTTTTTAGAAACGGCGCCTGGTAGATAACCACAGCCCGCTGTCTCTCCCGGGTACGGATCAGGCCATCCCTCTGAAGAAGCTTCAGGACGGTTTTTATGGTTTTTGTGCCCACGCGGTGCTGTTGGGCAAGCTGGCGGACTGAAGGCAGCTGGCTGCCGTATTCCAGCTGACTGTTTAGAATCTGCTCTTTTAGGATTGTATAGACAATCTCGTATGCATGTAGTTTTGACTGCAAAGGGTCACCTCCGTTGATTTGATAAGCTGGGTTTATAAGATTAGTATTCCCCGGATGGGTGTTTTGCAGAATGAGTTAATAACTGTCTGGCAACAGACATCATAACATAACCAGAGGAAAGCAGCAAAAAAGAGTTAGGAAGTGATATTCTTGGACAATTTGTTAGAAGTATGCAGCCGGAAAACCGGATGCGGGAGAGAACAGACGGAGCAGATCATTGCTTTATTTTTAAGTGAAATTGTGGAGGAGCTGGCCCGGGGACATAAGGTAGATCTGGGGACGGAATTCGGTGTGTTCAGTGTAAAACTGCGCACCGGGGCTGTGGCGGAGGGTTCCCCCAGGACACCCAAAGACAGCCGCTATAAAGTTGTTTTCAGGGAGAACAGCGGGATGAAACAGCGGTTAAAGATACAGCTGCCAAAAGAAAAATGATTTGCCGGGAGGAAGGATAATGGAGAAAAAAGAAAGAAGACAGGAGCTTTTGGAAGTGATTGCAGGGAGAATGGGATGCGGCTTTCTGTCAGACTTGCACCAGCCTTGGGAACTGCCCTGTATCCAGCATGTGATCCGGGGGCTGGATGCGCGGGAATATGATTTGCGGGAGTGGAAGGACGCAGTGCAGTACATTACAGGGGAACAAAGAGAGTTTGAAACGGCAGAGCAGGCGGCGGAATTTCTTGGGGAGTATTCGCTGTATCGGGGCTAACGCCCGGAGGACAGCATAGGGAAGGGGAGACTCAGATGAGCCACACCCTTCCCTTTCTTTTATCTATGCCGGATTTTCCAGGATATACAGAGCCAGCATAAGCAAAAGCCTTGTCTCGTGTTTCTCCAAAGTAACTCCCAGAATTTCCTTTATGCGTTCCAGCTTATATAGTAGGGTGTTTCGGTGCATGTACAGTCGTTTAGCTGTTTCACTGATATTCATATTGCATTCCAGATATGTTTTTAATATATGTACATAGTGGTTGTCCTTTTTGCGGTCATACTTTATTAACTGAACCAGACCTTCCGGACAGAGTACGGTGGGTTCCATATCTTGATAAATCTTTGCCGCCATATATTTTAAAGCGTAGTTTTCAAAGCGGAAATACCAGAAGGAAGGATCCGATTGCACCCCTGTCTGCAGGGCTATGGAAGCCTGCTTATAGTAATTATATAATTGTTTGAAATCATTAAACGGGGTGCTGATGCCTGCCTTAAGAAGATTATCCCGAAGAACAGGCAGCAGTGTTTTCAGATGTTCGTCCCTTGTCAAACCTGATACCGTTAAATTGAAGAGGAAGATTAAAGAATCCTCATGGATTAAAAAACAGTTGCTTTTTGTGATGCTGCTGATTGTGACCGCTAACATGTGCAGTGAATTTCTGCTGTGATCATATTCCGGCAGTTTGGCAGTGAGACAAAAGTATTCATGCTGCGGCTCCCACTCAAGAAACTGCAGCGCGGATACAATAGTGGCGTCTTTAACATGCTCCCCGCAGATAAGCCTGGAAAGCGTACGGTCTATGTATCGGGAATGTGCACCGTAGAGCGCAGGATTATGCAGCAGAAACTGCCGGATGTGCTCTGTGAGTACCATGACAAGTGCCATATCTCTTTCATCCAGCGGCTTGTGCACCTCAAGGACAATGATCCTTCCAATATGGGAATGCTGAATGATAATATCCTGCATAATAGCAGGGAGAGTAAGGGTGTCCCGTTTGATGTACATGGGACGGACTGCCAGGGTATCAAGTACATTTTCCAGTTTTAAATTCAGTAAATGCTCCATGCTCATATAGCCGTTTTCATCCACGGATGGAAAACTGTCAGGCAGGTTATATCGCGACGAATCCGCTACAGCAAATACACAGTTTAATGTTTTTTGGTTATAGAACTGAATGGGATTATCGAATATTTTCAGGGAGAGTTTTCCGAATTCGCTGAGGCTGCATTGTTTCATAGAGGCAAGGTACAGCTGGTTTTCCCATTGCTGATAGTAAGCGAAGAGTTCCTGCAGTCTGACCAGCAGCTCTTCGGGCGGAACGTTTGGGTGAATGATAAGGCAGTTGCAGGAGGAACAGACAATATCCGGAGGCTGCTGCAGGAATAGAAAAGACAGAATGCCGGTTTCCGGAGGTTTTTTCATGTTTTGCTTTTGGGTTACAAGATATAAAACAGTAGGATCAAGGGGCCTTCCTTCCTGATAAAAGCAGGGATAACGCAGATTGCGTATATCGTAGGAAGTAAGGAAATGAGATTTCAGACAAATATCTTTCATATCGGAGGCAATTATTTGCAGGTTAAGCTCCATAAGGGCTCCTTTCCAAAGTTCGTATAAAATGCCGAATTATAGAATGAATCTTGTGCTTTCTAAATGTAGGATACTACCATTATAGTTGATATAATTTGAGTAATCAAGTTACTGTTAAAAACAATAATTGGTACAAAATAAGCATGAAAGGAGTCAGAAATATGACTGCAAGAGAGAACGCATTGGAAGTGCTGCATTGGGGAAAGCCGGAATACGTGCCGCTGTCAACAGATGCAATTCAACTGGTTGGAATGATCCCCGGAGATTTTGACGGACCGATGAAGGGAGGAAAGGATTTATTTGGCGTTCCGTGGGTAGAGAGCAGGGAGGGCGCAATGGTAGCTTCCGGCTTTACCCTTTTTGACGATATCTGTGAGTGGGAAAAGTATATAAAACGTCCGGACCTGAGTGTGTATGACTTTAAACGTTTTGCTGAAATGGAATATGGCATGATAGATTCCTCTAACAAGGTCAGAACTTTGTTTTGTCAGAACGGATTATTTATGCGTCTGGTAAATACTATGGGGTTTATGGAGGGACTGATTGCCATCGCCAGTGAACCGGAACGATGCATGGATTTATTTGAATACCTGACGGAGTATGTGATTGATTATATGGGCAGGGCAATTGATGCCTATAACCCGGATATGGTAACTTATTTTGAAGACATTGCCACATCGAGTTCTTTGTTCATATCGCTGGATACTTACCGCAAGGTGTTAAAGCCATTTCACAAAAGGATTGTAGAGTATGTACATTCCCGGGGCCTGATTTTTCAGATGCATACCTGCGGTAAATGCGAGGACGTTCTGAATGATTACGTTGATATAGGAGTACAGGCCTGGCACAGTGCGCAGATTTCTAATAATATTGAAAAAATACTGCAGGATTATAAGGGGCGTATTGTTGTGGAAGGGGGATGGGATTCCCAGGGAGAACCGAGCTTTATCACAGCGACAGAAGAGACAGTGAGAGCGGAAACAAGACGCTGTATGGATACCTATGGTAGATATCCAGGTTTTATATTATGTCCGGTGATGTTTAACGAGAGGGGAAACAGCGTACTTGTAGGAGATGATCGTTTAGCGTTCATAGAAGATGAATGGAAGAAATATAGGAGTAACGGATGACGAAGACGACAAAAGTTGTAAATAATTTATTTATGAATATTCCTATGACCATTGTTTTCTGCTGGTTTGTGCAGCAGCTGGCCATTTGGAGCGGGGCAGCCCCGGCGTTTGACTGGAAATCTTTCTTTTTAAATCTTCCCATTGGATATGTGACGGGGTTTTTCATTGGTTTGATCTTTCCCAGCGTACCCTGGGGCATGCGGTTTGCCAGCGCATGCGGCGCAAAAGAAGGAAGCTGGAAATATAACGCACTGGTGAACCTGATTGTAAATACCATTAATACAACGGCGCTGATTATTGTCATGACTTATGTGAATGTATGTCTGTTTGGTCATGCGCCGCTGCAGGCTTTGATACCGGGCATTCTTGACTGCTATGTGCCTGTTTGGATTGTGGCCTATTTTGTCAGTTTTTTTACAAAACCGATTTGCCTGAAGCTTGCACAAAAGTGTATGAAGGCGATATAGGTACATATTGGGCGGGCAGACTACGAGACTCTCTTGTTATCGGTCTTTTCAGTGATTTCCTGTTCCTGGGACTCTGCGCACTGGGCTGCCTTCTCTTCCCGATCAAACTTTGCCCACAGGATATGGTAGATGATGGAGATAATCATGATAAGTCCAAGCTCCAGCAATGCAAAGGGGCTTTGCAGAAACTGGACATACCTGCCCGCGTAGGGGATATGGAACACATAGGTGCCCAGGAGATCTTCCCGGTAGGTAGCGTAGTCGTCATAGCGGTCAGCGTTCTCCGCCTGGGTGTAGTACCGCTCTCTGCCGGTGTCGTCTACTTCCTTTTTCTTAAAATAGTGGGTGAACACAGCGTCCTTGCCCAGTCGGTTGACATGAAAGGAGATAATGGTATCCGGAGAGATCTCCTGATCCTTATCAATTGTTTTATCCAAAACCAGGGAACCCACGGGTATAGTGGGTTCCATACTGTCGGTGAGAACCACAAAGGTCTGGTAGCCGACAAAATCTTTTAATTGGTCTGGGAAAAAGTGCATTCCCACTATGTAGAGGATGAGCAGAACGGCAATGATGCCGAATGCAGTATTCCATATGTGCTTGAGGGCCTTTTTCATGTCAGATCTCCTAATGAATGCACTGTCTGCATTGTATTACGTGGTTGAAAGAAAAAATACCATCATCAGATGGTATTTCTCTATGTATATAAGCTAATTAAGGGATTGTTTACTCTCCAGATCCCGCGCTTAATGTTCCGGTTACTTCAACCTTTAATGCCGTGCCAGCAGTTGCTGCTTCCAGTACCTTTGTATAATTTGGGTTACTATTTGGTTCACTTGGCTCATTTGGAGTAAGTACCACTGTATAAAGGTTTTCACCATCTTTGACAGTTGTATCAACTCCGCCTGTTAATTCTGTATTGGCCTTCTTTAAGCTGATTGTAAATGCATCTGTAACGTCCGTTTTTGTGGAATTCTCTTCTATTATGACTTTTGTTTCTAATGCTAATTGCGGATTTGTGACTGCGTTGTCTCCCATGCTGACATCAAATTTTAAATTGTCTGCCGTATAGGTATTGGCAGTTTCCAACGTACGGGCTCCGGCCGTAAATGTAACATCTTCCGCACCTGCTGTTACGGTAACAGGCTTATCTAATGTTAAACTGGCATTCTTCGATGCGCTGAGAGTATCCCACACTGCGAAAGATCCAACTGTCGTTACAACAATTGCCGCAGCTGTTAAAATACCTAATAACTGTTTTTTTCCTAATTTTTTAAACATATGTAGTCCTCCTAGACATTCTTTTTTTAATCTGTCTTCATTATACTGGAGGAATTTAGTCTTGACTAATGCTTGTTTCTCATGCCTCAGCGATAAATGGGGGTTATCGCGGATCCCTAAGGAGTATCGCCGTAATTATCCTGAATGATCTCCAGGAATTCTTCCGCCTGTTTTGACAAAATTTCTTTTTTTCGCTTCACCCAGAGAAGCTTCTTTTCCAAATCTTCGCAGTAATCCAGAAGGATACTGGCGATATGACCTTTCCCAAGCTCTTCGATCTGCCACTTTCCACCGAAGATAAAGGCGTCTGTGCGTTTAATTAGATTGACAATTCCGTGATAATTATTAATTACAATTGTTTTTTCAAAATCACTTAATCGAATCTCACCCAGCGAGATAAGCTGATTAATATTAGCAAAGTAGTCAGCCGGCAGATGTACATAGGTAAAGGGGAGAAGATCTTTTGGATTCATATGTGCTGCCTGATAAAAAGGGTTTTGCGTCCCTACGTGAACGTAGTAAGGGCTGGAGGCAATTTCATGCAGCTCCAGTTCTTTGATATCGCAGATTTTCTTTAGTATTGCCAGCTGCTTGGTATTCACAACGATTATCCCCACCTCTGACGTCAGGCCGGCTACATGCTCCAGGACTCGTTCTACGGATGTCTCATGTATGGATATATTTGCATGTCTGGTCTGCAGATTCTGATAAAAATGCAGCATTATTTCATCCTTTAATACGATGTTTCCAACAGAAACAGCCATTTTATTCTGCTCAAATTCCTTATCTTTCATCTTCAAAGATTCTATTTCATTCATCTGGCTTATCACGGAATGGGCATAAAAATAGAGACTTTCCCCGATTGTGGTCAGAGTAACTCCGTGATTTGTGCGGACAAATAATTTAGTGCCCATCTCGTCCTCAAGGCTCTGCATGGCCCGTGTCAGGTTAGGCTGTGTGACATAGAGCCGGTCAGCTGCTTTTCTCATGCTTTTTTGTTCGGCTATCTCAACAAAATATTTTAAAAATTTTAACTCCATTGGTATTCTCCGGTTCGCCTTTAGAGGGACAGGCATATTCTATTTATATTTAAGGTGTGCCTGAGACACACATGTATCCATTCTACCTTTTTATTAGAGGATAAGCAAGTAATTCTGCTATTTAGGTGTGACTGGGAGTATTCTTTTTCCCGGCGTCCGGCGTGGCCAGAAGCAGGGGCGGACAGACTTCCACGGAAATCCCGCGTGAAAAGCATTATTTCTGCACTCCCGGATATGTGGTAGAATAGAAGAATCAGATTAACAAATTGGTATTGCAGGAGGCAGCTATGGACTATAGAATCAGAACAATGTCAGAGGGAGAAGACAGCTTGCGCGACGATATCGGCTTGGCTGCAGAAGTTGATAACAAGGCTGTTGGTGCAGTTTGGGTACGCATTATGAATGATTACGGACATATAGACAACGACACTCCGTCCTTTGCCATTTCCTTGTATAAAGATTATAGGGGATTGGGAATAGGTACTGCTTTGATGAGAGAAATGCTCCGTATTCTGAAAGACAGAGGGTATAAACAAGCCTCACTTGCGGTGCAAAAAGCAAATTATGCTGTAAAAATGTATCAGAAAACGGGATTTGTAATTATGGATGAAAACGAGGAAGAATATATAATGCTTTGCCGTTTGCAATAATTTGAGACAACTTACATGGAACTGTAAAGGGTACATACAGTTGTCATGGTTTCTATGTTAAAATGGGATCAAAGACATAAAGGAGAGAGAAGTTATGATAGAATTACCGGAATCCATCACCTATGCCAGTATGCTGAATCAGTATATACTGGGCAAAACTGTAGCAGCTGTCTGTCCCCCGTCCGCGCCGCATAAGTTCTGCTGGTTTCATGGGGATGTGAATGCATACGACAGTTTATTAAAAGGAAAATCAGTGGAGCGTGCGGATGCTTATGGAATCTTTGTTGAGATTACATTTGAGGGAGGGTTATACCTCAATTTCAATGATGGGGTCAATGTACGGCTTCTTGAGGAAGGGGAAAAACCGCCGAAGAAATATCAGCTTCTGATCGCGTTTGATGACGGAAGCGCACTTGTATTTACCGTTGCCATGTACGGGGGGATTGCCTGCCATCAGGGAGAGTTCGATAATGAATATTATCTGAAAAACCGGGCCGGGATTACGCCCCTTGACCCGGGGTTCACGGAAGAATATTTTCTGAAGCTTACTGAGTCGGTGAAGCCGAATACCAGTGCAAAGGCTTTTCTGGCTACGCAGCAGAGGTTCCTAGGGCTGGGAAACGGCACGCTTCAGGATATCCTGTTTTACGCAGGCATCCACCCCAAGAGAAAGCTGGTGACACTTTCCCGGGAGGAGCTGCTGGGACTGCTTGCCAGTGTGAAAAAGATTTTGGGGGAGATGGCAGAGAAAGGAGGCCGGGATACGGAGAAAAATCTGCTGGGACAGACCGGCGGGTATGCCACTGTTATGTCCAGAAACACGCAGACCAGCGGCTGTCCTTGCTGCGGAGGGCAGATTGTGAAAGAAAGCTATATGGGCGGGTCTGTGTATTACTGTCCGGATTGTCAGCCGCTGGTTAAGTAGGGGCGGGAAGGCTGCCCGTTCTTTTTCCTGCACTCCGGGCAACGGTTTTCCGGAAGACATTTCTGCAGGCTGTTGGGAGAGCGCAGAAAGGAATGGTGCTGGGGACATTTCCACCAGACAGGCTTGTTGGATTTCAGGGTGACATCCTCAGGCGTCAGGCCGTGATTTTTTTCCGTATCCCACAGACTGGCCAGATCCGGATTCAGGGAAGCCAGTGAGGTCTCAGGGGCGGTTTTGCGGTGGCTGCAGTAAGGGCATCCGCTTTTTCGGGGGCCGGTGCGGCTGTAGATCATAGCAGGCCACTCATGCCCCCGGGCACATCTCCACCATACGTTCTTTTCCGTACCCGGCAGAACCTGTTCCGGTGTCAGGCTGCCGTTCTTTTCATAGTTCCATTCCCCGGCAATCTCAGGCCGCCGGGCGGCCAGGCTGTTAGAATCACAAACCTTGTAGTTGGAACAATAGCTGCAGCCGGAACCGTGCTGTGTCCGGTTTATGACAGAAGCCTCATACTCTCTTTTGCAGTCCGGACATTTCCACCATACTTTTTTGCCGCTGCCCGCCGGCACCGTATCCGGATCTTCTTTGTTTTGCTGGCTCCACTCCCGTGCCAGCTGGGGATATCGCACAGCCAGGGAACGCTTTTTTCTCTCGTGATAGTATTTCCGCTCAATTTCCCAGTGATCTTTCTTGTGATTGGGTGTGACGGCTATGTCTGTAAGAAGAGAAAGCAGATAGGAAATGCCCTGATCCAGATAATCGTCCTGTTCGCTCCAGGGGTAAGTGATCACATGATCGGCATAGTGAATCCCCTCTGTGAGTTCTTTCGAGTCCCGTATCCGTATCATGCGATACCCTTCTTTTTTCACAAGGAAATCCTTGCGCCGTGCTCTTTCTTCTGCCGCGGCGGAACTGTGAAAGTAGTAACCGTCATGCTCTATCACAATTTTTTCTTCCGGCAGCAGCAGGTCCAGAATATACCTGTCGCGGAACGGAACCTCACAGGCACAGCCGGGAAATATTTGGGACAGATAGTAGAAGATGGCTCTTGAGGCATATGAAATGCGGAACTGCCTGGAACACTGGGGACATCCCCGAAGAAGCGCTGTCCGGTTGCTGATTTTATCTGTCCAGATGTGGGAGGGGTTAAACTCGCAGGTCCACCATACTTTTTCCTGGCTGAAGGGATGGAAGTCAGATGGCTTTTTTCCCTCATTTTTCACATAATTCCACTGGAAGGCAACGTCAGGATACAGGATTTCCAGATTGTAGGTGGGGCAGACCCGCTGGCCGCTGCAGTAAGGGCAGATTTCTCCGCCATTTTTCCGGCATCGTTCTGCGGATCGGACCTGTTCCTTGATTATGTTGGTCCAGGTATGCCCTTTTCTGCAGCGCCAGTGGACCGATGCATGGCTTTTGGGGGTGTAGAGCGTGGGAGGCTCTGTGTTGCGGGATTCGTCCCAATACCGGAGAAGCTCGGGAAAGGCTTCTGCCAGGTTATAAAAGCTGCTGGCCTTTCTGTGGCTGCAGTAGGGGCAGTCATATTTTCGCCCGGGCGTGTGAGATGGTTGGGTGTGGTGTGCCACTGCAGGCTGCATACCGGACACTGCAGTGTGATGTCCTTTCCCGCGGAGCTTCCCAGCTGATCCGCCGGTATGGGGTTGCCGCCCAGCTGGTAGAACTGGAGAAGCTGCTGCTCCTGGTTCCTGACACACCAGTCCTGAAACGTGATTTTTGCTTTCATAGGATGTCCTCTTCTGTTACGGATTTTCTTACTATAAAACTTTACCGTATTACGGGGAATTTGTCAAAATGTGGAATCAATATCCTTTTTACAGTGCGGGTATGCTGCCGTTTCCGCCCGCTGTTCCGGCTGATGAACATTTTGATAGAAATTTCTGAAAAAATGTGTTATAATGATAAAGTAACCGGCTGTTTTGATAGCATTGCAATGCTTATGAAAACAGTTTTTCCCTTTTTGGGACTTTTAAGAAAGCAAGGTGTTTATATTGTTTAAAGTCAATGATTTTGTAGTATATGGAGACAGAGGCGTATATAGGATTGCCAGTATCGGCCAGTTGGACTTTCTGGATTCCAATGAGAAATATTATAGTCTGGAGCCGGCCTGCAGTGACGGCAGCACGATCTATGTGAAAACATCCAGCAATAAGATTTCTATGCGTAACCTGATCAGCAGACAAAAAGCTGAGAGTTATTTGTCTGAACTTAGGGATCTGGACAGTTTATATGATAAGGACAGCAGAGCCAGAGACAGAGAGTATCAGGGTGTTCTGAAAAGCAGCGAGTGCGGCGGCTGTTTTCGTATGCTCAAAGGAATTAAGCAGGAAGAACACAGAAGATTAGCGATAGGTAAGAAACTGAATGCAGATGATGATAAGAACCTGAAACGGGTGGAAAAAATACTCTTGGGTGAACTGGCGGTAGTATTTAACAGCTCAGTGGATCAGGTGAAGGAAAAGATGTCTGTGCTGTATGAGAATTAGAGAGGCTATTTAAACGGGACTGCCGGGAAAATGGATTCAGATTGAGATTAAAAGGTAATTAAATATAATAGGACAGTAGGCACTCTGCGCGAAAGCGGGGTGCTTATTTTTCTGGAAGTTGCAGTAGACGGTTATGGACTACAAAATTAGAACAATAATTGCAGGTATATATAGACGGATAGGGAGAAGTCTACGGAGAGGATCGACGGGGCTGTGGCAACGGTGATGGCGCTTGACCGGGCGATACGAAATGAAGAAATTATTGGCGGAAGTGTTTATGATGACAGAGGGATTTTGATTTTTAGGATATAATCTGAACAATGTCGAGAAGGAAATCTTTGTCAGATATAAAAAATTTAATTAACCGGGGCTGAAAGAAGAGGCAGAGAGTGTGCTTGGACAACTTGGGATTCCGGTGTCCAATGCGGTTAATATTTTTTTAAAACAGGTGGTCATGCAAAGGGGGATTCCCTTTGATGTGAAGCTGCCTGCCGCAAAACCTCTAGAAGCCGGTGCATTGACAGAAGCAGAAATGAACCAGGAACTGGAGAAAGGGTATACGGATTTTGTGCAGAGCAAAACAAAACCGGCGGCGTAGGCGTTTGCGGAAATCCGTAAGGATTATGGCCTATGATATACCATATAGCCCTTACAGAACAGGCAGATTCTGATTTGCGGGGGATTTATGAGTATATTGCATTCAGCCTCGTGGAACCGGAAAATGCGGCAGGGCAGCTTGACCGTCTGAAAGAAAACATTTTGAAATTGGCAGATATGCCAGGAAAGTTTAAACTTTATGAAAAAGAACCGTACATAGATGTGCAGTTGAGAAATACGACAATATAATATAGTGGGAATGGGAAGCATTTCTTCAGGGGTGCTTTCTTTTTCTATATCTTTTGAAAGGAGTGCCAACGGAAAATATGTGAATGAGCGGCCGGCCATGCAGATCACGGCGGTGTATTCCTGTGTGCGGATTCTTGCAGAAACCGTAGCATTCCTGCCTGTCAGGTGTACCGTTATACGGATAACGGAAAAGAGAGGGTGTATGACCATTCGCTGTACCATCTGCTCCATGATGAGCTGAACCCGGAGATGACTTCCTTAACAGGAAACCTTTGACTGGGACTTTGCAGCGAACGCGTCGGCGTCAAGTTGTGCTGATGAAACCTTACATGGACTGTAAGTGTTATTTTAGGAAACCTTATGTTATCATTTTATATAGAAAACATAGGAGGCAGCAAAATGGAACCCATTCTAAATATAGAAAACTTAACAAAGATTTATGGAAATATCCCCAACCAAACAAAGGCTCTGAATGGCATTACCTTTCAGGTCATGCCAGGTGAGTTCCTTGGTATTATGGGGAGCAGCGGTTCGGGAAAATCTACACTTCTTAACTGTATTGCAACGGTCATTGAATCCAGTGGCGGTAGTATTGCGATAGAAGGGAATAATCTCAGTTCTCTTAATGGAAAGGAGCTGGCAGAGTACAGGGGAAAAAAGGTTGGCTATTTATTTCAGAATTTTGAATTATTGGACAATCTCACTGGCTGTGAAAATATTTTATTACCTACATCACTTCACAATCTGCCTGAAAAAGAAAGCCGCCTGCGTTTGAAAAGACTTGCGGAATATTTAGAAATTGTTGATGTGCTAGATAGATTTCCGATGCAGATGTCCGGCGGTCAGCGGCAGCGTGTAGCAGCCGCCAGAGCCATGATCCTCCATCCTAAAATGATTCTTGCCGACGAGCCCACAGGCGCTTTGGATTCCAAAAACGCGAAGAATGTTATGGAGAAACTTTCTGGCCTTAATCGGAACGAACAGGCTACTATACTAATGGTGACCCATGATTCCAACGCCGCCAGCTTTTGCAAGAGAATACTATTCATTCAGGATGGCGTGATCTTCCATGAACTCCGGCGCGGGGACGAAACCCAGCGGGTTTTTTACGAGCGTATCTTAAAGGTCATGGCTCAGCTGGGAGGTGGCAGTTGTAATGTTCTCTAATTTAATTTTAAGAAATAGTAAACGCAACCGAAAGGAAAACGGATTGTTTTTTAGTTCGCTGGTAATTTCCATAATAGCTTTTTACATTATTCTTTCTATCTCTAATCAGGACGTAATGCGCTTCCTGCGGAAAATGGAGAGCGATGCAGTAGATAAACTATTGCTCATGATCCCGGTATTCTATACAATGACTTTAGGAATACTGTTTTTCTTGATTTACTTTGCCTGCAAGTATCAGCTGGAACGCCGCAGGCATGAGTTCGGTGTTTATTTGATGATGGGTATGCGCAGAAGTAAACTTTTTTCTATGCTTTTGGCAGAAGACTTTGTCAGTAGTATTCTGGCTTTATTGATTGGGCTTCCTGTGGCAGTCCTGCTTTCTGAAATGATTAGTCTTATTACTGCCAAACTGGTCGGAATGGGAATTATCGGGCATCGCTTTACCCTTTCCCTGCCTGCTGTGGTTCTGACTGTTATTGGATTTTTGGTTATCAAGTTGATGGCATTTTTAATTTTAAGCGGGAATATCAGCCGTCAAGAAATAGGCGCTCTCTTGACAAACACATCTCGTAATGCAAAAAAGCAAAAACCAGGGATTGTTTACGGACTTTCTTCTGTTTGCGGAATTGCTATGCTGGTAATTGCTTATGCTATGGCAATTAAAGGGATCGCATGGCAGAAACCAACCATGATGTTACTTACTCTGCTGCTTGGCATGACAGGAACTATTCTTCTGTTTTATGGTATGCGATCATTTATCGCGCTGCTCATTAAGGCAGGAAAATCCGGCGGGAAACTTCGCATTTTTAATTTCCGTCAAATTCAGGAGAATGTTATTCAGCAGTCTACTTCTTTAGCTGTTAGTTCTATGTTGATTTTAGCAGCTTTATGCTTCTTTGGTGCAGGAATTGGAATTGCAAATACAAGCAGCCAATCGAATGCGCATACGCTGGACTATACTTTTAAGCTAAACGATAATATTGTGTTTGATAATAAACCAGTCCCTGCTCAAATTTTCCCAGGCATACAGACCATACTGGAAGATAATGGACTCACAAATCAGTTTTCAGAATTGTTTCCAATAAGATTGGGGCACATTTACAGTACGGGTAAAACCGAAAATGTTTTCAACATGGAGTCTGTCATGGAATCACTGTATAAACTGCCGGAGTCGCAAGACCGTGATATTCTATTGAACAATCTAGGCTATGCGGACTATCCATATATAATCTGCCTTTCAGACTATAATAAACTATTGGAGTTAGCCGGTAAGCCTGTTTTAGAACTTGCCTCTGATGAAGCGGCAGTGTACCGTGATCCTGATAGTACAACAAATGAGACAAGAAATGCTATGCTAAATAAGATCCTTGCCACACATCCTCAAACTGAAATGGACAGTAATCTTATTTATCTGGTTGGTAAAGTACAATCCGTTTCTTTAGTGACGGATCGCTCCATTACTCTTGATTTTGCTCTGATTTTACCAGATGAACAATTCTTTTACTATACACAAGGAAATTATGATGTTTATGTTAATGGTGTGTTAAGTGAAGAGGCAACTAAGGGGAGCGAATTGATGAACGCTTATTCTATAATCAATGAAAAGTTAGATACCCTTGATTTAGAAAGAAAAGGCTTTGAATATGAAAGCTATCTCCAAAACATGGGCAGGCAGCTCTTTTATATGGTGGCCGCCAGTTATATTACAAGTTATCTTGCTATTATCTTTTTGGTAGTATCCAACACGATTATGGGAGTTCAGTTTTTAATGAGTCAGCAGAGGACAGGGCGCAGATATCAAACCCTGGCACGACTTGGAGCTACATATCAAACCCTGTGTCATTCTGCAAGAAAACAAATTAACTGGTTTATGGGGCTTCCTGTTTTAGTTGCCGCTATCAGTAGTGTGTTCGGGGTTAAAGCGCTGTTCACTGGTGTTCTCTCTGCAGAAGCACAAAGTATTCAGGGAAAAATGCTTACTATCTCTGCAATTATTATTATGCTGCTCTGTGTAGTTGAATATATTTACATGGCTGTTATTAAGCGTTCCAGTGATCGGTATCTGCTGACGTTAATGCAGCCACAAAGAGAAGAATAAAAGAAAGGAGGCGGGGCTGTTATGAAAAAAATTGCAGTTGTGGAAGACGAAATTTATATGCGGGAAGAACTTTGCAGTATGCTAAAAAAGGCAGGATATGAGGCATTAGAAGTGACGGTCTTTGAAGATGCTGTAAAACATTTAACAGTCCTCATTCCTGACCTTGTGCTTTTGGATCTTAATCTCCCCGGAATTAGCGGATTTCAAATTTGTCAGGATTTGAAACAAAAAACAGCCATCCCTGTTCTGGTTTTGACATCCAGAGATCAGATGCAGGATGAACTGCAAGCGCTTCGGCTGGGAGCTGATGAATATCTAACAAAACCCTGCCGTAAAGAGCGGCTTCTTGCAAGGATAACTAATATTCTTAAACGATATGAAGGCCGTCCAAATCTTCTGGAAGGACAGGATTTTTTGTTGGATCGGGGAACTTATACTCTCTATATTCATAACACTTCGGTGGTACTTCCCAAAAATCAAGGGAAACTTTTGGAAGCACTTCTCTCCAGTGACATGGCAACATCGGAGGAACTTTGCAAAACTCTCTGGGGGACAATGGAGTTCATTGACGAAAATGCTTTACAGGTAAATTTGTCCCGATTAAAAAAGACCATGGCAGCATTGGGAATGAGACAAAAAATTGTGGCAGTTCGCGGTGTGGGCTATCGGCTGGAAAGAGCGGTAGACTTATGAAACATTTTTGGACTACTATAAAACGAAATGCCCCATGGCTGCTCGTGTTATTGATTGCAAGTATTTTTTCTGCGCTATTACTTTGGCTTTCCAATGTTCAGGCATTTCAGGCATTAGCAGGTATGATTTTGCTGTGGAGCCTGACACTTTTTGCTTTGGTGCTGGTTTATACCGATTTAAAAGAGCGGAGGAAACAAAGTCTGTTTCAAGCGTTCCTTTCAAATCCAGATGCAGTCAATGAAGAACGACTAATTAGAGCAGTCAGTCAGCAGGAAAGGGAACAAATTCAGCTTTTAGCTTCCGTTCTGAGAAAAGGACAGTTGATCCAATATAATCTTGCAGAAGAACTCCGGGATTATGAGGAATATGTGGAAAGCTGGGCACATGAAGCCAAAACACCGCTGTCTTTGCTTGCCATGATTTTAGATAATCGAGCAAATGAGATCCCATCTGATATTCAAACTAAATTAGATTATGTGTGCAATCAATTTCAAGAGGATATTTCACAGATGCTCTACTATGCCAGATTAAAAAGCAGTACCAAAGATTATCGGTTTGAAGAATTAAATCTACAATATCTCTTGGTAGAAGTTTTGGCAGATTATGCTCCGCTTCTCGAAGAAAAGCAGTTTACCGTTCAAAATGAAATAGGAGCTGAAACAGTTTTTACAGATCGCAGGGGCTTTCAATTTATGCTAGGGCAAATTATCAGTAATGTCATTAAATATAGCAGTGACAGCCCTATGCTTATTATATCAGCAGAGCATACTGGCATTGAAATTGTGCTTTCTATAACCGACAATGGTAATGGTGTAAAAAGTTATGATCTCCCTTATATCTTCCAAAAAGGTTTTACTGGTGATTCCACTGACAGCAGAAACAAAGCTACTGGCATGGGATTGTATTTGACTAAGAAAATGGCAGATGATCTTAACTTGAAGTTGGAGGCTGAGTCTGAATATAAAAGGTATTTTAAAATATCGGTACATTTTCCTGTACTCACAATGGACAGAAACTAAATAGGGAATAAGTAGCGAAAGCGGTTGGGGACAGGGCAGATCGATTTTGGGACGTGTTCTTTCTAGAAAGAACACGTCCCAAAATCGAATTTAAGCTTATCTGAACACGATGGAATCAAGGATGGATGAGGCTTCTGTCCTTAATTTCTGAATCTCCTCCTGCTGTTCCTGAGTAAATATACTGATATCTATAGTATCTGAGGTGCTGTTGCCGGATATAAACCATCGTCCTGCATGCTGTCCATGGTTCCTGGTGTTTTCAAGTTCTGTGAGTCCTGCAAGGCTTTCACTTTCACTATTGAAGGCAAAGACATCCAGGATATCAGCGGATATCTCACCTTCTGCAGAGGAAGCGGTCTCATTATACCATATCCCCCAGAAATCTTTTTCTGAATAATAAGCCACTTTGCCGGCCCATGACTCAGGAAGCGTGAGATAGAAGTAGCTGGATACCAAACGCAGGCCGTCCTGCTTGAATTCACTGCCGGAGATGGGGATCCACTGTCCGGATCCGTTTACGTAGAAGCCGTCAGGGGTAAAGCGCGATACATACATGGCACCGGAGCTTCCCACATAGTAATTGCCGATCCAACGGTTTTTTGCCATGGAACCGGAGGAAGTAAGATAATACCAGATGCTGCCGTCTTTGATCCATCCGGTCAACATTTTTCCGCTCTTGTCAGCGTAATACCAGGTGCCGCCGACCTGATACCATCCGGTGGCCATGGCGCCGCTGCCGGTGAGATAATACCAGGTGTTTCCCTGGCGAAGCCATCCGGTCTGCATGGCACCGCCGCTGTTAGCGTAATACCAGGTATTTTTATCCAGATACCATCCGGTGGCCATCGTTCCGTCTGTGCGGAAATAGTACCAGCTGCCCTGCCGGAACCATCCGGTTTTCATGGCGCCGCTGCCAGTAAGGTAATACCAGTTTCTCCCCTGTTTTAACCATCCGGTCTGCATCTTTCCGCTGGAATTGAAGTAGTACCAGGTGCTGCCGTCAAGAAGCCACCCAGTTTTCATGGCACCGCTGCCGGTGAGATAATACCAGGTGCTTCCCTGCTTAAACCACCCGGTCTTCATGGCTCCTGAGGATTCCAGGTAATACCAGGAACCGCCTGTTTGCACCCATCCGGTTTTCATGGCGCCGCTGCCGTCCAGGAAGTACCAGGTTTTGCCGTCCAGAAGCCATCCGGTCTGCATGGCTCCCGAATTTTTCAGGAAATACCAGGAGCTGCCGTTTTTTAGCCACCCGGTTTTCATCGCTCCGGAGGGTTCAAAATAATACCAGGAACCGCCTGTTTGCACCCACCCGGTTTTCATGGCACCGCTGCTGTCCAGGAAGTACCAGGTTTTGCCGTCAAGAAGCCATCCGGTCTGCATGGCTCCCGAACTGTCGAAGTAATACCAGGAACCGTCTATTTTTTGCCATCCGGTCTGCATGGCGCCAACAGAGTTCATATAATACCATTTTCCGTGAAGGTACTGCCATCCTCTGACGCAATAGCCGTCTTTGTTAAAGTAATACCAGGTACTGTCAACGCATTCCCACATATTTATGGGGTAGGTGCCGTCCGGGCGGATATACCGCCGCTGGCCTTTGTTGGTTATCAGCCACTTAACAGGGGGTTTGGTTGTTGAGCCGGGGTTTGAAGGCTTTACATATGTTGCATTTAGTTCAGCAATGACCGTGGATCCGGTTGACGTGTTTTCCACATCCAGTGAGCAGCCTTTCTTTATATATTCTGTTATAAAGGAAGTATCCGGAAGCCAGAAATTATCTGATTCATTATCACTTGTAAAGTAGTAAGTATTTTCTTCGTAGGAAAGAGAGACAGAAGCCTGCAGTGCTTTTTCGTTTTCCCCATTGAATACACTGATGACAGTACTGGAAGGCAAGGAATCTGAGGGTTCATATAGAGAATATCCTCCATAGGTATTTCCATAGGGGTCTTTGAGCGTACCGATCCCGTTGTTATAAATCATGGTAATGGTGGAAGAGAGCTGCAGCTGGGGGATCGTATAATAAGCAGTATCCCCGGACTCTCCGGCTGCAGGAAACTCTGTTACAAGATTGTTCCGTCCGTCCTCTCCGGTGACAAAAGACAGTGGTTCTGTCTCTTCATAGCATTCCATTTCCTCCGCAGAGCTGTCTGGTACATAACTGCCCGGGTATTTACCCAGGGCAATGGGACTCTCTGTTTTAAGTGTAATACCGGGCCACGGTTCGCCATTTCTTTCTGCCTCGAACTGCAGTGTTCTCACTGCTTTGCCGGTACGGCTTTCAGGTATGTAAGAGTCATCCGAATAATCATAGGTAACTTCTTCAGAAGTAAGATCTGTCGTGTAATGAAAGACCAAAACCAGATCTTGATCCGGGGCGGTACCGGATATGTCGCCGGTGGTAAATGTCCAGCCCTCCTGGGTGACAGGGGCAAAATAATAAGGTGAACCCGCTGCTATTTTCACATCAGCAAAATAAAACCTCTCCCCGCCGGAGGTTTCGGCAAAATCTCTGTCAAATACCAGCGTATTGCCGTCACTGCAGGTAACAGAATCCTGAATAGTAAGACTGTGGACATTCTCCGCACTGATTTGCGCACCTGCATGTGCCGGCGCAGAGCCTGCCAGAACAGGAACCGCCCATAGAACAGCCAGGAAGACTGCGGCAGTGAATGCCAGATACAGCGTTTTCATGTGTTGTCTTTTTCTTTTCATAAAATCCCCCTTTTCGATACAAGATCTGCAGATGATATTGCAGACAGTATAATGTGGTATAAATAAATTGTTCGATTAAAATATACCTTACCTATATGTATATAGACAATTATACGGGGTTAGCTGGTTAGAGTCAATTACATTTAAAGTAAAAAGGGACAGGGCGGGTTGATTTTGGGACGTGTTCTTTCTAGAAAGAACACGTCCCAAAATC